>CAMCWF010000008.1:0-75000 GCA_945882095.1 Chryseobacterium gleum
TCTTTTTGCATTTCCATTTGCTTTTGAAAACATGCTATCAACGCTTCTGGAAATGCAAAAAGCCAGTCAAATTTTGACTGGCTTTTCTCTTGTAGCGGGGACCGGACTCGAACCGATGACCTTCGGGTTATGAGCCCGACGAGCTGCCAACTGCTCCACCCCGCAATGTATCTTAAGGTTAGAAACTTTTGCGATTCTTTAAAAATTTAAGTTGGTTGAACGCTTACAACCAAAATAAAACTCTTCAATGTTTCTGCAAAGTTAAGCTAAAATTTAGCATTTTCCAAATCAGTCCAACAGCAACTGTTGTTTTTTTAGTATTGCTCCGTGGTTGTTCAAGATGCATTTAACGCCCACAGAATGCGAATTTAAGAACACACTTTTTGAACCTGATCTCGTTTTTTCAAACATATAATTTACCGAGAAAATCTCTTTTACCCTACAACCAATTCCCAACTGAACTGCGTTCAAATTAAGTGTACCCATCCAAACCTGAAACCGGTAATTGTAATTTAACCTCAACATAAGCTCATAATTTAACGGGGTCTTAAATACTTCGGAAACCTTTATGGTAGGGAGTAAAAACCAATCCTCTCGCAATTGGACAAGGTATCGAAAATAGGCTCCCCATTCGGTTCTTAAGGCTGAACTCACCCCAACTTCTTTCCATTTCGAGGGGGTCAAATCGGTTGCATACAATCCGTAAAGTGCTTTTTTTGTTCGAAAACTCATTCCCAATTTTAGCAGCGGATATGCATTGGTGGAAAATTTTGAAATGATTACATCGGGTTGATTGGTCTCAACCCAATTTGGATCGTACCCAACCTGGGTGAATCCCATGCCCATCCCCACGCTTAGCCTATTTTCCTTATTCGTTTTCAAATTTATCGCACCTTCTAAAGATGCACTTGAAAAGGTAAAAGGACCGTTTTTTTCTATGTTCGTATTTAACCCAACGCCAAACATTGCGGCATCACTTTTACGTTCGTTGAATGGAATGGAAAGTGTCGCGTTAAGTACCGTTGGAGCGCCCGAAAAACCAACCCATTGCCGGCGAAAACCCAAACTTGCTTCTACATATTGATTTAACCCATGGTGAGAAGGATTGATACCGGCCCAGTTCATCGAATGCCATGCCCAATTTGGCGCTTGCTGTGCGTTTACCGATAAGGTGAACCAAATACCCAAAATAAGTAGGCGCAATTTTCTCATCTTACAATGCAAATTATCCCTTTTTTCACGGTGCCCGTGCCTAAGTCCAAAATGTAATAATAGGCGCCTTCAGGCAATGGTTTATCCGACCAAATTCCCGACCATGCATTGATGTCGTTGTATGGACTGCTTTCATAGAGAATGGATCCAAATCGATTCATGACCGTCATCTTATTTTTCGGGTAATTTTCAATTCCGGGAATGATCCAGGTCTCATTTGTCCCGTCCGCATTCGGAGAAAAGGTATTAGGTACACGCAGTACATTTTTCAGGAATACAGTTACATAATCAGTTGCCAAGCATCCACCCACACTTCCTTGTACCATGTAGGTGGTGGTAGTTGAAGGAATGCTATACACCGTAAAATTGTCAGATGGATCCATCAAAAAACTTGGAAACCATTGTACTTGCATCATGTTTCCCGTAGCTTGAAGGGTAACGACATTCCCAGAATCGATGGTTTGGTCAGGTCCTGCATCTAAAATCGGGATGATAACGTGAACCATAACGTTGGCGGTGTCATAGCTGAGGGTGCCATTTTCATCACAGTGCGCAACAACCATTACGTTTGTCGGATTGTCTACCGCTGTCAAGGTCAAAACTGAAAGTGAACCAAACCCAATCGAGTCGCCGTCAACCCACCACTCGTAGTTAAGGTTTCCGTTGCAATTGGTTGCCAATGCCATGCACGAAAAATTGGCGCCCAAACACACCGTATCGTCCACGGGCAAGCATTGAACACCTACTTGAGCCTTAGATGAAGCCGCATTAATGACCATTAACAAAACAATAACACCCGTTCTCACAATACGCATAACTTGCTGTTTTTCAATGGGCTATTGATTAATTGTCTGTAAATTAAACGCATACCGAATGCAAACTACCGAATTTTTTGCGAATTTTGGCACTATTATAGGCCTTGATACAGAAATTAATACCTCATCACCATGCGAAAAATACTACTCCTTTCCCTTGTCTTGTTTTCATTTCTAGAATCGGCTAAAGCACAAAGGTTAGATTATGACCATACGTCCAAATGGTTTTTAGGATTAAACGCTGGGGCAACATGGAGCTGCACAGACGTTAAAAACCAAACCAATGCGGGTTGGGGATTAACCTTAGGGAAATCCTACAATTGGAATTATGGGAACCGCATCAGTTTTGACATCCGTGGGAGATTTTTACATGGAAATTGGTACGGTCAAGATTTTGACACCACGGATTTGTCCTCTTATCAAGGAGATGTTTTAAATTTTTACAAAGATTCCGGAAATATGGTGGTGAATAATTTCAATACCGAAGTAAATCGTTTGGCGATTGAATTGGTATTGCATGCCAACCGTTTTACGGAGCGAACGGGTTGGGATCCTTACATTTTTGGAGGTTTCGGCGTAACTTGGAAACAAAGCTATGGTGACTTACGAAGCGACTCTGCCTATTATGATTATCCAACACTCCTATCCAATGGAAACCTTTCAAATGCGATCACAAGTACACTGGACGGGGTATATGAATCAAAATTAGAAAACACATGGACAGCTAAGTGGATGCCAAGCCTAGGGATTGGACTTGCGTACAATGTAGGTTCAAAATTCGCAATTGGATTGGAGCACAAAACCACTTTCACTGGTTCTGATCAATTTGATGGTTTTTCTTCCTTAACCAATCGCCAACGAAATGATTGGTACCATTATACTTCAGCATTTCTTCAATTCCGTTTCAACAAACACGAAAAAAGACCTGTGGAGGAGACGGTAAACAGCAACAATAACATCAATAACTTTACAACAAATTGCATCGTTCCTACCCTAGGTATCAAGGAGAAAACAATCGTTACAAACCAAGCCACTTACCTGCTTATTGCTGGATCTACTCAACTGAGCTCACAAAGTCAAGTTCAACTAAAAGATCGTTTAGGCAATGTCATTCCATGCCAATTGAACACTAAAAATCATCAAATCAGTGCGACCTTACCGTTGACGCCAGGGATAAACACCTTTACACTCTTCGGCCAAAATGATTGCGGTTCAGTTTCTGAAACCATAGAAATCACATTCAACGATTGTAAATCCCCAATCATTCAGCTTACGAGCCCATCAAACAATTCCACGCAAACCACTCGTCAAGCCATTTTTAATTTGAGTGCCCTTATCGAAAACAGCAGCAATAACGACATATCCGTTTGGCTCAATGGCACGCGTATTTCAAATTTTTCCTACAACGCAACCAACCATGTACTTCAGGCCATTCTCAACCTTATCCCTGGGAAAAACACACTGAAAATCGAAGCGACAAACCCATGTGGAAGTGTTTATACTACGGCTGAAATCATTTATGACAATTGCACCACACCTCAACTGCAACTGGTAAACCCTTCCAACAGCGGAACAACGGTTAGCGTTGCTGCCCAAAAAATCAAAATAAATACCCTTGGTTTTTTTACGCGAAATGATTTTAACATTTTGTTGAATGGCCAAACCTTGAATTCATTCTTATGGGTAAATGATGTGCTTGAAATTCCAGTGACCTTAGTAAACGGAAACAATACACTTACCGTGAACGGGACAAACAGATGTGGATCAGAGTCTGTGGTTGTTTCCATCACCTACCAACAATGCCAAGCGCCCGTGATTACCTTGCAAAACCCGAATGTAAACTCACTTACGGTAACCAAAGCATATTACAGCCTGAAATTCAAAACCCAATACCAAAGTAACCTCAGTTTGAGTGTAAACAACAAAATCATCACAAGCTACACCTATAACGCATCCACAGGCATCGTTGATTATGGTTTTAATTTAAGTCCGGGGGCAAACATAATTACATTGACATCTAGCAATAATTGTGGTGTAGACATTGAAACGGTAAATTTATTTTACGACAATTGTATTTCTCCTACCGTATCGATCAATTCCATTACTGAAACCGTTACCAATGCTTCTTATGTCTTTTCAGCGAATTGCACACAGGTAGGCAATGCTCAAGGCATCCAATTGAAACAGAATGGAAACACCATTCCATTTACCTTTGTGAATGGAAGCATTACAGCGATTACCACACTGAATCCAGGCATCAATGCCTTTGAAATTATTGTGACCAATGCCTGTGGTACACAAACAAAAACATTAAACGTAAACTACAACAACTGCATTGCGCCTCAAATCAGCCTGATGCAGCCAGTTGCTTCAGGAATTACCGTGAATCAATCCACCTATGTGATTCAAAGTAATTTGAACAATGTCAACAATCCTTCAGAAATCACCCTTAAAATAAATGGTGTGGTCAAACCTTTTCAATTCAACAACGGATTGCTTACTGCGAGCGTAGCATTAACTCCAGGATTGAATAATTTCAGTATTTCGGTAGCAAACAACTGTGGAAAGGATGTAGAGAACTTTGACATCACCTTCAAACAATGCTTGGTTCCTTCGATCATTCCAACCAATCCTGTACAATTAAACTCGTCTACAAATCAAGCGGCGCTTACGATTTCTGCCCAGGTTTTAAATTGTCAAAATGCATCGGAAATTAAATTGTTTCAAAATGATGTGTCCATTCCATTTACCTTTAACAATGGTAACTTAACAGCGAATGTGACGCTTGTGGCTGGTAACAATCGTTTACAAATCTCCGCCAACAACGACTGTGGTAGGGATTTGTCTAACCTCGTGGTTTTTTATGATGCATGCATCGCTCCGGTCATAACATTGACAAGTCCAAATCCATTTCCAACCAACGTCCAATCAGGTGTTTTAAACCTTACAGCGAACATTCAAAACATCGCTTCATCCAATCAACTCTCCTTATTGGTTAACGGCATTGGAAGTCCTTTCACTTTTGTAAATGGAACCCTTACTGCGGCGCTTGCTTTACAGAATGGATCGAATTCACTTTCACTTTCCGCAACCAACACATGTGGTTTGGATGTAAAATCTGCCGTCGTTAATTTCATTCCATGCAAAGCCCCAACAGTGGTTATTCAAAACCCAACGACTGCAGGTTCGACCGTTGCCGTTGCCGATTTCAATTTTAAAGCCATGCTCGCCAATGTGACCAATGCCAATGAAGTGAGTTTAAGTCTGAATGGAAATCCAATAACAAACTTTTCACTTTTGAATGGTTTACTCAGTGCCAACGTAACCTTAACCAATGGAACCAATACTTTTTTAATCCATGTAAACAATGGTTGTGGGGTGGATCAAAAAGCAACTACATTGAACTTAAGTACTTGTAATTCACCGATGGTTTCCATTCTTTCTGCAAATGGTCAAACCGTTACATCGGCTGGATTTTCATTCAATGCAAACATTCAAAACGTAAATTCAGCCCAAGGAATTTCCCTTTTGGTGAATGGTCAAATAACACAGGTAACTTTTGCAAACAACAACGTCAGTGCAAATTGCAACCTTCAAAATGGATTGAACACCCTTATGTTATCAGCCACAAACGCTTGTGGTACTGATACAAAATCTATTCAAGTTACCTTTCAAAATTGTACGGTTCCAAACCTTGCCATCACCAATCCAAACAATACCACTCAAATCACTCCAAACTTTATTTTAAATGCAACCGTGCAAAACCTGAGTGCGCCCCAAGTAAACCTTACCCTTAACGGAATTCCTGTAAATAATTTCACCTTGGTTGGTACCACTTTAACTGCTGTTTTAAGTTTACAACCTGGCGCAAACAACATCGCTTTGGCAGGACAAAATGCGTGTGGTGTGGATCAAACGGACCTGAGGGTAACGTATCAAAACTGCATTGCACCAACCGTTGCCATTCAAAATCTTAATGAAACCGTAAGCCAAGGAATCTATCCTTTCACTGCAACAATTTCCAATATGCCAACGATGCAAGGGATTTCCTTAACGCTAAATGACCTTCCGATTCAGAATTTTAGTTATTCAAACGGAGTTTTGTTTGCAAATCTATCCTTAGCCAATGGTAGCAATTCGGTTAAAGTGACCGTTACCAATCCTTGTGGGACCCAATCTAAAACAGCGCAAATCACATATGACCACTGCCAGGTTCCGGTAATTACGGTTAGTTCGCCTAACACTGCCAGCGACGGAAACTATGTGTATTCTGCAAGCATTGCACACCTCGACAATACCGAAGGAATTTCTTTTTCTTTCAACGGAAACAATGTGAATTACGAACTGAACAACGGGATACTTACTGCCAATGTAACGTTACAACCAGGATTGAATGCCTTTGTCTTGTCAGTCATGAATAATTGTGGCTCCGACATCGAAAACACCAATGTTTCCTTTAGCAATTGTAACGCACCGGATGTACAAATTTCAGGAAGCATTCCCTCTGGAAGTACCACCGAAAGCGCTTCCGTATTGATAACGGTTAACATCGGTGGCTTTGATGCCAACACAACATTACAAGTAACGAAAAACGGAAATGTTGTCAATGGAATCAATGCAAACAATGGATTCATCAGCCAAAATGTAAACTTAAGCGACGGCTTAACCACCCTTATCGTAACGGCAACCAATACCTGTGGTACGGATTCGAAAACGTATACCATTACACGATGTAAAGCCCCAACCATTGTGCTTGTGAATCCCAATGTTGCGAGCCTTAATGTAACATCCGCTGCCTTTGTCCTTAGCTTGGATTTACAAAACGTAAACAATACCAATCAAATTTCGCTTTCTCAAAACGGAACGTCTTTAACGGGGATGACCTTAGCGGGAAGCAGCATGAATTTACCTGTTATTCTGCAAGCCGGACCGAACAACTTCCAAGTGAATGTTAATACTGGCTGCGGTCGCGACCAAGAGTCCTTTATAATCAATTACGTAGCAAACAACCAAAACCCCAACAACAATGGAGGCTCAATACCGCCGAACAACCAAGGACAAGGTTTTGGGAACAACGCAAACCAAGGCGATGGGCAACCCAATAATTCAGGGGGGAAAACACCTTCAAATACGGATGGCAAAAACAACCCAACACCTGCCAAACCTGCACCTGTAACGCCAACCCCGGCCCCTGCGCCTGCCAAACCAGCGCCTACCAAACCCGCGCCTGTTACCCCAACGCCGGCCCCTGCTTCAACGCCAGTAAAACCAGCGCCTACTCCAGCAAAACCAACGCCTGCGGCTGCACCCACGGTTGATCCCAAAAAACCGGCGGAGATCGTTCCAAGCCCGGTTGTACCACAACCTGTACAAGAACCTCCAACAAAAGAAAGCAACAAAGTAAAAGGCGGAGGGAAATAAAGCAGGCTTATTTCGGAATGTGCTTTTTATAGTTCCTAGTAATTTGTAAATTCGCAACTTAAATTTTTAGGTCGTATGGCAATCATTGGAAAAATTAGAGAAAAATCTTGGTTATTGGTAGGAATCGTAGGACTTGCTATGATTGCATTTATCTTGGAAAATTACAAAAGCATGTTCGGCTCCTCAGGAGGGAAATATGGGATTGGATTGGTAGATGGGGATAAAGTAAACATCGATGTGTACAACAAACTCAGCGAGCGTGTACAGCTTCAAGACAAAGACCAAAAAGCAAAGGAAGGAAAAGAGTTTACCGATGAGGACCTCAATGCATCAAATGATAAAGCCTGGAATTTCATGGTGGATTCCACCTTGCTTTTCAGTGAACACCAATCTTTAAATTTGGAAGTAAGCGACAACGAATTCAATTCCTATTTAATGGCAACGGATGGTTTCAGCGTTTTACAAGACCTCAATCAGTTTTTTGTGGATTCTCTGACAGGAGCCATTTCCGAACAATCCATGCAAACGGGTCGACAAAAATTACAGCAAACGCTAAACCAATTGAAATCTGCTAAAGATGCCAAAGGTAAATCACAATGGGAAGGGACTAAAAAGTATTTCTTGGACCGACGAAAAAATGAAAAATACTTCGCATTGGTAAGCCAAGGAATATACGTTACACAATTGGAAGCGAAAGAAGAATACAGAGCAAAAAAGGAAACCAAAACCATTTCCTTTGTTCAAAGGAAATACTCCGAAATCAACGACGCAGAAATCAAGGTAACAGACGAAGAGATTGAAGCTTATTACGATGAGCACAAAGGAGATAAGAAATTTTGGAATCGTACATCGAACCGAGAATTAAAAGTATTTGACATAGCCATCAGACCCTCGAAAACAGACACCTTAGCTTTTAATAAATTGATTGCCAAGCTTCGTACAGATTTCATGGCGTCTAAAAACGACTCGCTGATCATCATGAATGAAAGTGAGATGAAAATGTACCAGCCCGGAGCGAGGGGAATTGCCGTACCAGAAGGTCACCCTAAGGCAAATCAGTACATGACTTACCCAATGGACTATGATACAATTATAAAATTAACCCCGGTTGGACAATTGGTTGGACCGTATCGCGTGGGAGATAAATTCTATTTGTCAAAACTATTAGGTTTTTCGCCTGCAAAACTAAAAGCAAGACACTTGCTAATTTCATTCAATGGATCTAAGGATGCCGCAATACTTGCCAAAAAGAAAGCTACCGCCGATTCAATCCTGAAGATCATTAACAAAGATAATTTTGCAATGATGGTTGCTAAATACAGCGAAGATCCAGGGTCAAAAGACAAAGGGGGAGAATACGCGGATTTCTTAGAAGGCGACATGGTGAAGGAATTCGGTTCTTATTGTGCAAATGCACCCATAGGAAAAATCAGCATCGTAAAAACGGAATTTGGTTACCACATTATGGAAGTCTTGGAAAGAGATCCGAATAAATTTCCGATTTTCGCAACGGTGGTTAAAACCTTCAAACCTTCCGAATTAACCATTGAAAATATGGAAAGTGAAGCCAATAATTTACTTTACAAAATCGATCAAAAAATCTCTAAGATTGATAACATCAGCAAAAAAATCGCTGCTTTTGATACTTTGGCAAGTAAATCGAAATACTTTGCAAGAGCCATTACATTGGAGGACAATGATCCGAAGATTTTTGGGATGACTACACCCAATGCAACCGACCGTTTGTTAGAGCTTGCCTTTAATGAAGATGTTGAAGTGGGGAATGTTATTACGGCACCTTTACGCGACAAAGACAAATATGTAATCGCCATGGTATCTGCCATCCGTGAAAAAGGCGAGCCTGAATTGGAAGACATCAGAGAGCGTTTGAAAAAGGAAATCATCGAGAACAAAAAAGCCAAGCGTTTAATGAATCAAATGGCTAAAACAAAAAACCTTCAAACGTTGGCGAAAAAAGGAAATACGGTTGTTGAAGAGGCACAAATTACCTTTGCAAATCCTGCGATTGGCAATGCTGGTTTTGAACCTGAAATTGTCGGGGCACTGTTTTCCGGATTTGTGAAAAACGGTCAAACTACTTTGCCATTGCAAGGAAAGTCTGGCGTCTATGTCATTCGAGTGGTCAAAACGTCAAAAGCACCTTCTGTAGCGAACTACAAAGAAGAAAAAGACCAACTTACCTCCATGATGAAAGGAAACATCCAAGGGCTCTTAATGGGTGCATTGCGCAAGAAAGCTGAAGTGGTTGACAACCGAAAACTGTTCCCTTCCATTCGTCCGTAATCGATAGGATTATTTGATAAAACCGTAAAACGGAATACAAAATTTTCCTATTTCGGGATCCTGTTGATAATAGTCGGTCGATAAAATTTGGGCACCGCTTTTCATGGCAGATAAAAGCCGATGGTAGTCGTTTTTGCGTGCTTCAATGGTTCCTGCATCTGTTCGTGTGCGTATCATATGATTCATGCTGAGTTCAAAAATTTGTTTTTCATTTCCTAGCGGGTTGTCAACGAGAACAAATACAGCATTTTCATCTGTTGGATCTGAATACTTAAACGCATTTGCCTTTTCTGAAGGGTACAGTGACAAGCCATTTCCTTGCACAATCACAAAAACTTTTCCACGCAACGTATGTAATTTAGGCCATCCGGCTTTTGATATTCGTTCCTGATTTGAAAGATAGTCCATGCGAAAATCAGATGCCTTAAACAAGGTGGGAAGCATACTTCCAAATAGGGAGTCCATCTGCTGCAATGACTTTTGGTCAAATGGGATCGCTTTTTTACACCCAAAAATTCGTAAAATCGGCGCTTCATCCGCTAAAGAACTTCCCTTAAGCTCAATGTTGACAAATATGGGCGCGTGTAATGGGTTTTGCAAGCTCCATTGACCGATTTCTTCAAGTGCGATTTCCAACGTTTGGCAGTGTGTCTCATAATCGATGTCCGGAATGTGAAGCAACTTAAAACCCGGTCTGCGCAACAAAGAATCGGAGGATTGCTTAACTTTTTGTTTTTTAATAAAAACATTCAATGGATGCTTGAAATAACGTCCTCCTTTTGGATCATTGTATACATCCAATTCCAAACCTCGGATGTTAAATTTCTCGAATTGTTCCCTAATAGGTAAGTGACCATAATTCAACTGGTAAGGCTGATTGTCTTCATTGAGAAATTTAGAAAATCTATTTACAAAGGAATATGTGTTTTTCGAGGGCTTAACTTTGTAACTGTTATGCGACGCTAATACACGAATTTGATTCATAGGAATAGAATCTTCGAGCGTTTGAGCGAGGTCAGTTTGAGGAAAAAAAACCAAAAAAAGAATCAGCTTACTCAAAAAACAACCTGCCATTGATCCATTCATCGTCTAAAATTGATTTGTTTTTTTGGTAGAAGGCTATTGCGGATGCATTCCACGCAAGAACCTGCCAATCCATTCTTTTCACCCCAGTCTCTTTCGCGATTTCAACTACCTTGTTGAAGAGAACCTGCCCTAACCCACTCTTTCGATGCGCTTCCTTTACATACAAATCCTCAAGGTAAAGAATGGGGCCCTTCCAGGTTGAATAACCAAAGTAATACAAAGCAAAGGCTACGGGATTTTGATCCACTTCAGCTATCCATGCATGACATATCTGGCGTTCAAAAAGATCTTTATGTAAGGATTCTGGTGTATTGATCACCGCGTCTTGTTCTCGCTCAAAGATGGCCAATTCAACAATCATTTCATGAATGGCAAGTACATCGCTTGGCGTGGCAACACGAACTGTCATTATTGAACGCCTGCCAAATTAAACCTAAGCTTAATCCCTGTGTTTATGTTTCCGGTTGGATAACTGGTAGCCACTTTGGGTGTATTCAAATTTTGGTCGTAGAAATAGGACATCGTTAGGTTCTGAGTAAGGTTGTAGTCAATGTTCAATTTGAAGGAAATGATTTGTTGACCTGCTGTACCCTGGTTGGTGTTCTCCACAACTTTGCGAATGAGTGTAGAATTGTCTCGGAAAGAGAAATTGATTCCCGCATTCAAATCATTCGCAGGTAATTTTTTAATCAATTTCACTTTAACAATTTTGGTTTGCATCCCAATCACTATTTCATCCGATTTTACTTCTGTAATTTGATTGTTGTTTAAGGAAAGGGTCGCTTGACGGTCCTTTTTATATTCAAATTTTGTTGTCAACGCCTTTCCTAGAATGGTCCAAGTAGCATCCATTCCGATAAGCGGTGAAAACTGTTCACTGATGGTAATGTTTTGAACTTGACGTTCAGAAATGATATTGTTGTTGATGTCAAGTGCCGTTGGGTTACCGTTGGCGTCTACGGTGGCGCTCATGTTAGATTGCATGCCATTCATGGTAATGGTAGAATTGTACCCATGTCGAAGGACAAAAGATTTAACGAATTTTTTAGCGAAGTTCATTTTAGACAATCCGTTATAGGTTATGCTCCAGTTTGGCAGAGGCATGTTTTTGATTGGGTTGATGTTTTTCTCATTGACTTTACTGTTTCCATAGGCTGTGAGGAAAGACCCAATGACAACTTCTTGTTGACTTCCTGAGTATCCGTCATAAAAACCTGAGGGCAGCATAGACGAATTGGGATTGGAAGCACCTACCAATTGGGATACACTTTGTCTATTTGCCAACATTTGGTTAAACACAGCCGAAGATTTGTCTTTGTTGTCACGAATGAATGCAGTACCCCAAGTAATGGTGGAATAGGTTAAGTTCGCCGTTTCAAATTTACTTTGTCCTTCAAACTGTTGGGAGGTCTCATTCCACCTAAAGAACGACCCACTGTTCAGGCCATAATTACGGTTTAACTTCATTTCAATATTGAGGTCCTTCAACGGTTCTAAGGTTCCCCTAAGATTTAACGTTGTGGAGTGGGTGGTTGCAAACTGTTTGTTTAAGTTTTCATTTTGGATAAGCCAACCATTGTCTACGGATTGTTCAGCAATGCTATAACCATTTCCTCTTCCCCAAACATCGGTACCTTGTTTTCCAAAAACGAAACCTGCCATAGAGAGGTTGTTGGCATTCATCCCCAAGACGCTGGATTCTTGATTAAAACCTGGTAAAATGGTCCCGTCATTTACGGTATAGGTCCCAGATACATTCCGTACGGTCATCGTTAACCTTGCCAAGAAACCTACTGCTGGATTCACTTTCTTTTGTCTTCGCAACTCTTTCTTTTTCTTACGTTCAAATTTTCGAAGGACTTTCTCCCATTTTCTACGTTCTTTCTTGGTCATTTCTTCAACGGGTTTAGGGGGCTCAGGTGCCTTTTCCTCCACTTTTTTATTCCCTCCTGGGTTTTGCTTACCTCCTTGGTTGTCTTTTCCATTCAAGGCGCCTCTGGAATTTCTTCCATCAGAGAGAATTTTCTTGAACAGGGGTATTTTATTGTATAAGGTTACAAAATTCGCCTGTGAAGTCAAGTTGATGCTACGGTTGTTTTGGATGGTATTTCCAAATTCTGTTTGCGCCAACGGAGCACGTTGCCAATTGTAGGTACCTGTATATTTTGCGTTCAATGTGATCCAATCCGTGAGTGGGAATTTGTCAAATGGAACGGTATAACTAACATTTACATTTTGGCTGTAATCCATGGTTCGACCAAAAGAACTCATTTGAGATCGAATGCTGTCCTTAAACTCTTGAAAGGCCATGACATCTTGTTTACGATCTACGCGTTTATTTCCTTCAACAAAAATGGATTTATTGGTCGCGGTAAAGGAAGTTTTAAGGTTTTTGGTAAGGTCGTAGCCAATGCTGTAATTTCTAACCCAATCGAATTTTTTCAAAAACACAGGAGTGAATTCATAATTTGGAACCAAGTTATTCCTTACTTGGCGTTCATTGTAAAGACGTAAGAGTTCATTTGTGAAGGTTATGTTTTTCGGCATCAGGTAGAAATTCATGTCCTTGACCAAGGCAAGCCATTTTGATTTTTGTACCGGTTTCCATTTCTTGAAAGGCTCTATCGGTTTTCCAGCGAAGGTATAGTTATAGTTTAGCGCTCCCGTGTAGTTTTTAGTTCGGTCGTAGTTGGTATTAAAATCTCGTTTCAAATTTTCTGAATAAGCATAACTAGCCGACCAATTTGAAACCCTCCAAAAGGCAGGTTTAGCACCGGCTTTGGCTTCTTTTCTTACATTGGTGAAATTATATGATTTTCTTTCATTGAAATCTTGACCGAGTTTTGCTCTTTCCTTGCGGGTTGCAATGTCATAATCTGCCAATTTAATATCTGGATTGAATGGGTCATATTCAGGATTGATGATGCTCAAGGAATAGCCATAGAAGAAAGGAAGGGATACCTTGGCTTGTTTGCCAAAAAACTGACCTAATTGAACATTTGAATTCATATCAATGCCCATTTTGGCATTACGCTGACGTTCCTGCACACGGCTTTCAACGGAGCCCCAATTAATCCCTGAGTAATTTCCTGAAGCGGAGACGGTTGCGAAATCAGCTACTTGTAATTGGGCTTGCCCGACTGCGGCGCCTCCCCCATTGCTCACAAAATCGGTGAGTCTTAATTCATTTACCCAAACATTTACGCATTCTGCTTGCCCATCATCTGGCCAACTGTTGTTAGGATCTGATTGGAGTGGATTTCTAACACCAATCATAATGGTTTTAACGGATTGTAGATTTGGGGATCCTTTCACTTTAATTTTACGGTCAGCATTTGCGGGGTCATTTTTTGCATATTCAAAAAGGTTTGATACCCCAGCGGTTCCATCTTCCAACTTTTTGTTACGTTCCTTTTTTAAATCAAGCAAGTGGTCGAAAACAATTTCGATGTCATTCATTGAAGGCCAAATATCATCTGGAGAAGTTGCACCCCATTGTGTTTTATACAATGGAAGTTCGTATTCGTAGTAGTTGTCAACGAAATCGGTTCCAAGACGCACAAACATAGTCACTTCTTTGTCATTGAGAGGTGTCATTGGATTAACCTCTTCGGCATGGACAAACATTTTCAGTTTTTTGTAGGTTCTCACATCGAAGACTACATTTTTATAGGCTGCGCGGGCATCTCCCTCTTGAAGATTACAAATGTCCAAAACCAATGACTGTTCGTTCATTTGTCGTTGGTAGGTTTGGGAAGGGTCGATTTCACGCGTAATTCCTGGAGGAACTTCATATTTTATGGGTGTACGCTGGTCGTTTTCCTCCACATTCACGGCCGCGATGTTAAAGGTGGTAAGATTTGGATCGGGTTGAACGCTAATGCCCGGTTGCGTAAGGTCATCATAGTATCTTCTCCATTCCCCACGAATCAACTCTAAACGCGCGAAACGCATTTGAATTTGTTCGTCAAAGTCCTTCATAAAAATTCGCATGAAGCGAATGGACCTAAAATCTTGGATTCCGTTGACCTTTTTTTGGAATTCTTTCAAGGGAATTTTTACTTGGTACCATTTTTCAGTTTTATTACCACTGTTATACACTTGAACATTGGTAATAAAATTTTTCCCTACAACCATGTCTCCAGGTCGGATGCTCATTTTATACTGGAAATAAGCTTCAGATTCTGAAAGGTTATTGTCTTGGTTGATGTCCTCAAGATCCGGCATGTTGGTGGCTTGTGTGGGGTAACCAGCTGAATTGGCGGTGTCGGACATATTGGTGGTTGGAGAGTTCCCTTCCATCCCGTTGTAGCGTTTGTATCGTTCAAGAATATCTGCATTTGAAGCATCAAAATTGTCATCCAAATAATAATTATAATCATCATTGGATGGATCTTGAATCATTCTTGCTTTTGCGCCTGACGATAAATTTGGATTGTTTTGAACCCAACTCACAAAATTAGCATATGCAGATTGTTCGTCGGTGTCATTCCAACCATCCAAACCGATGTCTTGGTTTAAACGAGCCGCTGGATCTGTATCAAAGGCATTAACGACTACTTGTTCATTTGAAACACGGGCCCATACAGTTGTATCCACATTGTCGGTGATACTTGGTCCCAATGGAGGTATGCCATTTTCATATTCTTTTCTAGAATCCGGAATCACATCTTCGGAGACGTTCCCAAGGTTAAAATACAAATCTCCACCGTTCATAAGGCTTGAAGAATCCGAATTTTCAGCATCTTGATTGAAAGGATCCAACACCCAAAACTGAATAAACTCAACATTGGCAGTTTCAAAATCATTGGTAGCCAATGAACGCATTACACCTCCCCATCGGTTTTCTGGATTGGTAAAGTATCCTGAGGTGTCTACGGTATTGGTGGTGTCATAATTGTACATTCCCCGTTCTTTGGGGTAATAAAAGAGGTCAAAAACGGTAATGTTGGGAATGGATCCATATTGCAATTGCTGGTTCGGAAAGATATCTACTTGATTGACCAACCTCATTCGACTGTCAGCGAGCATCGTTGCGTCTTGTTTTATGTGTTGAGGGGTGAGGTTATTGCTTTGATAAAACAAGGGGTCAATGGTATACCAAGCGATTTTGGACCTTTTAAAACCAGCGCTAAGCGAGGTGGAAGAAGCTTCGGGAAATAAATCGGGTTGTCCTTGAGGGATGGAGGCCAAGCGCCAAGCGGAGGAAGATTTCAAGTCGATGGAGCTTTGACTGGCTTCAAAATCATCTACATAAGAGGTTCCAGACTTATTGATGACTTTGGGTTGGCCCGGAATCAAATATGCTACTTCCCCATTAAGCGAGAAAGTTGACATTTGGTTGGTTGAGATGACGGGCAGAAGGTCCACTAATTTTGTCAGGAAGGGAACATCCGTACGAATGCTAAAATCAGCACCAAGAATATTATTTTTAAAAGGTTCACTGCCAAAATCTACTTTTTGGGTGACCGGTCTTTCAGACATTCTTACCCATGTCGCTCCGAATTTCATTTTGTCATTCAAACGATATTGGTAATGTCCACCCATCATGGAGCGGGCCTGAAATCCAAAAACAGAATTGCTTTCAATTGAAATTTTAATCGGAGTATTTGATTCAAGAATTCCGGTATTTAGGATTTTCACGCGACCCAAGTTATAGTCTACGGTATAGTCAACATTTTCGGTAAGTTTTATCCCGCCTGCGGTAACAGACACGGCACCTTGCGGTACATTCAATGCGTTTAGGGGTATATCTGAGCTTACAGAAGATTGGAATTCTCCTTTAAAAATAAATCTATTTTTACTTGGGATTTGTTGCGCTGCGGTTTTTGTTGAATCATACAATTCATAAAACGCGATGCCATTGATGGTTTGTTGTGGAACGCCAATTTCGAGCATTCTTTTTGCGAGTGTTTTCCCAAAAGGTTCAACCGTGGTAAAATAAATCCGTCCATTTTTCCTGTTGATGGTTCCTCCATTTTCAACCTTGGCGCCATTGACAATTAAAGGTACATAATCAAATACACCATCCGAGAAAGGTTGGTTGTTTTGATTGATTTTATCCATGTCCAGGAGGGTGACAATTTGTTTATCATCCAATCCTGCCATTGGAAATACGGGAAGGGGAACACTTGTGGAAGGATTGTTATAATAAATGTCCACTTTAAATCCAGTTTGGTCTACCTGATAGGCCCCAATGGAATAGACATTTTTCATCATGAGGTCCCAGATTTTATTCTGTGGACTCGTAATGGTTGGTTTGATAAGTTTTAGGATCAGCGCTTGTTGTCCACTTGCTCCGTCGGTCGAGAACTCCCCTATTTGATAGGTTTGACCTCGATAGGTATATTCGTAGGAAACAGCCAAAACCTCATCGTTGTTGAGTGGGTTATTGAGTGAAATGTATCCCAACAATGCATTATAGGTGAATTCTTGGTCTGTTAATTTTCTGGCATTCTCAACCTTTTCATAGTCTTTGGCTTGTTGGAAAGGCCCTGGCGTGGATACTTGGGTATTCAGGACACTGACAGCATTGGCGAATCCGCGAATAAGGGGTTGATTGGCTGCCCAATTGTAGAGGCCATTTGCGGAGTTATCAGGATCAACTGCGGAAACGAATCCACCTGGATTTCCCTGACAGTTTTGAGCTTTACCTTCTCCTAAGTCGGAAAAAGCCACGATGTTTCGGGTGTTTTCGGTATTGTTTGTTCTGTTGGTAACCCAAACTTCAATTCGTGTTATGTAACGGGTGGCATTGACCATGGGTAAATTTGCCATGGCCGAGTCATAATTTTGTTGGTGAAAAAGGTTTAGGAAATAGTGCCTGTTTGCTTCATAATTATCTGCTGTCAATTCAAATTTTTGCACTTGTGATTTTCCAGCAATGTTGATTTCTTGCCTTTTTCCTTTAGACTGAGCCAAAATGAGGTCGAAGGTAGACCTTCCAAATTTCAATTGGGTTTTCGCTCCGAACAGCGTTTGTGAACCTTGAATTAAGGACGTAGGCAAATCTAAATTCACCATACCAAGCGCGATTTTTTGGATGATTTGGTCCTCGTCTCCGGTGTGCTCTAACTTAGAAATGTTTTCAAAATCGAAAGCTGCTTGGGTATTATATTTAGCGCCTATTTTCAATCGGGTACCAATTTGCCCCACGATGTCCATGTTAATGTTTTGTTGAAAATCAAAACGGGTAATGTTCCGTTGTTTCATGGGAAGGATTGGGTTGTCATACCTAGAATGGTTTACTCCCAATTGCACTTCTACATTACCTTGAGGGCGAATGACGATTTCACCGGAACCAAAAATGCTTTCAAAAACCTTACTTCCAATTTTAATGGGTAATTCAAAGGAGCGTCCAACTACGGATTCTTCTTCAATTTGTTGTTCCCAATTTTGGTCTTGAAACTGTGTGTTTTTATAATTCAGGTAATCTTGCATCGACATTGAGGTCGGATTTCGAAAAAGCAATCCTTGACCCAAGGTTTGTTTAAATACATAATGACCTGTAGTCGGATCATATTCAATGGTTTGATTTAAGGAGGAAGGGTCACCTAGGTCGAACGGATATTGTTCGTTTTGAAAAGTGTTGTACGAATTCCCAAAGGGGAAGGGAAGTTTTGGGCCATTTTGTGCAAAAGAAATCATCGCAAAAACAGGCAAAAGGGTTCCTAAAAAACCCAACACCCATTTCATAGCAAGAATATTTCTTATCTCATTGTTCACTATAATACTTTTAGTGCTTCTTTTATTAAAACTTCCACAGATTCTTCGCCTGAATCAATTTTCTCCAAGGCTTTTTCCGTTGTTTTTCTATCGAACCCTAAAGAAACCAGGGCCGTTAACGCATCAAAACGATTCGTATTGTTTGCAGCGGAAATATTTTGAGAAACTTCGGTGTATTTAAGAACTTTTCCTTTAAGGTCAATGATAACGCGTTGTGCTGTTTTCGCACCAATTCCTTTAACGCGTTGTATGGTCACAACATCTTCAGATTGAATGGCATGAGCAATTTCTGCAGGCACGAGGGAGGACAGCATAATCATGGCGATGTTGGGTCCAATTCCGGAAACAGAAATTAAATGATTGAACATTTCTCTTTCTTCTTTGGAAGAAAATCCATAGAGTATATGGGCGTCTTCGCGAACAATCAACCGGGTAAACAGTTTTAAATGCTCATCACTTCCAATGGAAGAAAAGGTATTCAAAGAAATTTTGACTTCGTAACCAATCCCACCGCAATCCAACACCACTTCTGTTGGATTTTTCTCTATTAATTTACCTTGTAACTGTGCGATCATGTTTATTTGTTTTGCGCGTCGACGACCGCAACCTTTACAATATTTATTATTTCACGAACAGAAGCGCCAAGTTGTACCACATGGATTGATTTCCTCAAACCAATTAAGATGGGTCCTATGGCATCACTGTCTGTCATTTGCTGAAGCAATTTATAGGAAATATTTCCCGCAGACAAATTTGGAAAGATAAGGGTATTGACTTCTTTGTTCACGAGGGAGGAAAACGGAAATTTCTCGTTTAACAATTCTGAATTCAATGCAAAGTTTGCTTGTACTTCACCATCCACGATCAGGTTGGGTTGTTCTTCGTGAAGAATTTTTACCGCCTCTGCCATTTTATCGGCATCAGGACCTGGGGAGGAACCGAAATTCGAGTAACTCAAAAGTGCAATTTTTGGTTGCATTCTTAGCTTGCGAATGGTTTTAGCCACATTGGTTGTGATTTCCGCGATTTGTTGTGCGCTAGGGTTTAAGTTAACCGTGGTATCGGCAAGGAACATTGGGCCTCTTTTGGTATTAAGGATGTACATACCTGAAACGGTTTTTACATCTTTTTCCAATCCAATGATTTGAAGCAGTGGTCGTACTGAGGACCTATAGCTGCGGGTTAAACCTGTAATCATTGCATCGGCCATTCCTAAATCGACCATCATTGCACCGAAGTGGTTTCTTTCGCGCATTAACTTAACGGCTTCAAATTCGGTTAGACCTTTTCTTTTTCTGCGTTCGAAGAATTCTTTTCCAAAGGCCAATCTTCTTTCCTCTTCTGTTTCAGCTTTAGGGTCAATAATGGTTACATCGGGCATTTCGACGCCATATTCATCCATCAGATGGTGGATCGTATCTACATCCCCCAATAAAATTGGGAAGGCTACGCCATCTTCATACGCCACTTGCGCCGCCTTAAGGATTTTGACATTGTCTGCTTCGGCAAACACAACGGTTTTGGGATTGCTTTGTGCTTTGGTGGTAATGTTTCTTACCAGTTTGTTATCGAGTCCTAACCTCGCTTTGAGCTCTTCTTCATATTTCTGCCAATCTTTGATTGGATTCTTTGCCACACCCGAATCAATGGCAGCTCGGGCTACGGCCGGTGCTACATAATAAATAAGTCTTGGATCGAGGGGTTTGGGAATAATTTGATCTCTTCCAAACGAGATGTTTTTCTCTCCGTAGGCTTCGATGACTTCTTCCGGGATTGTTTCTTTTGCAAGTGAAGCAATTGCTTTTACGGCAGCCAGCTTCATCTCCTCATTGATGGTAGTCGCCCGAACATCAAGGGCACCTCTAAAAATGTAAGGGAAACCCAAAACGTTATTGACCTGATTCGGATGGTCTGAACGCCCCGTTGCCATAATGATGTCTTTTCGAACCGAGGTTGCTTCTTTGTAAGAAATTTCTGGATCTGGATTGGCCAACGCAAATACGATGGGATCCTTCGCCATTTTTTTTATCATTTCTTTGGTCACCAACCCTCCTTTTGACAAACCCAAAAAGACGTCTGCCCCTTTAAAAACGGTGTCAAAGGGAATGTCTTTTTTATGGGTCGCGTAGTACGTTTTCATTTCATCCAAATCTGTACGTTCGGCATGCATGAGGCCTTTAGAGTCGTACATGAAAATATTGGAAACTTTCGCGCCGAGTGATACATACAATTTAGCACAGGAAAGGGCAGCTGCGCCTGCGCCTGAGACAACGATTTTTACCCTGTCGATTCTTTTTCTTGCCAATTCCAAGGCATTAAGCAATGCTGCAGCGGATATGATTGCGGTACCATGTTGGTCATCGTGCATAATTGGAATGTCCAATTCTTCTTTCAATCTGCGTTCAATTTCAAATGCTTCAGGTGCTTTGATGTCCTCCAAATTGATTCCTCCAAAAGTTGGAGCAATGGCTTTTACTGTCTGAATGAAAAGCTCTGGATCTTTGGCGTCTACTTCAATGTCAAAAACATCGATGTCTGCAAAGATTTTGAAAAGGAGACCTTTTCCTTCCATGACCGGCTTTGACGCTAATGGGCCGATGTCGCCAAGACCTAAAACGGCTGTTCCATTTGAGATTACGGCGACCAAATTTGATTTACTGGTATACTTGTAAACGTCGTCTTTATTCTCTGCAATTTTTAGACAAGGTTCGGCTACCCCCGGAGAATAGGCCAAGGAGAGGTCACGTTGCGAAGAATAAGGTTTGGTAGGAACTACTTCAATTTTCCCTGGTCTACCCATCGAATGATAATCGAGCGCATCTTGTTTTCTAATTTTTGCCATGATTTTGTTTTAAACCTAAGTTTATAATTACAGGCCCAACAGAACTTGAATAGGGTCTTTAGAACCGAATAACATTTTTTCTGGTTGTTCGAGCATTTCTTTGACCTTTACTAAGAATCCAACGGATTCTTTACCATCGATTATTCTGTGATCATAGGAAAGGGCTACGTACATAATCGGTCTGATTTCAACTTTCCCATTTATGGCCACGGGTCTTTCAACGATGTTATGCATTCCAAGAATGGCAGACTGTGGTGGGTTAATGATTGGCGTAGAGAGCATGGAACCGAAAACACCACCATTGGTGATGGTAAATGTTCCGCCTGTCATGTCTTCTGGGGTAATTTTTCCATCCCTTGCTTTCACTGCCAATCTTTTAATTTCCATTTCAATTTCGGCTAAGGAAAGTCTTTCGGCATTTCGAAGTACAGGAACCATAAGTCCTTTAGGAGAAGAAACGGCAATTCCGATGTCTGCATAATCATGGTAAATAACTTCGTTTCCACTGATTTGGCCATTCACTGCTGGAAACAGATGTAAGGCCTCTGTCACCGCTTTGGTGAAAAAGGACATAAAACCAAGGTTTACTGCGTGGTGTTTTGAAAAGGCATCTTTGTATTTGGTTCTAAGATCCATGATGGGTTTCATGTCCACTTCATTAAAAGTGGTTAGCATTGCTGTTTCATTTTTTACAGACACCAATCTTTCGGCGATTTTTCTGCGAAGCATGGACATTTTTTCCTTGGATTGATTTCGAGTACCTCCCCATCCTTGCATTTGTGTGGTACTAAATCCAGCGGACATTGCGTTCATTGCATCGGACTTGGTAATTCTCCCATCTTTTCCAGTGGCTTGAATTTGTTGTGCAGGAATGTTGTTTTCCGAAATAATTTTAGCTGCAGCGGGTGACGGCGTACCGGAAGCATAACTTTTAACAGGGTCGGGATTCGGTTTTGCAGGTTCTGCAACCACATTCTCTGCCTTGGGGGCTGCTTCTACGATTTTTTCGACCTGTGCGGGCGCAGGCGCGGAAGTATCAATAAGGCAAACCACTTGTCCAACTTTGACTACATCCCCTTCAGCGGCTTTAAGGGAAATGATTCCGCTTTCTTCTGCGGGCAATTCCAAGGTCGCTTTGTCTGAGTCCACTTCTGCAATGGCCTGGTCTTTCATTACGTAATCGCCTTCGGCGACGAGCCATTGTGCGATTTCAACTTCAGATATGGATTCTCCCGGACTTGGGACCTTCATTTCAAGTATTGACATAGGTGTTATTTTTCAATGTTAATATTGGCGTAAACAAAAAGGGAATCAAATAATTTATTCAATCTTTTTTCGTGTAATTTTTTGGAACCTTCAGCAGAAGCGGCGGTAGCTTCTCTACAAATGCCGATGAGGTTCATGTTTTTAAGGTGAAGTGCCATAAAGCTCCAAGCCCCCATATTCGCGGGTTCTTCTTGTGCCCAAAGGACGTTTGTAGGTTTGTATTTTTCTACGATACCTTCCATTTGTTTCATCGGAAGTGGATACAATTGTTCAACGCGAACAAAGGCCATATTCTGAACGCCTAATTCCTTGGCTTTCAATTTCATTTCATAGTAGAATTTACCTGAACAGAAAACAACCGTATCCGTTTGGGCAACCTCAGCAGTAGGGTCATCCAATACTTCTTTAAATCCCCCTGTTTCAAGCGCTGCCAAAGTAGACGTTGCGTCAGGGTAACGTAGTAACATTTTAGGAGAGAATACAATCAAGGGTTTTCTAAAATCTCGTTTGAGTTGTCTTCTGAGCAAATGGAAGTGATTTCCAGGTGTGGAAGTGTTCACCACTTGCATGTTAAGGTCGGCGCATTGTTGTAAAAACCTTTCCATTCTGCCACTGGAGTGTTCTGCCCCTTGGCCTTCATAGCCATGCGGAAGTAAAAGAACAAGACCGCTTTGCGTCGCCCATTTATCTTCTCCTGCGGAAATAAACTGGTCGATCATGATTTGCGCACCATTAAAGAAATCTCCAAATTGTGCTTCCCAAATGGTCAAACCACTTGGATTTGCTAGGGAGTAACCGTATTCAAAACCGAGCACCCCGTATTCAGAGAGTAAAGAATTGTAGATGTAGAATTTTGCTTGGTCATCTGAAAGCAGGTTCAGCGTTTCGATTTCTTCTTCAGAATCTTCAGTAATGACTACGGCATGACGATGGGAGAATGTCCCACGTTCAACATCTTGTCCAGAAATACGGACGCTGTGGCCTTCTGACAACAAGGTTGCATAAGCCAACATCTCTGCCGTTCCCCAATCTAATTTGTCATTTTTAATGGCGTTCCAACGGTCTTCGAAGATCTTTGAGATTTTTCTGAAATATTTTTTATTCTCTGGAAGCACGGCTAATTTTTCACCGAGTGCCAAAAGTTTCTCGCGCGATACGCCTGTAGGTGGTGAAACTTCAAAATCCGTAGCATTTGCATGACGGTAGCCTTCCCAAGTTAGACTTAAGAAATCAAATACTTGGGCTTTTACAGTTTTACGAGAGGCATCAAATTCTGATTCAAGGAAGGCGATGTATTCTGCTTCCATTTCTTTGGCTTCTGCATCGGTTAGGCTCCCTTCTTCAATCAGTTGTTTTTGGTAAATAACTTTAGGATTCGGGTGTTTGAGAATAATGTCGTATAACTTCGGCTGGGTAAATTTAGGTTCATCGCCCTCATTGTGACCATATTTACGATAGCAAAGGAGGTCAATAAAAACATCTCTTTTAAAAGTTTGGCGGTATTCAATTGCAATTTCCATGGCTTGCAAAACCGCTTCTATGTCATCCCCATTTACATGGAACACAGGACAGAGGGTTGTTTTAGCGATGTCGGTGCAATAGGTGGAAGACCTTGCGTCCAAGTAATTGGTTGTAAAACCAACTTGGTTATTTACCACAATATGAATGGTTCCTCCTGTTTTATACCCATCTAATTGTGCCATTTGAATGGTTTCGTAGACGATTCCTTGCGCGGCAATTGCGGCATCTCCATGGATCAGGACGGGACAAATTTTATTTTCTGTATGTAATACGTGGTCTATCTTTGCCCTTGAAATTCCCTCAACGACAGTGTTTACAGCTTCTAGATGAGACGGGTTTGGGGAAAGGGTGAGTCCCATTTGTTTCCCGTTATCCAAGGTAATGTGAGAGGTAAACCCTTGGTGGTATTTCACATCGCCATCGAAATGCGCATCAAATTCAAATTCTTTTCCTTCAAACTCGGAGAAGATGTCTCTGGGTTGTTTTTGAAATATATTGGCCAAAGTATTTAGCCGACCTCTGTGGGCCATTCCCATTACAAAATACTCAATTCCAAGTTCGGAACCTTTTTCAACCAAGGCATCCAAAGCGGGTATTAAAGCCTCACCTCCTTCGATGGAGAAGCGTTTTTGGCCTACAAATTTTTTCCCTAAAAAGGCTTCAAAACCTGTGGCTTGGATGAGTTTAGCGAAGATTTTCTTTTTGCGGTTTTTATCAAAGGTGGGGCGGTTCCTAATTTCTATTTTGCTTTTAATCCATGAGATTCTCTCTGGATCACGCATGTAAACGAATTCTATACCTATGGATTCACAATAGGTTTCTTGAAGATGGGCGATGATGTCTTGTAGGGTACTTTGGCCGATGCCAACCTCACTGCCTGCTTGAAAAACATTTGTTAAATCCGAAGCTGTCAAGCCAAAGTTTTCGATGTCTAAGGTTGGGGAATACTTCCTTCGCTCCCTAACTGGATTTGTTTTCGTGAAAAGGTGTCCACGCGTTCTGTACCCATTGATAAGGTTCAAAACTTTGAATTCTTTCTGGAAATTTTCAGGAACGGCATCTCCCTGAGAATAGGAGGTTTGCGCGAACTCAAATCCTTCGAAAAATTTCTTCCATCCTACATCTACGTTGTCAGGATTTTGTTTGTATTGAGTATATAAAAACTCGATTGCGTTTACATCCGCGTTGCCTACATAAGTAACTTTGTCCATGTTGTATTCTGGAATTAAAGGTTCGCAAAGTTATCAATTTGTAGGGAAAAAGCACAAGAAAAACCAATAAATGCAATCGTTCAAATGTGTTTAACTAGTCCGAGTCTTCAAAACCTTGATTCCGAAAAATACCGCTGAAAGAATCATCACGAGTCCGCCAATGGGTGTGATTGGACCTAGGAAACTTGCATTAAGCCCTAAAAGGTGAAAAATCACTAGGCCATAGATGGATCCCGAAAACAACAACAATCCTCCCCAAAGTCCAAGGAGGTAAGGTTTGAGACGAAAGGAGAAGTATTGAGCCCCTACAGAAATAACAAGGGTAAAAAGGGCAATGTAGATTTGATAACGTACTGCCGTTTCGAAAGCATTACTCATTTTTAAGGAAGCCACCTTGCTCAGGCTATGCGCACCAAAAGCCCCCAAAACGATAGAAAACGCAAAAATAAAAATGGATAAGGAGGCAGCCTTGCTATTCATAACTTGGATTTGTCCAAAAGTATATATCTTCGTTCACAATTCTAAGCGGCAATGCAAAAAAAAATCATCGGACTCCTCTTAACTTTTGGGTTATTGATTGGTTGTTCTGGCAATAATTCTGGTGATATTCAAAGCGATGATGATTACTATTATCAATTCATGGAAGTGGATCTGAGCCACTATGATTTAGGTGCATCCCTTTTTATTCCTGATGAAACGACAGGGATTGGCGCATCTTTCAAGACAAAAATTGTTCACGACGAAGATTTTACATGGAAAATATCAGCCGGACCGAACTTTGAATTGTTCATAGAAGATTGGGGCGATAATTCTGAACGAATGAAGGTATTCAAAGCGACATTAAAAAAGAACAACATCTTTGAGGTGACCATCCTCAAGGATGAAGGAGATTGCATTGTTTACAAAAGGGAACTGCTAAAAAACATCAATACGCCAAAATACAAGCATATATCGTATCATGTGTATGGACTTAAAAAATTGGGTGATTATTATTATGAGCTTAAAAACAAAGAATCAGGTGATGGAAAAGAGGTGGTTGAACTCATGGCGAAATCCATTCGATCTTTTAAATTGAAAACAAAATGATGAACCGATCTGAAATTATTGAGGCATTATCGAATGTGTATGAATCAGAGTCTAAGCAAGACATAGTTAGTGCCAACTTGGTGCAAGAGATTGATATACAGGAGGGCGTACTTTCCCTTCAAGTTTACAGCACGAATCCTGCCTTGCATGCAAGGAAAAAATTAGAAGACACCATTGTTTCGGCCTTGAGAAATGCGTTTGGAAACGAAGTTAAGGTATTGTGTCGGGTACAAGCTTTAAGTGGAGAACAAAGAAAAACCCGTAGAACCATCTTACCTGAGGTGAAGCATATCGTTGCCATTGCCTCTGGAAAGGGAGGCGTTGGAAAGTCGACCTTAACGGCAAACTTAGCTGCAGGCTTGGCAAAGCAAGGATACACTGTAGGGTTAATCGACGCAGACATTTACGGCCCTTCGATGCCCACCATGTTTGATGTTGAAGGACAGCGTCCCAACATGGTTTCAGTGGATGGAAAATCCTTAATTGAACCCATCCTAAGCCACGGTGTGAAGTTGCTTTCCATTGGATTTTTTACCGACCCGAACAATGCAGTGGTTTGGCGTGGGCCCATGGCATCAAAAGCGCTCACACAGATGATTACCGAAGGAAATTGGGGCGCACTTGATTTTTTGCTGATTGATCTACCTCCGGGAACTGGAGACATACACCTCTCTTTGGTTCAAACCTTACCTTTGGATGGCGTTGTCATCATAAGTACGCCGCAAGCAGTGGCGTTGGCAGATGCTAAAAGAGGCATTAACATGTTTAAGGTTGATGGCATGAATGTTCCCATTTTAGGGATTGTAGAAAACATGGCTTGGTTTACCCCTGAGGAGCTCCCCGACCACAAATATTATATTTTCGGTAGAGACGGTGCTAAAAATTTAGCCGAAGGCATGGACATACATTTTATGGGAGCCATTCCTTTGATCCAAAGCATCCGAGAGTCTGGCGATGTGGGCAGGCCTGCAGTCTTGCAAGAAGGCACTTTGGTCGCCTTGGCATTTGAAAATTTAGTTCATAACTTCGTAGCGCGTATTTTCGACGTAAGCAACAAAAATGATTGACATGAAATCCATCGAAGGAAAGGTAAAAGACGCAATTTCTCAAATCCGTCCCTTTTTGAACGACGATGGCGGAGATGTTGAATTGGTGGAAATCACCGCTGACTTTGTTGTCAAGGTACGGCTAACAGGTTCTTGCCAAGACTGTTCCATGCGTAACTCAACGTTGAAAGGTGGCATCGAAGAAACCGTCAAAAGAGCGGTTCCAGAAATCTCTGCCGTAGAATCCATTTAATTTCTACAGGTATTTTATCATTATATTTTTAGGTTCTGTAAAAAACCGCAGCGCTTCCCACCCGCCTTCTCGTCCAACCCCTGAAGCTTTCACGCCACCGAAGGGCGTTCTAAGGTCTCTTACCAGCCATGCATTCACCCAAACGATCCCCATTTCCAAGCGATCCGCAACGCGATGCGCAGTGTTAAGGTCTTTTGTCCACACCGATGCTGCCAAGCCATATTTTGTATCATTTGCCAACCCGATTACTTCCGCTTCGGTCTCAAAAGGCATCAAGGTAACCAAGGGTCCAAAAACTTCTTCTTGGTTAATGCGGCATTGGTTGGGCAGGTTTTCAAAAACGGTAGGCTCTATGTAATAACCGTTTTCATGGGGGGCGTCAAGGTGGATTCTATTTCCGCCTGCCAACAAAACACCCCCTTCGGATTTAGCCAAAGCAATGTAGCCAAGTATTTTTTCCATGTGTGAATGAGACACTACAGCACCTAATTGTGCGGAAGGATCACTCGGGTAACTGGTTTTTGCAGACTTAACACGTTTTACAAACGCCTCTTTAAATGCGTCATAAATGCTTGCATGTATAAAAATCCGAGAGCCACAAAGGCAAATTTGACCTTGGTTGGAGAAAGAAGATTTGAATACTTCATTGACTGTTTGTTGGACATCACAATCTGGAAAAATAACCGTTGGGTTTTTTCCGCCGAGTTCCAAGCTTAATTTTTTAAACATGGGTGCGGCAATTCGCGCAATGTTCTCCCCTGTTGTTGTCCCTCCGGTGAAGGAAATGGCTTTAATTTTTGGATGGGCAACCATGGCGCTCCCTATATTAGCTCCGAGGCCGTGAACAATGTTCAAAACCCCAGGGGGTAATCCGGCTTCTGTCGCAACTTCTCCAAGTAAAAACGCTGTGTAAGGAGTGATTTCACTGGGTTTGGCAATTACGCAATTCCCTGCGGCCAAAGCGGGGGCAATTTTCCATGAAAAAAGATACAGTGGAAGGTTCCAAGGCGAAATACATCCAACGATGCCAATGGGACGACGGGTGGTAAAATTGATTCCTACTTGTTCCATATAGTGGGATTCCGAAGCGAAATGTTCGATGGCAGTAGCAAAAAAATGAAAATTCGAGATGGCACGTGGAATGTCGACATGTGCGGCTAGTTTTTCGGGTTTGCCATTGTCTCTGGATTCTGCTTTTACAAATTCCTCCATTCGATCTTCAATGCCTTTGGCCAGTTTAAGTAAGATGTCACTTCTCTCGTTTAAAGGTAGGTTTGACCACAGTGGGAATGCTTTTTCGGCTGCAAGGACAGCTGTCTCCAGGTCCGTTTCATCTGAATCAGGAATTTGTGCATACACCTTTCCCGTTGCGGGTTCAAAATTATCAAGGTACTTTCCTTGAAGGGGTGCGTGAAAGCCTCCGTCGATGTAATTTTTAAGTATTTCCATTTATTCTACAACTTAGTATTTGTTCAATTTTCCTTTTTCTCGTGCATCAATTCCATCCTTCATCCACATTGGCAGGGGCTCATCCTTGAGGTAGTGGTCAAAAAACTGCCGCATTCGGATGCTAAGGTCTATTTTATTGGGCAATTTGGTCAAATTGTGGTCATCGTCATTGTAGTTTAACATCCAACAGGGTTTTCCCAACCTTCGCAAGCCCGTATAAAGTTCAATGCTTTGATACCAAGGTACAGCACCATCCTTATCATTCGCCATTACGAGTAGGGGCGTATTGACCTTAGGCAAATGGAAAATAGGAGAGTTTTCTATGTACAAGTCTGGGCGTTCCCACATGGTTGCTCCAATTCTACTTTGGGTTGATTCATATTGAAATTGGCGATTCAATCCACTCCCCCAACGAATCCCTCCATAAGCCGAAAACATATTGCTTACGGGGGCTCCTGCCATGGCCGCTTTGTATCGGTTCGTCATGGTAATGAGTTGGGCGGTTTGATACCCTCCCCAGCTTTGACCTTGCAAGCCCATGCGTGTAGAATCAATCGGATAATTTTTAAGCATATAATCGGTTCCGCTCATGATGCAATCATAGGCACCTTTAGCCGGATACCCTGGTTTATACCGAATATCTGGAATCAATACGACATATCCTGCTGATGCATATTCGGTTGGATTGATTGTACTGGCTGTAGGGGCTGGGCCACGATAACTATGTAAGTTATCGCCATTCAATTCATAGTAATACACCAGGAGTGGATATCTTTTTGCAGGGTTATAATCCTCTGGTTTGTAAACAATTCCTTCTAAATTGAACCCTGAATAACTGTTCCAACGAACCAATTCGGCCGTAGCCCAATTGTATGTTGACTGTTGAGGATTTGCCCAAGAAACCCTTTTAAATACACTTAAATTTCCACCAACTTCAATATCCGGAAACTGATCCACCCGCATGCGACGAAGCACATACACGGATGTATCTTTTGCTTTAGTGAAAGACAATACTTTGAAATCTCCCCGATCCACCATTTGAAGTAAAAATGAAGGCGTTGCCGTCCAAATAGAGACTTTTTTTGTGGTGCGATTCCTCGCTTGAAAATAACCACTATTCCACGCAACATTGGTTGAATCTGAATTCCATTTAATCCATTCCCAATCGGTGTTTTTCGAATCATCGAAGGTCAAACAACGATTTTTCTTGGTTGTAAGGTCATATTCAAAAATATTATCTCGAGAAGCGTAGTAATAGGCATCACCATTCGCATTGAACCCATAGGTTGCTGCGGGACCTGGATCCATAGGTTGGCCATTTAGGTCTTCTTCCCAAGGTTCTTTCACTGCACAACTCATGCAGATTTCATTCAAGTTTTGGTCGATTTGAAGTAGGTAGTGATTTTTACGTTTCGGCTCAAAATAGGTAAAAAAACTCCCGTTATCCGATAAATGGCCTTCGTAAGCCACTGCCTTTTTAAGCAGAATACGCTCTCCTGTTCGAAGATCTATGCGATAAACATCATTCAATACAGGATTTTTCCATTGCGATTGAATCGCATAAAGTTCATCATGATAAGCCAAGGTAAAATTACTTTGACTGTGAATATTCAAGGAACAACGCAAGGAATCTGGACACCACAAAATGGGTTTGAAATCGGCTAAATGCAACGCGACAATGTCTCCGGATTTATCACCGTCTTTAATCTCCAATAGTTGTTGTGGCTGTAAGGTGAGGTCCGATGGTGACCATAAATCTAACCGCACTTTTTCAGAATCCAACAAGGTGTCTTTTTGAAAAACAATTCGATCACTGAGCGTAAATTTCACATAAGGTAAATAATCAAAAAATGTGGGTTGAACCTTATCATTCACTCCCTTAAAGCCGAAGGATTTTGTGGTCGTTGAATCGCCAAAAGTAATTAAGGAATCTAACGCCATGTTATAGATTCCCAGCTCAAACTGCTTGACCTTATTGGTATCGGAGGAATACAAAAACGCCAAATAATTTCCTTCTCGATTCCATTGAAGTGATTTGATGCTCCGTTGTGTTGTGCCCACCATAATTGGCATTAAAGCATCTGGGGAAATTACCCATAATCTAAAGGTATCTTGCTTTCCTTTTTCTTGGGTGATGTAGGCCAAATTACCCTGTTTCGAAAGTAAGAAATCCGTGGCATTGTTTACTCGAAATAAGGTATAATCCCAGTTTTCCAAAACCAAGGTAGTTCCGTCTGATTTTATTTCCTTGGTCGGGGTAATCGGTTTCTTCTTCCCATGAAACCAACACTTCTTTGGGGATTCAATCGATGAAGGTTGTGGTTTATCGTTTTGCTCTTTCAAAAACGCCAAGTAATCTGCAGATTCGGCCACTTGAAATCTTTTAATTTGCGCCTCTTTTCGAAGGGTATCTTTGATTGAATTATAGACCACGAGGGTATCTTTTGGCCACTTCTTTTTATCTATTTTATTCAACTCACAGGATCTCAAGGTATCGAAACCCGCGGTGCGTCTCCATGCCATCAGCGACCCGAGACTGGACATTTGAAGGTCTTTGGCCTGAAACATCGAATCTAACTTTTGGTTCTCAACGTCATACCAATAGACAAAACCATCGCCTTTTAAAGGATTGATTTCATAGGTAACCCATTTTCCATTTGAAGAAATTTTTGTCTTTTCAAGTTTCTTCCAATCGGAATAAGCGTGATGGTCGATGGTCTTTTTTTGTGCGAAGGAAAATCCTCCCAAGAAAACCAAAACAGTTAACATACCATGGGTCCGTAATAGGCAGACAGATTGGCATCTTGAAGGGAGAAAATGGATGTTCATAGAATGTAAATTCGCGATAAAAATAAGTAAGCTAACTTAATTTACGGGAAATACTTTTCGGGCAATTAATGCATTACCACAAAACGTGCGCTCATTTGGTTTGAAAATCTTAAGAAATAAACACCTGGCAAATAAGCAGAGACATCCAAATCCAATGATTTTAACGCATTGATTTCAAGTGAGGTGATGATTTTTCCAAAGGCATCAAAAACCTGTAAATCTCCTAAGATCATTGGTTCTTTGAAAGAAATATGAAGTTGGTCTCGGGTGGGGTTTGGGGATAATTCCAATGTGTTGATTTCTACATTTGGAATGCCTTGAATGTTATACGCAAATTCAGAGGACAGCACCGAACAACCATTGGCATAGGTCACCATTACGGAGTAATAACCAGGGTTGATTGGGGCATAGGTAGCTGCATTGTTGTTCAAGATTTCTTGTCCTCCAAAATACCATTGGTAAGCAACCCCAGCGGCTGGTGTTGTCAATGTACCATTCGAATAAACCAGGGTGGGAACAGCTGCGGGGTTTACGACAACGTTTACTGAATTCGCTTGACAACTTGCGATTTGGGTGGTAATTACGTGACTGGTTGATTTTCCACACTCAATAAAACCTGTCCCATGTAAATTGGTAAGTTCTGTTGGTATTAAACTGAAAGGAAAGGTTGACAATTGTCCTTCCACATGACTTCCAAAGCCAAAAACAGAACCATCGTTTCTCAGCGCCAGGGTGTGGTATTGACCGCAAGCAATGCTTTCGACCCCATACAAATTTAGCATGGTAGGGACTTGTCTATCGACAAAATCACCCACCCCCAATTGGGCTAAGTTATTTTTTCCCGAGGCGAATAATTGTCCATTGGCATTCAAAAACAGTGTAAAGTCTGCCCCTCCGGTTACTTGGACAAGGTTCAAAAGGTTTAAGGCTGTAGGTTGCAAGCGACTGTTAAGGTCATTTAATCCCAGTTGTCCACTGGTATTGTTTCCCCAAACGAAGGTGTGACCAGCGGAATCAATGGCAAAGGAGTGGAATTCGCCGGCACCGATTTTTTCAATCCCGCTTAACCCATTGATCAGGACAGGAACATTGGATGTGGTTAAGGTACCATTTCCAAGTTGTCCAAAACTGTTGTTACCGACAGCGAGGACTTTTCCATCGTTGCGCAACAACAGGAAGTGACGGCGTCCACCCACAACCGTATCAATGTTGTTTAAAGTTGGATTCAAATAAGGGAAGTTGTAGACTGAAAAGTTTCCGGTTCCTAACTGGCCAAAAGTATTGTTTCCCCAAACATACACACCACCGCTTGTATTAACCACCATACTACTGGATTCGCTGGTAGCAATATTCTTTGCATTTAGAATGGCGGGAAGTGCTATGGGTGCATTCGTGGAGGTAAACGTTCCATTACCCAATTGGCCTTCGGCGTTGTTTCCCCAGCTGTACACTTGATTTAGGTTGTTTAAGCCAAGGGAGAACTTCCATCCCGATGAAATCTGCTGAAGGTTAAGATTGGCATTCCAAGGGGTTGGAATGGAATCGCTTTGATTGTTCCCATTGGCAAACATACCGTTGGCATTGTACCCAAAAGATAACAATTGGTTTAGTACGCCCGATGTAAAGGTAAGGTCTACGACACCAGAAGCGTTCACTACAAGTGTACTGTCAGTCGTTCCGTTCACATTAACTCCATTGACAGCCCATTGGTTTCCATTGGTTTGATTGGATACCAAAACGACAGAATCTCCCTCACAGAAGGTAGTGGTTGATAATGGTGTAATGGAGGGAACGGTTTGCACATCCATGTGAATGGTATCATAGAATGTTTGGTAACAATTGGTTGTTTGGTTAAATGCATTAAAGGAAAGTAAGTCACCGTCATTTAAAGAACTCGAGGCAAACACGTTGTTTGCATTAAAGGCACCTTGGTTAAGTCCATTTACGTTAAACTGGTATTGATCTGCACCGGATGCTTGAAAAGTCACATTGGTTCCTTGGCAAATCAAAGGTGATGGCGCGACCGCTAATCCCAAATTCATGCTATTGACCACAAAAACAAAGGTGTCCATAGGCGAGGCACAGGTTCCATTAAATCCTTGAACGAAGATGCTGTCGTTGTTTAACAGGGTTGCCGTTGTAAGGTTGTTTTGAATTCCATTCTGCAAATTCACATCATTTTGAAAGAAGGAATACGATTGCGCTCCGGTTGAAGTAAAGGTAACCGAGTCCTCAATACAAATGATTAGATCCAAATCACTTGAAGTACTGTTAATGTTTGGATAGGAATTCACGGTAAATGGCAGGGTGGAATTAGATAGAATGGTACATCCAAAGGTTTCCCCACTTACGGTAACGATGTCACCGTTGTTTACCATACCTGTAAAAGTATTGACAACGGAGGGTGGCCCCATGGGAATTGAATTTACAAAAAACTGATAGTTATTAGCCCCAAGTGCGGTTACATAGATCGAATCTCCAATACAAATTTGATTTCCCCCCGCGTTGGTTAAACTGACATTTGGATAGCTGTAAACATTAAACATGTAGGCTTGTGAATTGTCTTGACACTGACCATTGTTTCCGACTACTTGCACCAAATCGTTGTCTTGCAATGTACTCGTATTGAAGGTATTCAATGGTGAGGGCGCTCCTTGAGAAACTCCATTGATAAAAAACTGATAAGTTGCCGCACCTCCTGCTGTAAAAAGCACATTGGTCCCTTGACAAAGCGCTTGATCTAACTCCGAAGAAGTTAAGGTTGTGTTTGGCGTTTGATTCACCACGGTAGCGGAAAGCACTGCAGGCACTGAACAACCAAGGTTGGTGGTCCCTATGACACTTACGACATCGCCATTGGTCAAATTACTTGATGTCCATTGATTTACGGCACTAAAATTTCCAACATTTATTCCATTCACTTGAAATTGGTAGGAATTAGCGCCACCGGCGGTAAAGACGATGGGTAAACCACTACACACCACATTGGAAAGTGGATTGCTGGTTAAATTGACCGTTGGATTTGGATTGATGGTGGCAACCACGGAATTGCTATTTGAACACCCGTTGCTGGTTCCAATTACTTGTATTTGGTAGGACCCTGATGCGAAACCAACGGTGGGCAATGTATTGATTGCAGAAGCGATTCCTTGAGAAATTCCATTTACGAAAAATGCATACGAGGCAGCACCATTGGCAACATAGGTAATTGCTTCCCCTTGGCAGAAGACATTGTTCGGATCATTGCTCGTTAAGGTAATGTTCGGAATAGGGTTAACCGTGAAAACCATCGGAGCACTTGTACTGGTACACCCAAGAGAATTCCCAAGTACAGTAAATGATTGTCCATTTGAAAAGTTATTGGACGTAAAAGAATTCAGGTTACCCAATCCCCCTTGTGACAAACCATTGATGTAGAATTGGTATTGAGTTGCACCTGATGCTGTAATCGTAACGGTGTCTCCACTGCAAAAGATATTGTCCAGGTCGGAGCTTTGCAAAGTAACCACAGGAATTGGATTCACTTGTGCTGTAATGGGTAAACTCATGGCGGCACAACCATTCACGGAGGTTCCCATAATGGTGATTTGATGAGTCCCGACTGTTAATACAGGTGCAAACAAACTTGCCGCCTGAGGAACGCCCACTGGAAGATTATCCACGTAGAGCTGGTACAATGAACACCCCGCACTGCTGTAATTTATGGACTGTCCTGCACAAACCGTATTGCTAGGGTTGTTCGAGAACAAAGGAACGTTGGGAATGCTCAAGACAGTAAATTGGATGGAGGCAGAAACTTGGCAGCCATTCAACGCACCCACCACAACAACACTTTGTCCATTTGCAAGGGTTGAAGTGCTAAACAAATTGGAAGGACTTGCCGGACCTTGGGAAATTCCGTTTACATAAAATTGGTATTGTGCAGCACCTGATGCTGTAAAATTCACCAAAGTTTGCTGACAAATGCTTGCGTCAACATCATCTGATACCAATGCAGTGGTTGGTGTTGCAAACACATCAAAAATGGCAACGCTACTTGTATTTAAACAGCCGTTAAAAACACCGGTTACATACACTGAATCTTGGTCTTGGAGAGCGTTTGTGTTGAAATTATTTACGAAGCTCGGACTTCCTTGAGAGGTCCCATTTATAAAAAATTCATACAAAACACCCCCTGTTGCTGCAAAATTCACTGACGTTCCTTGGCAAATTGAGGTGTCGACATCATTGAAGGTCATAGCGACCGTTGGAAGGGCATTTACAATGTAGCCCAATTGTTGTACAGAACTTGCGGAACAACCTGTGGCTGCATAACCGACTACTTCAACCGTATCCAAGTTTGACAAGCTGGAGGTGGTCCAAACATTGGCACCAATGCCACTAACGGGTAGGTTGTTTTTAAAGAACTGATAAGTGGTTGCGCCACTTCCTGTAAACGTTACACTTTGACCACTGCAAATCACATTTCCGCCAGAAGATTCAGTTAAAGTAACGGTAGGCAAAGGATTTACAACCATTGTGATGGCTGCAGAAGTATCGATACATCCCGTAGCGGTATATTTTGCAACCACCTTAATCACATCACCATTTACCAAACTTGATGTGGTGAATGTATTGGAAGCGGTGAAACCAGATATCGCAACATTGTTTTTCAAGAACTTATATTCCTGCGCCCCAGAAGCCGTAAAGGTGATGGGAGATTGAGCACATATCGTGTTGTCTATATCATTGGAAATCAACGTAGCCGTGGGCACAGGATTTACAGTGAAAACATATTGGGGCGACAAAAAACTTGGGCATCCATTTTCGTAACTCACAAATTGAAGGGTGTCTTGGTCAACAATGGATGAGGTTTGGTAAAGGGTGTCATTCACCGTTGGAGGGCTATTTAATAAATTACCATTTAAATACCAACCATAGGTGTTATATGGACTTGAACTGCCAATGTCAAAAGTTACCAATGAACCCTGACAAATGGTTGTGTCTGCATCTGAAACCATGACATAAATATCCGGATTGCTAATTTGAACGGAATTTATAACGGTATCCACACAATTGTTTGAAAACGTTGAAATCAACATCACATTAAAATTACCGTAGCTTGCAAAAATGTGCGCATTGGTATCGGGCACACCATTTACGACCAATACACTGTCACCAGCGCAAGGCGTACATGGTACGGGAACTCCTACATAACCGAGGTTTGCATAAAAAGTATTGGTTCCATCTCCGAAATACCATAAGGTTGAAACGTCATTTGGATTGCCGGTGAAACACGTTGAAGTGTTGGCAAAAAAAGTGGTGTCATTATAGCAATTGGGCCCCAGCACGTTAAAACCTGCAGTTATGGCGGGAGTATTTGAAAAAACCCAATTGTTGGTGTTGGCAATCGGTCCCGTAACTGTTGAGAAATATGCGGTAAAGGTGGCCGTTCCTTGGGTACCGACAGAATTAACGTTTACACAACTTGCAGTTACGTTACCTGGGGTGTTTTTTACAAATTTTGCGGGAATGGCATTGTTGCTACAAGTTAAATATATGGAATCGGTACAGGTACCGTTCATGATCAAACTGTCAATGATTGTTTGGGTTTTATTGCTTTCAAATTCTATGTAGCTCCCAGGTAAAATCCTCAGTTTATTGTAGATGTTATTTCCTTGAACTTTTTGAGGTTGATATAAAATCAGTGGGCCTACCGAAATGGAATACTGGGGAAAATCTAGGATAACTTCGTTGAAGGTCAGGTTGTTTGTGAGTAAGTTGTTTTCTGAACTTTGAGATCCGATGTAAATTTTAGAAGTCTGGGCATAAAACTGAAAATTTGCAGTCGTTCCTGTTGTGGTAAAATTTCTGGCGATGTAAATGTTTGATGCACCAAATCGTACTTTTTGCGTACTTGCTGCCAAGGCATTGATCACCGAAAAATATCCAAAATTACAAGTATGTCCCATGGAATTAAATCCACCGTTAAAGATAGAAAAGCTACATGAATCGGTGAGGTACATCGGATCCAAAAGCGACAAGGAATCGGTTGCAGACAGTGTAACAACACTGACATTTACATTAAAAATAGCCCCACTTGAAAGAAGGGTCGCTTTTTTCCTAAAGAGAAATCCAACCGCTACGCTGTCTGTGGTGATGCTAACTTGCGGGTCCAATACAACGTTTCCGTAGCTATACATGTCATCTTGAAGCTTTAAGACAGCCGGGGTATTTAATCCCGCCCAGTTCATATACCCAAAATGTGCTGCGGTATCAACTGTCACCATTTGATTTGGAAGGGAAAAGGACAATACATCGAAGAAAATAGAATCCGCTTTGTTTGGAAAACAGGTCGTCGGGGCCCCACCCGAGGTAAAGGACCAATGTAAATTACTTGAGTAATTCCCACCATTTCCTATCCAGTGGTATTTCTTCCCTATAAACACCCAGTTTGTTGCCAAATTGGCAGTGTCAGACAATGCGACTTGGTAAGTTATTGCAGGTGCACCTACCGCCATAACGTGGTTGATAGATAGGTTTTCTGCGTGTAAAATAGGATGCCCAGTTTTAACGATTTCGGCAATCAACCCAACTGGCGAAACAGCTTGCAATAAGGTCTGGTTGCTACAATTACCGTTAACCTTCAATGAATCGAGCGACAATACTGCTCCATTGGCTATTTGAATGCTGTTTCCTAACGGGAAGGATTTTAACAAGGCGAAATGATTGTTATTGGTGATGGTGACCGGGCCATTCACTACATTCAAAACGTTGTAATTTACATCACCCCCAATGAAATTGGTGGCAGCCACAGCATTTAGGTTGATGATACCGCCCGTATGTGAGATGGAAAAATTTGTGGTGGATACATTCCACGTTGTGCCACCTACATTCAGTAAACTCGCATTCGCAGCAAGGCTTCTTGGCGATGCCCCAATGGAATAAAAATTCTGAATGGTAACGGTTCTTGAAGAAATGTCTAAGGTCCCTGCATTTAGGTACAAATCATTTGTGGAAGAAATGTTATTGGCAGCGGTCAAAGCACCTACTCCAGCTTTTTTTATATCATTGCTCCAAACCTGCCCATTGGAGCTGATTATCCCAGTGGTTGTTACATTAAAATCCCAATACCCAGCCCACACAAAAACAGCCAATCCGTTAGCAAACAAAGATTTAGATATACCAATAAAGGGTTGTGTGGATTCAAATTTAAATGCGGAGGGAGCCAAAGAAAAATCAAATAAACTTACATTCACACTTGTATTTATATGAACCGTATCACTTACAGTCAAACCAGAAGCCCCGTCAAAATACACGCTGTCTCCCACGGAAGGAGTGACCACATTGGCTGGCCCTCCTGAGGTCAATGCCCAATGGGTTGTTGCATTCCAATTCCCCGTCCCACCAATCCAATACAATTTTGTAGCAAAGGAAGAGGTGAAGCAAACGAGGGCGAATATCAAGAAAAAAAGACGCATAAGAATATTTGTGACTTACGTAAAGTTTACAAATATCGCTGAAATTGTTGAAACTCGGCCGTTAATGAAAAATGAAGTCAATTATGTTTTGGTTAATTCCGGTTTACAAAAGTATAACATAGTTTATAAAAGTTAAGTTCTATCTTTACAGAAAAATTCCCATTTACTGTCATGGTTTTTCGTTTAGCTTTTATTTCGTTTTTGACTTTTCTTTGTATTTCCATCGGAAGTATTTTCGGACAGGAGCCAGTGCAACATACGAGTGCTGACAACGCGCAATATGCGAAACCGAATCAATGCCCAGCAAATTTAAAATTAATCACCGTGCCTGAAGGCTTCGTAAAATCGGAAGCTTTTAATGGGTACCTGCATTTCACCACGGGTACGTCCATTGTGATGACCATGGTTGAAAATGTGAATTACATTAGACTCTGTGCAGGTATGACAGATGCTTTCTATGCCTCAAACAACCTAACACCTGTTTTAGAAAAAGATTTCACCTCCGACAACGGGATTCCAGGAAAGTATTTTAAATCAACGTTTATCACCAGCGGGGTTCCTCACATTCGTTACATGTTGTTTTGTGGGGACATGAACCATACATTGTGGTTGAACATCACCTTTCCGCAAATGTTCGAAGCGGTCGTAGAGCCTGAAATTTTGGCCATCGTAAAATCCATCAAAATGAAAGTCGATGAATAGAGTAAGACTGCTTTTGGTGCTTTTATTGTTGTCCCCATTGAGTTTGTTCGCTCAACAAACCATAAATCACTACGTTCCTTTTAGCACCTCCAACCAAAACATGTGGGGACCTTCTTTCGCGCCTTTTTCCATAGACCAAGACATTACGCTTTTTGACGTTCCTTGGAACACGTCTTTCAATACAGGCAATGCCATGATTGGTAGTGTTGCAGGATTTTCGTTTGGTGCAGCCTTGTCAGGAGCCATTTCCGGAGTGATCGGAAGTGAGATCGGACTGCATGGTTTTACGACTGGAACGGTGAATGTAGATTATCCGATTGATGCAACGGTCGTAACCCCATCAGACAACACCTACGACCAAGGAGACACCGTTGTGGTGAACACATCTTACACCTTAGATCCAAGTGCGAATATTCAATCCTTTTATCCCTCCATGGGAGAAGCCACTTGGGATTTGTATTTCCAACTGGGTGCTTCGGCGAGTGCAACCGTTTGTGTATTCAGTTGTGGTACCTTCCCTATTATACCAGCATTCAATACAGGTTTGTTAACCATCAACCTTGTTACCATCAATGCAAATGGTGTATCCATGTTGTCCGCCTTTGGTTCCCCTCCTTTGTTTTCTCAAGCATTCTTTCCTTATTACCTTCCGGATGCCTTGGGTGATTACGGACTTTCTGGAGCGTTAACCATTCCTTATGTAAGTACAACCAGCGAAATCAATGGATTGGAATTGGACGCTTGCGGGGACTCCACCTATTTTAATTTAAACCTTAACGTGTTTGATTTAATTGGGGCGATGAATATTCCCTATGTGAGTGTCTTTTTTGAAAACCTCGCTGGAGAACAGGACCTATTTGGAATCGCAACCGTTACATGGAATTTTTTCGACTGTAGTTTTGACGCAAACATCACCAACAACCAATGTTTCAATTTTGACCCAACGATTTACGTTTCCTTTCAATTTCCGGTACCGGTGTATTACCGCATCGTTAATCCCAGTACAAATGCTGCGTCCGCATGGGCCACTTCAAGCATCATAAATTTTCCGGTCGGGAATAACCTTGAGTTCCAATTTCCATGTTATTTCGAAACGCTTAACATCACGCCTACCTACACCATAAACGGTCAAATAACGAACCACACCTATGATGTCGTAAGTTTTGATTTTTTAATGAGTGCCCTGGCTTTTGGCTTTGAGATTCCTGCCGTACAAATTACCCCTGCCATTTATGTCCCTTCCATTTGCATCGATTTCTGGTACCCTTGCGGTGCCTATTGGTTTGGAATTGATTGGTGTTCCTCTACACAATGTACCCCCTCTTTCACCATTCCTGCCATTGGTTGGCCTGGTGTTACCTATAGTATTGGTCCGCTTTGGGAAACTTCCATTCCCATCGGTTCTTTTTCTTACGATTGGTTTAACCAAACTTGGGCCTTGGAAGGATTTCAAGCCTATGCTTTCAGTCCGTTTAGCATGACGGCGAATGTCTTGAGTGCAAATGGAACTGCTACACCGGTAGCCTGTTTCGGCGGAAACGACGGAACGGTAAGTTTAACCTTCAACAATGTTGAATTTCCACTTTCTTACCAATGGACAAATGGCGCAACCACCGCAGCATTGAACAATGTCACCGCAAATGCATACGAAGCGCTGATCGTAGATGCCAATGGATGTCAATTGCTGACGGGCGCAACCGTAACGCAACCGCAACAAGCGCTTTCTGTTTCTCTGCTTCCTACAGATGTTAGCTGTAATACGGGGACAAACAATGGAACCATTGACGCTACCATTGCAGGCGGAACCCTACCCTATAGCTTCAATTGGAACAATGGAAGTGCCAGTGAGGATTTGGCGAATTTAGCCGTAGGTTCATACAATGTTACCGTCACAGATGACAACGGATGTACGACTTCCTCGAATGCAACCATCAATGCGCCAAGTGACATCGTGCAAACCGCATCCATAGGTACCATTGCATGTTTCAATGGAAGCTACGCTGATATTTTTGTGAGCACGCAAGGTGGAACTTTGCCCTACCAGTTTCAATGGAGCAATGGAGCAGCTACCGAAGATTTAGTGAATGTAATCGCCGGAAATTACACCTTAACCATTACCGATGCGAACAATTGCACAGACATTCAAACCTACACCATAACCCAACCCAACGCACCTCTTCAACTCAGCGCCGTGTTGACAAACATTCCATGTTACAATGCTTCTACGGGCGCAATTGACATTACGGTAAGTGGAGGTACAGCAAATTATACCTACCAATGGACCAATGCAAATAATGTTCTTATTCCAGTAACCACACAAGACTACACAAACATTCCAGCGGGATCGTACACCATAACCGTGGTTGACAACAATGGCTGTGTGGCGACCATGAGCAATACACTTACCCAACCGTTGGCACCCATCTCTTCGCAAGCCATCCTGACAAACATCAACTGTTTTGGTGCAAACACAGGTGTAATCAATCCGCAAATTGCGGGTGGTACCGCACCTTATACCTACGCTTGGTCAAATGCTACCAATGTAAATCAAGCTACCAATTTAGCGGCTGGTTCCTATTCACTCACAGTGACGGATATTGCAAATTGTACGTCAACCTACAACTATACCCTAACGCAACCTAATTCCGCTTTGGGTGTGACATTAACCCCTAATCCGGTAGCATGTTTCGGAAATGCGTCAGGTTCCATGGTAAGTATGGTTACAGGTGGTACTGCTCCTTATTCCTACACTTGGTCGAATGGGACTACCAATACTACCCTATCGAATGTTTTGGCTGGGAATTACACATTAACTGTAACAGATAACAAAGGTTGTACGGCAAACAACAATGCAAGCATAACCCAACCTATTGCACCTTTATCCGTGGCATTGGCACCTCAAATGGTTGACTGTTTTGGCAATCAAACGGGTTCAATCAATGCGACCATAGCGGGAGGTACCTCTCCCTACACTTCGCAATGGAACAACCAAAACCTATTCATCTTTGCAACCACAAATGAAGACCTTGCAAATTTACCGATCGGAACCTATACGACGCAAATCACGGATGCCAACGGTTGCAGCACAACTGCCAACACAACCCTTACCCAGCCAATGGCTTTGGTTGCCAATAGCAACAATACAAATGTACTGTGTCAGGGCAATTCAACCGGCCAAATTGATTTAAGTGTGAGTGGTGGTGTGAATCCTTATCAATACCTATGGACCAATGGAGGCATTGGCCAAGACCTAAACGCATTGGCTGCAGGCGCTTATTCTGTAAATATTACAGATGCAAACGGGTGTAACTTAACATATGCTACTTCCATTACTGAACCATCAACATTGGTCTCCGTTAGTACCTATGCCAACGAAGTGAAATGTTTCAATGACAGCACGGGGTATGTAAATACCATGGTAAATGGTGGGGTGTCACCTTACGCTTTTGTTTGGAATACGGGTGATACAACGGCAAACATTGATCAATTGGGCGCGGGAGTCTATTCTGTAACGGTTACCGATGCTAACGGATGCACTGCTTTTTCAGGCGCTGTAGTATCCCAACCCAACCAAGGTTTAAGTATCGGACTTACGCTGACACAACCACTGTGTTATGGTTATACCGATGGGACGATTCAATATAGCATTTCAGGAGGCACCCAACCTTATTATTTTAATTGGGGTAATCAAAACAACATCTTATTAAACAACCCAAGTGAAACATTAGATTCAATTGCGATTGGAGATTATTATTTCAAAATAACGGATGCGAATAATTGTGTAGTAGATACGATTGTTACCATGACCCAACCTACCGACTTCACGTTAACAAGTACAACGCAAGCCAATCTTTGTTTTGGAGATTCTACAGGAGCAATTGATTTAACGGTAATCGGAGCAACCCAACCTTACACCTACAACTGGAGCAGCGGTCAAACCACGCAAGACTTAAATAACATTGCGGCTGGAATGTATGTGGCCATTGTCATGGATTCAAACGGATGTGTAGATTCGATGGTCTCGGAAGTGACGCAACCAACTGCCATACAAACTTCATTTAATTCCATCAATGTAAGTTGTGTAGACCAATCAGATGGATCCATTGCCCTAACCGTTATCGGAGGTTCTCAGCCATATGCTTACCAATGGAGCAATGGAAATACGAATGAAGACTTAACGAATTTAACGAGTGGTGCATATTCAGTTACCATCACAGACAACCAAATGTGTACCATGTCATTAACGGTGGTTATTGCAGAAAGTGAAATGCCTTGTATTACGCCTCCGAATACGATAACACCGAATGGGGATTTATACAATGATACATGGGTATTGGATAACATGTATCTTTACCCAGAGGCATTGATTCAAGTTTACAACAGGTGGGGAAATCTTTTATTCTCCTCTAAAGGAACATACACACCTTGGGATGGAACCTATCATGGCAATCCTCTGCCTTCTGAAGTCTATTACTATATCATAGACCTTTATGATATTGCACAAACCAAACTTACGGGTACTTTGACCATCATTCGATAATACATGAAGCAAATTCTTTTATTTACGGCCTTGTTTTTATTCCAGTCCTTAAAGGCAGGAATCACTCCACCGCCTTGCCCTTCGCTAACCATGACTGGGACCAACGTGAGTTGCTATGGCTTCAACAACGGTACGGCTCAAGTTTCAATCGCTGGAGGAAGTGGTAACTATTCATTGTCGTGGTCGAATGGCGTGAACAATGCATACAATCCCGCCTTGGCGGTCGGAACCTATACGGTAAATGTTATCGACAATGTTTCAGGTTGTTCTGTAAATGGCGCCTTCGTTGTATCCGCTCCAAATCCATTGGCAACCACAGGCGCTTTGACAAATGTTAACTGCTTCAATGGCAACACAGGGGCCATCAACATTACTTCCACAGGGGGTACTGCTCCGTACACTTATTCTTGGACCAACGCCATTGGCAACGTGGTTGCGTTAACAGAAGACGTAAACAGTCTTTTTGCGGGAAACTATGTTGTCCAATTAACGGACAACAATGGCTGTACCCTAAACACGCCCTTCACCCTAAGTCAACCCATTCAAGCACTGGACAACCAAGGATTGATTACAAATTCATCATGTTATGGAGGATCCAACGGAACCATAGACGTTTTGACCTGGGGCGGTACGCCTCCGTATGCATTTGTTTGGTCAAATGGAAACAGCAATGAAGACATCACTGGATTGCCATCAGGGGCTTATGCATTAACCATTACTGACAGTAAGGGGTGTACAAAAAATTCAAATTATTCCATTTCACAACCCGCTGCAATCTCAGCGACAACGAATGTTACCAATGTGAGCTGTTATGGTTTTTCAAATGGCATCGCAAACGTAAGTGTGAGTGGAGGAACGGCTCCATATTCCTATGTTTGGAACAATTCACAATCGGTTTTTGGGATCAACGCCGCTACGCTTCCCAATGTGGTTTCTGATAACTATTCGGTACAGATACAAGATGCCAACGGGTGCACATTCACTGCAAATACGACGATAACACAACCCAGTGATTTAGTATCATCCCTCACCTTCACCAATGTAAATTGTTTTGGTGGCAACGATGGATCCATCAACCTAAGTGTTGGGGGTGGAAGTTTTCCTTATGTATACAGTTGGAGCAATGCCTCAGGTCAAGTGATTTCTAATCAACAAGATTTAAATGGCATTTCTGCAGATACTTTTACAGTCGTCATTACAGATGCCAATGGATGCGTCGACCAATTGTCCCAAGTGATTTCTCAACCCCTGATTCCTTTAAGTGCTTCAACCGCTGTTATACATGTCGCATGTTTTGGGAACAGTACGGGACAGGTTACGCTTACCGCAGCAGGTGGAACGCAGCCATACCAATACAACTGGTTAAGTGGACAGAATACTGCTTCCATTCAGAACTTGATTGCAGGAACCTACAGTTTCACCCTTACCGATGCCAACAATTGTAACTTAAATGGGACGGCCATTGTGCTTCAACCGAATGCCCCTTTGTCCATTACGCAAATCATTGTGGATGCGAGCTGTTTTGGTTTTAATGATGGGTCAATTAACACAACGGTATTAGGGGGAACACAACCTTATACGTACAGCTGGAACAACAGCCTTTATTCATTGAGTGCTTACACGCAAGATTTGGATTCAATCCCGGCGGATCAATATGGATTTAACGTTTTAGACGCCCAAGGATGTTTGATAAGTGACACCTTTACGGTAAGTCAACCAACCTTGTTGGCTACTTCTTTATCCGGAGTGAACATTCTTTGTTTTGGGGACAGTACAGGTAACATTAACCTAACCATTTTCGGGGGTACGCAACCATACAGCCAACTGTGGAGCAATGGAATGACCTCGCAAGATTTGTTGTCTATACCCGCAGGAATGTATTCCGTAACCGTATCCGATGCCCATGGATGCGTTGCAAATGATTCTTTAGTGTTGACCCAACCCAATTCACCTTTAACGCATTCTTTTGTGGTGGAAAATGTGAAATGCCGCGATGGCAGTGATGGGGAGATTTTGTTAACGATTTCAGGAGGAACCAATCCTTTTGCTATTTTATGGTCCAATGGAGACACCACCATCAACAATACTGGATTAACCGCAGGCAGTTATTCGTTTCTAATAACCGATGCCAATGGTTGTACGAATGCGGATTCTGCTTTTGTAAACCAACCCCTTGCCCTGACCACGAATGATACGATAACCCCTGTAACTTGTTATGGTTTATCGGATGGGATCGTTGACATGACCACTTCCGGAGGTACACCTCCCTATGACTTTACATGGTTTAATTCAACCTTTGCATTGTCGGCACAAACAGAAGACTTAAATGGCTTTCCATACGACACCTATCAAGTTGAAATTACCGATTCCAATGGGTGTTTTTACGAGTATTTTTTCACGGTTTCACAACCTGATTCTTTAAACATCTCTTATGTAAATTCGGTAGTTACTTGTAATGGGGGATCCGATGCTTCAATTGATGTAACGGTCACTGGAGGAAATCCAAGTTATTCGTACTTGTGGTCGAATGCTCAAACAACGGAAGACTTAAATAATTTAGCTGAAGGCGTATATTCTTTGGTGGTTACGGACCAGAAAAATTGTCAAGATTCTATTAGCATAGTCATCATCCAACCCGAACCTGTCACCGTAACTTTCGACGTTGTAACAATCTCTTGCCTTGACCAACATGATGGAAGTACAATTGCGTATGGGAATGGAGGCGTGGGCGCTTACACCTACGCTTGGGAAAATGGCGTTACAACCGCAAACAATGATAGCCTTTACAATCAAATTTATACGGTCACGGTTAGCGATGCATTGGGCTGTACAGGAGTCGACTCTGTATTGATTCCAATCAATCCAATATCTTGTATCCGGCCTGTTAACTGCTTTACCCCGAACGGAGACAATTTTAACGATGCATGGATGATCGATAACATGTATTTGTATCCCGGATTTGAAATGAAGATCTTCAATATTTGGGGAAATCTAATTCATTCCCAAGAAAATGTGTTCACCCCTTGGGACGGAACCTATCGCAGCAATCCACTTCCCAACGGAACGTATTATTACATCATTAACTTAAATTACCAAGACCGACAAGCGGTTACAGGATTTATTACCATTTTAAAATGAAACAATTTATCATAACCCTAGGAATTTTTGCTTGTGTCATCAGCGCAGCAAATGGGCAACAAATTTCTTTGAATTCACAGTACTTGTTTAATGAGTACTTGCTTAACCCGGGTGCCGCTGGGTCGAAGGAATACGTTCCGATTCAAATCAATTTCAGAAAACAGTGGACGAATTTTCCGGGAGCACCTACGACACAGTTCATTACAGCACATGGAAAAATTGCCGAAAAGATGGGTCTTGGAGGTACTTTGATAAATGATTTAGCGGGTCCGAGCAGACGTACGGGATTAACCATAAGTGGAGCATACCATTTACAGTTGGATAAAAAGAATGACCATCGGTTGGGACTTGGTTTAGGGGTATCGTTAACGCAACATTTCATTGACATCAATAAGCTTGATACTTACTTAGACAATGATCCTGCGGTGATGAGAGGATATAACAACCAATTGGTTCCTGATGCAAATGCAGGGGTATTTTATCATTTTAAAGACCGTGCCTTTGTAGGAATATCTTGTCACAACATGGTTCAATTGAGTCACGACCTTTACAATTTTGATTCAACCATTCACAATCCATTGGTACGTCATTACTACTTTTTAGCTGGGTATCATTTTCAAATTAAGAAGAACTTTGGAATTAAACCTGTTTTCATGGGACAAGTAATAGAATCAGGGGTTTACCAATTTGATGCTTCCTTGTTGTTCACTTTCAATAAACATTTTTGGATTGGCGGATCTTACCGAAACAATGCAGAAGTTGTTGGCTTAATTGGTGGGCAAGTGGGTCCTTTAAAATTTGGCTATGCCTACGATTATACCCTTTCAAAAATTGCCAACTATTCGAATGGGTCACATGAAGTATTCCTTGAATTACAGATTCCAACCAAAGGGTCTACCAGTGGGAACTCCATCCCTTGGTTAAAACGAAATAGAATCTATAGCACTGGAAATTAATGAGATTTTTACTTTCTCTTTCCTTTTTGTTTTGTGGCTTTTTGCATTTCGCGCAAAACTTGGCGGAAACGAATGCGCTTTTCGATCGATTTGAATATACCCTTGCCGCGAAAGGTTTTCAAAACAATTCCAAAACCCAAAAATTATCCCAGGAAGATCGGAAAAAATGGGCGTATGCAAGTTTTTCTGTTGGAGACTTTATTCAATCTTTTGCATTAACCGATTCACTTGTAAAAGACCCGAAAATCGAAATGTTCTTTCTTTATGCCCACGGATATGCAGCATTGGCAACGGGCCGACAAGATATTGCCAAAGACTATCTTACAAAACACAAAGAAAAGGCTGGAAATAGAGACACAGATTCACTTTTGAAAGCAATCAATGAAATTCAGGCGTGGGAAAAATGGCCTGAGGAAAACCTTCACAACCATCCTACCAATGGTGCACGTGCTGAGATAACATCTGGAACCTATAATAACACACAAATTTTGTTGGTTGAAAAAGGAATCGCTTCGAATGAAAAAGTGGTGGGTGCGAAAGATTTGACAAATGCAGAGTATTTTTTTACCGAAGTGTACAAGATCAATGACCGCCAAGTTTTGCAAAGAATAAAATTTGAAAAACCCTTATTTGATTATCCAACGGTTCGATCTATTTCCATTTCCGACACAAAATTAGCCATCGTTTCCATTGAAGGTTTCGATAAAAACGGAACCTACCACCCGTCTAACCTATACCAAACTAAGTTTGTAAACGACAGTATCTTGGGACCACTTAGTCCCATTTTCCGCCAGAATGACACCTTGTCATTTTCCTCAATTACATTGCACAAAGACGGGAAATGGATGGTATTGACAGGAATCAAAAAAGGCAGCATCGAAGCTAATTTGTATCAATCTTTTTGCAACGAAAACGTATGGAGTGAACCGAAACTGGTTTCTTCTTTGAATACCCCCGGGAATGAACTTTTCCCTTTGTTTCAAGGGGACAGCATCCTAACCTTTGCAAGCGACGGCAGAATTGGGTACGGAGGATTGGATGTCTACCAAACCCGCATTGTTTCAGACCAACGATTTGGTAGCATCAAACACTTGCCTTTTCCTGTAAACGGATTTAGCGATGATTTCGGATTGAATTACATCACGGCAGATTCCATGTTGTTTTGTTCCAATCGATTTGGCGGAAAGGGTGATGATGATTTATATTGTTATGCTTTTCCAAAAAAACCTGAAATCGTTAAAATCGACACCCTCGTTCCGGAAAAACCAAAGACTTTTACCAGTTTGAAAAACTTAACCTTTTATTTTGATTTCAACCAATCCGTGGTTAAACAACTACCTCAAGAACTGGATTCTTTCATAACCTTTTTACAATCGAACGATTCCTTAAAGATTGTCATTGTGGGAAGAACCGATAACAAAGGATCATGGATATACAATGATTATTTAGGAGAACAACGTGCCAAAACCGTTTCTAAAATCATTCAACAAGCAGGCGTGAAACCAGATCGCATTAAGATCGTTTCCATGGGAGAATTTGATCCCATTGTAAGATGTAATCCTTGTCTTGAGGAGAGCGATGCGAAAAACAGGGTTGTAAATTTGGATATTATCCTACCGTAGTTACTTTTTCAACATTTTGAATCCTTCTGGCACCGCCATTGAAAAAACCAGTTCTGGATTTTTCACAGAAAAAAGCATGTTTGAAACCTCAAACTCCATGAACAAGCCATCCTTTACCGTACTGTATTTTAGCGGAAAACCTGGAATGTGTTTGTTTACGATTTCTTGGTTTTTTATTTCTAAGGTAAAATCATTGGTGTACCAATAGGTCGTCATTATGCCCTCGACATACATGAGGGCTTTTTTACATTTATAGCCAAGTATGGTTGCGGTTTCGTCAATCAATTCCACCCTGACATCGCCCTCTTTTTTAGGTTCAAAATATTCATCCGTCAAGAAATACGCAAATTTCCCCTTGGAGGAGGAGGTTAAACTCAATCCTTTTTTGCGGTTTAATTGTACGATAATCGTGGTCAGCATACCTTTTCCCATCTTGAAATCCATCCTCGACATGGTGTCGTTGAAATGAAGTGCCATTTTACTGTCAAACATCAAGGCAGCGCGTTGTTTTTGGTATTGGGTGGTATCACCAGGTTTAACCGTAATGGCATATTCTACCATTCCTTCTTTGTACTGTGCCAACAGGGTTAAATGCAACGAAATAAATAACAACGAAACAGTGCATTTTAGAAAGCCCATCTTTGAATGTATAAGGATAATTAAACGTGTTAAAAGTAAAAATAAAATGAGGAGAAACCTAACTGAATAAAGGGTTAATTCCGCTCCATTTTTGGTTTCGAAGTTAAAAAAACGCCAACCATTACGATTACCATCAGTAGCATTTTACGTGCATGAATGGCCGCTGAATAATCTTCACTCCAACCCAAGGTAAAAAATACGAATGTAAAAACCATCACAAAAATGGGTTGAAAATAAATAAAGACACTGGCCAAGGTAGCGCTGACATATTTCAATCCTATAACCGTAAGAAGGTAGGTAATAAAAGTCACCCCAACGATTACAAAAATGATTTTATACCAAATAGATGGAGGAATGACTTGAAATGCAGTCTTGGGAAGCGACGTCCAAACAGGTGGGAACAACAAAATAAAAACACTTCCAAAGGTGAACACCCAAGTGATTACGGTAATTGGGTCATATTTTTTCATCAGTGGTTTAACCAAAATCAAGTAAAATGCATAACTCAGGGAATTTCCCAATAGGAATAGGTCTCCTTTTTCGACCGAAAATTGATACGATGATCCGAAGGCTGTTAAAGCAATTGCGCCAAAAGCACCAATCCCTATTCCAACCCATTGTCTTAAGGAAAGTGCTTCGCGAATGAGAAAAAAAGACATAATGGCCACCATAATTGGATTCAATGCCATGATGATTCCCGCATTCATTGGGGAAGATAAATTCAATCCATGAAAAAAAAGCAATTGGTTCACGGCAATTCCAAAAAAACCACAAGCCAGAAAAATTGGGATGTCTTTAATTTTAATCCTTTTTTGCTTTCGAACCAATGCCAACAACCAAAACAAGGAGGTTGCTCCTAAGATTCTGAATACAATAAAAACGGTTGGACTTAGGTAAAGCGGCATTACACCTTTTGCCAAAACGTGACTGGCTCCATAGATCAGGTTGACCACTAACAACGAAACCGTTGCCCATTGTTGGCGGTTGTTGGTTACCTCCAAAACAAAATTCTGTTTTTTACCACCGGAAGCCTGAATTCATCGAGCTTTTCACTGGTTCGTTTTTCGTGAAATTTTTCCCACAATTTTTTAAACCCGCGTGCAATTTTATATTCTTTTTCATCCTTAAAAACCGGTACCAAGGCACGAAAGGAAACTTGGTTATTTTCCAGAACCATCGGTTCTGTTAAAAACACAGCCTCATGCGGAGGAACCAGCATCATTGCGACAAAATTCAATTCTTTAAATTTTCCCTCGGGAACTTCCGTAAGGTCAAAAGTTTGTCCCGTAAGTACCCAATTCCCTGCCATGACATACGTTTTTGCCTTCACCAATGTTTGGAGTGCCCATGAAATCAACTCTCCATTTTTTTCAGCATTATCCCAATGAATGGGGGTGAAAAAGTACAGCTCAACATTGCTTTCACCCTTATATTTTTCAGGGATTTCCATTGTATGGTCTGAAAGCCCCAACGTCACGTAAAGGGTACCATCCAATCCAGAAAAATGAATTTTTAAAAACGAATGTGACTGAAATTCAATGGTTTCAAAAATCAGATTTTCCTCCTCCTTCAGTCGCTCAAGTAACGCTTCTTGTATCCTCATTTTGAATTAAAATTTTTCAGATAAGATGTATCGGTTAATGCATTCAAAAAAGCAATGATTTGTTTTTGCTCTGTAATACTCAGCGAGAAAGATTTAACTTCTGCACTTTGTCCTTTTGGATGCTTTCCTCCTTCCATGTAATGTTTTAGGACATCCGTTAAAGAATTCAAGGACCCATCGTGCATGTATGGATACGTTAGGGCAATGTTTCGCAAGGAAGGAATTTTATAAAACCCGATTTCGGAGGAGTCTAGGTCAATTCGAAACCTCCCTTTATCTTTTCCATACACTGCGTACAACCCATTGTTTTCAGCCTTAAAGGTGGTAAAATACGGTGCTGGATGACAAGATTTACAATTCAGTGTATTATCAAACAACGCCTTTCCCGCAAGGGCATCTTTGCTCATGGCGTTTTTTTGTCCTTTCATATACAAGTCATATGGACTGTTAAGCGAAATCAAGGAACGCTCAAAAGCTGCAATGCTACGTGTAAGAACCCACGCATCAAAATCCCTGTTAAAAATCTTTTGTGCAGCTGCTTGGTATTCTGGGATTTCTCTGAGCTTTGGAATGAGCGTCTTCATGTTATGCCCCATTTCGGTTGGCTCTTGAATGGGGACGATGACTTGCATTTCTAAGGACTTCAAATGGGCATCGAACATCACCGTTTGTAAAAAAGCACTGTTTAAAATCGAAGGTGCATTTCTTTCCGTATGTTGTCCAAAAATACCTGAGCTTACTTTTTTACGGTCTGTAAATGCAAATTGAGGAAGGTGACAATCGGCACAGGCAATGGAACCGTCCACGGACAATCGTTTGTCAAAAAACAGACTTTTCCCTAGGCTTATTTTGGATGTTTCGGGAGGATTGTCCATTGGATAGGGGTAATCATGGTTTGCCATTTCCTCGGTTTCACAGGACAAAACAAAGCAACCTAAACCCAACAAAAGGCCAAAGAATAAGTAGTTTTTCATTCTTCAGTTATTCGGAGCACCTCATGTTTTACCACATTTCCTTCCAAATCTTTCACTGAGAAGACATAATTTCCAGGGTTTAATGTCAACGTTACATTTCCTTCTGAATGGGTACGTTGGTGTGTAAAAACAAGTGTCCCTGTCAAATCATACACTTCGGTAGTGCCCATTGGCAATTGTTTCCAATGAAAAACTTTATCAAATGTAAACATGGCAAAGGAATGCTGGTTTTCAGTTGTAGCGGCGTTTAACGGTTGTACAAAAACAGGGTGATTGTCAATGTTCTTCATAATTTCCCCATTCAATCCCGTTTGGTCATGAAGTATGTCTACCGTGGATAGCGGCATGCCATAAAGCCATTGTTCCAGGTGACATTCCATGTACAAATCAATTTGATTTGGCGTGGTTTGGGTAGCCACTATGTTTTGGTTAACTACCTTTTGGTTGTTGTTTCCCAAATTGTGCATTTCAAAATAGGTTTCGGGATTTTGGTCGTTATTGCCATCGGCGTATCCACCCACAATCATGTGCATGTATCCCGCTTGCCATCCCCAATACATAGAAGGACTTTGAAAACTTAATGGATGAGAAGCAGGGTACGAGGAAATATCTTGTGCTTCGGTACCATTTTGTACATTCAACCGTTGAGGTACACCTACCATAAATTCAATTTGTTCAATGGTTGTAAGAGATAATTCTCCCAAATAAAATGAAAACGTGTCAGGTTTCGCAATGAAGACGGAGGGAATAACGTTGTGAATTTGTCCGCCATCGTGAATAATTTTAACATCGGAAATGTAATACATGAAATGGTCAAATGTAACGGTCACCCCATCCAATCCCACATAATTGGTGTTCAGTTGAAAATCCTGGTTGAAAAATTTTGGTGCGATGTTCAAGAATGTATGTTTTTGTGCCCATGAACTGGAGGACAAAAAAAGGAGCAATATCAACCAACTGTTTTTCATGGATTAATCTTTAAATGCAATGTAAAGAACTTCCTCTGCGGCAATTTGGTAGCGTTGAAACTTCGAGATTGGCATGTGATCCTTGAGAAGGAACGCTTCAACCCGAAAACCTGCTTTTTCTAAATACTGAGGGTAATCTCTTCCGAATAACCTTACGTGATCCTTTTGCCAGTAATGCAATTCGCGGTCTTCCGGGGTGACAATATTGGGGTCCTCATACGTAAACTCCCTCTTCATATCCTGAGGAACCTGAAGAATCGCCCAACCCCCACTTTTCATCACGCGAAAAATTTCCTTCATGCATTGAATCGGGTCTTCTACATGTTCCATGACGTGGTTACAAATAACGATGTCAAACTTTTGGTCATCCAAAGGAATGTGATGCAAGTCAAAATGAATATCCGCCAAGGGGGATTCTAAATCACCGGTTAAGTACGTTAGGTTGGATTGTTTTCGGAACTTATGAATAAAACACTGTTCAGGAGCGATGTGCAGCACATCCAAATGCTTGGCGGTAAAGAAATTACTATGGTTTTTTAAATACAGCCACATCAACCGATGCCTTTCCAGGGTTAAGTCGTAGGGGCACAATACATTTTCTCGATGCGCAACGTCGGAACCATAAGAAAGAAATTTCGAAAAGGATTTTTCACAGACAGGGCATTCGACATTATTTCCACGGTACAACCAAGGCGCGAAGAACTTAAAAACATAGCTTAATCGAATCAACAGGGGTCGAGGTAATGTATTTAACAAGAACTTATACACTTTTTTCACAGGGTAAAAATACGATTTTCGCAACACAATATGGATCCGCTGGGGTTAGTTTGTATAAAGCGATTGCAGTATGGCATCCTCAACAAGGTTTGGAATCGTAACCTGAAGTAAAGGTTCCATTTCCATGGCGCGTTCTATTGCGAAGGTGGCATTTGGGTTCCTTGCCCAGTTTCTGCGAGCGATTCCATTGTTCACATCCCAATGAAGCATCATCGCCAAGTTTTTCCGCGCGCGGTCAGAACCATCCAGTAACATTCCAAAACCACCATTGATTACTTCTCCCCAACCCACACCACCACCGTTGTGGATGGAAACCCAGGTAGCGCCCCTAAAGCTGTCTCCAATTACATTCTGAATGGCCATGTCTGCTGTAAAACTTGAACCGTCATAAATATTACTGGTTTCCCTAAAAGGTGAATCCGTGCCCGAAACATCGTGATGATCTCTTCCAATGACAACCGGTCCAATCACTCCGTTCGCTATCGCTGAATTAAAAGCCTCTGCAATTTTCATTCTTCCTTCTGCGTCGGCATATAAAATCCTAGCCTGCGAGCCTACTACCATTTTGTTTTCTTGCGCCGCTTTAATCCACTGAATGTTATCCATCAATTGTTGTTGAATTTCTTCGGGTGCGTTTACCAACATATTTTCTAGAACTTCACAAGCAATCTGGTCTGTTTTCCGAAGGTCGTCATCCTCTCCCGTGGCACAAACCCATCGAAAGGGTCCAAACCCATAATCAAAGCAAAAGGGACCCAAAATATCTTGAATATAAGAAGGGTATTTAAAGTCCAATCCATTTTCTTTCATAATATGAGCGCCTGCTCTGGAAGCTTCCAATAGGAAAGCATTGCCGTAATCAAAAAAGTACGTCCCTCTTGCGGTATGCTTCTCAATGGTATCTACATGACGTCGCAAAGAATCTTGCACTTGTTTTTTGAATGCATCGGGATTTGAAGCCATCATTTCATTAGCTTCTTCAAAGGAAAGACCTACGGGGTAATATCCACCCGCATAAGGATTGTGAAGCGAAGTTTGGTCTGACCCTAAGTCGATGTATATACCAGCCGCATCAAAGGCTTCCCATACTTCCACCACATTTCCCAAATAGGCGATGGAAACCACTTCATTGGTAGAAAGTGCATTTTTTACACGTTCGCAAAGCGATGAAATGTCTGTACTTACCTCGTCTACCCAACCTTGGGTGTGACGTGTGTGAATGGCTTTTGGATTCATTTCTGCCGTTACACTTACGACCCCTGCGATGTTCCCCGCCTTGGGCTGCGCGCCACTCATCCCACCCAATCCTGCGGTCACAAACAATTTAGTGCCCTTGTTTGCATTTCCTTTAACAAACCTGCGCAAAGCATTTAAAATGGTAATGGTTGTGCCATGCACGATTCCTTGGGGACCAATGTACATGTACGAGCCCGCAGTCATTTGACCATATTGCGTTACCCCTAAGGAATTAAACCTTTCTAAATCATCGGGGGTACTGTGGTTGGGAATCATCATCCCATTGGAGACCACCACCCTTGGCGCATTCGGATGAGAAGGAAACAAGCCCATCGGATGTCCCGAATACATCACCAACGTTTGCTCATTTGTCATTTTCGCCAAATATTGCATTGTCAAAAGGTACTGCGCCCAATTTTGAAAAACAGCCCCATTTCCACCATAGGTAATCAATTCGTGGGGATGTTGTGCAACCCTTGGGTCCAAGTTGTTTTGGATCATTAGCATAATGCTTTTGGCTTCCAAAGAAAGACCAGGATAGTCTGAGATCGGGCGTGCAAACATGTCATAATCTGGACGGAATCTGTACATATAAATCCTTCCGAAGGCTTCCAATTCATCGCAAAATTCTCTGCCAAGTTCTTCGTGAAGATGGGCAGGAAAATACCTTAACGCATTTCGTAAAGCCAACTTTTTTTCCGCTATGGTCAAGATGTCTTTTCGCTTGGGCGCGTGATTTATTCGTGCGTCGTAGGTTTTGGAATCGGGTAAAATTGCAGGTATTCCGGCTAAAATTTGTTCCTGAAAATTCATTTTTTAAAACTATTGAGATTTACCAATTAAAAAAACAACCGGACATTTTGACAAATCATAGGCGTTTTCGCGCCAATCTTTGACCATCATGGTTTGAATGTTTTCGTTGTGCAGTGTTAGGTTTGCTGCAATGCAAATTTCACAATTATCTCCCAATTCATTCAGCAAATCTTCCAAAACATTCATGTTTCGAAAAGGGGTGTCCATAAAAATATGCGTATGACCGGTGCGCCTTGCATCCATTTCAAAATCCTTGATTTTTTTAATTCGGTCTTTACGCTCCTTGGGTAAATATCCATGAAAAGAAAAGGCTTGACCTGAAAAACCACTTGACATGAGTGCCAATACAAAGGCCGAAGGTCCTACCAAAGGATGAATTCTTATTTTCTGGGTATGCGCGATGCTTACCAATTCAGCACCGGGATCCGCTATGCCTGGGCATCCGGCTTCCGATATTACGCCAAAGTCATTGCCTTCCAAAAGCGATAAAATACATTTCATTACATCGGCTTCAGAACTTCTTTTGTTCAAGGGATAGAACACGCAGTCGTCAATTGGAAAAGCACGGTCTAACTTACGCAATAGCCTACGCGCAGATTTTATTTCTTCAACGGCAAAATGGCGAAGTGAAAGTAATTTTGCACCTACTTCGGAAGGTAAGATGTCATGGGTAGACTCTCCTCCCAAGGTATTTGGAATCAACCAAATCGCTCCTTTTTTAGTCATTTATTATTTCTTTTAAAACGGCATCTGTAGCCATGTCCAATAAATCGTATACATTTTGAAATCCCGAAGCATTCCCATAATAAGGATCTGGCACTGCACTGATTCCGTGGCTGGGTAAAATAGATAAAAGGAGGCGAACTTTATTTTTATAAGCCTCTTGGTCGGTCAATTGAAGAACATCTTTAAGATTGTACTCGTCCATGACAAAGATTCGGTCAAAATCTAAAAAATCTTTTGCAGTAAATTGCCTCGCTCTTAAATCCTCGATAACCGTTCCGTTTCGTTTTGCCGTTTCAATCATTCTTGCATCAGGTGCTTGTCCTATATGATGGGCGCTCGTTCCAGCCGAATCAACCGAAACCAAAAGACCTTGCTCTTGTATTTTTTTCCTAAGCAAGCCTTCCGCCATAGGCGATCTGCAAATGTTTCCAAGGCATACCATTAGGATTTTCATATTCAAAGTTACGCTTAATTTGCGATTTGTATGCTTAAGCCTTGGCGTTCCTGCCTTTCCAAATGGGAGTAAAAAATGGAATGAGTATCAAAAGCAGGAGGTTGTAAATTGGAAAAGTGAATTGGAAAACCGGAAAGAACAACCAAGCACTAAACCTTTTAAACTTGAAGAAATAGGGGGCATAACAAAACATTTCAAGCAACGATTTCCCAAAGAGTAAAATCATAAAACCCAAAACATCCTTTTGATATAAGGCATTTATGCAAAGTGCGACAAAAGTTATGGAGAACAAGGATTGTACAACGCCAAGAAAACTGCTAAAATGGTCCTTCACACGACCGGTCTTTGCGATCCACCGCAGACGCTGATGAAGAAAATCACTTAATTTCTTTGGGACATCCGAATATACTGCGTACGAAGGCTCAACCATCATGCGAACCTTTTTTTTCGCCTTCCTAAAATCTCGCAACAAAAAAATATCATCCCCACTTGGAATGTGCGCATGCGACTGAAAATCATCTGCTGAATGAAATGCTTCCAATGAAAAAAGCAGGTTTGCACCACTGGCGATAATGGGACGATACCATCCATATAAACCTACGTTGATTGCATTGATCACATGTAAATCCACTTCAAACAAAGCCCTCCAATTGTTTTTAGCAATAAGAATGACAGGTAAAATCCACAAATCCGCTTGTGGCAATTGGTTCAAATTCGAAAAATAACTTGGATTAAAAGTGACATCCGCATCCATGGTAAGCACATAGGCCGTTCCTACCCGCGCTAAAGCCTCACGGATGGCTAGCTTTTTACCGAAACGTGATGGAGGTAAGTGCAGAATGGTAAATGGAATAAAAGCTTGATGTCTTAAAACCACTTCCACGCTATGGTCCTCAGAATGGTCATTTACAAAAATAATTTCTTTCGGTAGCAAGCTAGATTGCCGCAAACATTGTAAGAATGCGGGTAGGTTTTCTTCCTCATTTCGAAAAGGAACAATCAAAGTAAGATCGTTGAGCTGAATACGCCCAAAGGTTTTCCCGTTGCGTTTTTTTTGATAACGGAAAATCCCCAGAACAACCACGCCAAAAGTTAATGCACCATAAAAAAGGAAATACATTAAAATCATTTACGAATGGCTAAATAAATAAGTGAAGATAGCATTGGCACCACGACGTTAAAAACCCAAGTTGCAAATGCAGTAACCAGTACGCATTCCGCAGGAAAACCAAATGTACAAAATACGGCCACTGACACGCTTTCCCTGACGACGATTTTACCAAACAAAATCGATGGAGAAAGGGTTATGATGCCATAACTCAACATCAAAACGAAGATTTGGATAAACTTGAATTCCATCCCAAAAGCTGCCAGTAATAAATGAAATTGCGCAGAAAAAACGAGGTATCTTACAAATGAATAAAACAACACTGGAATGCGATCCTTTGTCAAGTTAAAAGAGGACTTAAATTTCTGAAAGTACTTTGAATACGCTGTGCGAAAAAGATGTTGACCGAAAAAATAAAACAGGTAACATCCAATACACATCGGAATAAAGAGGTAGTGCAAAAATGCAAAAGAACCCGTGTCCAAAAAAAACAACGAGACGCCAGCGAAACCTATGGATACGCCAAACTGCGCCATGTTTTGAACCAAGCTGCCCGCCAGAATTTCACTGTTTTTTGTCCAATCACTGAAATTGATTCTTCCAATGCTGTTTGCAAACAAACTTGGTGTAAAAAACGATACAATGATACCTTGGCAAAACAAGGTTCTAAGCAATTGTGCATGGTTCATTCCCCGTTCGTTCATCGTGGTTTTAAATTTCAAAAACTCAAGTAAAAAGTTGATTGGAATGAGTAACATCGCAACCAACAATAACAAAGGATTTTTAAACACAATGGCATCGAAATGAACCAGTCTCCTTTGAAGTTGATAACATACAAAGCCTAAAAGGATGAGTAAAAGAATTCGAAAGAATAACTTCTTGTTCAGGTTTAAATAAGTAGTTTTATCTTCTCGATTCATTTCCATGGCTGAAGATAGAATAATTCTCGGAATTGACCCTGGAACCACCGTTCTGGGATATGGGATTATTCAGGTAATCAATGGGAAATTATCTATTCTAAACTTCGGCATCGTACAATTGCATAAGTTAGAATCCCATCCAGATAAGCTCAAGCGTATCCTCGACCGATTAAATGGCCTTATTATGGAATACAAACCAGACGAAATGGCCATTGAAGCTCCCTTCTTTGGAAAGAATGTACAATCGATGCTAAAATTAGGTCGTGCACAAGGTGTAGCCATTGCGGCCAGCTTAAACCATAATGTTCCTTATGAGGAATACGCGCCAAGGAGAATCAAACAGAGCATAACAGGAAATGGAAATGCGTCCAAAGAACAGGTGGCTGCCATGTTACAACACTTGCTCGGATTTCAAGAGATGCCAAAATACCTAGATGCAACTGATGGATTGGCGGTCGCCGTCTGTCATGTTTTTTCCAAAGGCGTCGGAGAAAACAACAAAAAAAATGGGAATTCTTGGACCGCGTATTTGTCACAAAATTCCGACCGGGTAAAAAGTGGCAATCCCACAGGAATTGAAAAGAAAAGGTTGACAAACAAGGATAAAATAACGACCCCAATGAAAAAGACCCAATCGCGGAATCCAAAACCCTAAGTAGTATGGAAAAAAAAATTCGAATTTATACGGACGGCGCTGCGAAAGGAAACCCTGGACCTGGAGGATTTGGAGTCATTATGGAGTTTGGCAATGTACGTAAAGAATTTTCTAAGGGATTTCGATTGACTACGAACAACCGGATGGAGCTTTGGGCAGTGATTTTCGCGTTGGAACAAGTGAACACAAGCACCTACCCCATTCATGTTTATTCCGACTCCAAATATGTCATTGATTCCATTGTGAAATCATGGGTTTTTGGCTGGGAAAAGAAAGGTTTTAAAGGAAAGAAGAATGCAGACTTATGGAAACGCTACCTTATATTGCATGCGAAATTTCAAATGACTTTTCATTGGGTAAAAGGCCATGCTGGCCATCCACAAAATGAACGCTGTGATGTCTTAGCCGTTGCTGCGTCGGCGTCTACCCAATTGGAAATTGACATTGAATATGAAAACTCAAAAGAAGAAGGCTTATTTTGAACCTATAACGGTCATAAACCCAGCTTCCTCTACGTCGGTTCCTCCCAACATTTGACCTTTCAGCTTGTAGAAATACACGCCGTCGGTACACGCTTCGCCTTGGGTCGTTTTTGCATTCCAAATCGCAGTACCTGTTTGGTTGGTTAGGGTATACACAACATCTCCCCAACGGTTGACAATCAAGATGTCGTAAGATTTAAAGAAAACCTCAGAAAACACCATTACGTCATTCACATTATCTCCATTTGGTGTAATAACGTTTGGAATGATTAAATCAGGATCCTTGACATTTACCACCAAAAAGAAGGTGTCAACACAACCCTGCGCATCGTTAACAGTGAGAACGATTGTATACGGTCCACTCACCGAAAAGGCCGTCGTTTGATTGGATCCGTTGTTTACGGTGAAAGTAGTATCCCCAACATAAGACCACGTCCATGAAACGATGGGACTTGATACAAAAGTCGACAAGTCATCAAAAACAATAGGATCATTTTGATCAACCAGCATTGGCGTTGCTGTAAAATTAGCATTCAATCCATCGTCTTGTACGCTTACAGTATCCAAAATCGTAGTGATTTCACACCCATCAATGCTTATCAAAGTAACACTCGCCACATAAGATCCTGGAGTGTCATAGTTATAGAAAAAATTGGTTTGGTTGTAAACATAATTTCCATCGCCCATGTTCCAAACCAAGCTGTCCACATTTTGCGCATTTTGTACTAAAAACCCTGCACCTTGCACACAAGTTGCTGCATTCTGAACAGAAGCAGGACTACCGGATGGTCCGCCAATGGCGACGTAATCATTAACCGTAGTATCGTCAATACAACCGTATTGATCCGTTACTTGAAAATACAAATCAAAGACGCCATTCGTAACAAACGTGTTGCTAGGATCCTCCAAGGTAGAGGAATTTCCATTTCCAAACTGCCAGTTCCACGCAGTAAGATTCCCATAGGATTGTGATGAATCAACGTAAGCGCCAAACAAAGGTGGACAGGTATATTCTCCGTTGCCATTTTGTGCTGCTCCGGAAAATGTATAGGTAGGAATGGCATGAGGAAGAGATACAGTCACCAACTGTGTTAAAGTATCTTGACATCCATTGGAGTCTATGGCAATCAAGGAAACGGTGAAATTATCTGTTAGTTGAGAAACGGGTAGATTTCCAGGTGCGTTATAGATCAATCCTGTATCAGCACTTGTCGAAACTTGCTGGTTGTTCACGTACCATTCGTAGGTTAATGTACCAACACCAGAGGAGGAATTTACAGTCAGTGTAGTGTCTGAATTACAAACTACACTTGGGAAAGTGAAATTAGCAATCGGTTTTGTAATGGTAATGGGCACCGTTGCGGGGGATGAAGAACAACCAAAAACATCATGAGCTACCATGGTTGCTGTGTAAGTTCCAGAACCTGTAAAAGTATGGGTAATGGGTTGATTCACGCTGTTGGTGGTCACAGATGTGTTGTTGTCGGAAAAGGTGGTGACAAAGTATGACAAAGGCATTCCGTTTCCTGCATTCATTGAGTTGTTTGCGAAGGTGACCAAGAAAGGCGAACAACCCACCGCATCTTGCGTACTTAATATGCCAAAGGGAGTATTCAAAACCCTAACTGGATGCGAAATTTGTGCAGTACATCCGACGCTATTTGTGACGGTTAGGGTGACGTTAAACAATCCTTGCGCTGTATACACATAACTTGGATTAGGTCCCGTGGAAACCGTTTGCCCATTGCCCATCGCGTAAACCCAATTGGTAATCGGATGTGGACTTGGAGGTGTACTCCATGAAGTACTTGAATTCAATAACAACAAGGTATCGTTTTTACACACCGAGTCATTTGACATGGTGAATTGTGACGAGATTTGTGATATGTGTATGGTTTTGGTTATACTGTCGTTACAGCCAGTTGTAAAATTTCGAATCACTTGCTCCACGGTATACGAACCGTAGTTTGCGAAATTATGCACGGCATTTCCATTATTGGGACCGTCCAACACCGCATTCCCAATGTTTGTATTGGGTGTGCCATCGCCCCATTCCCAGGTCATATTCACGTTGTCAGGTTGTTCACCATGAATGGAGATGTCTGTGAAGGATACGTTTACCGGTAAAGATGCAGGATTACAAAACAACTGAGAGGAAGGCGTAAACTTTGCGATAGGTGCCAAAACATACACCGCTGAATCGATGGTGATTGAATCTTTACACCCCCTAAAATCAACTACCAATTCAACAGAGATGAAACCAGTATCTGCCGTGAACTGATGTACGGGGTTTTGTTGTGTCGAGGTTCCATCCCCAAAATCCCATAGGTAGGTGACTTCATTGGGTTGATGCGGCACACTGATGACAGAGGTATTGGTAAAGTTTACATTTTGCTTGGCACAAGTAACCAAAGGACTTACGGTGAAATTAACCAAATCAATGTCTCCTACCGTTATGTAATCATTTATAGAAAGCGTATCAATACAACCCGATTGAGAAGTAACGACCAAGGTAACATCATATAAACCAAGCGCATAGGTTTGATTGGGCGGATTCGCACCTGTGAAAGTTTGACCATTTCCAAAATTCCATTGCCAGTTGACAATTGGATTTGCTGCATTTGGAGAAGAGGAAGTATCTGAAAAGTCAACCGTTAAAGGAGTACATCCCCCTGTTTGGTCTGCCGTAAATCCTGCAACAATGTTGACGATGTTTATATAATTGTTCTGTGTCGTAGACCCTGTACATCCCGATGCTGTACTAATCGACAACGTTACATTGTATTGACCACTGTTGGTATACACCTGAGGCGGTGGTGTTGTTCCGGTGTACGTTTGACCATTTCCAAAATTCCATGTGTAGGTACCGACGACTCCTGTTGTGTTTACGAAAGTGACCGCGGATGGGGCACAGTTGGTTAAGGGATTTCCTGTAAAGGAAGGCGTAATGCTATTTTGAATTGTAACCTGTTGAGTAACATTTCCCGCACACCCAGAATTGGTATTTTGAGAACTTAAAGAAACGGTATAGGTACCTGCGGTATTAAATGTAAAAGAGGGGTTTTGAACACTGCTGTTTCCTTGTCCTCCAAAATTCCAATTCCAACCGTTAGCACCAACCGTTGAGTTGTCTTGAAAATTAATTGGAGAACCCACACATCCCGTGAGCGGCGCGGTAATGCCTGCTTGGAAATTACTCACTTCGATGGAATCGGTAAAACTTGCAGAACAACCCGTTGTGGTATTCGTAACTGACAATTGAATGCCAAAAGTACCCGCTGTATTGTAGGTTACATTCGCTGGGCTTTGAAGCGAAGAATTCTGACCATTGCCAAAGTTCCAACTGTAGGTGAAATTTGCCCCTGCGGAGGACGTATTGGTAAATCCAACTGTTAATGGAACTGTGCATCCTATGCCTGACAACGTAAATCCTACGGTAGGTGCTGGCAAAACAGTAATATAGTTTGACTTTACTTCAGAATCTACACCTCCGGTAGTGTTTGTGACAACCAATGTGACAGTGTAAGTACCCGCCACCGCAAAAACGTGAACAGGATTTTGAGTTGTAACGGTAATACCATCCCCAAAATTCCAAGAATAACTATTAATGGCAGCACCTCCATTGGCGGTTGACGTGGAGGTAAAAGTTACGGCGCTACCTGCACAGATGCTCAATGGATTCGCAGTAAAATCAGCGGTGGGTAATTGTGCGAATGCCATCAAGTGAACACAAGCGAATATAAGAACAGTTATAATTTTTTTCATAGGCACCCCGAAGTGACTTCAAAGTTATGGAAAAAGTTGCTTGAAATGAGTATTAAATTTAGATGAAATCCTTTTCCAACGGTGCAAAAAAAAATAATGTCCATTGCGCTTAGCTAGGTAAACTAAATAATGGGAATTTTGTACAAAAAGAAGATATGCTAAAGAGTTTTGGATTTGCACTAAAAGGCCTGAGAACGGCATGGGATTTAGGACGTAATGTCAAAATTCAATTTCTTTGTTTCCTACTAATGTTAGGAATGTCTTGGGTACTTAAAATAAGCACCTTGGAATTTCTTCTTTTGCTCTTCATTTCAGCATTGGTATTATGTCTTGAAATTTTAAATACCTCAATCGAAGAACTTTGCAATTTTGTCAAAGCAGAAACAGACCCAAAGATTGGAAGAATCAAAGACCTTGCAGCGGGGGCTGTGTTATTGGCTTCGCTGTTTGCTGCCACAATGGGGTTGATTGTCTTTATACCCAAAATCATAAGTTTACTCTTAAATTGAATAGCGATTTCCAGGAAGTGAGACAATGCCATTTTTTAAAAGCAAGGAAAAGGTTAATGCTTGAATTTTTGAGGGACTAAATCCTATTTTTTGCACCATTTGATCTAAATGTAAGCATTCATATTTTGACAAGCAGTCCACAATTTCCTTTTCTTCAGGAGAATATTCTATAGCCAATGATTTTTGAAGGGGTTTCGGTGCGTCTGCCCAATTCATCAGGGTTAGAAATTCAGAGGCATTTGTAATTAAATGTGCTTTTTGTCGGCGAATCAACATGTTGCAGCCACTTGAATACTTTTGACGCACAGATCCTGGAAATGCAAAAACATCCCGGTTGTAATCATTGGCCAATTCAGCGGTGATAATTGACCCTCCTTTTTCTTGACTCTCAACCACCACGACCGCATCGGCCATGCCTGCCACGATGCGGTTACGCATGGGGAAATGTTCTCGATTGGGTAATGAGTCGACAGGATATTCACTTAATAGGGCTCCGCCTTGGTCTATCATCTCCCTCGCGAGTGAGGTGTTTCGGGAAGGATAGATTTTATTCAACCCATTTCCAAGTACACCAAGGGTTGGGATGTTGTTTTTTAAGGCACTTTTGTGAACAAGCGTGTCTACGCCCAAGGCAAGCCCTGAAACGATGATGAGCCCTGGCTGTTTGATTTCCTCTGTGAAAGATTGTATGATTTCATTGGCATAATCTGTGTTTTTTCTTGTCCCTACGATGGAAACCACCCTGCGTTCATTTAAATCCAATAGGCCTTTTACATAAATTACCACTGGCGCATCCGCACATTGCAACAACCTTCGAGGATACTTTTCATCCAGAAAAAAAAGGGGCTCAATCCCCAGTTTTTCACAAGCCTGCATTTCATGAATTGCCAACCTCAATGCCTTTTCTCTTTCCATACTTGCCAACTGCTTTTCTGCAATTCCAGTTTTTGATTTGAGCGCTTTCAAGCTTAAGGTGAAAACTTCAGACACGTCATCCAACTTAGATAACAACGCTGAAATTCTTATCGCCCCCATCCCAAATAAAAAACCTAAAGCCGCCTTTTGCGTCTTTTCCTCAATATCCATTTTTTTATATCTTCGTTATCTTAAAGTTAAAAATTTATTATCCAAAAATGCGACACCTCTTACTTTTTAACATTTTATTTTTTCTTGTTTTTCAAGGGTTTAGTCAATATAAAGGCCTCATACTTTCTTCAGAAACAAAAGCGCCTGTAAAGAATGTTCGGGTGGTTAGCGATCAAAAAGAAACAACAAAAAGCGATGGAAATGGCGTCTTTCATTTACCCAATTCCAAAGTTCCTTTTACCATTTCAATTTACAGCAATGAATATGCGGTCACAAAGGTTTTAATCGAAAAGCTTGACTCGCCCCTACCCATTTTCCTTCAACTTAAAGAAAAAGACCTGAACACCGTAGTGGTCACGGCTGGAAGAAGGGATCAAAAAATAGAGGAAGTGCCTATTTCCATGGAGATCATCAAAACCGATTTGGTTACCAACAAAGGGATGACCAACCTCGCGCAAGCTGTGAATCAAAGCCCTGGGGTTTATTCCATGGACGGACAAGTCAGCATTAGAGGAGGCGGCGGTTTTGCCTATGGCGCTGGGAGCCGCGTATTGTTGCTTTGGAATGGAATCCCTATGCTCTCGCCAGACATTGGAGATGCCAAATGGAACGCCATTCCAATTGAACAAGCCTCTCAAATTGAAATTTTAAAAGGGGCTTCTTCGGTATTGTACGGCAGTGGCGCCTTAAACGGTATCATTGCTTTGAATGAAAAAGAACCAGGACCTGAAGGGGTTTTGCAAATCAAAATTCAATCGGGGATTTATGACAATCCGAAACGCAACAGCTTGAAATGGTGGACCCGGAATCCGACTTTTCATATGCGAGATGTTTATTTTGGGCAGACCATAAAAAAATTCGGCTTTAGCTTTGGTTCCAATGTCTTTCTAAACGAAGGTTTTCGACAAGGAGAAGATGAAAAAAGGGTTCGAATCAATGGCTCCCTGTTTTACCGTCCTGATCATGAGAAATTAAAAATTAAAACAGGACTAAGCTACAACCTTCAACTTCAAGATGCCGGGGTTTTTGTCCTTTGGAAAAATGATTCCGCTTGCTATCAACCCATGGACAATTCACTTTCAAGGCAAAAAGCCATTCGCATCAACGTGGATCCCTACCTAAAAATTATGGATGAAAAGAACAACAAACATTTCTTTAAAACCAGATATTATCTTGTTACAACCGGCAATGAAACCAATGTCTACGATGCTTCCAATGCGCAGTCCTTTTACTTTGACTACCAATACCAACGAAAAATGAATGAGAACAGCAACTTTACAGCCGGCATTTCTCAGACATTCAATATCGTGAAAAGTAAGATTTTTGGAAATCACATGAGTGAAAATGCCGCGGCATACTCACAGTTCGAACATCGAAAAGGAAAATGGGACGTCACCTTAGGTATGCGCATGGAATTTTTTAAAATGGATACCCTCCCCGTAGATTCAAAACTTACTTTGGGTTCATACACCCTTCCTATTTATCCAATCTTTAGGGCAGCGGTTCACTATGAACCCTCAAAGGGCACGCATCTTAGGGCCTCTTTCGGTCAAGGAATTCGGTTTCCCTCGGTTGCGGAGCGTTTTGTTTCTACCTCTGTCGGCGGAATCGTGATTTTTGCAAATCCCAACCTCAGACCAGAAAAAGCAGTGGCTGCAGAAATCGGACTTAAACAGGTTTTCAAAATTGGAGATTGGATTGCCATGGCTGACGTTGCAGGTTTTGTCAATTACTACACGAACATGACAGAATTCACCTTTGGTGTTTACAAACCCGATACGATGGCAGCCTTGCAAACAACAGATCCGAATGCTTTAAATTATTTCTATAAATGGGTGGGATTTCAAGCGAAAAATGCTGAGAAAGCCCTTATTTCTGGGATAGAGTTTTCTTTCAATAGCAGCGGAAAAATCAAAAAAGTAGAAATTTCCTCTCTCATAGGCTATACTTACATGAATCCAATGAGTTTAAACTTTGACCCAAACTATCGATTGACCTTTTCAGATACAACCACTAACCTTTTAAAATACCGATTCAAACACATGGTAAAGGCGGATGTCCAATGCACATACAAAGGATTTAGTTTGGGAATATCTTCTCGGTACAACAGCTACATGAAAAACATAGATAGGATTTTCGAAACAGGGGTACTGGGACAAGATCTATTGGTTGGCTTAGATGATTACAGGGCAAAGAATAACAAAGGATTGGTTATGTTTGATGCCCGTATGGGATACCAGTTTACGGACAGCTTCAAATTGAATTTTATCGCAAATAATTTCCTGAATCAAGAATACGTAACCCGTCCAGGCGATGTCCAAGCACCTCGCAACTTCATTCTCCAATTGCAATGGTCCTTATAATTTTTTTTGTTTCTTTACATCCCAAAACAAAAGAAAATGAAAAGCCTTCTACTCGCAATCATCTTTTTACATGGTTTTTTAACATTCGCACAAATCAATGGAATCGTCACGGATAAAAACACGAACAAACCGCTATTCGGCGTAAAAATCTATGCGTCAGATGGCCAGAAAGCCCTATCAGATTTCGATGGGAAATACGAACTAAAATCAACAAATTTCCCCATTACCATTCGTTTTAACTTGTTGGAATATAAAACCGATACCTTGGTTATTGAAAAAGCGGGTGGTTTTAATTTTAGCATGCGCGTAAATGAAAAAAACGAGCAAACCGTCGTCGTATCAGCGAATAAAAGAGCACAAAAAATCGAAGAAATTCCGATTTCAATTGAAGTCATTAAACCCCAGCTGATTGACCATAAAGGCATTGTAAACTTGGAACAAGCGGTAGAGCAAACCCCTGGTGTTTTTACCATGGATGGTCAAGTGAGCATTCGCGGTGGATCCGGTTTCGCCTATGGTGCAGGAAGCCGAGTCATGGTACTTTGGAATGGCATGCCACTTCTTTCCGGATATGCTGGGGACACGCAATGGAACGCTATTCCCATCGAACAGGCTTCGCAGGTGGAGGTACTCAAAGGAGCTTCCTCCGTGTTGTATGGCAGCGGTGCACTCAATGGGGTGATTTCATTAGCTGAAAAACTTCCCTCCTCAACACCCGAAACACGGGTGAAGGTGCAGGCTGGAATCTATGACAATCCAAGACGCAGCAGTTTGATTTGGTGGGGAAAAGATTCAGTACAAAAGTTCAATCCAATGAATCAACAAATTGAAGTATTTAGAAGCCAAATGTTTAAGAACACCGGTTATACCTTATCAACGGTTTTTTACAATGACCAAGGATACCGTCAAGGCGAAAAGGAAACACGTGGTCGGGTGAGTGGTACCTTTTATTTCCGTCCTAAAAAAATTGATAGGTTTAAATCAGGCATTGGCTTCAATTACCAATACCACAAAACCGGTAATTTTCTCATTTGGCAAAGTGACAGTTTAGGATATAGCCCAAGTGGTGGAGCGGATACAAGTAATCCTGCCTCTACACTAACTTTGAATTTGGCAAATCGATTGTTCATCGATCCATATCTAATATATATAGACAAATTCAACAACAAACACCACTTGAAAACGCGAATGTATTGGACACAAAACCAAAACATCAACAACAGCGCACAAAGCAATGGGGCGGTCGTTTATTTCACTGATTATAATTTTCAACGCCAATTCAAAACAGGAGGAACCCTGATTTCTGGACTTTCAAACACGACCAATGTGGTCTTATCCAATTTGTTTGGAAACCATCAATCCAATAATGCAGCCCTATACGCCCAATATGAACAACACATCGGAAAATTTGATTTTACTGCAGGTATGCGGGTAGAACATTTTATCATGGATGGAAAAAGCGGAGATTCGGACTTTAAAATGGGAAAACTAACCCTTCCCGTTTATCCCATTTTTCGTGTAGGAGCACACTATGAAATTAAAAAATTCACCCACTTACGAGCCTCATTTGGTCAAGGAATTCGCTATCCGGCAGTTGGTGAAAGATTTACAAGCACCTCCGTTGGTTCCCTTAATATTTTTCCAAATGCCAATTTAACCCCAGAAAAAGGTTGGGCAGCGGAAATTGGTATCAAACAAGGGGTAAAAATGGGAGATTGGAAAGGAATGATCGATGTAGCTGGATTTATCAATAACTATTCTAACATGATTGAATTTTCCTTTGGCCTGTACAATCCTACCAACGGAAATAACCTAGATCCCTCAACCACGGCTGGTTTAAATGAATATCAGGCATTGATTTCACAAGGTTATAGCATTAACAACATGATTGGATTTCGCGCTATGAATGTTGAAAAAGCACAAATTACGGGGGTTGAATTGAGCTTTAACAGCATGGGGAAAATCGGACCGGTTGAAGTGATTTCTTTAATGGGTTATACATATATGAATCCCATCTCATTAAATAGTGATCCAAAATACACTGTTTTTAATTCTGATACTACATCGAACATGTTAAAATATCGATTCAAGCATTTGGTAAGGGCAGATGTTGAAGCGAACTACAAAAAAATCGGAGTGGGAATCTCTTCTCGCTACAACAGTTTCATGAAAAACATTGACAAAGTGTTTGAAGAACCAATCGCTGGAACCACCTACATCTTACCTGGTCTAAAAGCGTATCGTCAAATATATAATCGTGGCGTTGTGGTTTTTGATGCACGTGTAGCCTATAAATTCAGCGAAAAGCTTCGTTTAAGCTTGATTGCCAATAACCTTTTCAACGTAGAATACTCAAGCCGTCCCGGCGACATACAAGCACCTAGAAACTTCCTTGTTCAGGTACAAATGAAATTCTGATGAAGGTATTAGGAATCATTCCCGCACGTTACCAATCAACTCGGTTTCCAGGAAAACCCTTGGTCGATTTAAAAGGGAAATCGATGATTCAGCGGGTGTATGAAGGCGCCGCTAAATGTTCGGACATTCATCAAATCATTGTTGCAACGGATGACCAACGCATTTTTAACCATGTACTTGGTTTTGGTGGCCAAGCCATGATGACAGCAGCAAACCACACTACCGGGACAGAAAGATGTTTTGAAGTGGCTCAAAAACTTAATGAGTTTGATGTGTACCTAAACATTCAGGGGGATGAGCCTTTGGTAGATCCCCTACAGTTAAGCCAACTGATCTCGCTGTTTAAGGACCCGAATGTTGAAATCGGTACGCTCGCAATACCTGTGAGTGACCCAACGGACTTAGAAAATGAAAACCGAATAAAACTGGTAACCAACAAAATGAATGAAGCAATGTGCTTTAGCCGAAGTCCACTTCCTTCCATGATTTACCCTTCAGCACATATACCTTTGAAACACATTGGACTCTATGCATTCCAAAAGAAAACATTGTTTCAGATTTCATCCTTAGCACCTTGTGATTGGGAAAAAAGTGAATCATTGGAACAATTAAGATGGCTTTACAATGGCCATAAAATTCAGATTTTCATTACCGACATTGAAACCCCAAACATAGATACACCCGAAGATGTTGCCAAGGTACTCATGCATTTATGAGTGCTTTTTTAATTCAACATTAATTTCGTATTTTTGAAGTTATGAAAAGTTTATCGCAAGTTATTACAAAGGCTTTGTATACCAATGACTGCGTAATTGTTCCAGACTTTGGTGGATTCATAACCCAGAAAAAAAGCGCTTTTTTCGATTCACATAATCAAACCCTCCTTCCTCCTTCAAAACAACTTACATTTAATGTTCAGTTGCATCAAAATGATGGGCTACTTGTCAATCTTTTCGCCATGGAAAATCACCTTGCATATGAGCAAAGTATGTCTGAAATTGATTTTTCTGTCAAACATTGGAAAACAACTTTACAAAACGGCGAAAAGTTACAGCTTGCGCAAATCGGAGATTTTTGGTGTGATGCAGAGGGAAACATTCAATTTCAACAAGATCGCAATGTTAACTTGCTACTTAGCGCTTATGGATTAGAATCACTGCACTTTGTAGCCACCGTTCCAGAAATTGTTACGCCGGCCAAAGTTAAAAACAAACAACATTTTTGGAGATATGCAGCAGCTGCTACACTTTTGTTGCCTTTGGCATTTTATTCTTTTTGGATTCCTACAAAAACGGATGTTTTTGAAGCCGGTATGATTTCTTATAAAGATTTCAATCCCTTACACGAAACCCATCCGGGGAGTTACAGTGGAAACAAAATCGTTTTAAAACCTTTGGTTGAAGTGGCAGAAGAAACCTACTTCCAAGATTGGGTCGAAGAAATTCCAAACGCTCCCATCCCTCAAGATAACAATAGTTTCTCAATGGTCACCTTTCATTGCATTGCGGGCTGTTTCGCAGACCCCTCAAACGCCAATAGGCTGATGACTAAATTGCAAACCCTCGGTTTTTCTGCCAGTGTATTTGAAGATGGAGGTTTGTATAAAGTATCTGCTGGATCAGGATTCTCTGAGGATGCCTTGACGTCAATTTCCCGTGAAGCATCTGCAAAAAATATTGAAGTTTGGATTTTAAAAAGATAAAAAATGATTAAATATATTCTCGTTTTATGTGTCGCGATTCCTTTTTTCGGACTCGGACAAACCACTACGAATGCTGAAGGTAGCAGTTATGCTTTTACAAAAATTGCCCATTTGGATGCAACACCCGTTTTTAGCCAAGGCAACACAGGCACCTGCTGGAGCTTTTCAGGATTGTCTTTTTTCGAATCAGAACTCATAAGAAAAGGGAACAAAAACCCAGATGCCTTGTCACAAATGTATGTGGTGAGAAAATCATATGAAAACAAAGCGGATAAATTCATTCGCATGGATGGTAAAATTAATTTCTCAGAAGGGGGTGCTTTTCATGACATACCTTGGGTAATTAAAAATTATGGCATCGTTCCTTTTGATGTATACAATGGTTTGAATGGGTCAGAAAATTATGACCATGCCGAATTTTTTGAGGTCTTAAATGGTGCAATGCAAGGAATGTTGAAATTCTCAACCTCCTCACAAAATGGAATCAGCTCCAATTGGAAACCTGCCATTAATGGAATCTTAGATGCTTACATGGGGAAAGAAATTAGAGAATTTGACTTTAAAGGAAAAAAATACACCCCACAAACGTATGCGCAATCGATTGGGTTAAACATGGATGAGTATGTTTCGTTGACTTCTTTTACAAATCACCCGTCCTATGCAAAATGTCAACTTGCCATTCCTGACAATTATAATTGGGGAGATTCTTACAATGTAGCGTTAGATGATTTGATGTCCACCGTTGAAAACGCATTGTCCAGTGGCTATACCATCGCATGGGGAGCAGATGTATCCGAGAAAGGATTTAGTTTCAAAAATGGTATTGCTTTGGTTCCTGAAGACATGAGCACGATCCAAGTTTCTGGAAAGGACAATAAAAATTACTCGAATTCGGGAGCAAACAAATCTTCAAATGCATTCTTGTCACCTGTCAAAGAAATTTCTGTAAATGCTGAACTACGCCAAAAAGGTTATGACAACAAGACAACAACCGATGACCATGGCATGCACATCGTGGGCTTGTATAAAGATCAAAATGGAACCAAATACCTTTTGGTTAAGAATTCATGGGGAACCAGCAATTTTCCAAAAGGATATTTATATGTTTCGGAGTCTTATTTTAAGCTAAAAACCATCAATATTTATCTACACAAGGATGCTGTCACGGCTGAATTGAAAAAGAAATTGAATCTAAAATAATCCCAGTTCATACTGAAACTCATTGGTTAGTTTACATTTGTCCCCTTTGGATTGATAAAAGGGAATTATGAATGACTGAACATGATCTAATTTGAAAGGATTGCATGGGTAATACCTA
>CAMCWF010000009.1 GCA_945882095.1 Chryseobacterium gleum
GGGAAGCAATTGGATTAATGCGGCTTCACTATTGAAAACATCGAACCATGTAGCTTTTACATCGATGCCAAACGTATTGTAGGACAGTAAGGACTGATTTTCGTGCATGGTCAAAACTAAATAAATTATTCAATCAGCGGGTGAAATAACCGCGCTCATGGGGTTTTAAATCGTAAAACCATAAAAAATCCTGCAAATGATGACTTTTGATGAATCCCCTTCGGCAAATTTTTGGAACGAAAACACGACCGCCTTTGCCTGGCATTAAATCATCCAAATGGTTAACGGGGGCCTGTGGGGCAATGCCATCTTGAAAACAAATAAAATCTGCCTTGTCTTCTCCTAAATTGCTTCCGTATTGCCAAACTTCCATGCAAGAATTCCAGTTGAAATCACCCATGGTGGGCATTTCAGGGGCAAGGATTAGGATTTTTCCCAATACAAAATTCGTGTCCAAGGCACTTAAAAATCCCAATGAATAAATGTATCCCATGCTATGGCATACCAAATCTACGGTGTCTCTTTTTGTCTTTTTCGGAAAGGAATCTTTTACCATATGCAAAAAGTTTTGACCACAAAGTTGCCCGTTCTTAAAGCGGATGGCATACCCTTCAGGATTGGGTTTGGTATTGAGCCCAAAGCCTTTCTTACTTCTGAAGAAACAAAATCGCGTCAACAAATAAGAGCCAGCAGCACGCCCTTGCGTACGATGTGCAGAGGTTGAAATGGGGTGGTGACCTGAAATGTAATAAGGGACGATGGGTTGAAACCGTTGGATGATGGTATCGTCAATGTTGTACCAATACCCAGGCGCTTTTTGGGTGACGAGGTTTTGGGTGGTGTAGGCGTCGTTATGAGGTCCCAAATACCCATTGGCAAAAACCATATAACGTTTTTGGGCGAAGGAATTGAATACGCTAAGAAGGATGAAAATACAAGCCAGCTTATTTCCCATACTGATATAAAATCCCTTCCGAGAAGGCCGTCCAATAACATGCTTTTTGTCCACTCGCCATCAGGCCGCTGTTGATCCAAGTATTGCAAGTCGTCAAGATGCTGTAACTGCCTTTTGCATCGTAATAACTGTCGTAATCGAAGGTGGTTCCGGCAACTCGGGGCTTTAAGAAAATGGGTTTGTGGTTTTTGTAGCGCAAGGTAGTTTTGATGTATTTACACAATTGGGTGTATTGCAACTGTGTCAACTTAAGTTTAATCACCGGGCGATCCGACGGGATTTCATAGTAATAATAGGCATGCACAGCAGATCCACTCATTCCCGAAGCCGCCTTAACAGCCGTAGCTAATGTTAAGTCATTCCATGTGGGTGTATTCAGGTAAAATTCTTTGTCGCCCCATCCAATTGCTAAATAATGAAAGGTTGTGTCTATGATTTTGTTGTTTTCGTAGGGGAAGACAGCATCCCAATTTTGAAGGGGGTGGTGAACAGGCACCAGAAAATCAGTGTGAACACCGGATTTCATGAAATAAATCTCTACTTCTTTTTTGGCAATGGTTTTTTTAGATTCCCTTGGAATCAATGGCAACACGACACATAAAAAGAGATATGAAAGCAACAGAAGAAGGAGCATTGCAATCAGATTTTTTAGGATCCGAAAGGTGATCTTTAAAGGGTGTTTGAGCTTGTGTTTCATTGCTTAAAGTTGCCAAAAAAACCTAATAATCTTAAGTTTTTTCAAAATTAAAGCTTTCATCTCAATCGTGTTACTATTTTTGCCTTCATTCGTTACCTAGCCAAAAAAAATATGAGAAATTTATTATTCATTGCTTTTGTTACTTCTTTGTCTACTGTTTTTGCGCAACAAAATCCGAACACGCTTTCAACAGGAATAAAATTTCAAGAAATCATTACGCAGATTGAAGCCAATTATGTCGACGCAGTGGACTCAAAGAAATTGACAGAAACGGCCATCATTGCCATGCTTGAAAAACTGGATCCACATTCAACTTATATTCCTGCTGAAGAAGCCAACGAAGCACAGTCGCAAATCAATGGCAGCTTTGTAGGCATTGGGATTCGATTTCAAATTGTAAAAGACACATTGATGGTGGTTGCAACGATCCCCGGTGGACCAAGTGAAAAATTAGGCATCTTGGCGGGTGACCAAATCGTAGCGGTAGATGGGAAAATCATCGCAGGCGTGAAAATCAAGAACGACGATGTTCGCGCCAAATTGATGGGAGAACTTGGATCCAAAGTAGAAGTTCAAATCCTAAGAAAGAAAACGGCTTCTTTGAAGTTTAACATCACCCGAGATAAAATTCCCATTTATTCTGTGGATTCCTACTACATGGTGAACAAAGAAGTGGGATACATCAAACTCAACAGCTTCTCGCGTACCACCGTTGAAGAAATGCAGAACGCGCTGAAATTCCTAAAATCCAAAGGAATGAAATCACTTATTTTTGACCTCCAAGGTAATGGGGGAGGTCTCCTAGATGCCGCTCGAGGTGTTGCCGATGAATTCCTTTCTGGAAATAAACTTTTGGTTTATTCGGAAGGTCGTTCCCAACCGCGCAGTAACTTGCAAGCAAGCAGAAAAGGTCTCTGGGAAGAAGGTGGATTGATTGTGCTCACCGATGAATATTCTGCTTCAGCAAGTGAAATCGTTTCAGGTGCATTGCAGGATTGGGACAGGGCTTTAATCGTGGGCAGAAGAACGTTTGGAAAAGGTTTGGTACAACGTCCAATAACCTTGTCGGATGGCTCTGAAATTCGACTCACCATCGCACGTTATTACACACCTACAGGCAGGTTTATCCAAAAACCTTATTCGGATGTTGAGAACTACAGAAAAGACCTGACGGAAAGATACCTCAATGGAGAATTTCAACATGCAGATTCCATTAAATTACCAGATTCTTTGAAATTTACAACCCTGAATAAGAAGCGTTTTGTCTATGGCGGAGGGGGTATTATGCCTGATGTGTTCGTGGCCTTGGACACTACAGATGTTACCGATTACTTCAACGACTTGGTTCGTGGGGGGCATGTCAATTCATTTTCCCTTCAATATGTGAACAACAACAGAGAAACCTTGAAAAAAACGTATCCATCCTTCGATGTGTTCTTAAAATCGTTCGATACAGATGAAAACTTTATGAAAGAATTCTTTGCCTATGTTGAGAAGGAAGATCCAAAACTTACCATCGTAGAAACAGAATACGCCACCAGTGCGAAATCAATTCAAATTCGAATAAAATCAAACATCGCGCAGGACCTTTTTGGTTTCAGTGAATCCTACCAAATTTTTAACCAAATGAATGAAATGGTTAACAAAGCCATTCAGCTGTTCAACAGCAAGGAATACGATGTCTTTGATTTGGCGGATTAACCTACCAGATTTTCGCCACCTTTCCTTTTGGGTTTCGCATAGGTTTGCCTTCCGATACGGAAAATGCTTCGAAGAACTCAGGACAATTTTTCAATGGTCCATTTACGCGGTACATCCCAGGTGAATGCGGGTCTGTTGCCAACCTGTTCTTCATTTCTTCGGCTGTATACTTAATTTTCCAAAGTTGACCGTAAGCAATGAAAAAGCGTTGCGCTGGTGTGAATCCCTCGCGTTTGTCTCCAGACTTAAATTCTTCGGTCATCTGGTACGCATGGTAAGCCATTGTTAACCCTCCTAAATCCGCAATGTTCTCTCCCATGGTGAGGTCTGCGTTTACGCAATTTCCTTCGGTAGGACAAAAAGCGCTAAACGTTTCCCCTAAAATGGCCGTTCGACTGTCAAACGCTTCGCGGTCCTTTACAGACCACCAGTTGCTAAAACTTCCGTCAGCGGCAAATTTCGACCCCATATCGTCAAATCCATGGGTAAATTCATGTCCAATCACCATTCCGATGCGTCCATAGTTCACAGCGTCCTCGGCGTTGACATCGAAAAAGGGTGCTTGCATAATTCCAGCCGGAAAAGCAATTTCATTCAGCAAAGGATGATAGTAGGCGTTTACCATGTGTGCTGGCATTCCCCACTTCGCTTTGTCCACAGGTTTTTTAAGTTCACTGAAGTTTTTTTGTACCGAATAGCGGGCACTTTCTTTGACATTTTCGAGGTATTGTTCAGGAGAAAATTTCAACATCGAAAAATCTTCCCATTGAGAAGGATAGCCTAATTTTCTACCGATGGCCAAAAGTTTTTTGATCGCCTCCGTTTTTGTGGAATCTGTCATCCAATCCAATTGTTGAATGCGCTCCTCGAAAACCTTCAGAAGGTTATCTACCATTACATTGACTCGTTTTTGTGCCATAGGAGAAAAGTGTTTCTCTACGAAAGCTTTTCCTAATAATTCGCCAAATTCTAAATTCGTAATTTCATCTATGGCTTTTTCATTCAAAGGTTTTTGTGTCTTTTTTCCTTTCAAAATGGTACCGTAAAAATTGAAATTTTGGTCAACGAAAGCTTGGTTTAGATGTCCTGCATATTGGTTGATAAGGTTCCATTGCAAGTAGTCTTTCCACGCATTGAGAGATTCAGATTCAATTAGGTCTGAGAAGCGTTGTACAAAAGGTGGATGTGAAACGACAATGGTGTCTGGAAAAACACTTCCTACGTTGTTTAGGTAAAGTCGGAAATCAAAGGTTCCCATGAGTCCAATGACATCCTTCGTTGGCATTTTGTGGTAGGTAAGTTCGGGGATTCTCATTTGCGCAGGTGTCAACATGGAATCTGCAAGTTTAGTCTCCATTTGTACAACGTTAGTGGCTGCCCGTGCCGCGTCCACTTCAGATTTTCCAAGCATGACAAAGCATTTTTGGATGTGTTTTTCGTAGGCGAGCAAGATGTCCTTGTTGGTGGCTTTAAAATAATAATCTCGGTTTGGCAATCCAATGCCACCTTGTCCCAAGTAACTGATGTTGCGGTCCACATTCTTTAGGTCTTGTCCAACACCAAATCCAAAACCACTCCCGATTCCGTCCTTGTGTTGGTTGGCGATGAACTCTACCAAAACATCCTTTCGTTTAATCAATTGAATGGCGTCCAAGTCTTTGGAAATGGGTGTGATCCCAATCGAATCACGCACTTTCATATTTAACAGGGAAGCGTAATAAGCGCCTAGAATTTGGTTTTGAGAACCTTTTATACCCGGCTGCGACTTACATTCTTCTAAAATTTCGGTGAGTTTGATGTTGTTTGTTGTTTCCAATTCGTTAAAACTCCCCCAACGAGATTCTGTGGATGGAATGGCCGTGTTTTCGACCCAAGTGCCATTGCAAAAGGAAAAGAAATCCTCCTGAGGTGAAATTTTAGGATTCATATTCGCCATCGTAACGGTGCTGTAATTTGGGTTTACCGTTGTGGTTGTTGTGACATTCCTTGGGGTACCGCATGCGAAAAGCACGGAAAGAACAATCAGGGATATAATGCTTTTTTTCATTCGTTATCTATTTACGTAATATTTCATTTCAACATGCGGGATTCCATCCTCCAAATATTCTTTTCCTGTGGAAGAAAATTGATGGGAGGCATAGAAATTTTCTAGGTGTTTTTGTGCGGACAGTTTCACAGGGACTTCGCCATAGGTTTTAAGAATGAAATCCATGCATGCACGCATGAGGTGATGTCCTTCACCGGTTCCCCTTGCCTTTTCATCGATGGTTACCCTGCCAATGGCAACTTCTGGGTAGGAGACGCCAGGTGGCAGTATGCGCGCCGTAGCCAATATGTTTTGCGCTTCGTCACAACCCATTAAATGAAAACAATCGAGGTCCTTTCCGTCCAAATCTTGATAGATACAATTTTGTTCAATGACGAAGACCTTTACCCGAAGGGCAAGCAACGAATACAATTCGTTTACCGAAAGCGAGGAGAAAGATTTAATTGAATAGTGTAACATTGTGCGTCCCAAAGGTAAAAAAAAAGGAATAACATCAATTCATGCGGTGGTTTGGCATTTCCTATTAATTTTGTGGGACAATGGAGTTGAGTAAAACGGTTGTTCTTATTGTTTTTGCATCCATCATTTCGGTGCTATTATTCTTTGATTTGCGTAGCCTTGTGAAAGCCAAGTCGCACGTAAAATCGAATGCAAACGCAGTTCTGTGGACACTTGTGTGGGTAGGTTCGGCCATGCTTTTCGGGTTTTTCGTTTGGCAACAAGAAGGTTTTGAGAAATTCACCCAATTTCAATCGGCCTATTGGATAGAGCAATCCCTTTCGGTAGACAATCTCTTTGTGTTTCTTTTGGTTTTCAGGTATTTCAAGGTGGATGGCAAAGGGCAGTCCAAGGTTTTGTTGTGGGGGATTCTGGGAGCAATCGTTTTAAGAGCCATCTTTATTTTTGCAGGTTCTTGGTTGATCGATTTGACCTTTCTGCCTACTTTCTCAATTGGGAGTTGGACATTTGGTGGGGACGAAAACAATCCTGCGGCGGCGCCTCACTTTGGGAACATTAACATGCTCATTACTGTGTTTGGCTCCATGCTGGTTTATGGCGGCTTTAAAACCCTTTTGATCAAAGAATCAGAGGATGCCAAAGATTTTGGGAATTCCATTGGCGCCAAGATTGCCAGAAAATTGTTCCGTGTACGCATGGAATTTTATGGGAATCGTTTCTTTATCTTGGAAAAACGGAAGTATTTTGCCACCCTGCTATTTGTGGTACTCTGTGTAATCGAAACCACCGACCTCATTTTTGCGGTGGATTCCATCCCGGCTATATTCTCCATTGCACCCAATGATCCTTTCATTCTCTACACGTCCAATATTTTTGCGATTTTCGGATTAAGGTCTCTGTATTTTCTCATCGCAAATTCCATGGATCGTTTCTCCAAACTGCAATTTGGGATTTCTTTTATCCTAATTTTTATTGGGGTGAAAATGGTATTGGCTCCAATGTACCACATCGAAACCTACGTTTCACTCATTGTGATTGTCTCGTTGCTTCTGTTTTCCATTGGGTACTCCTTACTTTCCAAAGACAAAGCCTGATCCCTAGGAATTCAGACCACCCGATTACCTTCCTTTTTCTTTTTAAGCGTAAATTTGCAACATGATAAAAAACATCGTGTTCCTTTTGTGCTGTCTGTTCAGCCTCCCTTTTATGGCTCAAAAACCGCAAGGAGAAGGCGTTGTATTGGGGAAAGTGGTGGACCAACTCAAGAAGAAAACCCTCGAATATGTCAAAGTTAAACTGATGGACCCCAAAGATTCTTCCATCATTCTTGGGCAATACACCAATGATGAAGGGAAATTTAATTTTGAAAATTTACCCTACAAGTTGTATTTGGTTTCCATTTCATTCGCAGGATTTGAAACAGTTTTCATTCAAAATTCAGAACCTAAAAACGACCTCAGAATCGTAAACCTTGGCACCGTTGAACTGGTTCCGAACAATCAAAAAGTGATTGATGAAATCACCGTGCTTGGAAAACAAGACATCCTAAAGAGCGGAATCGACAAAAAAGTGTACAATGTCAGTGAAGATTTAACGCTGCGAGGAGGTACTGCAAACGATGTGCTTAAAAACATTCCTTCGGTGGATTTAGACCAAGATGGAAGGATTTTACTTCGAGGCGAGGGTTCTGTAAATGTCCTGATTGATGGAAAGCCAAGCTCGCTTGCCGGTTCAAATGGTAAAACGCTGTTGGATGCCTTGCCTGCGGGTTCCATCGAACGCATTGAAATTGTTACCAATCCCTCCGCGAAATACGATCCGGATGGAAGTTCAGGAATCATCAACATCGTACTTAAAAAGAACAAACTCAAAGGTTTTAATGGTATGGTCAATGCAAACCTTGGCAGTGGCGATTTAAAGGGGGGGAATGTTGCCGAAGGAAACGTCTCGCTGAGTTACCGTAGCGCTTCCCTAAATGTTTTTGGATCATATACCGGTAGGTATTTGGATGGTTACAGAAACAACTATTTGTACAGCCGTCAAACCCTTACCAATGATTCTGTGGTGATTTTGGACCAAGTAAGGTTAGGAACCGACCTCAATGCAGGTCAAACCATGCGAGGGGGACTCGATTGGACCATGAAAAACAACAGGATCCTTTCCTTTACATGTACAGGCGCTTTGGGTGTACGCGACCGCACAGGAGATTTGTGGACATCGAGGAAGAGCGAAGATTCTTTGGTAAATGAATTTGTCACAAGCAGGTGGTTGCGGACGTCATACGATCCTTCCCAACAACAAAACCTCGACCTTAACGCCAATTTCAAGCAAAACTTTAAGAGCAACCGAGGAAGCATAATGGTGGACGTTAACCAGTCCTTCGGAAGAGACCGGATTCAAGGGTATTACGAACAATCGTATTATACCCCGGCCGAAGTTGCTTTGGCCAACAAAGCAAACCTGCTGCAAAGACTTTCAAATGTGGAATCCAACAGCGTAAGTGCCATGCAAATCGATGGAACCTACCTGTGGCCAGACCTTAGCATTCGAAGCGAATTTGGAGCCAAGGCCATTCTTCGGCACCAAACGGTGGATACCTATTCTGAAACACAAGATTCAACCGATCAATTGTATTACCTTGATACCCTTTCCAATTTTCTTTACCAATACGACGAAAAGATTTTTAGCGTATATGGCATCTTGGCACATCAATACAAAAAGTTTAAATACCAAGCAGGCTTGCGGGTAGAAAAAGCCTATCAAATACCCGACCTCGTCTCCGATACCATCCGAATTGTAAACGATTACTTCAATTTCTTTCCTTCCGCGCACATTCGCTACGTGGTGAAAAAAGGAATTGAACTTGGCCTCAGTTACAGCCGAAGGATTACCCGTGCAAGCAGTGCAGACTTAAATCCTTTTACTTCCTACGCCGATCCATTGAATTTACAGAGGGGAAATCCGTATTTACAGCCGGAGTACATTGATTCCTATGATTTTGGTGCGACCAGGGAAGGGAAAAAATTGAATCTTTCGGCCAGTGTTTACTACCGTAGAACCACCGATATGATTTCAAGGGTTAAAAGATTCAATGAGGAAAACGCTGCGGTGATAACCATGATCAATTTAAATTCATCCAATTCGTTAGGGACAGAATTCGTTGTAAGCTACAAGCCTATGAATGGGTTTAGGAACACTTTGTCGGCTAACATAAATTACATTCAATACCAAACAGACATCGAAAGTTGGAACCGTGCTGGGTTTAATTACAACGTGAAACTGAACAGTTCATTCGATTTTTGGAAACGTACAGCCACCGTTCAACTCAATGTAAATTACATCGCGCCAAGGATTACCATTTTAGGTACCGCGCAACGCCGAGGACCGGTCGACGTCGGATTGGACAAGCGTCTGGGCAGTCATTGGTCAGTAGGGTGTAAGGTTACAGATGTATTCAACAGGCAAGGGTTTTACATGCATGTTCGACAACCTGCGATATCCCAAGACGTTGAGTTTAAATGGTTGACACGTAGGTTTTATGTAAATGTCTCCTATAAATTTGGTAAATTAGAAATGACGAAGCCTAAAAACAACCAAGATTCGGGCGGTGGTGAAATGTAATTCCTATGTCTAAAAATAAAAAATGGGTGAATGTGGTGTATTCTACCAACCCAAATTTCCAATTTGAAAGCGAGTCGGACGAAATTCCAGAGACGCTTTCTGCAGGCAATCAAAAATTATATGTGTCCATTGACCGTAAACAACGCGCTGGAAAGGAAGTCACGCTGATTGAGGGTTTTGTGGGTACAGATGACGACCTTAAAGAATTGGGAAAACTGCTTAAATCCAAATGTGGAGTGGGAGGTACGGCAAAGGATGGTGAAATTCTCATTCAAGGAAATTTTAAACAAAAAATCTTCGACCTTCTCATCGCTGCGGGCTATTCCCAAACCAAAACAAAGGGCGGAAATTAAATGTAGCGTTTTTCGTAGGATTTGAAATCTTGCCAACTTGGACAAAAAAAAAGGCAGTGTGAACTGCCTTTTTTTGTGAATTGATTCAACTTAAAGTTTCGTGATCTTGAAGGTTTTAGATTTGCTACCTTGTGTTAGGACAAGTAAGTAAGACCCGCTGTTAAGCCCTTTGAGGTCAATTTCCGCTTGGTCTGTTGCATTTTGGCTGTCAAGGGTTCTGCCTTGTAAATCATATAGAGAGAAAGAAAAACCACCATTTAAGTCAATGTTTAGGTTTGATTGGGTTGGGTTTGGATATACACGGCCCATTTCGGTTTCATTTTCATCAATTCCCCAAGCCAGAACGTTTACATTGTAGGTTGTATTTGTTACAATGGCTGGGTTCCAATCAAAGTAAATGTGTGCTGTGTTGGTGATTTCAGATCCTATTACATTGCCAATGTTTTCAGAGATTTTGTAAATCAAATACCCATGACTTGCAGGTTCGTTGCTTGCTGAATCAGCCAACCATATTCCGTTGAATTCAAATCTTTTGATGCCGTTGCCTAAATCTACCACAACCATAGGGTGAGAAGTTTGAACCACTTCGAAGGTTGATAAGTCCAAATTTGAATCTATGGTATCTAAAATAAAGATGTTTTGCGCTGGAGCAGTACCCGTGTTTTGGAAACGAACGGTATAGGTTAACTCATCGGTAAGGTTGACGTCAATATCCGTATCAAAAGACATCATTAAAGATTGGTAAGCAATTCCCCGGTCAACGTTTTTGTCGTTTGGATCATAGCTGTTTCCTGCGATTTGCAACAAAGAACCATTGTTATTTTGCACATTGCAATCTTGGAAATTTCCTGTGGCAGCAATGTTGCTCGTGAAATAATGCTGGGCACCATTTAATATCCCACCAGGAACATTAAAAGTAATGATGTCGTTGATTGCAAAACTTGCAGAAGCGCTGTTCAAATTCCATGTGATCGTATTTCCGTTGATAACATATCCTGGGGTGTTGATGGTTGCTGTGTTTACAGTAACCCCTACAGGGAAGTTAAAGGTAAGGGTGTAGGTTCCTGGCGCCACAGGACCATAATTCCCCCAGTTCAATCGAACGTGCGCTACAGTGTTTTGGTAATAACCAATCCATGGGGTTACAGTGGTCCATAAATCTGTACAAACCGCGCCGTTACCACCACAGTTGATTGGAAACATTCCGTTGTAGACTGCGCCATTTTGATTGCCAACCAAGTTTACGGTTTGGGTATTGGTGGTGTAGCCATTGTTCGCTAGGTATTGTTGGCTGATGGTTGCGACTGCATAATTGGTATTGGAAATCTGTCCACAATAGGTAAAGTGACCTGTGGAATCGGTGTAAACCGTCACTGAATTTACATTGTTAACGCCAGGTGCACCGGTCAAAACAATCGGAACAAAGGCCAACGGACTTTCTCCTGCTTGCATGGTTCCGTTGTTGTTTGCATCACAAAAAACATAACCAGAAAAACAATTTGGACTCCCTGGATTTGGGCCACACAGAATAGGGAAGCTTGCATTTGCCGGAGGCAATCCAGCTTGGCATGGTGTATTTAAAATAGTATCTACATTAAAACCAGCTGAATAACCATGTTGAACCATCCAGTTTGCATTCAAGGAAACGATGGCTGTTGTATTTGGCAATCCCATGTAAGAAGCGTTGTAATTCCCCGAAGCATTTGTATAAACGATTGTATTTCCATTTCCGTAATTCACTTGGATGGGTGCATTCACCATATAGATATCGCCCGCTGAGTAAACACCATTGCTGTCTTGGTCACAAAAAACAGTACCTGTTACACACATGCTGATCGGATTTCCACCGCCGCCATTTCCACAGTTTAAAGTAAAAATCATGGTTGCAGCGCCATTTCCTGGGCCAATGGCTTGAGGACCTTGTACGGTTCCAATTACATAGTTGTTTGCGCTTAACCAAGCCGGGTCGATGGTAACCGTGTACAATCCAGGTTGAATTCCAGTGAAATTGTAGAAATTATTTTGGGTTGAACCCGTATACACTTGCCCTGAACCTGTTAAAATTAAAGGAATGGAAACATTGTTGAAGGTAGAGTCGATGGTCCCATTGTTGTCACAATCCACTTGAAATAATGAATAAACTGGCAATGAACAGCTCCCGACGGTGTAGCTTACTGTGTCAATTGCCATCGTTTGATTCGCCATATTCAAGATATAGGTTGCGATGTTATAAGTCCCTGGAGAAGGGTAGGTATGGCTTGGGGAAGGATTCAACGGAATCAAAGTACCTTGAGTGGATACGCCCCCATTGTAACTGTTTGATGTTCCATCTCCCCAATAAATTTGAAAAGAAAATTGGGATGGAACGAAATTGGTACCACTGATTACATAAGGTAAATCATGGTTTTGTCCTGCGTTGTTGGCAGCAGATTGTGCCCAAAATGAAACCGTGACGACTGTGTCACAACTTGAAAGTGCTGTGTTGGGAACTAAATTTAAGCTGTTTAGACCATATCCTACCTGTGAATACGTCTGAAGACTTAAAAGCACAATGACAGCAAGGGTAAATAATTTTTTCATTATCAATATTTTAACATTTTTTGGTACGACGTTTAAGGTCAGTTTTTAGTTGCGTTTCGACAATCCTTCTTATAATTGATTAAATTCGCAAGCTAAGTTAAGAATCATTTTGGACAGAACTCAATTTATAAATTTTGGAAACCTTGAAATACTCGCCAACCAAGTGGTTGAGGGATTTGTGACGGGTATGCATAAAAGCCCATTCCATGGTTTTTCGGTAGAGTTTGCAGAGCATCGCATTTACAACCAAGGAGAGTCAACCAAGAACATAGATTGGAAGCTGTATGGAAGAACCGACCGGTTTTATACAAAAAAGTATGAAGAAGAAACCAACCTTCGGTGCCAAATCCTAATTGATTGCTCGAAATCCATGTATTTTCCCATCGATTCTCCGGAAACCAAAATTAGACATGCCATCTATGCAGCAGCGAGTGTTATTGAGTTGTTGCGGAGACAACGGGATGCCTTTGGGGTGACATTGTTTGACAAGGACATTTTACTTCATACAGCCTCCAAAGCATCGCATGCCCACCAACGTTTCGTCTACGCTGAAATTGAAAAGTACCTAAAAGCATTTACGCCAGGGGAACAGACCGACACCCACTTGTCAGCCATCATTCACGAAGTAGCGGAAATCATTCCCAGAAGTAGCATGGTCGTTGTTTTTACAGATTTTTGGTCCGCCAAAGAAGATGCAGATGCATTTTATAGCGCACTCAATCACCTAAAGCACGCCAAACACGAGGTGATTGTTTTTCATGTCTTTAGTAGAAAATATGAACAGTCCTTTGGATTGGACAACCGTCCCTATCAATTGATTGATATGGAAAGTGGAGAATCCATTCGGATTTTACCCAACGACTTTCGAAACAATTACATTCAAAATGTCGAAGCACATATGAATGAAATAAAAATGCGTTGCGGTAACATTGGGGTAGATTTTACCTCTGTTGCCATTGAAGACGATTACCACCAAATTATGATTCAATATTTGATCAAGCGACAAAAATTGATGCAAGCACGACGAGGATAAGCCCTTTTATTAATTTTGTACTACCATGGTTGTTGAGGAAATAATTAGACCTGTTGCGAATGAACTTAAGGAGTTTGAAGGTTTTTTTACCGAAACCATGAAGTCCAAGGTGCCTTTATTGGACAAGGTCACGCATTACATGGTCAAACGAAAGGGAAAGCAAATTCGACCTTTGTTTGTGTTTTTGTCATGCAAGATCTTCTCAGACATCAACCAAAAAGCGTTTGATGCCGCTGCCTTGGTGGAATTGTTGCATACGGCCACCCTGGTTCACGACGATGTCGTAGATGATGCCAACGAACGTAGGGGCTATTTTTCCGTGAATGCATTATGGAAAAATAAAATTGCAGTTCTCGTAGGCGATTACATGCTTTCTAAAATTTTACTTCTTTCCATTGAAAAACAAAACACAGACATCTTGGAACTTGTCGCACGCTCCGTCCGCGAAATGTCTGAGGGGGAACTGCTTCAGATGGAAAAGTCGAGGTTGTTGGACATCACAGAAGAGATTTACTTTGAAGTCATACGCAAGAAAACTGCCTCTTTACTCTCTACAAGTTGTGAATCCGGTTGTTTGGCTGCAGGTGCCTTAGAACACCGCGAGACCATGCGCAGCTTTGGGGAGAAGGTAGGTTTGGCATTTCAAATCAAGGACGATATTTTCGATTTTGGTGATTCTGAAAACATTGGGAAACCTACAGGAAACGACATCAGGGAACAAAAGCTAACCCTTCCGATGATTTATACATTGAACCATGCGCCTGCCGAAGAAGTGAAGGCCCTAAAATTCATTGTGAAAAACCAAAACAACAAGGAAGAATCCGTTCGAAAAGCCATCGACATCGTGTTGAGGAACGGAGGGATTCAATATGCGGATGCCATGATGCGAAAAATTGGGGAAGAAGCCAAAGGATTACTAGCGGATTTACCCGACAACGATGCAAAAGCATCCCTGATCGCATTGGTAGATTATACCATGAACAGAACCAAATAAATTATGAAGAAAGTATTCTTTTTTTTACTCGTTTTCGGAATCTTTGCCTGTGGCTCAGAGAAGAAAAAGCCAGTGTCAAATCAACCAGAGAAATTAATAGAACAAAAGAATGGTGTCTATTACGAATGGTACCCAGGTAAAAAACAATTGAAATTCAAAGGTGCCTTGGATGCCAAAAGTCAACGCAATGGCAAATGGGTTTTTTATGCTGAATCTGGGAATGAATTGTCGATAACAATGTTTGAGAATGGATTGAAAGAAGGTTTTACCATTGTGAAATATCCCAATGGGAGGGTACATTACCGTGGGGAATACCTTCACGATGAAATGGTGGGAACCTGGACAACCTATGATGCGAATGGGAAGTTGGTCACTGAAAAAAATTATGCCTACCCCAATGAGTAGAATCCCAGGACATGTAATTGACCAAATCTTACAGACTGCGCGCATTGAAGAAGTTATAGCAGAATTTGTACAGCTAAAACGTGCAGGTACCAACTTGAAAGGACTGAGTCCTTTTACCGATGAAAGAACGCCTTCCTTCATTGTTTCTCCGGGAAAGCAAATTTTCAAGTGTTTTTCCACAGGAAAAGGAGGAAACGTGGTTTCGTTTTTAATGGAAAAGGAACATTTTTCCTATCCAGAAGCTTTGAAATGGTTGGCTGATAAATACAACATTGAGGTCCCTCAAAGCCAGGAAGTTACCGCTGAGGAACTTGCCATTGCCACAGAAAAGGACAGCTTGTTTATCATCAACGAATTTGCAAAAAACCACTTTCACGAGAACCTAACGCAAACCCAAGAGGGAACCTCCATCGGATTGTCTTACTTTGAAGAAAGGGGCTTTCGAAGGGACATCATTGAAAAATTTCAGTTGGGGTATTGTGCCAATTCAGGTACAGATTTCACAGACAGTGCGTTGGCCAAAGGATTCAAATTCGATTACCTAGAAAAAGTAGGATTAAGTAAGGAAAAAGAAGGCCGTCGCTTTGATTTTTTTAGGGGAAGGGTGATGTTTCCCATTCAAAGTCTTTCGGGAAGAGTGTTGGGCTTTGGTGGAAGAACCTTGTTCACGGATAAAAAAGTAGCGAAATATTTCAATTCGCCTGAAAGTCCGGTTTACAATAAAAGTGAAGTGCTTTACGGAATGTTTTTTGCGAAAAACAGCGCCATAAAGTACGATGAGTGTTTGCTTTGCGAAGGGTATACCGATGTCATCAGCATGCACCAAGCAGGCATTGAAAATGTAGTATCCTCCTCAGGTACGTCTCTTACTCGGGAGCAAATACGCTTGATTTCAAGGTTTACCAAGAACATTACGATCCTATTCGATGGGGACGCGGCAGGCATTAAAGCTTCGTTTAGGGGGATTGACTTGATTTTAGAGGAAGGATTGAATGTGAAAGTGGTACTCTTTCCGGAAGGAGAAGATCCAGATTCTTATTCAAAGAAAACCAGTTCAACGGACTTAATTGCCTTTTTGAAAGCAAATAAGCAAGATTTTATTTCCTTCAAAGCAGGAATTTTACTCAAAGATGCCCATGCAGACCCCTTGCAAAAAGCACAGTTGATTAAAGACATCGTGTTGTCCATTTCCCTGATCCCGGATGCGATAACCAGGACAGTCTATGCCCAAGAAATTGCGTCGAAATACGCCATTGAAGAAAGTTTAATCAATGAGGAAGTCAGTCGCCACCGCAAAGGAAAACTTGCCGAAGCGTTGAAAGAACCTTGGATAGCCGATGTTAAGACCGCTCCCAAGCCTATTCCGCAATTAGTTGCGCCCAAAGCAGCCGTGTTGCAAAGCGAATTGATCGAGAAGGAACTCATGCGGTTGATGTTGCAATACGGAAGCCGTGAAATGGTCTTTCTCAAAGAAAATGTGATTGAACCCATGACCCTGAGGGTTACAGATTTTATCATTCAAGAACTTGCTTCTGACGACCTCTCCTTTGTTCATCCCGTTTGCGCAAAAATCTACGGGGAAATGTTAGATGGCATCGCCGAAGGAATTCTCTATACGGCCAATTATTTCAACCGTTCACAAGACATGGAAATCATTCAGTTTGTAACGGATTTAGAAACACTTGGAAATGAGTTGAGTCCAAATTGGGAATCCAAGTATCGAATTACAACCAAACACGAGGAACACGACATTTATCCTACGGTTTTGTACGCAATTTATAATTTTAAATACCATAAAATCTGTGACCACATTGAGGGGTTGCGAAATAAAATTCAAGATGAATCCATCGAGGAAGCAATTTTAATGGAACTGCTCTCAGAACAAATGGCATACGAGCGGGTGAAAATTGCCTTTTCAGAGAAATTAGGAAGAATAATATTAAAATAATGAGTGAAACATTTTTAAAAATTGGGCCCTTTAACATTTGCCTTTGGAACCTGGTCTTTTTGTTGGTCATTTTTGTGTCCGCCGTCATCATCCGAAAATTGTTGTCTCGTTTCTTAAAACAAACCCTCAAGAACAACAACATTCAAATCGAAGGAACAAAAGAAACCTATTTGAAGTTGTTTACCCAAAGTGTTTACCTAATTGCTTTGTATGTTGCGGTGCTAAGTTTTCGATTTAACAATGCCAATGTCACCTTTGAAGATTTCATTAAATACAACCTCATCAGCTTTGGGAATGTTCACATTTCGTTGTACAACCTAATCCTTGTCATCGCCATCTTCATCGTCGCCCGGATGGTCATTAATTTATACAAGTTATACCTTGGAAAACGAAATGCACAAAAAGCCAATTACGATCCAGGGGTGGAATTTGTCTATGTTCAACTTGCCAAATACGTAGTCAACCTTTTATCCATTGTCTTGGCGTTAAACATATTAAACATCAACGTCACCTTAATTTTAACGGGTTCCGTAGGTTTATTGGTGGGCTTAGGGCTCGGGTTGCAAGATGTTTTTAAGGACATGATTGCCGGCGTGGTACTCTTGGTTGAAGGAAATTTAAAAGTTGGAGACATTGTCGAAATCAATGGGGGGAATTTGGTGAAAGATGCCTCAACAACCGTAGCCAAAATTTTGAAAATCAGCTTTCGAACTACCCAAATTGAAACCAGGGAAGGGAATGTATTGATCATTCCGAATTCCCGTCTTACCCAACAACAAGTTGAAAATTGGAGCCACAGCTCCCCGCTTTCCATGTTTACCATTCCTGTGGTGGTAGAATTTGGTTTTGATACAGAAATCGTTTCCAACCTATTGATCTTGGCCGCAAAGCAACATCCCAAAGTGAAAAAAAACGAGCCCATTTTTGTTAGGCTTTCCAAATTCGCAGATCATGGCATCGAGCTGGAATTGGTGTTTTGGGCAGAACATAGCTGGGACATTGGGAATTATAAATCGGACATTCGTTTTGAAATAGACAAATTGTTTCGTGAACATGGAATCATCATTCCGTATCCAACAAGGACAATTATCAATAAGGTATAGCCCTATTTCAACTTGCGTTTGTACATCTGGATCGTGTTTTCAATGCCAAAGTAAAGAGCATCTGAAATCAACGCATGTCCAATGGAAACCTCGTCCAATTGCGTTAAAGAACTTTTGAAATAAGCCAGGTTTTCTAAGCTTAAGTCATGTCCAGCGTTTATTTTTAACCCAAGCGACAAGGCGAAATCGCATGCGTCAACATACGGTTGTACACAAGAAGGATTTGTAGGAAAAGCTTCGGCAAAAGGACCTGTGTAAAATTCAATCCTTTCCACTCCTAATTTTGCAGCTGCTTCAATTTGGTGAAGATCCGTTTCCATAAACAATGAAACACGTATGCCCAGCGACTGAATTTTATCTACCCAATTTTTTAAAAAATCATGGTTATCCGTTACGTTCCAACCCTCAGATGATGTGATCACATCACGTCCATCGGGTACCAAAGTGGCTTGGGTAGGTAAAGTAGTCTGTAAAATGTCAAAATAACGCGCGTCAGGGAAGCCTTCAATGTTGAATTCTGTAGTGATGATTTCTGCAATCGCAAGGCAATCTCGCTGGGTAATGTGCCTTTCGTCAGGTCGCGGATGAACTGTGATTCCGTCGGCACCAAAGGTTTGACAATCCTGAGCGAATTTTACGACATTTGGATGATCCCCGCCTCGAGCGTTGCGCAAGGTGGCCACCTTATTTACATTCACACTTAATTTCGTCACCTGTTTTTTGGACAAATTTACGAACTCTGTGGTAAATTCCCTACCTTCGTGGACCCTTATGCGTGCCATCGAAATGCTTACGGAAGAAATTCCTCCCTTGCTTCACTCTGACAGTGGAGAGAAAGTTCTGTATTGGATGGACGAATTCAAAGTAAGTCATTTACCCGTGCTTAAAAATGGCAATTTCGTCGGCATCGTCTCAGAATCAGCTGTATTAGACCACCTCGAATTGGAAGAAAGTTTGGACGTGATGTTCGACCACCTTCCTCGTCCCTTTGCCTATTCAAATGATCATTTGTACGACGTGCTTTTGAAAATGTCAACCGAAAAACTGAGCGTTTTACCCGTACTAAACGAGCAAGAGGAATACCAAGGATGCATCTCCATTTACCAAGTGATGGGTGTAATGTCGGATTTTGGCAGTTTAAAAGAGCATGGCGGTATTTTAATTTTGGAGGTGAATGCGGTTGATTACTCCATGGTGCAGATAGCACAAATCATTGAAAGCAATTCAGCGAAGATTTTAAGTTCGTACATCGCCGCAACCGATGAATCTACAATCATCGAGGTGACCTTGAAGATAAACCAATCCAATCTTTCACGCATTATCCAGACGTTTGAACGGTATGACTATGTTGTGAAAGCAGCCTACCAAGATAAAAATGCAGAAGATGACCTTCGCGGTAGGTTTGATACCTTGATGAATTTTTTGAAATTCTAGCTATGAATATCGCAATATACGGAATGAAATTTACCAAGCAAAGCTTGGATTACCTACAACAAATTATAGTTGAAATTGAACGAAGGGGATGGAAAGCTTTGCTCGAATACCAAACCGTTGAACACCTGCGAAATAAATACAATTTCGAACCCAAGGTCGCTACGTATGTAGATTACACAGATTTCAAATCGGGAATTGATTTAATGATTGGTTTGGGAGGAGATGGTTCTTTCTTACGCGCAGTACGTTTCATCAGAGATTCAGGGGTTCCCATCGTAGGAATCAATACGGGAAGACTGGGGTTCTTGTCTAACATCTCAAAGGAATCCATCTCGGAAACCTTCTTTCTGATTGAAGCAAAAAAGTTTGATTTCCAAAAACGGTCGTTGCTTCGTGTTGCGACCCAAGACGAATTGTACGGAGATGAGAATTTTGCATTGAATGAATTGACCATTTCTAAACGAGATACTTCTTCGATGATTACCGTTCATGCTTCCCTAGATGGAAAGTACCTAAACACCTATTGGGCGGATGGATTGATCATTTCTACACCTACTGGTTCTACAGGATATTCCCTCAGTTGCGGAGGTCCAATTATTACTCCGGGTTGTCAAGTGCACATCATTACACCCATTGCCGCTCACAACCTCAACGTGCGACCCGTTGTTGTTCCAGATCATATGCCCATAGATTTAACCTTGGAAGGAAGGGATCGGAGTTGTTTGCTTAGCTTGGATGGAGTCACAAAAAATATTAAACAAGGAGAACAAATTCGGGTGACAAAAGCAGAATTTCTAATTAATGTAATTAAATTTGACCACACTAATTTCTTGGATACCATCCGCAATAAGATGTACTGGGGAATTGATAATAGAAACTAACCATGAAAAAACACATTTTTACCCTTGGATTTGTCGCAATTGCATTGTTCTCTTTTGCACAAAAATCATCTAAAAAGAAAATTGCCCTTAAAAATGAGGTGGATACCGTATCTTACCTTTTGGGTGTTAACATCGGTTCCAACATTGGAAAAGAAATGAGTGAAGCCAATATGGAGCTTATCATTCAAGGTTTTCGCGATGCCGTTAACAAAAGCAAACTGGCTTGTTCGGATCAAGATGAATTGATTTTAGGGGGCTATTTCTCTAAAAAAGCAGCGAAAGTGCAAGCTGAAGCAGATAAGAAAAACGAAGGGCTTAAGGCAGCAGGAGAGAAATTCATGGCCGATAACGCTAAGAAGGATGGGGTAATCACCACTGCAAGTGGACTTCAGTATTCTGTCATCAAAGAAGGAGAAGGTGAGCATCCAAAAGCTGAATCCACTGTGAAGGTACATTACCATGGCACTACCATCGACGGTGTGGTGTTTGACAGTTCTGTTGACAGGGGAGAGCCCATTGAGTTTGGACTGAACCAAGTGATTCCAGGGTGGACTGAAGGGGTTCAATTGATGAAAAAAGGTGGGAAATACAAATTCTTTATTCCACAAAACTTGGCGTATGGCGCAAGCTCTCCAAGCCCTCAAATTCCAGCCTATTCTCCATTGATTTTTGAAGTTGAATTGTTAAGTTTTGATTAATATGAAAAATTTATTTGTACTCTCATTTGCAATCCTATCGTTGAACGCTTTCGCTCAAAACGGAAGCGCTAAATTGCCAGAAGGTTTATATGCAAAGTTTTCCACGACAAAAGGTGAAATCATCTGTCAATTGTACTTCGAAAAGGTACCCATGACCGTAGGGAATTTTATCGGTTTGGCCGAAGGTAAATTAAACGTAGACACCGTTAAAATTGTCAAGCCATTTTTCAATGGATTGAAGTTTCACCGCGTAATTCGTGAGTTTATGATTCAGGGTGGAGATCCTGCAGGAAATGGTTCAGGTGGACCTGGGTATAAATTCTATGATGAAATTGACACTACCTTGAAACATTTGTATCCTGGTATTTTGTCTATGGCAAATTCTGGACAAAACACAAATGGAAGTCAGTTCTTCATTACCCACAAAGCCACGCCATGGTTGGATGGAAAGCACACGGTTTTTGGCCGTGTAGTCGCTGGACAAGAAATCGTTAATGCGATTGAGCAAAATGACGTAATGAATGAAGTAACCATACTACGCATTGGAAAGAAAGCCCAAGCCTTTGTAGGTCAAAAAGGATTTGACAGCAAATACCTTCCAATGAAGAAGATTGAAGAACAAAAGCAAGAAGGGTATAAGAAAATTGCTGCAATGACTGACGCAGAATATTTTCAAGATTTCAAAAACCGCGTTTCCAAAGTTGAGACCCGTCCAAATTTAATGCAAGCAGCCTCCGGACTTATGTTTGTAATCGAGAAAGCAGGAGATACTTTGACGCCAAAATTGGGTTCTAAAATTTCTTTGCATTACCGAGGAACGCTTTTCGCGACAGGGGAGAAGTTTGATGCTTCTTACGACCGCAACATGCCTTTGGATTTTAATTTTCAGGTACAAAGAATGATTCCTGGTTTTGAAGAAGGAATTAAATTGTTAGGAAAAGGTGGAAAAGCAAAATTGTACATTCCTTACCGTTTGGCGTACGGCCCAGCAGGACGTCCAGGAATTCCTCCATACTCAGATTTGATTTTCGAAATTGAAATGATGAATTGTGAAGCACCCGCAAATGTACCTTCATCACCGGAAGGTCATGAGCACCATGAAGGAGACGGGCACAATCACTAATTACTGCGTATAAACGAAGTATAATATATTCGCTCCCATTTTCAAAGCTTGCTGACGTTTGTTGTCAGGGTCGTTGTGAACACTTTGATCCTCCCATCCATCGCTTAAATCTGTTTCATAGGTATAAAGCAGCACCAACCTTCCTTCATGGATGATTCCAAACGCTTGGGGTCGTTTCCCATCGTGTTCATGAATTTTAGGAAGACCACTGAAAGGGAATTTTACGTTGAAGATGCCATGGTTAGAGGGTAATTCGACCAGGTCGTGTTCTGGAAAAACCTTTTTAATTTCAGTTCGAATGTATTCATTCATTCCATAGTTGTCATCGATGTGTAAAAACCCACCCGCCAATAAATACGTCCTTAAATTGCTGATTTCAGCTCTTGAAAAAACAACATTTCCATGCCCCGTCATGTGAACAAAAGGGTAAAGAAAAAGATCTTTGCTTCCCACCTCAACATAAGGAACTTCTTTTGAGATGTTCGTTCCCAATTGCATATTGCAAAATTGGATCAAGTTCGGAAGCGCTGTGGGATTCGCGTAATAATCTCCTCCACCGTTGTATTTGAGTACGGCAAGCTTGTAACTTCCCTGTGCACAAACCAAAGAAAGTGAAATGGTAAATAAAGCACAAATTAAGGTTTTCATCGATAAGAATTGAATCACAAAAATAAGGGAATTTACCATCTTATAAAGATTCAATACACTATTAACATTTCGCAGTAAGATTGTTCAAAAACACTGACTTTTGGATGTTTGAAGTAAGGTTATTTCATTTAATTTTGGTCACCAAATTCTGTTGCGTTGCAACCTCGAAAGTAAATTGCAAACTATGCCAAAAGACAATTCGCTAAAGTCCATTTTAATTATCGGTTCAGGTCCCATAGTGATTGGGCAAGCTTGTGAGTTTGACTACGCAGGTTCCCAGGCCGCAAGGTCCTTAAGAGAAGAGGGAATTGAAGTTACGTTGATTAACTCCAATCCTGCCACCATCATGACGGATAAGGTGGTAGCCGACAATGTTTACCTGTTGCCATTGGAGCCGGAAAGCATTGTGGAAATCCTTAAAAATCATAAAATAGATGCGGTACTGCCTACCATGGGTGGTCAAACGGCATTGAATCTCTGTATAGTTTGCGATGAAATGGGCATCTGGGAAACCTACGGTGTGAAAATCATTGGAGTCGACATCAAAGCCATTGAAATTACAGAAAACCGAGAAGCGTTTCGCATGTTAATGCTTGACATCGGTGTGCCCATGGCACCGCAAAAAACCGCAAAATCCTTTTTAGAAGGGAAAGAAATAGCCCAAGAATTTGGTTTCCCACTTTGCATTCGACCAAGTTATACTTTAGGTGGCTCAGGCGCTTCTATTTTACACAACCCTGCTGAGTTTGATAACTTATTAGAAAGAGGTTTACAGCTTTCTCCCATTCATGAGGTCATGATAGACAAAGCCTTATTGGGATGGAAAGAATTTGAATTGGAGCTATTACGTGATTCCAATGACAATGTAGTAATTATCTGTTCAATAGAGAATTTTGACCCCATGGGGATTCATACAGGTGATTCTATTACGGTGGCCCCAGCCATGACTTTATCTGACGTGACTTTCCAGAAAATGAGGGATATGGCCATTCTAATGATGCGCTCGATTGGGAATTTCGCCGGTGGCTGCAACGTTCAATTTGCGGTCTCACCCGACAACCAAGAAGACATCATTGCCATCGAAATCAATCCTCGGGTTTCAAGGTCTTCTGCATTGGCATCTAAGGCAACGGGATATCCGATTGCTAAAATTGCTTCTAAACTTGCGATTGGGTATCACTTGGATGAGCTGAAAAACCAAATCACCAAAACGACCTCCGCACTTTTCGAACCTACCTTAGATTATGTGATTGTGAAAATTCCAAGGTGGAATTTCAATAAATTTCCAGGAGCGAATCGGGAGTTGGGACTTCAGATGAAATCGGTAGGAGAGGTGATGGCCATTGGAAGGTCTTTCCAAGAAGCACTTCAAAAGGCATGTCAATCGCTTGAAATCAATCGCAATGGTTTGGGGGCAGATGGCAAGGAATTGACCAATCAAAATGAAATTTTACACAGTTTGTCACACGCAAGCTGGAACCGCATATTTCATATCTATGATGCCATTAAGTTGGGAATCCCTTTCAAAACGATTGTTGAAAAAACCAAGATTGACATTTGGTTCCTAAGGCAAATCGAGGACCTCATTAAGATGGAGCGTAAAGTAGAAAAGAATACCATCGAGAACATTCCATCTGATATGCTTTTCGAAGCAAAACAAAAAGGATATGCAGATCGCCAAATTGCCCACCTCCTTAAATGTTTGGAATCTGAAGTCTATGCAAAGCGTAAAGATTTTGGCATCAATCGGGTATATAAATTGGTAGATACGTGTGCCGCTGAATTTGAAGCGCTTACGCCTTACTACTATTCTACCTTCGAATATGAAAATGAGAGTGTGGTAAGCGACCGTAAAAAAATCGTGGTACTGGGCTCAGGTCCAAACCGCATTGGACAAGGGATTGAGTTTGATTACTCTTGTGTTCACGGTGTTTTAGCGGCCAAAGAGTGTGGTTACGAGACCATCATGATCAATTGCAACCCAGAAACCGTCTCTACAGACTTTGATACGGCTGACAAATTGTATTTTGAACCGGTTTTTTGGGAGCATATTTACGACATCATTCAGCATGAAAAACCAGAAGGGGTCATTGTCCAATTGGGGGGCCAAACCGCATTGAAATTAGCGGAGAAGCTACACCGATATGGAATTAAAATCTTAGGAACCAGTTTTGATGCGTTGGATTTGGCCGAAGACCGTGGTAGATTTTCCAAGGTGTTAGAGGAAAACAACATCCCTTTTCCACAATATGGCGTGGTTGAAAGTGCCGAACAAGCGTTGGAGTTGGCCGATGTGCTTGGGTTTCCATTGTTGGTCCGACCTAGCTATGTTTTGGGAGGACAAAAAATGAAAATTGTCATTAACAAAACGGAATTAGAACACCACGTCGTTGACATCATCAATGAAATGGGAAGCAATCAAATTTTGTTGGATCACTTTATCGGCGGGGCAATAGAAGCTGAAGCAGATGCCATTTGCGACGGGGAGGATGTTTATATCATTGGCATCATGCAACACATCGAACCAGCAGGGATTCATTCTGGAGATTCCTATGCAGTTCTTCCGCCTTACAACCTCGGTGATTTTGTTATGACACAAATTGAGGACATCACACGGAAAATTGCGTTGGAGCTTAAAACCGTAGGGTTGATCAACATTCAATTCGCAATCAAGGACGACAAGGTGTATGTCATTGAAGCAAATCCAAGGGCTTCCCGTACCGTTCCCTTTATTGCCAAAGCGTACGATGAACCGTATGTCAACTATGCAACAAAAATCATGTTGGGGGTCAATAAATTGAAAGACTTTAATTTTCAACCGAAACGATCTGGGTATGCCATTAAAATCCCCGTGTTTTCCTTTGAGAAATTTCCCGAAGTTAAAAAGGAACTCGGTCCAGAAATGAAATCCACAGGCGAAGCAATTCGATTCATCAAAGACCTCAAAGACCCGTTTTTTACTAAAATCTATTCCAAAAGGAACATGCACTTGTCTCGTTAATTGAAATGGGAATTGTAAAAAAAGATGCCCTAAAAACCACCCTAATTTCGTATGTGGGATTGGTATTGGGGTATTTGAATAAAGCTTTTCTTTTCATCCTCTTTCTTACCACCATTGAAATTGGCTTGGTTAACTTACTTTCCACGACTGGCTTGCTCTTCGCGCAATTATGTAACCTCGGAAGCATTTATGTTACGTGGCGATTCTTCCCCTTTTTTAGAAACAAAGAAAAGCGAAATTATGGGTTCTTAATGCTCAATGTTCTCATTGTTTTGATTGGGATTTCCCTTTTTTCAACGCTGTTTTTTGTATTCAAAGACCAGATTGTGGCCTATTTCACGGAAAAATCTCCGCTGTTTGTGGCCTATGCTTGGTGGGTAATTCCCGTGGGGATAGGAAATGTGTTTTTTATGCTTTTTGAAAATTACATGAGGGGCTTGTATCAAAATGTGCTTCCCGTTTTTTTACAAGACATCGTATTAAGGTTAATCACCACTGTATGCTTGCTTTTGTTCGCTGCGCAATGGATTTCATTTGAGCATTGCATGATTGCCATGATGGTAAGCAACCTTTTTCCAGCATCGGTATTGTTTTTTTACCTGTTGACGAAAGGGGAGATTCATTTGTCGCTTAGGCACATTACCGTACCCAAAAGGTTTAGAAAACTCATATTGACCTTTAGCCTTTTCTCTTACATTAATACCCTTGCCACCATTTTGGTAGTTTCGATGGACGCTTTGATGATCGGAAGTATGATCGGCTTGGCTGCTACAGGGATTTATACAACGATGATGCAGGTTACAAGCGCAGTGCAGATACCCTTTCGTGCCATGACCCGTGTCAGTTCGCCCATCGTGGCAAAATTGTGGAAGGAAAAAGACTTGGTGGGTTTACAATCAATTTATAAAAAATCGAGTGGGGCAGGGCTTTTCATTGGATTGTTCTCATTTTTAGCACTTTGGTTACCAAGGGAAGAATTGTTTTCATTTCTAAACCCTGATTTCAAGGCAGGTTTGCCGGTGTTGTGCTTTTTGCTGATTGGAAAAGTAGTGGACATGTACTGCGGACTGAATGGAATTATCTTCGCTACGTCCAGAAAATACAAATTCGACCTTCTTTTTACCTTGTTTTTGTGTGTAGGGATTTATTTCATGAATCGTTGGTTGATTCCTGTTTATGGGATTTCAGGGGTGGGATTTTCAACTGGATTTATTTACGTTTTCTACAATTTGGCAAGGTCGTATTATATTTACCGGTCCTATCGCTTGAATCCTTTTGATTGGGGACAACTCAGGCCCATTGTATGGTTTGGATTGGTGCTTTCGCTCTATTTTTTGTTGATACCCATGCTTCCTTTTGAAATCGAATCGAGCAAATGGAAGCGCATTATTCGATTGCTAACCATTGAATCGTATGTCGTTGTCGCCTTTGTGGTCCCCGTGCTTTATTTCAAGTGGGAACCCGAAACCGCTGGTTTTGTAAGAAGTTTTTTCGAACGTATTTTTGCAAAGCGTTTAAATCGTAAATTTAGACCGTAAGTAATTCCTATGTATTCAAAGATTGTTCTTGTTTTACTGTTGTTAGCAATGCCGTTGTTTGCGTGTCAATCGATGCATGCGCAAATTGATCCAGACGATTCATTTGTGATTGAATTGGGTTTGCCTAACGGCATGGTGAACGCTCCTTTCAAGAACATTATGCAAGGTTTGGTTTACATATCACCCATGTATCAATATACCACGAAAAGTGGACTTTCCTTTGGTGGAGGTTTGCATTATTCATTCTTTTCTGTCAATCAGTTTCGCATCAACCAAAAGGTCAGTGGAGGTATGCATACCGGGGCCGCTTTTTTGAAGTTGGGTCATGAGAAATTTTGGAACAATGCATTGGCAACGGACATCGCATTGAAGGGTGGCGTTGCGCAATCTGTAATTATAACCGATGCGTTAAAAGCATCAGGCGTTGGGTTTCTTCCAAAAACTTGTTTGTACCTCGAACCAAACATTGGACTTTGCCTGGCCTCTGAAGTCAACGCTTCTTTTCGTTTAACCATCGGCTATGCAATCTATGGTTTCGGTTTTAAACCTTGGGACTTAGGTGTGAATTCTACCTTAGGTTATTCACAGGCCGAACTCAACAAAGTCACGTCCTTCTTGGTGGTAGGTTTTGGGTATTCTCGTTATTTCAATGGGAAAAAAAGTACCGATTCCGGTTGGGGAGAAGAATAAGTTTCTACGTCTGGATTGCTCCCACATTATAGCGTTTCGTGATTTTGGCGTGGTTCGCCATTTCAATGCCCATAGAAATTACCTTTCGGGTGTCCGCAGGATCAATGATGGCGTCAACCCAAATTCTACTTGCAGCATAATAAGGTGAAATCTGCTCGTCGTAACGATTCTTTATCTTGTCAAACAATTCTTTTTCCTTCTCAGGTGTGATGGTTTCCCCTTTCGCTTTAAGCGTTGCAACTTCTATTTGAAGCATGGTTTTCGCTGCAGCTGCACCACTCATTACCGCAATCTCAGCGGTAGGCCAAGCAACAATGAGCCTTGGGTCGTATGCTTTTCCACACATTGCATAATTCCCCGCGCCGTATGAATTCCCAACGATAACGGTGAATTTTGGTACGACACTGTTTGACATGGCATTGACCAATTTTGCACCGTCTTTAATGATTCCTCCTTGCTCACTTTTCGATCCTACCATAAATCCAGAAACGTCTTGGATAAACACCAAAGGAATGGATTTTTGATTGCAAACCATGATGAACCTCGCAGCCTTATCTGCTGAATCGGAATAAATGACACCCCCCAATTGCATTTCACCTTTGGTTGATTTTACGATTTCACGGTTGTTTGCTACAATACCCACGCTCCATCCGTTGATTCTGACATAGGCGCATAGGATTGTTTTTCCGTACGTTGGTTTGTATTCAGTAAACTCCGAATCGTCAACCAATGATTTCAACAATTCTTTCGTGTTGTAAGGTTTTGAACGGTCATTCGGAAGGACTCCGTAGGCATTTTTTTCAGGTAACATCGGGGCTTTTGGCTCCTTTCTATCGAATCCTGCCCTTTCGGTGTGTCCAATTCTACCCATTAAGTCACGGATGGTTTCCAAACATTCTTGGTCATTGGCTACTTTGTAATCACAAATCCCAGAGATTTCAGTTTGTGTGGTCGCTCCTCCTAATGTTTCGTTTTCAATCACTTCACCTATGGCAGCTTTTACGAGGTAGGATCCAGCTAGGAAAATGGTACCTGTTTTATCGACAATCAACGATTCGTCGGACATGATGGGAAGGTAAGCACCACCGGCCACGCAGCTCCCCATAACGGCAGCAATTTGAATGATTCCTTGAGAGCTCATAATCGCATTGTTACGGAAAATTCTTCCAAAATTCTCTTTGTCAGGGAAAATCTCGTCTTGCATGGGAAGGTAAACACCCGCAGAATCGACTAAATAGATGATCGGAAGGTGATTTTCCATGGCAATTTCTTGAGCCCTAAGGTTCTTTTTACCCGTGATGGGAAACCAGGCTCCCGCTTTTACCGTAGCGTCATTCGCAACCACAATGCATTGGTGACCAGAAACATAACCAATCACAACAACCACACCGCCAGAGGGGCATCCGCCATGTTCAGCGTACATTCCATAACCTGCCAACGCACCCACCTCGAAGCGCTCGGTATCCTTGTCCAACAATAAATCTATTCTTTCCCTGGCCGTTAATTTTCCAGAAGCATGAAGTTTTTCAATTCTTTTTGTGCCGCCGCCCAGTTTGATTTTGTTGAGTTCACTTTCTAAGTTACTGATACGTAACCGCATTTGGTCATCGTTAAAGTTGAACTCCAGTTCCTTTTGAGAAATTGCCATGTTTGAAATTTGTTTCAAAGATACATATTGGTAATGAAAGTGCTAATTCATTACTTTTACCAAATGAACAAATGGATTAAATCTTTTACCTCAATTCTCAGTTTTCTTATTCTCTTCGCGAATGTCGCTTTGTCTTATGCTTTGCAAAGTTATTTAGGTCATGGATTTGAGGTGTTTTTCCAAGTAGTCCGGTTTATTCTTATCGGGGGATTGTTTTTCATAGCCTTCAAAAGAAAGAAAATGTCCCTGTGGATTTTTGGTGCCATGCTTTTGGGGATCGAAGTGGGATTGGATTTCCCGTGGTTTGCAAAAGAAATGGAACGATTCGCAAAAATATTCCTCCGTTTGATAAAGTCCTTGGTGGCTCCGTTGATATTTTCAACCTTGGTTGTAGGAATAGCAGGTCACAGTAACCTCAGGCAGGTGGGGCGAATGGGTTTAAAGAGTATTTTGTATTTCGAAATTGTCACCACCATCGCCTTGTTCATCGGCTTGTTTTCAATCAACCTCTCCGAGGCGGGTGTAGGTGTGAAGGTTACTTCTGGAAAGGCAGAGATTGAAAAATCGGCAGAGTTGTTGGCGCAAAAGGCGGAGCACAAAGACCATTTGGTGGAAATGTTTCCCGAAAACATTGCGAAGTCGATTGCTGAAAATCATGTTTTACAAATCGTGGTCTTCGCACTCATTTTCGCCATCGGTTTAGGAATGGTAAAGAATGAGCAACACAAGCTGACCATGTTGCGATGGAACGAAAGTTTGGCTGAGGTGATGTTTAAGTTTACAGACCTCGTAATGTACCTTGCGCCGCTGGCAGTTTTTGGTGCCTTGGCTTCAACTGTCGCGAAATCAGGGGTAGATGTGTTACTTGGACTCATGAAATTGGTTGGCACGCTGTATTTTGCCTTGATTGTCTTCGTTCTGGGTGTGCTCTTACCGATTGCCCTGATTGCCAGAATACCGATACGGAAATTTATCGCGGCTGTGACCGAACCGGTGAGCCTGGCGTTTGCCACCGCGAGCAGCGAGGCAGCCCTTCCAAAGGCCATGGAGAACTTGGAGAAATTTGGCATCCCCAAACACATTGTAGGTTTTGTCATTCCTACAGGCTATAGTTTTAACTTGGATGGAACCACTCTGTATTTGTCCTTGGCAACCGTGTTCATTGCCCAAATGTCTGGGATTGATTTATCCATAGGAGAACAAATTTCCATCTGTCTGGTGCTCATGCTTACAAGTAAAGGCGTAGCAGGGGTACGTGGCGCTTCTTTTGTGATTTTGGCGGGTACGGTTGCTTCCATGGGTTTAGATCCTGAAAAAGCGTCCGTTATCCTCGGAATTGATGCCATCATGGACATGGCCAGAACATCGGTGAATGTACTTGGGAATTGTTTAGCCACTGCCGTCATCGCAAAATCAGAAGGCGAATTAAATGTTGCCGAGTGAAAAAAGTAATATTGGTATACTTTACCGCACTTGCCTGCGCATTCGGTTTTGGTCAAAACTGCATTGATACCGCACTCATCGATACCACTGCCTTATGTCCCGCGGTTTTTGATCCTGTCTGCGGTTGCGATGGGGTAACCTATGACAATGCTTGTCTTGCAGTCGTTTCTGGTGGAGTCACCTCGTATGATCTAGGACCTTGTCCTTTGTTGGAACCTGATACCTGTCTTTCTGTGCCAAACGGGGTAGATTTCGGCGCCTGTGCCATGGTACTTGGGGTGATTAGGCAAAATGATTCATGCTTCACCATGTCAGGCTGCTCAATGATTGGGAGCAATGGCATTGATTACGCTGGATATTTTTACAATTCTACCTACCAATGCAACAGCCTTTGTCTAAACGATACCTTCGCGATTATCGGGTGCATTGACAGTGCCCTCATTGATGTGAGCGTCTTGTGCAATGGTGTTTACGATCCTGTATGTGGCTGTGACTCTGTGAGCTATTACAATGCCTGTGTTGCTGTGAACTATTTTGGGATATCGCAATTTCAACCAGGGGAATGTGCCTTCGCAGGAACAAAGGAAAATAGCTTTGGTGAATTTCGTGTGGTACCCAATCCAGTGAATGAGCATTTGGTCTTAGCGGGCCGTAAAATAAATGAAATCAAAAAGACATTGGTTTATTCGTTGGAAGGCAAGTTGCAATGCCAAGGAATGGGAAATGAAGCCTTGGACGTACATACTATTAGCCGAGGAAGGTATTTGTTGGAGATTATTCTAAACGATGGAACCCGAAACATCGTTTTTTTCGATAAAAATTAGCACAAAAAAAGGGAGCCAGGCTCCCTTTCATCGAAAATAAAAATTTTCTTAGTTTACTTTGCTAGAAAGCTCAGCACCCGCTTTGAAACGAACTGATTTTTTCGCTTGGATGGTGATAACTTCACCTGTTTTTGGGTTACGTCCATTTCTTTCTTGACGATCAGAAATAGAGAAAGATCCAAATCCTACTAAAGAAATTCTGTCTCCATTTTTTAATGCTTCAGCTGTTGCTTCTACAAATGAATCTAATGCTTTTTTAGCATCTGCTTTTGTTAAACCTGACCCAGCGGCCATTGCATCAATTAATTCTGCTTTGTTCATGGTAATACTTTTAAGTGGTTAATAAATAATTTACCCGACAAATATATTTGAATAACTAACCTAAGCGTCGCAAACCCTTGTAAAATCTAGTAAAATGTTGAAAAAACCATACATTTGTTAATAAATCCAAGGGTTTTAGGGGAAATCTGATGATTTGGACCCTAGAAAATCTTGTGTGAACCATTTATTTTAACGTTTGTTTACCCCTTATGCGCAGAGAAGCAATAGTCATTGGAAGTGGAGTGGGTGGTTTGGCAAGTGCCATTCGCCTCGCAAAGTTGGGTTTTAAGGTTAAGGTTTTTGAAAAAAATGATTTCTTAGGCGGTAAGGTACATTCAAGGACTTTTGGAGGCTACCGTTTTGACATTGGACCTTCCGTTTTTACCGAACCCCACCTGATTGATGAACTTCATAAACTCGTCGATACGCCAACCTCGTTTCGTTACATTCATTTGAAAGAATCCTTCAGGTATTTTTTTAACGACGGAAAAAAAGCCATTCTCACCTCCGGGATAGAAGATGTTGTTGCATCCTTTGCTGAGGAATTTAATGAGAACCCTAAGAAAGTCAGAAAGTTGTTACATCGTGTGGCGAAGAACTATGACGCATTGTATCCGGTGTTCATTACCACTTCTTTGCATAGGTTTAGGCATGGTATCAAACCTGAATTGGTGAAGGCAATTGTGCGAATTCCTTTCTATGGACTTTTAACAACAATGGACGGCTTTGTGAAAAGATTCCTGAAAGATGAGAAGTCCATTCAAATTTTTAATCGTTTTTCAACCTATAATGGGAGCAGCCCTTTCAAAACGCCAGGATTGTTAAGCATCATCAGTCACCTTGAGTTGAATGCGGGGATCTATTTTCCTGTTGGAGGCATGGTTTCCATTACAGAAGGATTGGTCCAAACCGCTAAGAAATTAGGTGTTGCATTTTACTGTGAAGATGCGGTGCAGGAAATCATTGTTGAAAACGACAAGGTAGTCGGTGTGCAATCCCATTCAGGAAAATACCCCGCGGATTTGGTGGTTAGCAACATGGACGTACACTTTACCTATGAACGTTTGTTAGAAGAGCGGTTTTCCCCAAATCGACTTTTGAATCAAGAAATGTCCTCCTCTGCGGTTGTGTTTTATTGGGGGATTAAAAAACAATTTGATACGCTGGGATTGCACAATATCTTCTTTACATCCGATTACAAACAAGAGTTTAAGGCCATTTTTGAGGATAAAACGTTGGTTGACGATCCTACGGTTTACATTCACATCAGCAGTAAAATCGAAAAATCCGATGCTACAGAAGGGGGTGAAAATTGGTTTGTAATGGTAAATGCACCGATCAATACAGACCAAAATTGGGATGAACTTGTTCACAAATTAAGGAAAAACATCCTTCGTAAGATTTCCAGAATACTAGAAATTGACGTTGAGGAATACATAGAAGCAGAGTACATTAATGATCCTGTGAAACTCGCAACGGTTTTCAATGGCAAAGGGGGTTCGATTTACGGAAACAGCTCCAATTCTAAATGGTCGGCTTTTTACAGGCATCCCAACCAAGCACCTAAATTGAAAAACTTATATTTTGCTGGGGTTACTGTGCATCCAGGGGGTGGTATTCCCTTGGCTTTGAACGCTGCAAAAATCGTTGAGCGAATGGTAAAAGAAGATTTTAATTTTTCTTAAAGGTTGTAAAACCTTTTACCAATTTTACATCCCCAAAATGTACACAATCGAAGTAGAGTATTTTGACTTTGGGTTTTCCTTTTAGGGTATTGTATTTTACTTCAACTTTTGTAACCGCGCCTTTTTGCAGAACGGTAAACGGCACATAGGCCCCTGATGGCGAACGTAAATGCCTCAAGTAGGTGGTTAAGTTATCATCGTTCCCCACTGGGATAAGATGTTTTTTAGAATGCCCATAATTTTTTCTTGTTGCAGATTCGGTTATTTGAAGCAGCGGTTGGTGAATGAGATTTTGGTAAGAAGTATCTCGGCATGCTTTTGTTTTTTCATACGCATTTTGATATCCTTTCCCCAATGCATTGTTGTAATCCGTACAGGCAAATTCAAAGAGTCCTTTTAACTCATATACTTTAGCACGTTGAAAATAGGCTTCCCCATACTCTCGGTCTAAGTGCAAAGCTTGGGCATAATCGGCCAATGCGCCGTCGTAATAACCGATGTACATTTTCGTAATCCCTCTATTGAGCCAAACCTTTTTATAGGTGGGACTGATTCCGATACAGGTACTGAAATCGTATATGGCCGACTCGTAATCTCCAAGCATATTCTTCGCCATTCCTCGGTTGTACCAAGCGTAGGCATCTAAAGGAAGCGCTTCGATTGCTTTGGTGAAAGAAGCAACGGCACCTACATAATCCCCGAGTTTTGCTTTTTCCAATCCTTCTGCGTGGTTCTTTTCCAAGGCATGCTCTTGGGAGAAAGCCGAGTGGCAAAGGGAGAGGAGCAAAATGATTAAGTGTATTAATTTCATTCGGTTTTTACTTTAATTCCAATGTAGACAGGTGAACGTTGTATAAAATTTTTACGAAACAGACGCATGCAAACCCGATCGCAAAAATTCCCGGCATCCATTTCGTTGTTGAAAGCGGAAAATGATTCATGATAATCAGGGTGGTTGAACGCATACTGTAGCGCAATCCCTGCGTCGAACAAAGCGGCATGTTTAACCCCAATGCGTTGGGCAACCTGGGTTATTTCTTTTACGCTTAGGAGTCCACCGTTGTTGGAGACGACAAATACAATGGATCCGTCCTCTTTCTCACCAATTAAATTTCGATAGGTTTTTTTTCCCCATTTGAGATGCCCAAGGTATTGCTCATTGTCTATGTATCCGAAGATGGTTCCGTTTTTCATGGTAGATGGATGTGCTTGACATGCATAATAAGGCGCAGAGCGATAGGGGGTAAAAATCGATTCTGGTCCCGCGTGTGGCTTGCCATCGATGACTTTAAAATAACCGGAAGAGCTGCTCTTGTTTTGGTACTTTTCACCGAGGTAATAAATTTCGCCAATGGCATTGTTGTTCCGATCGTAAAAACTGGCATTGATTAAGAAATCACTTTGTTTACGACTTTGTGCTTCTGCTTGTGACATCGGATGAAAACGATTGGATACGTCGGCGACAAGGTAAAAGTCATTTTCAGGTTTAAAGGTGAATACTCGGATTTGTTCCTGAATGATTAGGTTTTTCACCTTTCCAAGGATTTTCGGTTGGGAACGTTTGAAGTAAACCGTTTGAACCGTTACTTCTTCTGAAATAAATTCATTTGAAAGGTCAATTTTGGTCGCATTATCGATGGAAACCCATTCGTCATCCATCAATACTTTCATCGGCGCAGAATGGTCGAAGAAGAAAACGTAATTTGTTTCACTTCTAACCAAGTTGAAAAGAAAGGAAGATGCGCCAAAAAGCAATATAAGGATCACGGTTCTAAAGATTACCCATCCGCTGGATTTGTATTGGGTCCAACGTCTTAACAACCAACGCAAACCAAAAAAAAGCAAGGCGTATAAGAGGGCGTGCCAGAAACCATTGTTTAAGAACATGCACAACAGGCAAACAAAAAGCAGGACTGTTACCAAGGTGAGATGTACGGTGGGTTTGTTTTTTTTCGCCATGCAATTCAAATCTACCAAAATTTAGCTTTCAAAGACCTTCTTTCGAAACAAAGTTCGTAAGCCCTCTCGAACCCTTCAAGATGTTTTAGATAAAAAACAAAAAGCCTAAGTAAACCTAGGCTTTAGTAGCGAGACCGAGAGTTGAACTCGGGACCTTAGGGTTATGAATCCTACGCTCTAACCAACTGAGCTATCTCGCCATGATCATTATTCTATGCTGTAGAGGTTGGTAAACTACTTACAACATCTTAAAAACGAGGTGCAAATATACGATTTTTTCCTTTTTATGCATTTTGGCAGGTAGATAATTCCTTTTGCACAAATCCCATTAGGCTTTTGATCTGTTCTAGGGTGAAATCAAAAGGTACACCTGAAGTTTCATAAATGGATTTGAGTCCCTGCGTATAGCCCAAAGAAAGTCCTTCTTTGTATTTTGTTAAGGCTTTTGCTTCGTCCTCCATGCTGTTTTTCCAAACGCCCAAAGCACCAATTTGTGCGATGCCATATTCAATGTAGTAAAATGGAACTTCATACAAATGCAATTGTTTTTGCCATGCATGTTTTTGATTTTCTTCAAATCCCGTCCAATCGGTTAAGCCCGTTCCAAATCTTTTCGATAATCCCAACCAATAATCGTTTCGCTCTGTAAAGGTGTGTTCAGGGTGGGTGTAAATCCAATGTTGGAAGGCATCAATTTGCGCTACCCATGGCAATACCATTAAGATGTCTTCTAAATGTTCTCTTTTTGCCCGCTTTGCATCATCTGGATTTTGGTAGAACCTTCCCCAATATTTCATGCTCAACAATTCCATCGACATAGAAGCCAATTCGGCACCTTCCGAAGGAACGTCCTTAAAAGCCGTTAAGGTTAAGTCCCGGTTAAGAAACGAATGGATGGCATGTCCACCCTCATGTACCATGGTTACTAAATCTCTGTGGGATCCAACGGCGTTCATAAAGATAAATGGGACGCCTATTTCGTACAATGGGTAATTATAGCCTCCGGGTGCTTTTCCCGTTTTCGATTCTAAATCAAGGTGATTCATTTTCTCCATGGTTGTCAAACAAGCTCCAAAGTAACTGTCCATTTCAGAGAAAATGTCAATGGTTTTTTCCAACATTTCCCTCCCGTTTTCAAAGGGTTTTAGGGCTTTATTTCCATCTGGATCGACATCCAAATCCCAGGGTTTAAATCTCATTTGCCCTAATTTGTCTAACTTTTTTTGTTGGATTTCCTTAACCATGGGTACAACAAGGGATTCTACTGATGCATGGAATTCAAAGCAGTCCTCTTTGGTGTAGTCAAAACGTCCCATCGCTGCAAACATGTAATCGCGGTAATTTTCAAATCCTGCATTTAATGCCAGTTGGTGTCTTTTTAAGATTAGATCTGAATACAGTGCATTGAGTTTTTCGAAATCTTCACTGCGTCGTCCGGCCATCTTTTCAAATACCTCTTTTCTTACCTTCTCATCCTGACTTTTTAGGTGTAACGCCGCTTGTTGCATCGTGAGACTTTTTTCTTCATAAGTGATTTCTTGCGCACCGCTGATGTTACCATATTCTTGTGATTTTTCATTCAAATAGGCTTCTATGGTGATGTTTTCTTCACGGTATAAATCCAGGGATACTTGTATGGAACGAAAATAGATTTCATATGCTTTGTCTTTGCTTAACGCTTCGAGAAAGGTAGATTCTACTATCTTTTTATGCAATGCATTGTCCAGCGGCGCTAACTTAGGTTGTATGGTTGAAACATACGTGTTGTAATCTTGTGCGTAGGTTTCGTTGGTCGTGTCTATCGTCATTTTGATATACCTCCATCCCACATTTTCTTCAAGAAATGCATCGAGTTCACTTATGTCACTTAGCCAATCTTTGTATTCATCCATCGATGTGATTTCACGAGACAAAAGGTTATCATAATAAGGTTTGATGTCTTCGAAAGTTGACAATACGATGTCTACGGCAATAAAATTTCGCTGAATGGTGGGGATTTCCATGGAATTAATTTTCCACGAAAGTAACATAAAAGTCAGACCTAGTCAGTGAAAATCCTTCTAAATCGAGTGCTTTTTACTGCTTGATGAATCGAATCACCTCAGCACGATTGCCATTGTATGCGCCTAAGTAATAGGTTCCCGCAGCCAATTTTTTCGACATTTCGATGGTGTTTTTCACAGCGCCATTTTGTGTTCCTAAGGTAAATTCAGATACCAATTTACCCTCGATGTTAAACAACTTGCAAGTCACCTCGTCGCCAACAACTCCATTGATTTCCAGTTCAAAGGTTCCGTTGTTTGGATTGGGATACAACAGTGCAATTACAAATCCATCTAAATCTTCAACCCCTTGAACAGCCTCTACTGTAACTTGAACCGATGAGATACATCCGTTCACGTCCTTTACGTAACAAGTATAGGTTCCGGGCGCAAGGCTGCTAAACAAGTTTCCTGAATAGTAATTCACTCCATTGGTACTGTAAGTGTAAGGTGCGTTTCCACCGGTCCCGGTGATGGTAATGGTACCATTTGCGCCAGTGGATCCTGTTGGGATTGCATTTACTGTGATTTGAGTAGGCTCAACAACTGTGGTAGAAAATGTACTGCTACATCCGTTTGCATCTTGCACGGTCACTGTATACGCACCTGCAGCAAGGTTGTTGAAGACATTGCCTGCTTGAAACGTAGCCCCGTTGATGCTGTAGGTATACGCAGGTATGCCTCCCGTTGCACTTACATTAATGGCACCATTTCCAGCTCCAAAACACGTAATTGCTGTTGGAATTGCATTGATTGCAATGGCTGTAGGTTGGGTTATGGTAACGGAGAACGTTCCTACACATCCATTTGCATCTTTGGCATACAATGTATACGTACCTGCAGCCAATCCATTAAAAGCGTTGGAAGCTTGGTAAGTGGATCCATTGGATGAATACGTGTAAGTTGCTTGACCACCAGCGGCAGACAATTGTACGGAACCATTCGTAAGTCCATTACACGTGATGTTGGTGGTACTGGCCGATGACACAACGATGTTTGTAGTAGGGCTTAGTTGAAAAGATCCGGTACCACTGCATCCAGCATTGTCTGTTACGGTGTAGTTAATCGTGTTGGCTGCCAATCCAGAAAAGACACCCGAGGCTTGGTTTGCGCCCCCATTGATGCTGTAGGTGTACGGTGCTGTTCCTCCATTTACAGAGAAGGTAATTTGTCCATTGCTCCCTGTACAGCTTGGCGGCGTGTTCACTGTGTGGGAAATGTTTAACAAGTTCGCTCCTGTGGTTACAGTTATGGAATTGGCATCATTACAGGTGTTCTCATCGGGAGAAATTCCGTTTACAGAAGCGGAGGTAAAGGTGAGGACATTTGCGCCAGCACCTAAGCCGGTAACGTTAACGAAGATGGTATCCGTACTACCAACAGCGGTTAATTGATTGGAGTTGTAGTTGACAGAAGTTGTTGCACCTGCACCTACTTGCCATGTAAAGGCTCCACTTGTAACACTGGTTGTTCCGTTGTTTTGAACAATTACCCCTATTTGTACCGCTGAACCACAAATAGCTCCGGGAATAACTTGGTATGCTCCTGCGATACTTACATCCGTGGCGTCTGGGTTCATTTGGATGGCTGCAACACGTGTACGGGTAGAACTTGCATCACGGTAAACGCCTGTGTAATAAAACGTTTTTCCATCAAAATCGTCAATGGCCATGTGGTGATAATCTCCCCATCGCGTGTCAGAAGTTTTTGAGGAAGCCCCCGCGATGATCGTGGTCTCTGTCATGGTCATTTGTCCAAGGGGATCACAAGGTTTACGTCCGGTCATTTTAATCGATGGAAAATCTCCTGCAGTGGTACTTGATGCGGAATATGCCATGATGATGTTTCCGTTTTTGTCAATGTTAATGGCTGGCATCCAGCGGTTGGTGGTACCTGGTGAATAGGTCCCTTCTTGATACAAGGTCCAATTGGCACTTGTACTTCCCGTTGGTCTTCTTAATTCACACCAGCGAACACCTGACCTATCGGCACCATTCACATCGGTAACCAGTGAAGCAACAATGGTTTGGTGGGTATTGAATACACGCATTGGCGCTTTGAACATAACGGTTTCACGCAAAGGATCCAACTTTACAGAGGTACCCGGTTGTGGTACGCATGTGAAACTTGTAAGTCCACATAATTTCGAATCAATTTCTGCAATGGCGATGTCTTGGATTTTTGCAACCGTAGCAGAAGTTGCCGCCCAGTTTATGGTCATTTCCCAAAGTTCAATCCAATCGTTGGTTGGACTGTCTGGACTTCCATTGCTATGAGATTCATCATCGCGGTGTCTAATAAACAAAGGTTTCATTCCTACAGGTGCTGCATTGTCGCCTTCTAAGTCTACTGGGGTAATGGATTGAAACCCAAATCCGTTTAGGGAATATCCAATGGGAATTCCGATAAATGGCGATGCCGTTCCGGCAAGTAGGTTACTTAACCTCATTGCATAAATCCTTGGGGGTCCTCCTTCATTGGTGCTTACGGTAAAGGCGTCTGAGGTTTGACTGAATCCCCATTTCGGATAATCAGGGAAGTTAGGACAGGTAAATTGGTAGGTGTAATAAGCTCCTTGTGGATTGTTCGTTTGGGAAACATGAAGGAGTAATTTGTTACCTGTTGAAGAAAATTCCATTAAAAACCAACGTCTTGCCGGTTTGTAATAAAGCACAATTGGATCGCCCAAACCCGTGGGGCCTCCCAAAGCCTGCATGGTCAATGAACTGGCAATCGTCGCTCCAGTTGTTTTATTGAAAATTCTGTAGGTTGCGCCTCCACCTGAATTTGTGGCTTGAATGGTTACAGAACTGTCAGAATCCAAGCTTGGGTCTGGTGGTGACATGTTGGTACCTACGCCAAATCCTTGCCATACGATGGTGGCTGAAGTTGTTTTTTCAGTCTGTTGATGTTGTTGCCATACCCAATCCAAATTGTGGGTTTGAGAATTATCTACTTCGATAGATTCTCTTCCTTTGAAATTAGGTTTGATAATGACTTTTTTAGATTCAATGTTTTTGTCCTTGGTAGGGACCAAATGACTTTCGATTGGCGCAAACAATCCATAAAACTCAGAAGATTGAGCGAAAACAAAGGATGAGGAGAGGGCCACTAAGACAACGAGTAGTATTTTATACATCTTTTAATTTTTGATGCCGAAAATTACCATTATTTCTCAAATTATTTTAGGATTTGTAAAATAACTATGCGTTAAATTTGCAACAGATGAAACACCTGAAAATCCTATTGTCTCCTGCAAAATCCTTGAAATTATCAAAGAATAATGGGGAACTGCCTAATCAAAAGCCACATTTTCTCAAGGAATCACGTCAGCTGCATTCATTTTTGAAGACTTTGGATGCAATGCACTTGCAGGAACTTATGTCGATTTCCCCTAAAATTGCAGAGGAGGTAATGGGATTCAACAAGCATTGGAAAAAGGACTTTTCTTACCAAGCTGTCTCCCTTTTTGATGGTGAAGTATACAGAGGCTTGGATGTAGCAACCATGGATGCGCATTCTCTTGATTGGATGGAAGGTCACCTGAATATTTTATCGGGACTTTATGGGGTTTTGCGACCCTTCGATGTCATTGCGCCTTATCGTTTAGAGATGAAAACCAAAGTCATACTGGATGAGCCCACAACGTTGTACCGGTTTTGGGGCGATAAAATTGCGAAACACCTACGCAAGGATGTGGATGTACTTGTGAATTTAGCTTCAGAGGAGTACAGTAAAGCGATACTCCCTTATTGGAATAAGGAACAGGTAATCAATCCAATCTTTTTAGAGGATAATGGCGTTAAACCCAAAATGGTGATGATGTACGCTAAAAACGCAAGGGGAAAAATGGCCCGTTTTATCATCGATCATCGAATTGAAAACCCTGCATTCATCAAAGCTTTTGACCTCGATGGGTATGCTTTTTCTGCTGAAAAATCCCAAGGAAATGACTGGGTTTTTATTCGTTAAAAAAAGGCGTCAAAATTTCGAATCAAGATCAATGCAAATGCGACCAAGAAAACCATTGCGATGGTAAAATTGATTAAGGTTGAAAGTAAAAATCCTAAGAAAGTTCCAAAAGCCGCCTTTAACGCACGTCTCCAATCCGAATTGTCGTGGTACATCTCTCCCGCAAAAGCGCCAATTAAAGGTCCTAATATAAAACTAAAAGGAAAGGGAAAAATGATTCCGATGATCAGCCCAACATACGATCCCCTCACCCCAAACTTGGTGCCCTTGAACACCTTGGTTCCGTAAGCAGGTATGGTGTATTCAAGTATTAAGCTTGCTATGGCTAACAATCCTAAAGGAATCAATACCCAAAAATTAAAGTCGATGGCAGAAGTACAATAAAGTAAGAGGATTCCAACCCAACTGAGTGGAGGGCCGGGGAGGCCGGGGATGAATACCCCTGCGATTCCTACCAGCACGCAAATTATTCCTAAAATAACCAATACTACATCCATATCCCGACTGTTTTAAGTTTGTTCGTTTACAATTTTTTGACTGAGCTGGTCCCCGATCATCGCGCCAATGGCCACACCCATTCCTCCCATACGAACACCCACCAATAGGTTCTTGTCGATAACGGTGACGATGGGTTTTTTACTTTGACCAATTCCCATGATGCCTGCCCATTGATAGGCTATTTCGAATGCGTGACCCGGGATGATTTTAGTCCGAAGAAGGTGTTCCAAATGCGATTGAATGGCCTCGGTTGTTTCCATTTCGGTGGTGTTTTCACCAGTAAAATCCAAGTTTCTTCCACCTCCAAACAATATCCGGTTTCCTACATTCCTGAAATAATAATACCCTTGGTCAAAATGAAAAGTGCCTTCCCATGGTAAGGACGGAATAGGAGAGGTGACCAATACTTGAGCCCTCGCAGGTTCCACCTCTAAATCCAACAATTGCTTTGCAAAACCATTCGTACACACAATGACCTTTTCACTAACCAATCGGCCAAAATTGGTTTCCAATTCCACCTGATTCGCTTGGTTATGAATGGAAAGCACTTCTGCGCCTTGTAGAAATTTTATGCCCAGTAAAGTACATTTTAAATGGAGTTGTTCCATTAATTTTCCCGTATCTATGCTGCCCTCTAAACGATTTCCAAAAGCTTTTTCAAACCCTAAAAATCCGCAAGATTGAATTTTCCCAAGGTCATTATAATATACGTCGGATACCTTTGTGAATTTTTGAATCTGCTCGTTTAAGTATGACAGAAAAGCGGGGGTGATGTCTTCTTGCGATTCTGGGCACAAATCCCAAGAGCCACATTGTTGATAATCCAACAGGGAAGGGGGTACAATTTCAAATAACTTTTTCAAGCCCTCAAAACGCATTTGTACGGTTTCCCAAACTTCATTTTCTGGGATGTGTTTGAGGTCATCGAAGATTTCTGTGGGACTTCCAAAACAAGCAAATCCTGCATTTTTTGTGCTCGCTCCAGACGGTAAATAACCGCGTTCCAATACGATAATCTTATGCTTTGGTAGCTTGTGTTTGATAAGGATTGCTGTGGTTAATCCGACAATGCCGGAGCCGATAATGGTAACATTGTTTCCTTCCAGGTAGGTTGTTTTTTCCCAATAACTGAGTTTGTGGTACGGAAGCATTTTTTTTGTTCGTGAAATTTCGCCAAATTTGTTGAAGGATAAAGGTAATACATTTGTTACCATAATTTAGTTAAATCGTTATCAGCACCGATGAAAAAACGCTTTGTATTATTGACTTTCCTGATTTCCACACTTGGATTTTCCCAGTCTGTAAATGTGATTCTGCCTGGACAGGTGCTTAAGCTAAAATCGACAAACCTTATTGCCGGAAGCAGTATCTACTTAATTCAAAACAACAATACCGTCGCAAAAGCCAAAGGTGATAACCAAGGTTTTTTTACATTGGCCGGTACAATTGCTACGGGTTCTCCCTTCGAAGTGCAAATTTCCAAGCCTGGCTTCATCTCAAAAAAAATAAGCTTCGACGTTAAAAAGCTTGAAATTCCCAAAAAAGTAAATACCATAACCGTTAAATTGCTTGACTCTTTAATCGTTGAATTAATACCCGTAAAGGCAGGCGTAAACATACAAGTAGGGGACAAAGAATACGCGGAAAAATATACTTGGAATGAAGCATTGGCCATTTGCCAGGCCGACACCAAATTCAAACAAAAAAACATTGACTCTGTCTTGCAGATTTATAAAAACGCCGAATTGAAAATCATTTCAGATGGCTTCAAACAAAAAAGCTCGGAATTTGAACGCGTGAAAAACTATACGATGGCCATTCAATACATCGATTCAGCTACAAAAGTTGGTTTGAAGGATACTACCATCGTAAGTAAGAGAATCTCCCTGGAAAAAGCCAAAGCGCTTCAGGAAAAAGAAATTCTTACACTCAAAGAAATTGAGAAAAACCTTAGAGAAGGCGATTCTTTGTTGACACTTTTTAAGTGGAAGGAGGCAGAATTGAAGTACAAAGAAGCCTTGAAAAAAGACCCTAAAAATGCAAAGGCGATCAATAAGATTGCAGAAATTGCTGTAATCAAAGCAGCAGATGAAAAACGAAAGGCGGAATTAAAACTCTACGGAATCAACCGAGCTTCATGCACCAAATTAGCTGCCTCGAAAAAATACAGCGAAGCCATCACGGCCATTAAGAAGAATGAATTACTCCAAAACATTCCAAGCGTTTTAAAGGAACGAATTCCGGGTACCCTTGACTCCTTGAACGCTTTGGTAGGTCTTGCCAACTTGGAAAAAGAAATCCAGACAGAATTGACGAATGCAAAAGCGTTTAGTGTCAAAGGTGATTTAACAAATTCAAAGGCTGCTTACGAAAAAGTTTTCGCATTGATTTCTAATCACAAAGACCCCAAAAAGCAAGAAGTACTTAAATCGGAAACCGATAAGCAGATTTCTCAATTCATTGATGCCGAGATAAAAAAAGCCTACGACCTTCACACGAAGAAACAATATGACAAAGCCATCGATTCTTACCAAAAAGCAATGCCTTTGATTTCCATCTTAAGTGACAAGGCGCTTCAAACCCAAAAAATAAATGACGTAAACGATAAAATCAAAAGCGCCCAGAAATCTAAGTTGGATGATGAGAAAAAATTTCAAGATGCCATTGTCATGGTGAAAAACAAACTGGATTCAGCCACCTTTGATCCCCAGTTCAATGCAAACCCTGAAGCGAAATTGGCCAAAGTAAAATCCCTTCTTTCAACCGAACCGTTGAAGTCTAAAGCATCCATGGCCGATATCAAAGCCCTCAACGACCGCTATCTAAAGGTTAATGCGTATTTCACCTCGAACAAATTAAAAGTGAAAGAGTTGGAACTTAAGGATTCCTTAAAAGCCTTGGCCGCTGCGAATGCGCTCTTAATTGCCAGTGGTACGGCAGAGGTAGGGAAGATTGAAGTTGCTTTTGTCACCAAAAAATTGGATATCCTCAAAAAGAAAATGGAAAAACCTGCGCCTGTAGCTAAATCCAACACAAGAGGCTTCGTGTTGAACGTTCCCCAAGGAACTACGGAAGTCAAAGGCAGCGTGCAAGATGCATACAAGGACATTATGTTGTCAGAAGCAATGAAAAAACAAAAGGTTGACTTGGCAATGGATAAAATAAAGGATGACATCGATTCGAAAAATGAACTTACACAACTTCAAGAAGCAGAACGTGCAGAACTCCAAATAGCCTACGTAGCGGGTGCCAACGACCAACGTGCAATCATCGACCAAAAGGAAATCGACAGGAACAAAGCGCTGGAATTGCAAAATGTAAAAGCGGTGGACCAAAATTCATACGACATCAACCGCATAAACAAAGAGAACTTGGCATTGACCAATAACTTCGCAAATTATTCCGAGAAGGTGGTTGATCAAAAAGATGTTGCCAACGCAAAAACCATACAGCAAAATGAAGAAAATCGTAAGGAGAGCACTTCCTTTGTTGATAAAACCATTGACAATCAAGACGTGCGCAAGCTAGCAGAATACGAGAGCCACTTGTTGCGTGTGAACGAACAACGAACGGTGACCCAGAATTATGAAGTGAGTACATACAAAAACGAGGTCGCGGTGGACTCCATAAATAAGCGAAATCAAAAAGCCCAAGACAAACTGACCGATTATATCGACCTGAGAACCTACGAGCCTAATTATTTGAAGGATGAAAATGGCGTATGTTTTCCATGGAATAAGATGACTGAGAAGATTTATGAGTCGAAAAACGAAATGGGCTTTACCTATTTAATCATTGTTCGACGCATTGTTGTGAATCCAAATGGATATGGAGTGGTGTTTGAACAAACCACCACGGATTCCGGTCACCACGCTTATACTTTGAATGGACAAAGCATTCCCGAGTCAGTTTGGATGCATGATTCTACCGGCGAACCTGTCTTTGCAGAGGGCGTAGATGTGAAAACCGACTGCAATTAAAAAATTATTGTCAGTAAGTCCATTGTGATTTAGATTTTTCAATCCTTTTCTTCTTTAGTTTTACCAAAAAAAATGCATATCCATTTTATTGCCATAGGAGGAAGTGCCATGCACAACTTAGCAATCGCCTTGAACCGAAAAGGCTACAAGGTAACAGGCTCAGATGATGAAATCCTAGATCCTTCTCGCTCGCGATTGGAAAAGGAGGGAATCTTACCTGATGAAATGGGATGGTTTCCCAATAGGATAACTGAAGGGATGGATGGAATTATTTTGGGAATGCATGCCCGGGAGGACAATCCGGAACTCCTTCAAGCAAAAAAGTTGAATGTTCCCATTTATTCGTATCCAGAATACCTTTACGAAGCCAGCAAGGATAAAATCCGGGTCGTGATTGGGGGAAGTCACGGAAAAACCACCATTACTTCAATGATTCTTCATGCAGCCAAGAAACTCAATTTTGCTTTGGATTTTATGGTGGGGGCACAATTAGAAGGCTATGATTGTATGGTGCAAATTACGGACGAAGCTAAGTTTATTTTGCTGGAAGGCGACGAATATTTGAGCTCACCGATTGACCGCAGGCCGAAATTTCATTTGTACAAACCTCACATTGCCTTAATCAGTGGGATTGCTTGGGACCACATTAATGTTTTTCCGACTTTTGAGAATTACGTCGAACAGTTTGATGTTTTTATCAAACAGATTGAATCGAACGGAGTGTTGGTTTACAACGAAGTGGACCCTGTCTTACAATCTTTGGCGCTGTCGAATCCACAAACAGGATCTTCTGTGGCGTATCAAATTCCGGAATACGAGGTGAATGCTGAGGGGACATTGTTGAAGTACGATTCAAAGGAATATCCTTTACTGGTTTTTGGTGAACACAATTTGCAAAACCTCATGGGTGCAATGTTCGTCGCAGAAGCTATGGGCATCAATGCTCACAATTTTCTTCAGGCCATGTCAGATTTTACGGGGGCTGGAAAACGCCTGCAAAAAGTTGTCGACGTTCCCACTTTTAAAATGTTCAAAGATTTTGCCCATTCTCCTTCCAAATTGAAAGCAACAACGGCGGCGGTTAAAAACCAATTCAAATCATTCAAACTGGTTGCATGTATGGAATTACATACCTTTTCATCCCTTAAAAAGGAATTTTTACCTCAGTATCTTGACACCATGAAAACGGCCGACACGGCCTTGGTGTATTTCAATCCGAAGGTAGTGGCCCATAAAAAACTCGAATCAATCACCAAGGAAATGGTCTACGAAGGTTTTGGTGGGAGCGTGGTTGTGGTCAATGATACCCAATCGGTTTTGGATTTTATTCACAAAGAGGTAGGGCAACAATCGGTACTTTTAATGATGTCGTCCGGAAATTTTGACGGCATCAATTTTGACGAACTAGGAGCGGAGCTTTCTACGAATTTGTCTTGACTTGCTTGAACAAAAGCTTACGGTAAATGATTGCGATTAGCATGCTGTTCAAAATAGCATAAAGCGTAAGTGCAAGCAATGAAATTACAAAAGTAAAGCTGGGATTGGCAATTTGTTTGGATTGACGCATGGACATTGTTCGGATTTCTTTGTCGGATTTATTCTCTAAGTCAGGGTTTTTTGATCGTATTTTCTCAATGTTTTTGGGGTCCTCCAACAATTCTTTTGCTTGATTGATTTGATAGTCGTTGTATGCAGGATGAATTTTGGCATAAAAAACATAAAGAAATATGCTCACCATTAGGGTGTAAAACATCCCACCGGCAAGTGCTTTTCGAATATCCTGAAGTAAATTACCGCTTTCTGTTTCGCTTTTTTTGGCGAAGTAGAGAGAGACAGCAATGGCACCTGTAAGGCAAAGCATATTGATTAAAACATAGACCTGAACGCTTCCAAAGGTGAACATTCCCATCACGAAAGCAACGTACTTAATTAACATCCAAAGGGCTGCAAAAACAAAGGCTATGACAAGGGTTTTTTTCATCTTAGCTGTTCATTGAAATCAAGAATTCTTCATTGGAAAGTGTGTTCTCCATATGTGATTTCAAAAATTCCATGGCTTCCACAGGGTTCATATCCGCAATGAATTTTCGCATAAGCCATACCCTTTGAAGCACATCTTTTTTAACCAATAGGTCTTCTCTTCTTGTTCCTGACGCCGTAATGTCAATGGCCGGGTAGATCCTTCTGTTGGAAATTTTTCGGTCTAACTGAAGTTCCATGTTTCCAGTACCTTTAAATTCTTCAAAAATAACCTCGTCCATTTTTGAGCCTGTCTCCGTAAGTGCGGTTGCCAAAATTGAAAGAGAGCCTCCGTTTTCAATTTTACGTGCGGATCCGAAGAATCTTTTTGGTTTATGCAGAGCATTGGCGTCAACACCTCCCGATAAGACTTTTCCAGACGCAGGGGAAACGGTGTTGTAAGCTCGGGCAAGTCGCGTGATGGAATCCAATAAGATGCAAACATCGTGACCACATTCTACCATTCTTTTGGCTTTCTCAAGTACCATGTTCGCAACTTTCACGTGGCGTTCTGCAGGTTCGTCAAAGGTTGAGGCAATGACTTCTGCTTTGACACTTCTTGCCATGTCTGTAACCTCTTCGGGACGTTCGTCGATGAGCAATACAATTAAATAAGTTTCGGGATGGTTGGCGGCAATGGCATTCGCCACATCTTTCAAGAGCATGGTTTTTCCCGTTTTAGGCTGCGCTACAATCATACCACGTTGTCCCTTTCCGATCGGTGCGAACAGGTCCATGATTCGGGTAGACAAGGTTTCTTGCGCATGGCCCGTTAACTTAAATTTTTCGTCAGGAAATAAAGGGGTGAGGTACTGAAAAGGAACCCTGTCACGAATATATGAAGGGTCGCGGCCATTGATGGATTCGACTTTCACCAACGGGAAATACTTTTCGCCTTCTTTTGGAGGTCGAATGGTACCTTTTACCGTGTCACCTGTCTTAAGTCCGAAGAGCTTGATTTGATTTTGACTTACGTAAATATCATCAGGAGAAGGCAAATAGTTGTAGTCAGAGGAGCGTAAAAAACCATAACCGTCTTGTATAACTTCCAAAACACCTTCCGCGCTAACGATTCCTACTAAGTCATAGAGGTCTTCTCGAATGACAGGTGGCTTTTCCGTATGTTGTGGAGCTCTGTAAGGTTGTTGATTGGGTTGTTGGTTGGGTTGTTGGTTGGATTGATGGTTGGGTTGTTGGTTGGATTGATGGTTGGGTTTTGAGGGAGCTTTCTCCTCTTCATTCTTTATCGATTCAGGTTGCGTTTCCCTCCTTACCGGTTTGGGTTTAATTTCTTTCTTTTCAGTTTCTACTTCAGTTGTTGGAGCATCAAAATCCAAAGGGAGCGTAGGTTCCGCATCGGTTGTGTCCAGGGTAGTCTTTGGTTTACGACCTCTTCTTTGTTTGGGTGCCGCTTCAGCAATGGGTTCCTGCGAACTGTCGTTTGATTCTGTGGGAGATTCTTGTTCGGAGGAATGTCCCGCGATTGCTGCCAACAATTCATTCTTGTTCATTTCATCGGCATTGTCAATGCTCAAAGTATTCGCAATAATTCTTAAATCATTAAGACTTTTACTTGCTAGTTCGTTTTTTTCCATGAATGGGTTGGCGGGTTAAAATTATAGGGGAGGTTGTGTCAACCAGGAGAATTCGTTTGCAAGTTTATTAAAAAAAACCTTCAGTTCAATAAAAAAACATGAAAATCAGGTTTTTCTTTTCTTTTTCTTGGCCGCAGGAAACAGTATATTATTGAGTATCAGTCGATAACCCGGAGAATTCGGATGTAAATTTAAATCCGTAGGAGGATCGCCTACAAAATGTTGGTAATCTTCAGGGTCATGGCCACCATAATACGTCCACATGCCTTGTCCATATTCACCATGAAGGTAGCGAACGGTACCAATGGACTTCGTTTCGCCCATGGTCAGCACATTGGGTTTGATAAATTCCTTATGGAAATCGGTAGATTGTCCCATAAAGCCTTTAATTGTACTGGTGTGGCATTGGGTTAACATGGTAGGCACAACATCCCACTTCGCAGAATATTCGAACAAGGTGAAATAATCTTCACTCTCTTCAATGGTGCGGTTGTTTCTTAAGTCTGTAGCATCGAGGTTAGAATACTCGTAGAAGTAAGGGTCTTTGTTCAAGGTATAATTTTGAAACGCAAGGGTTTTGTTGAAGTCGAGTTTTTTCTGTGCATTTTGATCTGCGGGATCCCCATCAAATATGTTCTCGCAAATGTCCACGCCTTCGGCAGATAACGCAATGTCATAGCTGTCTGTGCCGCTGCACATGGTGAACAGAAATCCGCCTCCCATTACGAAGTTTTTTATGTTTTGAGCTACGGCCAATTTAAGTTGTGAAACTTTTTTAAATCCCAACATCCTCGCATTGGATTCTGCAACCCGTACTTGCTCCTTGTACCAAGCTTGCTGCCCTGCTGAGCTGTAAAATTTACCAAATTGCCCTGTAAAATCCTCGTGATGTAAATGCAGCCAATCGTATTTAGGGAGCAAACCCATTACAATCGCTGAGTCATATATTTTCTCATATTTGATTTCTGCATATTCCAATACCATGGTTACCGCGTCATCCCATGGTTGTTTATTTGGGGGTGTGTAAACGGCAATTTTGGGTGCTTTTTCCAATTGGACGACTTCCATGTTTACATCGGGATTGGAGATTTCTGTTTTAATGGCATTGACCTGCCCATCGGTAAGAATTTGGTACCTCACCCCACGTATTTTAAGTTCTTTTTCAATTTCTTGAAGGTGAGGCATCAGAAAAGCGCCGCCTTTGTAATTCAACAACCATTCGATCACAACACCATTTTCCAAGGTCCAATAGGCAATGCCATAGGCTTTTAAGTGGTTGGTTTGGCCATTGTCCATCGGGACAAGGATTTGGGTTGCATGTCCACGAAGAACGCTGCATAGAAGCAAAAGGGTGAGTAGAAAAGACTTCATTTTAGAAAGGGACTTCTTGGTTGTCTCCAAAGTCAAAATCGTTATCCTTTTCAGGATTGCCATTCATTTTACTTTGGATGGTGATGGTATTTGAATCTTGATTGTAGTTTGAAATCGCAGTATTGCTCATTGGGGCATCGTATTCATTGTTCTCATTTAAGTTCTCAAAGCGTGCGTATTTGGCTTCGAAACGCATCCGAACCGTATCGGTTTTACCATTTCTGTGTTTTGCAATGATGTACTCACAGATGTCCTTGTTTGGATTTCCGTTCTCATCCTTGTCGATTTTATAGTATTCTGGACGATACAAGAAGGAAACGATGTCCGCATCCTGTTCAATGGCACCCGACTCCCGTAAATCCGATAACATGGGTTTTTTGTCCCCTGCACGTTGCTCTACGGAACGACTTAATTGGGCCAATGCGATGATGGGAATGTTTAATTCTTTGGCGATTTCTTTGATGGAGCGCGAAATGGTAGAGATTTCTTGCTCGCGATTGCCATTGTTTTTTCCGTCTTTGGCAGACATCAGCTGCAAGTAGTCAATGATCACCAATTCAATGTTGTGCTGAGATTTTAGCCTTCTGCATTTTGCACGAAAATCAAAAACACTAAGTCCTGGTGAATCGTCAATAAAAATAGGCGCTGTGGATAATTTTACAATGCGGGAATGCATTTGTTGAAATTCATGGTCGGCCAAATCTCCTTTTCTTAGTTTTTCAGAATCTATGCGTGATTCCCCAGCAATGAGTCTTTTTACCAATTGAACGGAAGACATCTCCAAAGAGAATATTGCGACCCCCATTCCGTGGTCTACGGCCGTATTTCTTGCTGTGGACAATACAAATGCTGTTTTACCCATACCAGGTCTCGCTGCAATGACAATCATGTCTGAACGCTGCCATCCTGAGGTAATCTTGTCTAATTCCACAAAGCCCGAAGGGATTCCTGAAACGCCGTCCGAATTGCTTCGCGCTTTTTCAATCTCCTCAATGGCATCTTTAACCACCTTTGACATGGTGTTCACCTGCTTGGACATGTTGTTCTCTGCGATTTGAAACAATCCGGATTCTGCTTGATTCAGTAAATCAAAAACATCTTTGGTATCATCGTATGCGTCTCGAATGATTTCACTGCTGATCCGTATCAATTCTCGTTTGATGTACCTTTCAGAAATAATCCTTGCGTGGTATTGAATGTGCGCTGAAGAAGCAACCCTGTTGGTTAACTGGGAAACATACCCTGCGCCACCGGCTGCTGCTAACTCACCGTTTTTCGCAAGACGTTCGGTAACCGTAACCAAATCAACAGGACTGGTAGCGGCGAATAAATCCAAAATAGCCTTGAAAATATATTGGTGTTTGGGGTCGTAAAAACTTGCTTCATGGAGGATGTCTATGGTCTCATTCACCGCATTTCGTTCCAACATCATAGCGCCTAAAACCACTTGTTCTAAATCTACCGATTGAGGCGGGATTCTCCCTATCTCATTGGAGATTAGGGTACCGATTTTAGCGCGCGCAGAAGGTTTGCGTGATGTTTCGTTGCTTTCCATTGAAGGTTTATTAGTGGATTGTGTATTGGAATAATTCCAATTCAAAAGTATGAATAAGTTAATAATATTATGGAAATGTTAATAACTATTTTAAGCCTGCAATCGCTTCTTTTGTACCGATTTTCATGGTTATAAAATCCACTTCTTTTTTTGGACTGCGTGCAGGGGAGTATGCCCTTCCATAAAAGATGATCTGCAAATGAAGTGCATTCCATGTATGTTCAGGGAAGAGTATTTTCGCATCTTTTTCGGTCTGCTCAACATTTTTTCCTGACGTCAATCCCCAACGAATCATGAGTCGATGAATGTGTGTATCAACGGGAAAAGTTGGAATGCCAAAGGCTTGTGCCATGACCACACTTGCGGTTTTATGTCCCACACCCGGCAATGCTTCCAAGGCTTCAAAGGTATTGGGCACCTCCCCGTTATGGTGTTCCAATAGCAATTCAGAAAGCCGGTGAATGGCCGCAGATTTTTTGGGAGAAAGTCCACAGGGTTTAATGATATTGCGAATGCTTTCCACCGACAATTGGACCATTTTCTGGGGAGTATTTGCCAACGCAAACAGGGCCGGTGTTATTTGGTTCACTCGTTCATCCGTACATTGTGCGGACAGAAGTACGGCAATCAATAAGGTGTATGCGTCGCTGTGGTCTAACGGAATTGGGGTTTCTGGAAACAGTCGTGCCAATTCTTCAATGACATACTTCGCTTTTTCTTTCTTTTTCATGGCCATTGTCCTAAAGTTAAAATGGAAAAAATCCTAAAGTGAAATACCAAAAAACACAGAAGAATCAATGTGGTCACATACATGCTTAGCCATGAACCCAAAACCATTAAAACGTTGTGTTTACGCACAAGTACAATGAGGATGGAAATAACCAAAAATGCCACAATTCCCCCCCTTACCCAATAAAAGTTAAAGTGAATTTCAATGGGATTGGCTTTTCCTGCCCATTCATGCGAGACAAAGGCATTTTGCCGACAGATTTTTGTTTGGTAAAGTGTAATTTCTGGCTGCTTGTCAAATGTATTCGGTACATAATTCGCGATGAATAAGGTATGCCCTTTTTGGGTGTGAACCTCATGTAAGAATCCTTCGCCTACAGTTTGATAACGCGTTAGGTTGTAACTTGAAATGCGGTCTTGTACTGGTATTTTTTTTGAGAATTCATCGATGGTCAGGCAAGTAAGCACCAGAAAAGAAACCACCGCGACGATGTATTTGAACCTCATTTTTTTTCCAGTAAGCAGAGAATGGTAGAAGTTGTTAAGTTCATTTTCTTGTTCTTTGCGCATTCTTTCGTAACGCTCCCAAGCTTTTCGGTGAAAATCAGTATGGTTGACATTTGGATTTGATGAAGGGTAATTCGCGCGCGCATTGAACTTCGGGGTTTCTTGAAAATCTTTCTTCAGAATGCGTTCATAGGCATCCAAAATACGTTGAAAAGTTTCCGTAGCCGCTGGGTCTGGATTTTTGTCGGGGTGAAATTCTTTAGCAAGCGAACGAAATTTTTTCTTAACCTCTTCATCACTGCTTTGATTGGGCAATCCTAAAATGTTATAGTAGCGTGTTCCAGGCATTTGCGTCAATCGTTTCCTGCATTTTAACTCTGTCTATTTTTCCATTTTCAGTTTGTGCAATAAAATCAACCGCTTGGTAAACCCTTGGGATTTCATAATGGTTAAACAATTCGCTGTCAATCAAGTCTTTTCGTTTCGGTAATTGTGATTTCTCAGTGATCACCAAAGCGGTCGTTTCACCAAAAAGTGAATGCTCCGCAGAAGTAATCATGTAGTCTCCAGAGATTAATTTACCCAAACGCTGTTCAAGGTTTTCAGGATGTACTTTAATTCCACCAGAATTGATGGCAAAGTCTGAACGTCCAATAAAACGAAACGTAGAAACGTCTAACAATTCTACAATGTCAGTGGTGACAAGGGTTGTGTTTAACAATTGAGGTGCATGGATGGCTAAATTCCCTTCGTTTGTACTGAACGTAACACCGGGAATGGCGTGGTAGGGATTGTTGCTTGACCCATTGATATGGCGAATGGCTACATGGGAATAGGTTTCTGTCATTCCATACGATTGATAGGCATTTTTCCACAGCAGTGCGATTTTTGCTTCCAAATCTAAGGAAATGGGTGCGCCTCCGATAAGGAAGGTGCAGTCGGTGTGAAGTGTTGAGCCCGATGCGAGGTGTGAGGCAGCTTGTGCAGGAACCAGGGAAATAAAGTCTATGTTTTCGACGACATCTTCCAGGGGGTTTTGACACAAAGGGAGGATGTGCAGCTTCATTTTACATTCCATGGCACGAACGATCATCATTTTACCGGCGATGGTATCGCAGGAAAGCGCAAGCGCAGCGTTTTGACCGGGTTTAAGGTTGAAGAAAGCAATCGTGTTTTGGGCAGATTTTCGCATTTTTGATTTATCCAAACGAATGGTTTTCGGCGTACCCGTGGAACCAGAGGTATGGCAGATAATAAAATCCTCGGCATTGTTCCATTCGTGAAGAAAGGCATCGACTTCAGGTTTTCGTCTTATCTCGTGATAAAAAATTTCCATGTATTAATATTCAATGTCTAAATTAAATCGATTTTTCAAGGTGTGAATGTTCGGATTTTTCCTCGCCATGGCTTGAAATTTATCTTTTCCAGTGACAGGTTTTTGCACTTCGGTAGGGTTGTCGATGACGTCAAGTTTGATTTCTAAAAATCCATTTTTAAGGCTCTGTCTTAAAAAGTTAACATATTCTTGAAGAATCGGTCGGATGTATTCTACTTGTACCTGATTGTCTAAGGTTAAGGTTATCGTCTCATCGTCCAACAATGGATCGCGTTTGATCAGCGCGTGGAAAAAGGTTTCCTTGCCGGCTTCTCTTACTTCATGGGCATATTGTCGCGAAAACTTTTTGAGGTCACTAAGCGAAACCACTTCTCTGGGTAGGTTTCCGACAGGTTGAGAGGTCTGTTTTCTTTGAGCCTCCATTTCGGATTTGATGCTGATGGTATTTGTTGATTCCGCCACGGGCGTAGGGGCCTGCGTAGAAGGGATTTTTTTGACGACTTCCTGGATTTTTACTACCTCCAAAGGAGCTTCAGGCTTGTTCGTTCCTTGAACGGTCTTTCGCAAAGATGCTGGATAAGGCAAGATGTCAATGGGATCCGTTAGGGATTTTTTTTTTCGGATTCCTGTTGAAGGGATCCTAATTCCAAAAGCGCAACTTCGAGGAGCAACCTAGTATTTTTGGAGGTCTTGAATTGTGTGTCTGCCTTACTCAAAGCGAACAAACCACGAACAATTTGGTTTCTTTCCCACGCTTTGGATTGTTCTATGTACTTGTTTTGTACCGTTTCTGATATGTCTAATATGGGAAGGGTTCTTGGGTCTTTGGCAATCAATAGGTTTCTAAAGTGATCTGAAAGTCCTTGTAGAAACATTTGTCCATCGAATCCTTTTTCCAAAATCGCATTGAGTTCGAGCAGCGCGGCGGCAAGATCTTCCTTTTTCAAGTGGTCTAGCAAATTGAAATAATGCTCATAGTCCAATACATGCAAATTGTTTAGCGTACTGTCGTAGGTAATGTTGTTGCCTGTAAACGACGCAATTTGGTCGAAAATAGACAAGGCATCCCGCAAGGCTCCATCTGACTTCATGGCTATTAAATGTAGGGCTTCCATTTCAGCGGAAATGCCTTCTTTTTCAGCGATGCTCTGAAGATGGTTGGCAATATCGGATACCTTAATTCTGCTAAAATCAAATATTTGACAGCGCGAGAGAATGGTAGGAATTATTTTGTGTTTTTCTGTGGTGGCAAGTATGAAAACAGCGTATGGAGGGGGTTCTTCCAGTGTTTTTAGGAATGAATTAAAGGCACTGTTCGAGAGCATGTGGACCTCGTCGATAATATAGATTCGGTACTTTCCAAGCATCGGTGGGATACGCACCTGCTCGATGATCGCTCGAATGTCATCCACGGAGTTATTGGAAGCGGCATCAAGTTCATAGATGCTTAAAGAGTTCCCTGTTTTGAACGAAAGACAAGATTCACATTCGTCGCATGCCTCTTGTATGTCTGAAAGTTGAAAGCAATTAAGTGTTTTTGCCAAGATACGCGCAGTCGTCGTTTTACCTACGCCCCTGGATCCACAGAATAAAAAAGTTTGTGCCAAATGGTGATTCTTAATGGCATTTTTCAACGTGGTCGTTATGGACGCTTGTCCAATGACTGTATCAAAAGTTTGGGGCCTGTATTTTCTGGCAGAGACTACAAAATCACTCATCGAACAAAGCTACACTTTTTAACTATTTCACTCGATTAAAAAAACAAATTGTTGAAAAAAACAATTCATCGGTGCGACGACTTATTCCTTGATAAAGGTCGCCTTAAAACAAACGTTTCCTTCACTTGCTAGGAATAGATAGCCTCCCATAGGAAAGGAAGACAGGTTGATTTCTTGTTCCGTTGCGGAATCCGTTTTCCATACAACTTCTCCTTGAGTGTTATAGATTTTCACTTCATACCCCAACAGTTTTTCTGGAATTTTGAATCCATCGTGAACAGGATTTGGGCTTATTAACATTTGGGTTTCACTCGACATTAAATGCGATTGTCCAACTTGGGTGTTTACATTCCATTTGTTGAGATAAATTCGTACCGTACCGGTTCGTACATCACCCCAAACGGCATAGGCTGTATCTCCAATAAAAACGGCGCTCATAAAATCATTGCCTTTTCCTTCCAATATCGTGTCATGGGCTACCGATTGCGAAGTTATGGGGTAATCTTGCTCAAACCCTGCGCCACCAAAATTTTTGGTCGCTGCATAAATCTCTGAAGGTTGGTTGTACCCATCTGCACCAGCATTTCTTCGGTCTCTCCAACAAGCTAACAAATCGCCTTGTTCGTTAAAATCTGCCCAAACTAAATCTTGCACCCTTGGAATGCCTGCAGGGTCCTGGTTGATTTTTTGCATGGCACTCCATTGCGCACCCCCATTGAACGTTTCAATGTAATAGACATCGCTTTGGTCATTTTGTTGGCTGAGAAAGAGATACGCTAAATGTCCAGAATGTGCTGGGTCCGCTGCCAATTTACCTCCACGTTTAAAAAGCCCATTAGACACCCCCATTAAGGTCCCTTGGTAGGCTATCGAATGCTGTAGGTTTATGCCTGCGTCTTGGGTCTGCACAAGGATGTGTCGCGGGAAAGGGGATTGACTTACGTCGTACGAAGGATAAATGGCCCAGTAAGTTCCGTCTCCTCCAATGGCGGGTGTGGCAGATGGCTGGGGAATGGTTGTTCCGGCTAAAAATTGCAGGGTATCCATGAAACGGGGGTTGTTAAATGACACTCCTCCATCTGTGCTTACACTCAAGTATGGGTTGTAAGGAGCGGAAACCAATGCGGGTTGATCTGCGTTCATGGTGCAAACATAAATGGCATCCGTAGGGTTGGCGCCGAAGTGGTCAATCACCATCCAAGGCCTGTCGATGCAAAGTTTTCCCGGACAATCGCTTATGCTTATGACCTCTGTTGGATTTCCCCAAGTGAGACCTCCATCTGTTGATTTTCTCAACAATACCTTACCAGAAGAAAAGGTCACATTGTCATAATCTATGTAGCACATGAAGGCATTTCCCAAGTGGTCAAAACCCAGAGAGACATCCGCAGAGGAATAGGAGGGGATAAGGTGTGTTTGGGAAACGGGCTGGGTCCAACTGGTGCCTCCGTTAAAAGAAACAGCTGATTTGATAACGATTTTTTGGTTCCATTGGTATCCCATCCAAGCGGCAACCAAATGCTGCGGATTTAAGGGATTGTGGGTGAGATAGGGTTCTCCTTCAAAAATGGCTGCGTTCGATACTTCCACATTGTTTTGCGCAAAACCTAAAAGGGGAATCCAAAAAAGCAAAGCAAAACAAAGTGTTTTCATGGCGCCATCATTGAAATTGGGGTAACCTGGTATCCTTTCTGTTTCAGAAGATTTATTACGCCACTGTCTCCAGGAAGGTGTCCTGCTCCCACGGCAATAAAGGTGGGCTGTGATTTCATTTGTTCTTCGATGACGGGAATCCAATTTCGGTTTCTTTTGTTCAGTAAGTTTTCCGTAAAATCAGGGAAAGCAGCGGATTCCTTGGTGATCAATCCATAGAGTTTATCTAAATCTTCAGCCAAGTATGATTGCAACATCTCTTCAAACAATAAGGGTTGTCCCAACGCATCCATGAGCATTTCAACCTGGTCTTCAACGCTGACAGTGTTGATGGTTTGGAGCTGGGCTTGAATGGATTCGAGTCCTAAGGTTTTCTTTTGATTCTTTTTTGCCATGTTGTTAAATTCCACTTCATACGATTTGCTTTTCTTCATTTCTTTTTGAAGCAATAGACTCGAGAAATAGAACGGTTTCAAATGTGCGTAACGCTCAAATTTTTTGTCGGAATAATCAAGTGAATCCTTGCAATAGGAGACCAAACGTTTGTATTCTTCAGGTGTCATGACATCTTTCAAGGTCTTTCCTTCGGGCAGCAATGTTTCCTGTGCCATTTTGATTTTGTCGGATAAGGAAAGGTTTAAATCTACCTCCATTGCCAAAGTTGAACAAGAATCAAAGGCTTGTTGCAACCTCGATTGGATCTTAAAATCTTTTTTGGGCATAAGATGTATCGTTCCATATAGGTAGGAAGGAGGGGTGCCCGGTTTGCCTTTAATGCAATACAATAGTTGGCCGAAACCTGCGCAGTGGATGCCCAGTAAAAATACCAAGGCTAAACTTTTCGTTGCGGACATGTTAAAAACCTTTTAAATCGACAACGCCGTTGATTTCAATCTTGTCGATGTTAATGTCAAAAGTAATGGGTGCCGTTGCAACAATCAGGTGATGTGGAAACAAGAATCCACCCTCATCCAAGAATTGGTCAAACTGTGAAGTTGCAGATTCAGTTTCGCCCGATACGGTTTGAATTTTCGTCACTTTTTCTTTCATGAAAGTTTTAACATTGTAATAATTAATCGACTGGGCATTTTCATTCTGGGTGATTTTCAAAACATAGTATTTGTTCGCTCCATCAGATTCAATGCCTAGCAATTCCATTTTTACAGTGGATGTATTGTTTGCAAGGTTCGCTTCAGGGAAAAGGGCTTGTTCGAATGCTGCCATTTTCAATTCCTCATCGGTCATTTTTTGTTCCCCGGTTTGCATGTTAAAAGTGTATCCTGTTTTTCCATCGAAATAAGATTTTTGGGCTACATTCCCGCCAAACTCCATTTTCTCAGCACGGATGCCTTTGTTGGTGTAGATTTCTGTGTTTGACAATGGAAAAGGGATTTTGTCTGATTTCAAGGTAGAATTTTGTGTCATGGATTTTACCTTCGCTATTTTCTTCATCGCTGATTTCAAATCTTTGGTTTGGGTTACGGCTAAAGTATACTTCAATGCCAAATCTTTTGCGGTAATGTCCGCAGGAACCATGGCTTGTTTGATGTCCCCAAATTCATCCAGTTGAATGATTTTTCCATCGGAATCGAATTTTTTAAGCTTTTCCAGCACCTCTTCGTTTCCAACCACAACGATGTTGTAATTGTTTTCCTTGAGATAACTTTGCGCCAATACCAATAAATCTGAAGATGAAATTGCGTTCAATTTGGTGAGGTAATTTTTATAATAGTCCGTCGGCAATCCATAGCGTTGAATGTTGTAGGCAAACCTTGCAATGGTTTGTGGTCGTTCCAGTGAACGTGCAAAACTTCCTGTTTTGGTAGCTTTTGTCAATGCCAACTCATCGTCACTTACTTTTTCAGACAACAAGCGGTTCAGTTCATTGACAATTTCTGTAATGGCTGAGTCGGTCACCGCATTTCTAAAGTTCCCTGTAATGGAAACCCATCCGCCTTCGTTTTGAAAATTCAAACCGGAATAGCAGCCATAGGTGTAAGCCTTGTCTTCCCTCAAATTTTGCATTAGGCGTGTACCGAATCCATTTCCACCAAACACGTCATTCAATACACTCATTTTAAGGTTGTTTGGGTCACCCATGCGCATGGCAAGTGGGAAGCTTACATGGATTACCGATTGAACCGAACCAGTTTTGTTCACAAAATAAACTTGGTTGCCATCTAATTTCTTTGGGTCAGCAAAACTTGGTTTGGAAGGTACCTTTCCGGTCCAACTTCCAAAGTGTTTTTCCATCATTTGTTCAGCTTGTGCACGGGTGATGTCGCCCACGATGACCATGTATGCACCTTGTGGGGTGAAATTTGCAGCGTAATAATTTTTCACATCCTCCAAGGAAATAGCAGACAAGGTGTTAACAGTCATCACTTCACCATACGGGTGGTTTGGGAAATTAACTTTCACCGTTGCATTGTTCGCCATGGCTTCTCCTTCTGATTTTACTGAAAGTAAGCTGGATTGGTATTGTTTAACCACTCTTTCGAATTCAGAGGTTGGAAAGTTTGCATTCGAGGTTAAGTCTGACATTACTTCCAATCCTTTTTCCATGTGTTTGGTAAGGGTGGAAAGGTATAGGTTGGTTGAATTCGCTGTTAAGCTTGCGCCAATGAAATCAATCTCTTTATCCAAGACATCTTTTGATCGGTTTTTAGTACCCGACATAATCAAAGACCCAGTCAGTTCTCCCAATCCTGCTTTGGCTCCTTCCATTCCAGGTGTGTATCCCAAGGTTAAGTCGAAAGAAACTTTTGGCAATTTATGATTCTCGGAAAGAATGACAATGATTCCGTTTTTCGTAGTAAAGACCTCGGATTCTTTTAATTGAATGGTTGCAGCCTCTGCCGGTTTTGGCATGACAGAGCGATCCAACTGAGCAGAAACTTGAAGGCTAAGCGAGATACAAGCGAGGTATATTAATTTTTTCATTTTTTTATTTTTCTTTGGGTAAGTAATAAAGGATAACCCTGGCGTTATCGGTCAAATAGGTATTTGCTACACGTAAAATGTCTTCACGGGTGACCTTTCTGTACATTTCTAACATTTGATTGGTACGCGCTGCATTTCCAAAATACACATGGTTGTCAGCCAAATTCTCTGCAATGCCTGCAACGGTTGAATAACTTTCAACCACTTGCTTTTCAAATTTATTCAATACGGTTTCGTATTCTTCCGCGCTGATCAATTGGTCTTTCATCAACCGAATTTGTTCATCTAATTCCTTTTGAACCTCCGGTAAAGAAATGCCATCGTTTGCCAAAGCTAAAAAGATGTTAAGTCCACCATCCTCTAGTCCGTAATTAAAAGAACCTGCATAGTTTGCCAAACGTTTGCGTTCGACCAATTCTTTGTTAATCCTAGAGCTGTTTCCTCCAGAAAGTACTTCATTCATAAATTCCAACGCATAGCTGTCGGCATTGTTTTGATCTGGAATTTTATATCCCATGAAAATGGCCGAAAGTTGAATGTTGTCAAAAATAGTATCCGTGATTACCCCATTGATTTTTGTGTTGTCTTTTTGGGTTCTACGAATGTTGATTGGGGTTTCCGAATATTTTTTAATCAATGCCAAAGCATTTTTATCCTTTGTATTGCCATAATCTTTTGGATTGAACATTTCTTTTGACATTCCATATTTCGCTGTGAATTTAACATCGTCCATTGCCATACAGTCTCTGTATAAATTCAAAGCCTGTCCTTTCGGTATGGAACCGAAATAGGTCATGATCCATTTCTTGGTTTGTTCAATTGGAATGTCTCCTGCAATGGAAATGGTCGCATTGGTGGGTACATAAAAATCTTGGTAGAATTGCACATAGTCTTGTTCTTGTGCTGCGTCAAGGTGCTCCATAGAACCGATGGGAACCCAATTGTAGGGGTGGGTAGGAAAGGCTCTTTTGAACATTTCAGTAATAAAACCTGCATACGGTTGATTGTCAACTCGTTGTCTTTTTTCTTCCTTTACAACGCTTCGCTGTGTTTCAATTCCTACGTTTTCAACTTTCGCATGCAACATACGCTCACTTTCCAACCAAATGCCTAATTCCAATTGATTCGAAGGAAGAATTTCGTAATAAAAGGTTCGGTCCTGCGATGTGTTGGCGTTTAAAGCACCTCCGTTTTTCTCAACCAATTTGGCGTAGTCACCCCGGCCAATGTTTTGTGAACCCTCAAACAAAAGGTGTTCGAAAAAATGTGCGAAACCGGTTTTATCGGTGTTTTCATTTTTTGACCCAACGTGGTACAATACAGAAACCGCAACAATGGGCGTCGAATGCTCTTCGTGTAGAATCACATGGATGCCATTGGGTAAATCGTATTCAATGTAATTGATTTTTGTTTGGCTCATGGCCGTAAAGGCTCCCAAAACAAATAAGAAAAATATAAATCCTTTGCGCATGGTTATTTTTTAAGTCCACTAAATTACACAAAGCATTAAAATACAGCTACAAATTGCCAAAACTTATTAATTTCATTGCGCAGTTTTGTGGTATAAAAATTGACTAAATTTGAATCCTATGAAATTATCCAAAAGTTTCTTGTTGTGCGTTGTTATGTTCCTTTGGCATTCGGTGCATTCCCAATCGGTCGTTCCTTTCAAAGATTTCAATAACTTTTTCATGACCTTCGAAAATGGAGGGTTTAAACAAATTGAAATTCAACCCATTAAAGATTTTAAGGCTGGAGACGAATTGGTAGCCTACATCGACACCCGAGGAAATTTGCGCTTGTACGATGGTAAAATTCGAAAGGACATTACCAACCTGAATGTTGAATACCAAGTTTCAGATCATTTGCTGGGTTATATGATTGGACCCACGTTGAACATGTGGGATCACGGAAGGCTTCAAACGTTGACCTATTTCGCCAGAAACTTCCAAGTGAAGGACTCTTTAATTCTTTACGAAGACACAAGGTTTAACACACTTAATGTGTATTGGAAGAAAAATACAATGGCCCTTGCCACCATCATTGGTGACTTGTCGCTTCCAACAACGGTGGGTGAAAACATATTGGTATTTAAAGACAACGGGAATCTTTTTAAGGTTTTTGAAAATGGCTTGATTTATGAAATTTGCGCTTGGAATGGTACCATTGACTTTCAATTGGGTACCAATGTTTTGTGTTTCAATGACCCCACCACGCGAACCTTTGTTCTGTATCAAAATGGACAATTTGTAGACGTTGAAAACCAGTTCATGCGCAAATACAAAGCGGGTAGGGGATTCATCGTTTATGAAGACCTGAATTCTAATTTATGGTTTTACAAAGACGGTGAAAAGACGTTGTTAACCAATTTCATCTCCTCCTTTTGGGATGTGAAAGACGATGTAGTGATTTGGGGAGAAAACAATTACCTGTTCACCTTTCTCGATGATCAAAAAATCCAAGTGGCCAACTTTATTCCTGAAACTTGGGAGATAAAAAACAACACCATCGCTTACCGAAACATCATGGGGGGCGTTTCTGCCATGGTCAACGGCGTAAATCACCAAATTACCATGCTGTCGGATTCAGAGTTTAAGATTTACGGAAATGCTGTCCTCGTTAAACTGTTTAACAATTCAAATGTGGTGCTCGACCATGGAAAAATCTATTCGTATTAGCCGTTTAACTTTATTTACTTTTCTTTTGCTGTTGACCACTTGTATGTTGTCTTCTGTCGCTTTTGGACAGGTAAAAGAATTTGACAATCTCGAACAATTGTATGACCAAGGACATTTCGAATTGGTCCACCGTCGAGCCAAAAAACTTAAGTCCAATCCTTCGTTTGACTATTCCTTGGTGCCGCAGTATTATGTGAGTATTTCAAGTCTCCAGCGCTTGCAAAACAAAGGTTGGCGTGACAAGCATACGACAGAGATTGAAGCCGCTTTTGTATTTCTTTCGGAATTGAAGAAAAAGAACAAGGGTTCTGAACTGTTGGAAGCACACATGTCAGAAATTCGCTCCCTTCAAATGGATTTAGAGGATTGGGTTGCCAATCTTTACAGGGGCAAAGAATCCGAAATTGCGGATGCATTTGCCGATCGCATCCAAAAAATGAACAAGGCGATAAACCTCCTCGATGCCAAACCGCAAAGCAACGAGTGGATTGCGCCAGAGAATGCCTTGCTAAGCGAACGAATTTCCTACATAGACTTTGCAAAAAAACACCTGGGTACGCCATATGTCTGGTCTGGCGATTCCCCCTCAGGGTTTGATTGCAGTGGGTTTACTTCCTATGTTTTCTCCCACTTCGGGAAGGTGATTCCTCGGGTGTCGAAAGACCAATTTGCGCAAGCCCAAAAAATAGATTCTTCCGAAGCCATGATTGGAGACCTTGTCTTTTTTGGGCTGAACAATGTTGTTTCCCATGTAGGGATTCTTGTGAATGAAGCTGGAAAACCCAAAAGAATGATTCATTCAAGTTCTAGCAAGGGGGTTTCTTTTCAAGACATTGAAGGGTCAAAATACTACACCAATCGATTGATTGGATTTGGAAGGTATTAATCCTTTTTATTCTTTTTGCCAAAGAGCAAGGTGCCTAAAACAACGAGTCCTGTGGCAATCGCAAGCGCTAAAAAAACAGCTGAAAACCAACTGAAATTCGTCAGGATGGAAACCAAGGAGAAAAGCCAAAGCCCCATAATGAAGCAGGCACTGATAACCCTAAAACGATATTGTTGGGTCCAAATCACATCGAATAAGTTGATGACCAGTTGATTGAAAACAGGAATCGCAAAATATGTCCACTTAGACTCCAGTCCCTCCGTAGAAGTGTTGAAGTAGACAATCATCGCTGCGGTTAATACAAAGTTGAGAATCGAAAAACCTTCCGCTCGGTTAGATCTTGATTTGATCAAAAGATGTATGCCACTGATTAAGAATGGCGTAGATAGAAAAAACACCCAGCGATAGGCGTAAACGGAGGTAAAGGAAATGGACTGGTAGATAAAATAAAGCAAAAACAAAGTGATGCCTATAAAAACCAGCAACCAGAAGTTATATTTTATTTTTTCAAACATGGTTTCTTCTGCTTTTTTCAGTTGCACACACCAATTCCCAAAGTGCTCTTGCGCCTACGTTTGCATCCCAATCGCCATTGGTTCCCGGCGCGACTTCGTTTAGGTCGAATCCAATGATTCTTTTTCCAGCGTTGACCATTTTAAAAAGCAAATGCCTTACTTGGGCCAAGGTGAGTCCTCCCGGTACAGGGGTACCCGTGTTAGGACATAAAGAAGGTTCAAGTCCGTCAATGTCAAAGGAAACATACACGTCTTCCGTGAGATCGTTGATGATTTTGTCGCAAGTGGCGTCCCAAGTTACGCCCAGAAAAGCTGCTTTCTTTAAGTTCCAATCAAAATGGGTTTTGATTTTATCATTCGCATGCATTTCATTCATTTCCATTTCTGAAAGGTCGCGTATACCTACTTGTACCAAAGCGCCGAGGTTTTTACAATTGTGAACCACATTAAACATAATGCTAGCGTGGGATTGTTTAAACCCTTCGTATGATTCTCGCATGTCCGCATGGGCGTCAATTTGCAGAATGCTGTAGTTTTTATAGGTCTTGTCAATGGCATGAATCAATCCGAAAGGTGTGGAATGTTCGCCGCCAAGTACTGCGCAGATTTTATTTTTTTCCAAAAGTTCCAAAGCCCTTTCCTGAAGATTAACCGTCAACATGGCGTGAAATTCATTGATGCTTTCGATGGTATGGGCATGTTTCTCCATGGCTGCGCTTTCTCCCAAAGTTTCTAAGTCCTCAAAATAAGCCCTGCCTTGGTCGTTTAAGGTGTCGTTGATTTTTAACCACTCTTCAGAGATGGGGGTTAGGTGAACTTTGGTTTCATAGGCTTTTGGAAGTTCAGAATGAAAGAAATCCAATTGTGTGGAAGCATCGAGGATGGCTTGGGGTCCGCGACTTGTGCCTTTTGCATAGGAAGCAGTAACATCCCAAGGTACCGGAATAATAATGATGTCAGCGGTTTCTTCCCCTTTGGGAAATCCGAATACATTGCCATTGGCTTGACCTACGCCGTTTGGATCGAATATCATGGTTGCGTTGTTTTAAGATGGGCTTCGATTGCTTTTCTCACTGAACCGTGGGTTTCGAGTAAGGTTTTTGCATCTTCTTGAGCGACGTCAATTTCGCCGCAAATCATGTCAATGCCTCGTTGGACCAATTTGTAATTGCTTAATTGCATGTCTACCATTTTGTTTCCTTTGATGTGCCCGAGCTTAATCATAAGAGAGGTAGAAATCATGTTGAGCACTAATTTTTGCGCTGTACCTGATTTCATTCGGGTACTTCCGGTTACAAATTCAGGTCCGACTTCGGGAACCATGGCATGTGAACTTTGCAAAGACAAAGGGGAACCAGGGTTACATGTGATGCCTCCCGTAAGCAATCCATGCGCATTGGCTTGTGCTATGGCACCAAGAACGTAAGGGGTTGTTCCGGATGCTGCAATGCCGACAAGGGTGTCAGTGGAATTAACTTGGTATGCTTGGAGGTCTTTCCAGCCTTGCTCGCGGTCGTCCTCTGCAAATTCTACGGCTTGACGTATCGCGGCATCGCCTCCTGCAATCAGTCCAACCACTATGCCGTGGGGTACTCCGAACGTAGGTGGGCATTCGCTTGCGTCAACGATTCCAAGCCTCCCACTGGTACCTGCCCCTAGATAAAAAAGACGACCCCCGTTTTTCATACGCTCGAAACACGCATCGATAAAATCTTGAATTTCAGGTAGGATGTTTTGAATGGCTAAGGCTACTTTTTGGTCTTCTCGGTTGATTCCTGCCAACAATTCGAGGGTGCTCATTTTTTCTAATCCGTCGTAAAGGGAATTGCTTTCGGTAATCTTTTTCATTTCAAATAGGCGATGTTCTCAGTTGATGTTAAATCCAAATCCACGCGATTTTTTAAGGTGGTAGAAAGACTAAGTCCAACAAAATCTGCTTTGATGGGATATCGCCTGTGTTGACGGTCTACCAAAGCCATTGTTTTTATGGATAAAGTAGGTTGGTCTAAAAAACGAATCAACGCGTACTGTAAGGTTTTGCCAGAATTGATCACGTCATCAACCAAAATAATGTACCCATGCTTTAAATCTTTTTCGGGTATGGAAAAAAGGGTTTGTCGACTCCATGGTTCCTCTTTGTCTATGTCGATTTCAAAAGTAACGATGTTCAGGTTGCTGTTTTCAGAAATCACTGCAGCCAACCTTTCAACCAAAATAGAGCCATTTCCAATGATTCCTCCAATGAATAATTTGGTTTGGTCTTCGCAGTTTTCAATGATTTGGTGTCCCAATCGAATGATTTTCTGCTGAATCTGGGCGTGGTCAAGTATGATTTGCATAGAATGAATTTCCTTACAAATATAAATTGAAAACCCGTCAGATAATACATCCCTTGAAATATTGCTTTCAATTGCAATGTGTATCTTCGTGAGGTGAAGAATTTTTCTGTCTTTTTCTCCTATGTGAAATGTTTAACTGTGCGGCGTGCGTTAAACTTTTTTCAGCTGTATGCTTCCTTTTTAATGTCTCGTGGTATGAAGCGCGTGGTGGTTTGGGGACAGCCCTACCATGTGAGCATCGAACCAACCACTGCGTGTAACCTTGCTTGCCCGGAATGCCCCAGTGGGTTAAAAGAATTTACACGACCAACGGGAAAACTAGACATCGATAACCATGCGAAATGGATTCAATCCCTTTCCAAAACCGTGGGATATGTGACCTATTATTTTCAGGGTGAACCCTTCTTGCATCCGCAGTTCTTGGAAACTATAAAAACGGCCAAGCAATATAAGATGTTTACCGCCACTTCGACGAATGCGCATTTCATTGATGAAAAGAAAGCGAAGGAAATTGTGGATTCTGGTTTGGACCAATTAATTATTTCTGTGGATGGCGTGTCCCAATCGGTTTATGCGCAGTACCGCGTACATGGCGATCTTGCAAAAGTGTGGGAAGCCACCCGACATTTGGTAGATGCAAAAAAAGAGGCGAAATCTTCGTCGCCCAGACTGATTTTTCAGTGCCTCGCAGTAAAGCCAAATGAACATGAAATCCCCCTTGTTTTTGAAAAAGCAAAGGAGCTCGGTGTTGATGAGGTAAGGATTAAGTCGGCGCAACTGTATGATTATGCCCATGGTAATCCTTTGATGCCAGAAAACGAAAGCTACAGTCGCTACAAAAAACAGAAGAACGGGACCTATGTCTTAAAAAATCCCGGAGGAAACCATTGTTGGCGAATGTGGTCGGGAAGTGTGATTACGTGGAATGGATCCGTGGTTCCGTGTTGTTTTGACAAGGATGCCAAGCATGTGTTGGGAAGTTTAAAAGACGATGATTTTTCAACCATATGGAAATCAAACACGTATAAAAATTTCAGGAAAGGAGTACTTTCCTCAAGAAATACCATAGATATATGCAAAAATTGTTCAGAAGGCTCCAAGGTTTGGCTTTGATGGGTTTTGTCCTAAGTTCTTGGCAATTGGTTTTTGGTCAGTGTTTGACAGTTGGGAGTTCTACCGTTTTACCCGATCCTGGTGTTCCTATTTATCCTGGATTTCCTGATGGACATATCACCTTTCTTAAAATGAATGATCAAACTTTGGTTCAAATTTGGGCAGGTTACGAATCCTATATTACAAGTGGTCCTAGTGCGTTCCAACAGGATTCTGTTTGGGGATGTAAGTTATCCAAAGGTGAGGTAAGTGATTTCGACAATGGAGGAGCATGGCTTTATTCTGTTTTTAAAATTGATTCCAATACTTGGGTAGGGTTTTATCATGCTGAGGACCATGTTTTTCCGGGTTATTCGAATGATCAAAAAATTGCTTGGAAAAGCGCTGCGCAGTGTGTAAGCTACGATGGTGGGAATAGTTGGGTGAAAAATGGACAGATCATAACAAGTTGGCTTAAAAAAACCACCAAACCTGAATGGGGAGGTACAGGTGATTTTTCTGTGGTGCGGGACTCTGCAAGGAATCGTTGGGTGGCATTTTTTGTTTGCCCTGATGGCATTGGAATGGCCGAATCATTCGATGCCTTGGGTGGGCCTGGAACTTGGAAAAAATACCACAAAGGGTCCTTTTCTGAAAATGGAATAGGGGGAGAGGGTTCTGCTTTGAGTGTAACGAAGGGAAAAAATTCAGGAGGCAATCCTTCAATCATTTTTCATAAGCAAACAAATAAGTGGATTATGGTTTACCATGACTGGAATGAAAAAGGAATTTACTATACCACCTCATCGGATTTAGAACATTGGGATAATGTGCAATTGATGTTGGTAAATCCTGGTAGCCCACAGAAAATATGGTACCCCACACTCTTTAGTGAAAAAGGCGATAATGTTTCAGATGGCGATTTATTTTTAGCTTATGCACAATGGGATGACGTGAATTTACCATACCGAAATTACCGTATTGCGCCGGTTTATTTTTCCTCACTTTCCGCCCCTATTGTAGATCCGTTGGCTCAACTTACGTATTCAAATTTGGTGCTTTCAGATACCCTCAATGTCAATTTAAAATTATACGATGTGTTCGGGAATTGTTTAACCACATTTTATGAGAACGAATTTTTAACGCCTAATACCTACAAAATTAATGTTGGACCCTTTTTAACACAAGGCATCGCTATACTCCGTTTGGAGATAGAAGGAAGATTTCAAGAAATTAAAGTCGTTAAATACTGACTACCTTACCTGAATTTTAGCTATGGTTTTCCCTTCGTTTTCAATGAAATAACAACCTGCAGGTAGACCTGCTACTGTTAATGCGTTTGAATCCATGGTTCGAACGGTTTTTCCATCAATTCCTACCAGGCTGCAAAGGCCTTTGATTCCTTCAGATATTGTGAATGAAGCGGAAGCGGGATTTGGATAAACCAGGGTGTTTTGTGATGTTTCTGTGATTCCCACATTGCTTCGAACATCGAAACCAAAAGTCCCCGGCGAAACCCCTGCGGCAAACTGTCCAATTTCTTGATGGGAAGGATTGTAGATGTGCACAGTTCCAAAGGAAAAGAAATCTGTTTCACTCGCATAAAGGTTCCCGCTGATGGGTTCCTCTCCCAATTCATAGAATGACAATGCGTATCCTGCAATCGGCCCGATGGAATACATTAAGTTGATGTCAAAAGCATTTAGGTCTTGCGCAGAAGCAATTTGGTAGACAATTTTATCCGCTAACAAAGCCGAAGTTCCGCAACCTGTTGCTGCATTTGCGATGTTTGTGGTTGTACTTGTGTTGCTAGCCAAATCAATTTTTGAAACAGAAGCTCCGCTCCAATCTTTATTATTAACGGAATAAATCGCGTTGCCATAAACCATAAGGTTGTCAGGGTTTTTGCCATCGATTCCCAAGTCCAATTCGTTTCCGTAAGCCAAGTTGCTCAAGTTAAGTTGACCAATGATTCCTTTTTCGTTGCCCCATTCGTATCCGTTGTTTACCGCGATGTAAGCAGTGCCATTCGAAACCACAACGTTTTGACTTGCCCATTTAGGACCGTTTACCGTGTCTATCGCTGTTAAGAGTTGAAGTGAGGTTGCATCGTACACATGAAGATAAGAATCGTAAGTGGTTAGGTATTCCCCTCGTGTTGCAATGAGTTTGTTTTGATACAAGGCAAGGTTGCGTACCCCTGGACAATTTACCTCAGAAATGAAAGCGTGTGTATTTAAATTGAATTTGATGATTTTTGAATCTGCTGCAACGTAGTATGCGTTCCCATCAATGATGAGATCGGAGGCAAAACGCATGTTAGGAATGGTGGCTACCGTCTGGTATTGCTGGGTCACTGGGTTGTAGCTGCCAACGGTTACCGGTTGAACAAGGGTTTGGTTTTGGTAGTCGAAATAGCCTTCATTAAGTACCAAAACTTGGTGTAGGTAGTTTTGACCCTGAGCGAATTGTAAAATAAAAAATGCAAAAACGGTAGTTAAAAGCTTCATTTTGTTCTTTTTTAAAAGTTTATATTACAGCGTAAAGTGGATTTCAATGGGATGCAGTTCACCCCGAATTGAGTCCGACTTTAATCTGAAGTCATTTCCCTGTTCAGTGGCAAGTATTCTGGCTCATACCCCTTTGGTTTCGCCTTCCCGATGTTACTCAGTGACTTTTTGAAACCCTTTTTAGGTACTTACAGCTGCAGTTACAGCTCCGGTTTTTCACCGGATTCCTTATTATGACCGAAAAACGGCCACCAATGAACGGGTCAAAGTTAACAATTAATATCATTTCGCACATTTAAATAAATTTCCGAAATTCGCTCAAAAAAAATAAGTTATGAATAGTAATGAGTCCTCAATTATGGTTTTTGTGATTGTTTTTATTGTCGTATTTCTTGTGATGGCTATTTTGATGGTTGTTTCTATGTGGAAAATCTTCGAAAAAGCGGGTAGGCCAGGATGGGCAGCAATCGTTCCGGTGTATAACCACATGGTAATGGCGGAAATAGGAGGGAAGCCCAATTGGTTTGGTTTGTTGCCCATGATTCCATACATCGGTTCCATTTGGAGCATTTGGATCTTAAATCGTTTGGTAAAAAGCTTTAACAAGGATGTTGGGTTCACTTTGGGGTTGATTTTCTTACCTTTTATCTTCTACCCAATGCTCGCTTTTGGAAGTGCAGAATATGTAAGACATCC
>CAMCWF010000010.1 GCA_945882095.1 Chryseobacterium gleum
GTGGGGGCCCAAACAGAATTCACTTTAATTTCTCCCGAATTGGGTGGAGAAACATTAAAGGTAACTGCATGAGGTCCGGTTAACGCATAACAATCTACCAAACCTTGGGTAAGGGCCGTACATCTCGCGTTCATGTAATCCCTCAAAACCTGGACATTGGTGTTCCATTCAGCGAGGGTTCCTCCCCATTTACCAACCTGTCCGGGCATTTCGGGTGCAATTTCGGCAATCATGCTATCGAGAAGACCAATGGCATAACTGCAGCTAAATTTTGTATTTAGGAGGTCTATGTACCTTGTAATGTAATACTGATGTACTTCGGGATTTTCATTGATAAGTTTAGATAACAATGTAGTATGTCCTTGTCCTCCGGGATCGGGAAGGTTTTCAGCGTTACATGGATCGGCGTCAGGGGCAGTGGATGGCACGCCGGTATAGTTGACGTAATGTCCAAAAGTTGCATCAAGATCCCACAGGGTGTAACGCCATTTTTTTTCATTTCCAGCGGTATCGATGCCTCTCCACCAGGCTGTATTCCAGTTAAGCCAATCGGTGGCAACACAATAGGAATTTAACATAAAATAATCCGCCAAGGAGCGCCAATTCAAAAGGCTATCCACATATTGAAAATTGGACGCAACCCCCATGTTATTTGTTTGGATGTAGCCTTTCAAATTGTTCCAGTTGTTCAAGGCATTGGGTGCACCATATTCTTCCCACGTTCCACCCCACGTTTTTAGGTATTCAATGTGATAACGGTCTTGATTGGAATAGTATTCCGTAAAATCATGGTCATCGACCTTCTCTCGAATGTCGTATACGCCCCAATACTGGCCATTCAAATACAAGACACAAGGCCTCCATGTTCGTTCGTCTAAGCGAAGGTCAGCGCGGGCAGAAAGTTCATGGACGAAAGCATCGCGTATGTGGGCACCCCCAGAGAAAGGATAATTGTCGTTGGCAGCCGCTTTTAAGATAAGGCGTTGAAATTTTGTTCGGGATTTATAAGGGAAAATGGGGTGTTCAATGTCGCCATTGTATCCATATTGATCCCGGTTAATGTAATCAAACCCCCGTTGGGCATAGCCCCAGGAATCGTTCCCATGTTTGTTAAAATCCCCTTGTCCCTCATCGATAAAAGCACCATTGTCTTCGAAAAACTCAAAAGCCCCGATGTTGCTGATAGGACCTTGGTTTCCATTGGCAATTAGATCATAAATTCCGACATCACAAACGGAAATAACCGGAATGGTGTGGGTGACATTGATAAAATAGGTATTGGTTTCAATAAAGGATGGCAAATTTGCGGAAAAACAGATGGCTCTTAACACCGTTGTTGTGGAAATTGATAGGGGGCCAACGTACAGATTTGAAGCCGCCGTGGGCGTTGAACCATCTAAGGTATACCTTATCGTAGCGCTTGGATTGCTGCACGAGATGGAAACGGTTTGTGCAGATGGATAAAATCCAGGGGCTAGGCTTAAAATGGGCTTAGGGGTATAAAAAGGAATTGCACCTACATTAGGGGCATTGGGGGTTGGGGTTGTGAAAAGCGAAAAAGTACTTGCGCCATTGGTGGTTCTTCCAACCGAATGGTTTTGTTGCGTGAGGTGGACGATTTTAAATGAATCCACAACCGCTAATGCGGGATTGCTAAGAATGATCCATTCTCCCTCGGTTTGAGAAAGGTTAAAATTGGGGTGCAATTCATTCCCGTTGACCAAGTTTCGTTTGGAGCAGAAAACCATTGCATAGCCATTTGGCGCAATGGTTCCCGAGGGGATGGCCCACTTCGTTAGGTTGGTGGGGCGGTCAGACAAATACCAACCTGAAAGATTAACATTGGAACCTGAGACATTGATCAATTCAATCCAATCTTCGTTTTGACCAAAGGCATCTACGGGTCCGGTAATGTTGGAACAAGAATACTCATTGATCTTGATTTGACCCCAAGAAGACGAGAGGAAAAACAGGAACATAAAGGACACTAAAAACATTCTCATAACAGTACCTTAATAATACGCAAGTTACGTTAATTTAATTTGAATCGCGAAGAGCCAAAATTTTTTGCTTAGTTTTGAATGAATCTCAATATAAAATCCATGAAATATTTTCGATTAATAACAGTATGTATCGCATTGGGATTCCTGTTTTTAGGTTGTTCAAAAACCGAAGGGGTTGGTGGGAAGGCGAAAATTCAAGGCGTATTCATGGCCAATTATTATTCGGACGCAATGTTAACGCAATTCACGGGCAAGGGACCGGTATCCAATGACAATGTCTTTATTGTTTACGGCACAGAAGATTCTTTCTATGATGACAATGTAAAAACAAGTTTTGACGGGAGTTTTGTTTTCAGTTATTTGAAACCAGGAAAATATACCCTGTTTACCTATGAGAATTGCTATCCTTGTGCAAGTTTAACCAAGGAGAAACTCATCGAAGTAGAAATCACGAAAAAGGATGAAGTCATTGACATTGGTGAAGTTTTACTTAAAAAGCAACAATAAAGTGTGGCGTTGGGTTTTACTTTCCTTGATGTTCACACAAGTGAGCGCACAATCGTACACTTCAGAGGTGTGGGTCTTAAGTGGAATAAAAACAGAACTTTCAAAAAAAATCGATTTAGGGCTATCGTTGAATCAGCGCTATGGTACCCAAGGATTGGAGACTTTTTTTCCGGAAGGCATGCTGCGTTTTAAGGCGAGTAAGTGGTTTCGCCCCTCTGTTGAATATCGATTTATTGCAAAAAAGCGCTTGGATGGTTCTTATGGCACGAGCCAAAGAATTAACTTGAATGTTTTGTTTACCTATACCAAAAAAAGGTTAGACGCAGGGTTGAGGTTACGTTATCAGTTTGGGTTCAATCGATTTTCGTATGCTTATGATTCGGAATTTGACGTTGCTTTTCGCGTTAAGCCTTATCTTACTTACGATGTTAAAGACTTCATACTTACACCCACTGTGAGCACGGAGTTTTTTTATGACCCTACCCATTCTGCTTCAGGTCAACAGATAAAAAAGATACGTTCATACTTGGGAACCACATTGGATTTAAATTCACCACATGAGTTTTCATTAGGATATTATTACGATTGGAATGTAAACCAGTGGAATCCTACCAACAAGCACATTTTCATGTTATCTTACCAATATAAATGGAAGCGTTCGACTTCGAAGAAGGACAATCATTAAACGATCAATAGGCATTTTCACTTAATCTAGCGATTACTTTCTCGAGGTTTTGAAGTTTGCGCTCTTGCCTGCTTGAAATAGCTGTTTCTGTAAAGTATTTATGTTGTTGAAGAAACTTTACTTGAATTTCATCCCATTCTTTTGCGGAACCGATTTTGCCTTTACCAAGTAGTTCCTTTTTCAGGTTGTCAGAAATGGCATCAAAATGGGTCGTTCCCAGATAATCTAAGTCTGCGTCGCAAATAATTTCTTGCAGTTTGTTCACAGGTTTATGGGGTATTTGGGTGACAAATATCAATTCTGAAATGGTTTTGATGTGTTGCTCCGTATACCCATATTTCGGTAACATTTCCTCTGCCATTTTTGCCCCAATAGGCTCATTGTGTTCATATTGATGAACAAAGCCTGCATCGTGAAAAAGTGCTGCCGTTTTCAGTAGAAACAATCCTTCATCAGTAACGCCTTCCAAAAGAGCGATGCGTTCAACGGCTTTGACGACGTCCTTGGTGTGTTCAAGTGTGTGGTAAAACAAATCATTAGGCAAAGCGGTCTCGAGTAAATGCACAAGTTCATTTTCAGCTTTGTAGTATTTTATGGAGCTAAAATAATGCAACGATACAATTTCATAGAAGCGGTCATTTGGCAGCAACCCCTCACCCTTTATTGAAAGTTCCGGTTTAATCCTTTTGATTTCATACATGTCAATGATGGCTTTTGATTTCATTTGGGCTTTCCCCATGCTTTCAAATTCAAAATAAGGCTCAACGATTTTAAAAGTATGTTCAGAAATCGCAACAGACCCAGGTTTAGCAAGCATTTCCATGCGCTGCGCTTTGTTTACGGCAGAACCCCAAACATCGTATGCTATTTTTAGTTTACCAATAATACCAGCGGTTACAGGTCCCGTGTTAATGCCAATTCTGATTTCCCAATAGTCTTTATGGTTAGCGATGGCTTCATACTTTCTTGCCTTCATGTAGTCTTGAATTTGCAAGGAAGCGATGCAACTGTCGATGGCATGAGTGGAGTTCTTTTCTGGTATTCCGCCCACCGCCATGTATGCATCCCCAATGGTTTTGATTTTTTCCAGGTTATTTGCGAGGATAATTTGATCAAATCTACGGAACAAAACGTCGAGTTTATTCACCAAACGGGAAGGGGTCATCGACTCTGCAATTTTCGTAAATCCAACCACATCGGTAAAAATAATTGATGCAGATTCATATGCTTTTGCTTGTACTTTTCCCCTAACCTTCAATTCCTTCACTACCTGTGCGGGAAGCGCATTTCCTAGCCATCGCTCAGCATTTTCTTTCTCAATAAACAGCAATCTTTGTTGAAGAATCACCTTTTCTTTCTCTTCATTGATGACTTCGTTCTGAAGTTCTATTTTGTGTTTCTGTTCTCTGATTTCCTTGGTTCGTTGGACAATTTTCATTTCCAATCTTACATTTTCTCGTCGTGTTTTTTCGATTCTCTTACGGATGTAAATCACCACAGCAATTGCGAATAAAACGGCCATGAAAATCCAAAATTCAACCGTGGCCCACAGTGGTGGATGGATAACAATGGTTAGTAAAGCAGGGGTTTCTGTCCAAGCGCCTCCGCCAAACCGAGAATAAATTCGAACATAATAAGTGCCAGAAGCCAATGAATTAAAGGGAATCCGGTTCGATGCCCCTAGTAAAATGGTGTCTGTTTCTTCTCCAATGATTACATATTTATAATCGACATAGCGTGAAAGATGAAGTGAATTGGGCTGAAAGAAAACCTCAAAATTTCGAAAATTATAATCCAATTCTATGCGGTTGGCTTGGTCAGCTAATTCGGTTCCAAGGATAAATCCTTTTGGCCAGCGACTGCTTTTTCTTTCGAACTTTACTTTGGAAATTAGGGGGAATAAGGGTTGGGACTTCTGTGAAAAATCCTTTGGATTAAAATAATTAAAGCCAAAAATCCCTCCGAAAAAAACCCTTCCTGTTGCATCTTGGTAATAGGCATTGGAGTTAAACTCATTGACTTCACCACCAAATTTTTCATTATTGTCGTCCAACTTCCCATATTGATCAAGACACACAATCCCTCGGTTGGTACTTACCCATAATTTTCCCAATTGATCCTTCACCATGCCATTGATAACATTGTTTGGGAGCCCTTCTTTTTTGGTTATGGCGGTACATTTTCCTGTTGAAAAGTCTACTTTAATGAGTCCTGATCCGTAGGTTCCAATCACCATAACATTCCGAGAAAAGGAAGCAAGACACATTAAAGGATCGTTGGTTAGGGCTTTGATTTTTCGGTTTAATGAATGGGGTACAAGCGCCAAGGTTCCGTTCTTGTTTTCGAGTTGGCAGAGCCCCATGTTTTCTAATAAAACCCATAACTTACCCTTGGTTTTTGCGATATCTCGTGCGCTACCGTAAGGGGCACTTTTTCCGACCACCCTTATTTCGCTGAACGTTTTGGATTTATAGTTATAGAGCAATACACCCGCATTGGTCGCGATGATATAATGGTCTTTGAGTGCCGCAATTTTATAAAAATGTTTATGTCTTGACCTTATGCTGGGCTCATTAATTTGAATGGGGGTAAATGGTTTTTTCGAACCTGGATTGAAAAAAAAGAGTCCGTCAAAACAGGCCAAGAGGTAGTCTCCCTTTTTTATCTTTTGGATGTCTAACACGGAGGCATCTCCACCATAAGACATGGTTTTTGCACCTGTACGGTTGAAATGGGTAAGTTTTGAGGACGAAAAATCCAATATGGAAACACCAACGTCTGTGCCGATAAGCAGTTCATTCGATGTTTTTCCCGACTGAAAACTCCAGACATTTTCGCAGGGCAATCCTTTATCGAGGATCCCAGAAGGACCAATTTTATTCAACCCAATATGTTGTTCAATGAAACTTGAAACACCTCGATCTGAACCTACCCAAAACACATTGCTTTTGTCTTTGTACAAGACACTCAACAAGTTTGAGGAGAGGCTTTGCGATTGAAAAATGTCAGAGGTGTAATTTTGTATCTCCCCCTTGTCGTTTAGCGTAAAAAGTCCATTTTGTGCGGTTGCGATAAGCCACAACCCATTGATTTCTTGTAAACCGACAACGTTTATTTTTTCTAGGTTTTTGAACTGTGTGAACACTTTGGTTTTTTGGTGTGTCAGTAGGTTTACCTTAAAACTTTCAACGGAGGAGAAAACATAAACCGATTCATTCACACAAAAAACACTGTTCACTGAATTTTCCTTTGGAGGAACAATCTCTTTAAAACCCGATTGAGCTGTGACCCATAGAACTCGATTGTTTTCCCCGAGAAGGATCAGTCCTTTTTTTGCTGGCGTTATGGTTTTTACAACAAAGCCTGGTTTTTTCCATACTGAAAATTGTTTGGTGCTAACGTTAAATATAAAAGTCTCTTGGTCCGAAGTCAACAATAGCAACTCACGCGAATTGAGTACCTGTCCCTGGGTAAAGGCCCATCGTCTTTTTTGATTGGGGAAATAGGTATGAAAGGTTTCGTTTTTTGCATTGAAGCAAAGCAATCCATTCTTGGTGCCAAACCAAAGGTTTCCTTTCTCATCCTTGCAAGCAGAAAAGACATAGGCGTCTTCAATGCCCTTTTCTTGGTATTTTTGATAGACCGTAAAATTGGCTCCATCGAAACGATTTAGGCCTTCTTGTGTTCCAAACCAAATTTGGTGTTGGTTGTCTTCAATGATTGATGTAACCGAAGATTGGGATAGGCCATCGGTAATTCGGAAGTTGGTGAAGGAGATTAAAGATTGTGCAAAACCGATCGAACCAAAGGCAAAAAAAACAAAAAGGAGACTCCCTTTCAATTGCTTAAAAGGGAACATGTCTCATGTATTTTTCTGGGGGTTCAACGCTGGCGATTTCAATCAAACGCTCTGTGCAAGTGGTAACGATTTCATTCTTTGGATTCACGGCACAAATATTTAATTCTAAATTAGCTAAATATTGTTGAACCCTTCCAAAAAGTTTGAGCAATCCTATTTTAACGCCTCGAATTTATGTTCTTTTTACTCTTTTGCACATTGAATCCAATGTTTAATCCTACGTAGCCCCCCCCTTTTTGGGAAGAGTAAAAAGCATTTACTGGAACGTTTAAAGCGCCACGACGGAATGTTCTTCCAAAGGCAAAAACAAACGTTGTGTTGATGGATTTTGATCCTCTTGTGTCGAATTGCTTTGTAAATTGGTAGTTAGGATTAAATTCTTCCGGAGTCGGCTGGTAGTAAACGCCATTGACATTGTATTCAGGGTAGGCCGGATTGTTATAAAAATTGGCTGTGCAATATTGATTCCAGTCTGTTTGACTAAAATAGCTTCCCTGAGATATTTTATTTTCTGTGTCAAAGAACCCTTGACTGGTTGATTTCACGCTAAATCCAGGTCCAAATGCGAATTCCCATCCTGCTTTTCCAAAGCGAAATCCATTCATGATTGTCAAGGATGGAATAAATTTTCCTTGTTCTAGCCCACTGACATTAACAATACACTCGACCAATGCGGAAAAGTTTTCGGTACCAACATACTGCCCCTCTACCTGATACCCAATCATACTTACCCCAGGAAACATATCCAATCCACCTTGTTCCTCACTTCGCTTAGCAAACTTACTGAGGGAGCCTACCATAAAGGCGTAACCGATGCGAGGTCCGCTGTTGTTAATTTTCCCTACATTATTGGAGGATATAGGCTCGTTTTTAAACGCAAGACGTTCAGCGATCACTTTATCAATTTCTATCTGATTCATTTCTTTGATCATTTGTTCTATCATTCGTTGAATTTCTGGTTCTTGGTTGTCAAATTCTTTGACCATTGATTGGTGTATGGTCCTGTTTTTAACATCTACCATTTTTAACGTAATGGCAATTTTATTTCCCAATCCGTCAAAGCTTCCACACAGGACAAAATCTACTTTTAATCCTTCGCCAAGATCAGACAGACAATTCAACCCATAACAACCGCTTGAAAAAGCAGCATTTGCTTTGATTGCATCCGCCATGTCAAACTCATCTAGCACCTTGAATTTATCAATTTTTATAAGCTCCAGGCGCATCATTTTCGACGCGATTTCGGGTTTAATCGAAAGGTTATTGACATTGGGATTCGCTACTGCAATGCTTTTACTCATTTGGTTTTGAGACAAACCGTGAAAAAAAAGACATAATCCAAAAAAAGAGGTAACCAATAATTTCATGTGTTTTAAATTTTAAGTTGAGGCAAATTTCCAAAGAATTGAAAACAGGCATAAACTGAATCATAACACCCTTGATTTACGACTTGCGAAATACGCAAATCGGTTCCTAGAATTGGTTTTTTGTAGCCGTATAAACCTTGCGGATGGCCACGAAATAAAAGGCACAGCCAATCATCAATAGGACATGGCTAAAATCGTTTCGATCGAACCATGGATGAATATTGATTTTTAAACTTTGTATGAAGACATTTGGCAACAAGACCAATGCGCCCATCCAGAAATACCTGAAATTCACGTTGATTTTTTGTTGATATACAACGGATAAATAGCCAATGGCATAAGAAAGTCCAACGAGCGTATAGAGCGCCGGTATTCGAAGTCCGATGAATGGTTTTTTCTCCAAATCCAAAAAGGTAAATACAAGAATTTCGGCAAATAAAAACACGATGAATTTCACTAAAAAGATTTTTTTAAGTCCTTTTATTTTTGATTTATCCATATAAATTGAGACCATCGCTAACTCTGCCAAATAGGTCGAAACCATTCCCAACAACCAAGAAGGATATCTACCAATAATTCCTGTATAATTATACAAACTATGGCCCAATCCGCCTAAAAAAAAGGAAATGCCAAATACAAGAAAATAGGCTCTCCAAAGGCGGTAGAAACCCCTGTTGTCTTTTGGAAAATTAAAATAAACGAGCAACGAAAAAATAAAAATCAGGGTATTACCAATCAACGAATTGGGTTCAAGTAGCGCTAAATCACCAATGTTCCATTGAATTTTTTCAAAGTCTTTTCCTATGATCACTATTGATTCCCCTCCTCGAATTTGTGTATGTTTTTCAAAATTAGTTTTTCAACCAACAAGGGTGTTCTTGCCTGCAAAAACCTATTCATCTTTCCCAACGGGGTTAATGTCGCCAAATATTTTCGTTTTCGCATCAAGTTCAGGGTAGCCTTTGCAACTTCCTGCATGCTAGGAATTCGTTTGTCTTTTCTAGGCTTTAGAACGACAAAGTTTCCATCTGCCCCGACCACGTCTTTGTTTTCTACGATTTCGGTTTTACCAACCAAAACGATACCTGCGTGTACATTATGTTTTTTCTCTTCGATTCGGATGGATTCGACAAAAGCACGTAATGCCATTTTTGCAGCACAGTACGGACCCAATCCTGGCAATCCTCGGATACCTGCAAGGCTTGAAATAAAAACAACACTTCCTTGGGTTTTTCGTAAATACGGAAGGGCATAAATGGTAGGAAAAATGGCCCCGTATACATTGCTTTCAAATACTTGATGAATCACTTCTGGCGAAAGTTCTGCAATGGTTCCTCGGCTTGATAAGCCAACGTTATTCACCAAGCCATCTATTCTTCCAAAGTGGGAATAGGTTTCATCGATCAATTTATTTGCCCCTTCTTTGGTTGAGACATCGGCGTGAATGGCAATGGTTTTAGGTTGGACGGCTTGGATTTCATTAAGGGCCTCCATCAACCGGGATTCATTTCTACCATTTAAAACCACCCAAGCGCCTTGGCGTGCCAATTCCATCGCAATGGTTTTTCCGATTCCCCTGTTTGAACCCGTAACAATAATTACTTTATTAGCGAAGCTCATGTTTTTTTTTCCAATGATTATACTGTATTTCGGGGTGAAACCGAAGCGCGGTCAAACTGTTGGTCCAGGCCAATGCAACATGCACCAAAAATGCAATCCAAATGTTTCCACTTTGCAAGGTTAGGATGCACAATACCAATCCCAAGGGAGCAGCCCCAATGGTTTCGTCTAGCCCTTTTGGAATATGGGTTGCGGCATACAACGCTATGTTTATGGCGATGGCTGGCCAGATCCCTAGGGTCTCGGCAAGTGGAAATAGCAAAACACCACGGAACAAAAGTTCGTATCCAAAAAGGTAAATTGCCCAGCCTAATAAATTGATATAAAAGGTTTTACGGTCCCAGTTTTTCGCTCGAATTTGCGGGTAGTTTACCAGGTTTTTGGGTTTTTTCGCTGAAAAATATGCCATTGGGATGACCAATATGGAAAGGCCAAAGGTCCAAACCAAGGAAAACAATAGGGTATCCGCCCGGAAATTTAATCCGAAATAACGTAATGAAAACTCAGGAAAGCAAAAAACCATACAAAGCAGCGGTAAAATACCCATCCAAAGAAAGCCCATGTATTTGGTGAAAAAGATGTGTTTTCTGCACGCAAGGTCATGGTCGTATTTCTTAAAAAACCATGCTTTAATGGCTGCTGATTTTGATAGGAACCAAAAAGTTGAAAAACCGATAAGCGCACAAAAAATAGCCGTGATTGCTTTTGCAGCATTGGAATCTAAATTAAAATCTATGGGAATTTTGTACATAAAATCAGTCAATATAATTGTTTTCTTTCCACCACTGCAAACATATTTCAATGGCCGTCTCGATGGGTGTGCTAGGCAAGGCGAGTTCTTTTCTTGCTTTCTCCACTGAATAATACTGCTCAACTGACGCAAGTTGTGCCATGGAAAAACTTAAGTTTGGTTTTTTTGAAAAGAGACGTGCAAAGAGCGAATTGACTGCCCCAACCATAAACAAAAGAACATTGGGAACCCGTCTTAATTTAAATGGTATTCCACGCACATTGCAAGCTTTACGAAAATACGCTTCAAACGTAAGGTTTTCGTTTCCTACGATGTAACATTCTCCTTTTCTACCCATTTGAAGGGCGTTTACTGTAGCCACAGCCACGTCCAAGGAACAGACAAAATTTTTCCCTCCGGAGGCAAAACCGGGTATGTTTCCTTTGAAAAGCTCCATGATCATTTTTCCTGAACTCGGACCCGTATCAAAAGGGCCCACCATGAAAGTCGGGTTGACTACGACAGCGGGGAAACCATTTTTTTCATGCTCCTCCAAGAGGAGACTTTGCGCAGCGTACTTACTGTCTACGTAATCCATTTTAAATACTTCACTGAGAAAAGGTGTGTTTTCATCCCCAGGGGCATTCATCGGTCCATGGCTAAACGAATTGGCGGTTCCAATTTGCACAAACCCTTTGATGTTGTGTTTTTTCGAGGCGGCTACTAGGTTTTTTACACCGTCAAAATTTACCTTCCAATGCAGCGCTTCCCGTCTTGGCCATATGGAAGTATAGGCAGCCACATTGATAATGTAATCACACCCTTGAACCGCCCGTTCCATTGAGTCCATATCCAACAAATCTGCCGGGGACTTTTCAAGGGGCAAACCGTCTAATACGGACACATTCCTGCCGGGTTGTATCATCGCTTTAACCTCGTATCCTTGTTGAAGTGCTTCGCGACAAATACTTGCACCTAACATTCCATCTGCACCCGTAATTAATATCTTTCCTTTCACTTTATCGATTTATTAAAGTCTCTACTTGGTTTTTAAACTCACTCACCATCTTACCTAGGTCGTTAAAGTAAGTGGTCCTTTGTTTTAAGTTGGTTTCACTTATTTTACTTGAATTCGAAATCTGTCTATCTATGATGCTTTTGGTATCCCTCACATAAGCTTCATCTGTAGTGTGCAGATAACTCATAATGTTATGGGTTAAATAAACGCCATTCATTTCTTGGTTCCCATATAAAAAGGTTGCATCGGTATTAATCGTGTCATTAACAAAGACTTCCAAATGGTTGCCCTGTGCAGGCGGTTCAGTTCCAAAAATGTATTTTTTTCCGATGGAAATTTGATTCTGGTAATGTCCCAAGAAAGCCTCGACGCGATCAATGAGAAAAACGGCATAGCTAGGGTCATCAAACATTTGCATCTCAAGGTAATAGACAATTTGTCTCATGAACCCCTTCATTAAATCCATATCGAGTATTTCCACTGTCTCAATTTGATTGTAGGACTGAAGGATTTGTCGGCCTAAATCAAACGCTCGCTCACTGATTTTTTCGTGTTTAAATTTTGTGTTTTGATAAGAGGGTATCATCAAGTGGGTTTGGGCCCAAAAGTACAGGCGAAAACGAATCAGTTGTGGAAAATTTAATGCCTGGAAGAAATGCACATTGTTGATGGTCAAATTGGCTTTGGGCTCTTTTAACGCCTTTAATCTTGCAAGCCCTTGAAGGATTCCTTCCAAATAGTTTTCCAAGGAAAAATCATACAATTCAAGGGGGGTATAATTGAAAAGGACATTCCCATCCGACAATTGGATGAGTTTGTCAAAGGAGATGTTGTAGTGAGTGCATAGTTTTTTCGTTTCTTGAATGGTGAGTGGGGTTTCCAACCGGATTCTTCTATAGGCAGCATCCATGCTTATTGACAATAGGTCGCTAACGATAAACCCAAGAGAATCTTCTGGATTTAATTGTTTCTTGACCAGTCCAAAAAGTTGAGATTGTAAAACGTCTTTCACCGAACGAATAAATAAAATTGAAAAACAATTCCTTTGGATGCCAATACCTTTCCTGACATCGTAAGCATAGGACAAAATTAGCAATTATTCACTAATGTAGGTCCTATGGATTCTTTGAGAAATGGAGGTGAGAATTTCATAAGGTATTGTGGTTGCTTGCGCAGCGAATGCGGATAACTGCGTATTGTTTTCAAACAGAATCACTGGATCTCCTTCTTCAACCTCAAGACCGGTAACATCTATCATGAGCATGTCCATACAAACCATACCCACTGTTGGGCACGGATGATTTTGAATGTAGACACACCCCTTTCCATTGCTCAAGGAACGCGGAAACCCGTCGCCATAGCCTACAGGTACAATGGCTATGGTTTGGTTACGGCTGGCTATAAAACTTCGATTGTATCCAACGCTTTCTCCCACCTGAATTTCCTTGATTTGTGAAACGACACTTTTCCAAGTCACGACGGATTTGAGTGAGCCTTCCGTTTGCTTATCAGCCAGTCCAAACATACCGATACCGATACGTACCATGTTAAAATGAGCGTTTGGATATTGAATTACGCCATCTGTATTTACCAAGTGTTTCAATATGGGGTGAGGGAGTTCCTTTTCAATCATTGCAACACAGGCGGTAAATCTTTCCACTTGGCTTTCAGTAAAATCCTTGTGTTCGGTTCCGCCAGAGGCGGCCAAATGGGAATACACCCCTTTGATGTAAACCTCAGGTTGGGCTTGACAGATTTCTAAAATGGTTTTAAGTTGACTCGGCTCAAACCCTAAGCGGCGCATTCCGGTATCAAGTTTAATATGAATTGGGGCTTGCTCAACATCAGATTCGATTACCACACGAATGAATAAATCCAATTGTTTGAAAGAATAGATACTGGGCTCAAGTTGATAGGCAATGCAATCGGCATAGCTGTCCTGGTCCGCATTCATTACTAAAATTGGGGTTTTAATGCCGTACTTCCTAAGCTCGACCCCTTCATTGGTATACGCAACTCCCAAATAATCAATTCCTTGCCCTTCTAGGAAAGCTGCCATTTTTTCCAACCCCGTCCCATAAGATTGGGATTTTACCATTGCCAACATTTTAACCCCTGGGGCCAACAAGGATTTAAAATAAACCAAATTATGCCGAAGTGCAGTAAAATTGATTTCCAGTTTTGTCTGGTGTTGTTTTTCGCGCAAACGCGCTGCAAATTTTTCCATTTCTGATTTACGCGTGCCCTTGATTAATACCACCGCATTTTCAGGGATGGATACTGGGAGATTAGGAACAAGGTCAACGAACATATGATCTGGGGCGTATTCCATAACCAATGTTTCGATTTTGCCTTTATCTGCAAAGCTTTCTGAATCCAATCCTATGTATACGCAATGGGAACGGGTTCGACCAAAGGTCTGCATGTATTCAAGGGAAAACCGGAGCGCATCCATATCTAGGTTATATGCATCATTGATGACAATGGAATTGTTCTTGCCATTAAACGTTTCCATTCTCAATGCCAAACGGTTCAATTTTGAAACCGCTTCCGACAAGGGTTGGGTTACCCATTGCACAGATTTTATAAAGTTGATGGCGATGGCCGCGCAATGAAAACTCGAAGGGTCTTTGAATTTTAAGGATGCTATTTCGGGATGTGCCTTTTGGGGCATCAACGTCTCATATTCAAAATCCACGTCGAAAAGATCAACTGCGGAATACGCAAATTGAGCTGCCTTAAGGATTTTAATTTTTTCCGTTTTGAGTTGATTTTCTGATTCAAAATTTTCCAAATGGGCAGATCCTATGTTGGTTAGAATGGCATGTGTAGGAGAAATCATCCGGATGAGTTCGTCCATTTCATTGGGCTCAGAAATTCCTGCCTCAATCAAGGCGACATCGGCACCTGCATGCATTTCCAAGAGCGAAAGGGCAACGCCCAATTGAGAATTGTAACTTTTTGGACTTCTTACCACATTATTCTCCGTTTGGAGCAATTCGTAAAGCCATTCCTTAACGGTTGTTTTGCCTTGGCTTCCTGTAATGGCGACTACGGGATAGTTGAACGACAACCTATGTTGGCGTGCAATTTCTTGGAGCGAACAAAGCGCATCTTCTACCATCAAATAACAAGCGTCTTCATAGAACTCATCGGGTGGAACATCGCTTATAAAACAACGCGCGCCTTTGTCATAGGCTTCGTTTAAAAATTGTATGCCATGTCGAAAGCTTCCTTGTAAGGCAACAAAGCATCCCATGTTTGTATCGTGTAACTTACGGGTGTCTACAGAAATAAATCGAACCAATCCATGGGATTCCCCAACGATTTGGATGGGCGAAATGACCTCAATAATTCTGGAAACGGGTAGGTTTAGGTTCAATTTTTCTGTGAATTAAAGCACGATCTGCACAGAGGTTTATAACGCTCAACCGCGCCAAGGAGAACTTGTTCTTGGGCTTCATCAAAGCGGTATGAAAACTGCGCTAGGTTTCCACAGGACAAACAAATTGCATGGACTTTGGTGACATATTCAGCTACGGCTAACAATGCCGGCATTGGACCAAAGGGGTTTCCCTTATAATCCATATCTAACCCTGCACAAATCACACGAATCCCCTTACCTGCCAAAATTGAACAAACCTCTACCAATCCTTCGTCAAAAAATTGGGCCTCATCAATGGCAACAATTTGTTCATCGCCAACTTGTTTCAAAATACCTGAGGAGTGCTTAACGATGATCGAGTGGAGCGCAGTTCCTTGATGGCTAACGACGGCCTCGTCACTGTATCTGTTGTCAATTTCAGGCTTGAATAACACCATTTTTTGATTGGCAAATTGGGTTCGTTTGACCCTTCGAATCAACTCTTCGGTTTTTCCTGAAAACATCGAACCACAAATGACCTCAATCCAGCCGTTCTTTTTACTTTCAGTGGGAAATTGCTCTAAAAACATATGTAGGTTTTGAACAAAAATAATTGAATTAAATAATTAACCGTGAGGTTTGTCGGATGGTTATGTTCTTAATTTTGTTTTGAAACCGCAATTAGTATTTAAACCATCGGGAACTATGAAAACTTTGATTCAATCTTTGGCACTTGAAATTGAGCAAATTGAAGCAGGAACTGCCAATTTGAGTCATTTAGACAACGCTGTAAACCAAGCTCAAATTCTCTTAGAAAAACTGTACATTGTTCGCTACAGCGCTTACAAAGCATCCATCGTTGAAGTGGAGACGCCTTCCGCTCCTGTTTTCGACCTTTCAGATTCCGATGCGCAAGAAGAAAACGAAATGGCCAGTGGATTGTTCGCCAAAGAAAATATGGCACCCGTAACAAACACAATACTTCAAACGGAAATCCCATTGGAAACGAAAGCATTGGAAGTAGAATCAACATCAACCCTTGAAGCGTCCGTTGATACCGAACTCGAAATGTTTGAACATCAAATAAACGAAGTCAGTGACGAAGTCAAACTTGACCTACAAGAAATTTTGAATGTCTTCACCAACGTAAAATTAAATGTCAGCCCGCTCATTGGAAATTATACCTTAAAGGAGAAATTGCAATACATCAATTTGATGTTTGATGGGTCTAGCGAGGAATTTTCGTTTGCAATCAAAGCGTTGGAAGGCGCAAAAAACATAGAGGATGCCATTAAACATTTGAAATTTCTTTCAGAAAAACATAAATGGGAAAAATCAAACAAAGAGATTCTCACCAAGTTTGTTGAAAAAGTTTTTGCTTCGCATGCGAAACCTTAAGCTATCACTATCCCTTGTTGGACTGTTCTTTTGTTTAAAAGGTTCCGTCCTTTGCCAACCATTGCAAAATTTTGACGCTCGCAAAACGGTTCAACGGTTAACCAATAAAAAATACTATGGCCGAGGCTATTTGCGAAATGGATGCAACCGTGCAGGGAATTACCTTCAAAAGTCTTTTAAAAAAATCGGTATTGCCTCCATAGACGGAGCATATAAACAACCCTTTCTTGTGGATGTAAACACCTTTCCTAGCTCTTGTGCGCTTCGATATGGAGAAAAACAACTTACACCAGGAAAGGATTTTATCGTTCACCCTAAAAGTGGTGGAATGCGCAATGCCACCCTGAGCCTTAAGTGGTTAACCGCATCAGAGGTTCTTTCCTTGGCTATGAATCCCCGCGCTGATAAGTTACCGCTTGAAGCCATTGCTTTCAAAACTTGGGAAGTCAAAGACAAGGACAGTTTAAAGCGCATCCTAAGAAAACTGGAGCAAATCGCACGGGAAGTACAGCCTGTAATGGAATTTACGTCGGAAAAATTAACATGGTCAGTTGGAGACACCTGTTTTGATTTTCCCTACCTGCAAATAAAGATTGACCCAACGATGGAATTGGGAAAAACAGTTTCCATCAACCTGGCAAATCAAATGCTAAACAATTACGAGGTGAATAACATTGTGGGCGTAATTCCTTCCCTTGAGAAATCAGAGAAGTATTTGGCGATAACAGCCCATTACGATCACCTAGGCGGCATGGGGAAAAACACCTATTTCCCAGGTGCAAATGACAATGCAAGCGGCGTTGCCATGTTGTTATCCTTGGGCGCTTATTTTCATAAATATCCGTTGAAAAATCACAATGTCCTGTTAATTGCTTTTGCCGGTGAAGAGGCAGGGTTGCTTGGATCACAATTTTTCACGAATCACCCGAGGGTTCCTTTATCTAGCCTATCGTTTCTTTTAAATGTTGACATTATGGGAAGTGGTGAGGAAGGCATTACGGTGGTGAACGGAGCCGTTCACAAAGATGCATTCGAGCGGTTAACACATTTGAATGACTCCTTGGGAATGTTGCCCCAAATAAAAGTTAGGGGAAAGGCTGCCAATTCCGACCATTATCCATTTTCAGAAAAGGGGGTTCCTGCCTTCTTTTTTTATACGATGGGCCCAAACAAGCACTATCACGACATTGACGACACCCATGAAGCATTAAGTTTTGCCGCGTTTGACAACCTACAATTGCTTATCCAAGGGTTTTTCAAGCAATTTTAAATGCTTGGTGATTTGGACAATTTGCATGGTCAATAAACCGAAGAAAATCCACATCCCATGAAACAAGTACATCACATCTATGTTGAGAACGAGCATTCCAATCAACGCGAATAGGAACGAAAAAAACTGAAGGGCTGAAAGGGAGATGAAAGGGGTTACAATCTTTACTTTTCTCTTCTTAAAGGGGAGGTAAAATATTGCGACGTAAATAAGATGCTGCAACAGGTTAAAACCCAGCGCGAATTGAAAATACCTTGAGGTCGCAGGGAAAACCAACAGGCTGAAGGATGCTGCCAAAATCCAAACGGGTGCCAAAAAGAGAAAATATTTCAAGGTTATTTGTTTAATTTTTTCAATGACATAATCACATAAATGGTTGAGGATATAACGCCTAACATCAAACCCAATATGGTAAAATAAGACTCCTTAATTTTAAATGTTTGATCCATATAATAGCCTGCATATCCCAAGATAGCCATGAAAGCCAACATTTGAAAGCCCAAGGAGGCGTATTGAATAAAGTTGGAAAATTTACTTTTTTTGGGATTGGAATCAGTCATCCAACTTTACATCAGCGGTAAAGGTGGTCGGAATGGACTGTGATTTCATAACACAAGAGCCTTCGAAAATAGCCCCTTCTTGAATGACCAATTTTGTGGTTTGAATGTCTCCTTTTATGCGGGCTGTAGCATTTAAGGTTAGTAGGTTTTCAATGGTCAGTTCCCCATCGATGGTGCCGTCAATTTCTGCATTTAAACAAACCAAATTACCATTGATTTTTCCTGTAGGACCAATGGAAACTCTACCAGAGCAAGAAAGATTACCATTCATTTCACCTTCCAAAATAAAATTTGAATCGGATACGATGTCACCATTTAATTCTGTTCCTGCAACAATTCTATTGAAATCTGTACTTTCTTCGTATTGGGCAGTGCTGTTGAAAAAATCCTTTCTTTTTAACATAGACTAATAGTTGAGGTCGTAAAATTGGTTGTACGCTTCAAAGTTATCGGATTCGATCAACTTTTTCAAATTTTCCTGGGTAATTATTTTGATTTTATTGTTTTGAAAATCACCCAATTGCTCAAAAGAGGACTTGTATAAATTAATAAAATCTTGCGCTGCCGAAACGCCTTTTACATCCGATACCAAGACCATTTTTGTCTCCTTCAATGTCATGGCAGTTGTGATTTTGAGTTTGCTTTTCTTGTATACTTTGGTGACAAAATCCGAAACTTCTGATTTCAAATCTTCCACATCTTCTTCTTCATCCAGCAAGACTAAAATCAATTGAGGAACTGAATCATTGTAGACAAACATTCCATTGGATTTTGGTCTATATGCTTCGAATTTAGACGTTCCCTTGGCCAAAATATCCAAAAGTTCCTTCGCTCTAATGGCTTGAGGGGTTCCTTGCTTCTCGTCGATTAAGTTTTTCAATTTTGGGACAAGGAGTTGTTTGTCCGCTGTGATTTGACCCAAGGCCATTGCGTTAAGCAACATATACTCAGCGCGAAATGCATTGGTTTTGTCATTTAGCACGATGGGTTCCGTGGTTTCAATAACCTTTCGATATTCTCGCATTTCATAATCATGCAAAGCCGCGATGTATTCTTTTTCTGACTTTATTTTATTTTCCTTTACTTTTTGAAAGAAATCCGGATCTTTAAAATAATTTGCGACATCTGAATTTGGGTAATTTTTCAGGATGTGTGCCTTATATTTTTCTGCCGCTGCGGCATTGTTCTCATTTAATTTGAACAATTGAAATGCCGAAGACAAATCTGTTAGGTTTCTTGTGTTTTCATCAATAACCATGGCATATTGTTCTGCAGCGAGGGCATTCTCATTAAGCAATTCTTTGTAAAGTGAACCTGCGGTGTACCTCGCTTCAATTTCTTTGCGTACGGACAAATTGTATAAGCTGTCTGTTAGGGGGAGGTTTTTACGCAAGCCTTCAACGTCTAAGGTGTCTGTGTTCTTTTCTGATGGTGTGGCATTGTTCGCCAAATTGTTTAGGGAATCCTCTGGGGTAAGGTTTTCATTGACACCTCCCATTTTTCCAGCGCGACGCCAATCGTCTTCGTTTTTCCTATCTCCCCATTGCTTGCGGAAATCAGCATAGCCTTCATCTCTCAACTTTTGGTTATTGAAAACCCATTTACCTCCTTGTCCTGGTTGGGCATTTCCATTTGCCTGGTCTTGAAGGGCCCTCATTTTTGCAGCTTCAAGTTCTTTGCGTCTTTGGGCATCTTCTTTCATTTGCTTGATGACATCCTTGATAAAAGCCGTTTGGTCTTTATCACTCAGTTTTGAAATGCGTTGCACGCTGTCTTCATATTGTGCAATTTCCATGGCGGCAACCAAATTTGCAAGTTTTGTCGCTTTGGAGCGAATCACTTCTGCATTTGGATAATCTTCAGGCATGGCTTTGGCGCATGAATCGTAATACTTCTGAGCGTTTAGGTATGATTTTTCTGAAAATGAGATGTCGCCTAATTTTTCATAGGAACGCGCCTTTTGGCGTTTATTTGCCGTGGAATAAAAAGCTGAAAGGGTAAGGTAGGATTTCGCGATGGGGAGGTTGCCTTTGTTTTGTTCTACCTGTGCTTTGGCATAATAGATTTGATCTTTAAAAGGTGCATTCTTTGCATCTCGCAACATTTTTTCAAGGGCCTTTGTGTCTTTTGCAGTAGAGCCCAACATAGCACTGTTAAGTTTCCCATTAAAACTTATGTCATATAGGGCCGCTGGTGAGATCGAATGGTTAAAAGCAATAATGGCTGAATCAATGTTATTATTGGATTGGTAAAGTTGTCCTAAAATGAAACTTAGACGCGTTTTTTCCTTTTTGTTTTTGCATCTTTTGATGGCTTCCGAAAGCGAGAAAATGGCTACATCAGGTTGTTTTTTGCGGACGTAAAGGTCGGCAGTGGTTTTAAAAATTTCGAATTGAATTTTTTGGTTCATTTCTGGCCTAAAGTCATCCTCATTTTGAAGTTTCTTTTTGTTGACAAATCGACTTTTGAAAGTTTTCTTCTTTTGTTCAAGGGCACTTAACTGCAATTCATCCAAAATAGATTTTGCTTCGGTAAGGCGGTTTTGTTCGATGTAAATTTTGGCCATCCAAAGTTCTGAAATGTATTTTGAAGGGTCTTTTTGAAAAAACCGTTTGACAAATTGAAAATTTTTCAGGGCTTTCTCATACTCTCTTCTGTAATAAAATGCCTTTCCGATGGTCATCCAATTTTCATCAATCCAAGGATTGTATTCTGCTACTTTTGCAAATTCAGCGGACGGCATGGAGTGGTTACGAATTACTTTGGAGCACTTCACCACGGCCGTATCAATTGCCGCATACATGGCTTTAGATTCCTCTAGGTTGGGGGAGGGTTGAATCGGTAATACTTGGTAAAAATCTTCCTTTCTTGACTTCTCGAAATTGGCAACGGAGAGGATTAGCAATTCATTGGCATTGAAATATCCATTGTACTTTGCCGTCATGCCGTGATAGGTTCTGTTTAAGAATGCATCTTTTTGCGTCGAGCATGCAAAGAGCAGCAAAACACTGAGGAAAAACCAAAGATAACGGTGTTTTTTATTCATATTTCGACGCGACTGAACGCAGGTTTATTTTAATTATTGCTTCTTATGCAATGTTTGTAAACACTTGTTGAATATCGTCATCGTCTTCGATTTTATCAAGCATTTTTTCGATGTCATTGAGTTGTTCTTCCGAGAAATCAACGGGTGAAGTTGGGATGCGTTTTAGGCTTGCTTTTTGAACTTCAAGGTTCATGTCTTCCAACGTTTTTGCAAGCGTTCCAAAAGCAGTGTAATCTCCATAGATAATGACAAGGTCCTCTTCCACTTCGATTTCTTGGCAACCGGCATCAATGAGTTCCAATTCTAAGGTTTCAATGTCAATGTTTTCGGTTTTGTTTATTTCAAAAACACTTTTTCTGGAGAACATAAATTCCATCGAACCATTGGGTACAACGGCGCCTCCGGCCTTATTGAAATAAGATTTCACATTGGCAACGGTACGGGTCGGGTTGTCCGTTGCACATTCTACATAAACCAAAACGCCATGCGGACCTTTGCCTTCATAATTCACTTCTAAAAAACTTGCAAGGTCCTTTTGATTTGCACGTTTGATGGCAGATTCAATGTTGTCTTTAGGCATGTTTTCAGATTTCGCATTCTGGATAGCTGTGCGAAGTTTTCCATTCATTGCCGGATCTGTGCCCCCTTCTTTTGCCGCCATTGTAATGGCTTTTCCCAGTTTAGGAAACATTTTAGACATTTTATCCCAGCGCTTTTCTTTTGCTGCACGTCTATATTCAAAAGCTCTTCCCATTGTATTCGTTTGTTACAAAAATAATGTATTAGACCTGAAAATTCAATACCTATTTTCCTTGTTTTAAAGCTATCAACACATCGTTTATGTATTCCAACACATTTTCTTTGCCGAAACTCGTTGTACTTGACGTGACAAAGAACGGGGGGACTTCCTCCCAGGATTTCAGCAATTCGGATTGGTATTTTGTGATGTTTCTTTGAAGCTCTGCGCTTGATAATTTATCCATTTTGGTAAAAATCATGGCAAAGGGAATGTTGTTTTTTCCACACCAAGTCAAAAAGTCGAGGTCAATGGTTTGGGGCTCTAGCCTGGCATCAATTAATACGAAGATGGAGATCAAATTTTCTCGATGCAATAGGTATTGTGAAATGAATTTTTGCCATTGGTTTCGTTGATTTTTCGAAACCTTCGCATAGCCATACCCGGGTAAATCAACAAGGTACCATTGGTCATTCACAATGAAGTGATTGATCAATTGGGTTTTACCAGGGGTTGATGAGGTTTTTGCTAATTTTTTCTGCCCGGTCAACATGTTGATTAGCGATGATTTACCTACGTTTGACCTTCCAATGAAAGCAAACTCTGGTCTTTCATCCTTTGGACAATTCTTATAATCTGTATTGGAAACTACAAACGTAACGGTGCTCATTTTCATGACGCAAAGGTAAATCTAACTTTGATAGTGAACAACTTGCCATTTAGAATGTTAACAACCCCGACATGGCAAGCTACAAAATAAAAGACATTGAAATTCTAACAGGCATTAAAGCGCATACGATTCGCATTTGGGAGTCGCGTTATGGCATTTTAAAACCTGAACGATCTGAAACACAAATACGAATGTACTCAGATGAAGAATTGGTCTATTTATTAGGCATTCGGATGTTAAATCAACATGGGATAAAAATTTCTAGGATTGCCGAGATGTCTGCCGTTGAAATGAAAAACACCATCCAAGAAATTCATTTGAAGAAAGAATCGAACGCGACCATTGAAAACCTCATTATGGCACTCGTGGAAATGGATGAACAAATTTTTCGCGACACCCTAGCCCAACTCATCAAAACACATGGTTTAGAGAATGCGTTTATACAACACTTGATTCCTTTCTTCGACCGCATTGGGGTTATGTGGTTGACCGGAACAATCAATCATGCACAAGAGCATTTCATTTCAAGTTTAATCCGTCAAAAAATCATTCGTGAAATAGACAACCTCGCCATTCCTAGTACCAACGTACCGCCCGTATTGTTGTATCTTCCTGAACATGAGTGGCATGAAATAAGCCTCTTGTTCTATCACTTTTTACTAAGAAATGAGGGCATCCATACGGTATATTTAGGCCAAAGCCTTCCCTATGAGTCGCTTCTTTTGTGCATAGAAAAAGTTCAGCCGCGCGGCATAATGAGCTCTTGGTTAACTTCGGTAGATGAGAAATTCATTTGCAATTACTTTCAACAATTGCGTAAGCAATACCCTGATTTGGCAATTTACTGTGGAGGGGCTCAAATTGGAATTCATAAAAGCAAAATAGCTCATCTGGTGGAACCCATCTTAAATATTACCACGATGATTGCTGTTTTTAAATCACCACATTTACAATTCTCCCAGGTACAATAATCATTTTCTTAGGAACTTTGCCATCTAACCATTTTTTAGTTTCCTCCATGTTTAGGATCAACTTTTCTATTTCTTTGATGTCCAATGCCAAGTCCAACTCGACCGTAAACCTCATCTTTCCATTAAAAGAAATCGGATAAGAAAAGGTAGACTCTACCAAGTAAGACTCATCAAATTCGGGGAATTTCGCATCGTTGATCAAGGTGTTTTTGCCCGCTATTTTTTCCCAAATTTCTGCAGTAATGTAAGGTGCGTATGGAGCCAAAAGAAGATTGAGGTCCGTAAGAATTTGCTTTTTATTGCATTTTAAGTCGGTCAGTTCGTTGACTGCAATCATCATCGATGACACAACGGTGTTTAATGAGAATCGATCAATGTCTTCGCGTACTTTTTTGATTGTTTTGTGTAAGACTCTCCATTCTTCTGAGGTAGGCGTTTCTTCGGAGAGCCCAAAGACTCCATTGCTATGGTACAAGCGCCAAAATTTCTTTAAAAAGCCATGTACCCCAGTGATTCCTTTGATGTCCCAAGGTTTACTTTGTTCAATGGGGCCAAGAAACATCTCATACATTCTCAAAGTATCTGCACCATACTTTTCTACCAATTCGTCAGGGGTTTGAACATTGAATTTAGATTTTGACATTTTCTCCACTTCATACCCACAGACATAGGTGCCATTTGGTTCTAAGATAAATTCTGCGTTTTTGTATTCCGGCAACCAATTTTTAAACCCTTCAAGATTTAACAAATCATTCTCTACCAATGCGATGTCCACATGGACCGGAAAACATTCATAGGCTTCTTTCAAACCATGAGAAACGAAGGTGTTTTTAGCTTTAAGACGATATACATAGCTGCTTCTTCCTAAAATCATACCCTGGTTAATGAGCTTTTTGAAAGGTTCATCGAAGGGAACGATGCCTAAATCACACAGAAATTTTGTCCAAAAACGTGCGTAAAGCAAATGTCCGGTAGCGTGTTCATTTCCGCCAATATACAAATCAACATTTTTCCAATAATCCATTGATTCTTTCGATGCCAATCCTTCTTCACATTTTGGATCCAAGTACCTCAAAAAATACCAAGAACTGCCTGCCCAACCGGGCATTGTGTTGAATTCCATTCGGTCGCCCAAATGAACATTCCAATCGGATTCTTGCGCTCTTGCGAGTGGGGGTTCGCCTTCCTCTGTGGGCAAGAACGCATCAATTTTAGGCAATTCAACGGGTAAATCTCGGTCTTCGACCAATCTTGGAATTTCCTGGTCATAATACACCGGAAAAGGTTCTCCCCAATAACGTTGACGTGAAAACACCGCATCCCTCAATCGATAGTTGATTTTGCGTATTCCCTGCCCCATTTTTTCCAAGGCATCCAAGACTTTCGGCGTTGCTTCGGCATAGGTCAATCCATCTAAAAAAGAAGCGTTGCAAAGAATTGCTTTTTTATCGACAACCGCTCCCTGTGTTAAATCGCAGTTTTCAAAAATGGATGGGATTGGTAAGTTAAACTTCATGGCGAAATCATAATCACGCTGGTCGCCAGCAGGGACGGCCATGACTGCACCCGTTCCATAATTGGCCAAAACATAGTCGCCAATCCAAACCGGAACTTTTTCTTTTGAGAAAGGGTGAATGACATACGCTCCAGTAAAAACCCCTGTTTGATTTTTAATTTCTGACAAGCGTTCCCTCTCTGACTTCAAGGAAACTTCCTTCTGGTATTGTAGGACGGAAGCTTTACATTCTGGGGCAGTAAGTGTTTCCACAATCGGATTTTCCGGAGCCAAGACAAGGAAGCTCACCCCAAAAATGGTGTCCGGACGGGTTGAAAAAACCTGGATGGCAGGTAAGTTGGCCTCTGCAATTTCAAAGGAAATAAGCGCTCCTTCCGATTTACCGATCCAGTTTTTTTGTTGGTCTTTTATGGAATCGCTCCAATCGATATGGTTTAACCCTTCAAGCAATCTTTCGGCGTATGCCTTAATCCGCATGGACCATTGCCTCATTTTTTTTTGTTCGACGGGATGGCCACCTCTTACAGATGTCCCGTTAACGACTTCATCGTTGGCTAAAACGGTTCCAAGGGTTGGACACCAATTTACCCAAACATCGGATAAATAGGCAAGGCGATAATGCTGAAGGATGTTTTCCTTGTCAGATGCTGAAAATGCTTTCCAATCTGTAGCAGTAAAAAATTCATTGTATTCTGTATATGCCTCTACATTCACATTGCCCTCGGTTTCAAACTGAGAAATGAGGTCCGATATATCCCTTGCTATAAGGACCTTTGTGTCATAATAAGCATTAAAAAACCGTTTAAAAATCCACTGTGTCCACTTATAATAGCCAGGATCTGAAGTTTGGACGGAACGCGACCAATCAAAGGAAAACCCCAATTGATCCATTTGTTCTCGGTATCGTTTTACATTTTGTTCGGTTGTTTTTGCAGGATGTTGTCCTGTTTGAATGGCATATTGTTCAGCGGGGAGACCGAAGGAATCATACCCCATTGGATGGAGAACATTAAATCCATTCATTCTTTTATAACGAGCGACAATGTCTGAAGCGATGTATCCCAGGGGATGTCCGACATGCAATCCTGCGCCCGAGGGATAAGGAAACATATCCAACACATAATATTTAGGCTTTCCCGGCTGGATTTCAACTTTATACGCTTGGGTATCTGTCCAGTTTTTCTGCCATTTTAGCGCGAGGGATTTATAGTCAAGTTCCATAAGTTAAATTAATGAGGCAAAGATAGAAAAGTAGCGACAATAGGGGTTTTATTATTCTGAATTCCCATACCCACTGCAAAGCAAAATATCGCTATGTCGAGGTCAAAAGATTTTGGGAATCTAGAATGAACCGAACAACGAATCGAAATATACAGTCCCGCGAAAGTCATCCCTAAAGCCACCGTTGGTAACCAAAAATAGGTGACAATCAAGTTAACCACGGACAAGGTGAAAAACAATCTTCTTAAAAAATTCCAAGAATACACTTGAGGAAGGGTCCTAAGCCTCATTGGATCTTCGTCACGATCCTTCACATCGGAAGCCACAGCGAGCATGAAGAAAAAACCAAAAAATACCAATGCATTGAGCAGGTATTGTGTCAGTGACACATTGGGTTTCGCTCCAAGACAAACAAGCGTCCACACCAATGCAATGTAATATGCTTTTAACGAAGGAATCTCCCGAAGGCTTTTATCTTTTCGCACATAGAAAAATGCGGCCAATGCCGCTGCGGAAAGATGTAGCACTGAAAAAAACGATAGGATTTCTTGATCCCATAAAAAGGAAAGAACTGCAAAAAACAAAAGCCCAAAGAATCGTTTGCTGTAGATTTTCAAACGATTGGAATAATAGATAAAAACGCCAACGGTAGACAAAACCACATAACACAATTCTTGTTGTTGAGACAAAAAGAAAAGGAACAGACCTGTAGACAAAGAAAGAAGAAAGGTATTATTTAAAAACACAATCAAGGATTTCAGTTGTGTTAATGTTTTGAATGCAATCACAGGGTTCTCCTTGTGCACATTTCACACAACCAGCATCAAAGACCAAGGCATGAGAATCGGTACCTAATGGTTTCCATCTTCCAGGGTGAATGGGTTTTCGAGCGGAGAACAAACCTATTGTTTTCACGTTGAGCGCCCCTGAAATGTGTAATGGGCCGGTAGAACAAGCAATTAAAGCACAGGCATTTTGAATAAGCAAGACCAACTGGCTCAAGGAGAGTTCTCCCATCAAGTTGTGGACACTCGGAATGTTTGCAAATCTACCCTCTATTCGCTTGCGCTCTTGATTCGTTCCTGTTATCAAGACTGTTTTACCCTTTTTTACCAATTCACTTGCCAACTGCTCGTATTTTTCAAGCGGGTATTCCATTGCACTGCCTTGTGATAATGGATGAAGGATGACATAGTTAGAAAACGTGGGAATGGATTCGTTGGAGGGGAGAAACTGAGCAGAAACCTCATTTATGGACTCAAAATCAGGAATTTCTTGCAATCCGAGGGGTTTTAGCAAATGAAAATTTAATTGCGCTTCATGTAAGGGTGAGTGCAGACGGGTAAAGGATGGACGGTGGTTACAAAAAAAGGTATGATACCATCTGTGACTCGTCCCAATTCTATGAGGAATTCTAGCAAAAAGCCCCCAGGAAGCAATCGTTTTATTTGGAAACACGTGAATGAGTATGTCTGCCGACAATTTTTTCTTCCTTTCCTGTTGGGTTAACGCCATCAAATCTTCCAGAATAAGAATTTCATTTACTGGCGCAAAGCAAAGAACGACGGGACTGGTATATTTTTTACACAGATAAACAAGGGTTGCACTCGGAAAAGAATTTCGCAACCATATACACATTGGTAAGGTTAACATTACATCACCAATGCCATCGGTTCTGGAAACAATGATTCTATGGATGTTACTTGGATTCACGGTACAATTGTTTTACCACTTGGTATTTGTATAAATTCGACATCGCGCTGATCCTTGCTATGTGAAAACCACTCAGGCCGTCTAAAAATCCACATTTTAGCACAAACATTTTTAAGAATCGAAAGATTCCGCTGATTTCAGGTTGCAACCAAAAAACCTTTTTGTTTTGCTCCACATATTTCTTTGCCGTTAAACGAGAGTAATGGTCTGCCCGGGATCGATGTTGTTTGTGGGAAACATAGGAATAATGAGCCAAATCACCGCTTAACATATACGGGGTGTAAATTGGGTCAAAAATCAATTCTTCATGAACGATGTCCCCTTCCCAACGTGAGGTTTCTTTTGGAAAAAGCCTGGTTTTTACGTCGGGATACCATCCTGAATGTTTGATCCACTTTCCGCAATAATTGGTGATTCGGTTGATGGTGTATACGCCAATAATTTCCTTCTTTTTCAATTCCAAAATGGATTCCTTTAGGCGCTCTGTCAACGCTTCATCGGCATCTATGGACAAAATCATTTCGAATTGAGCCAATGCATTCAATTGGTTCTTTTGAGCGGCGTAACCTAGCCAGGTTTGGGAAACAAAACGCACCCCTTTTTGCATGCAAATCTCCTTGGTTTTATCTGTAGAATTTGAATCCATGACAATGATTTCATCTGCAACCCCTTCCAACGAATCAATACATCTGCCTATGTTTATTTCTTCATTTAAGGTGATGATGGTAGCAGAAATTCTCATGTTGATTATTTAATTCTCAAACGATCTCCAGGATGAATCACACCCCTAGCTGCTGCTGGATTAAGTTTTTTTAGTTGGGCCAGAGAGACATGTTGTCTCGCTGCTATTTGTGATAAGGTGTCTCCTGCTTTTACCACATAATACTTCTTAGGTTTAACTACAGGTTTTACCACCGCTTCAACTTCGGCTTTCACCGTATGTGTTTTTTTCAAGGTAAGCCTTTGTCCAACATAAATATTTGAAGTTTGAAGGGCATTCCATTCCATAATCTCCTCTGTGGTTATGCTGTATTTAGTGGAAATGGATTTAAGTGTTTCCCCTGATTTTACTTTGTGATAAATGTATTGAAGCGACAGGGAATCTGGGTGCAGAGGCTCATTTGCAAGGGAGTCTTCTGGGACATTTGTTTCGATGGGGGGAAGTGTCAACGAAGGATGTTCAAGGGCATACAAGGAGTCTTCCAAACCGACCAATAAAGTTATTTTTTCAAGTGGCCCTGTCACGCATCGGTTTTTGATGGATGCAGGGATGTATTCTGTCTTATAGATTGGATTGAGTGTTTTTATTTCTTCGATGTCCCAATCAAGCCCCATGGAAATGGTCTTCATGCTCAACCCTCGTTTCAAGCACATGGTATCCAACTGCGCATTGTGTATTTTGGCAGCAGCAGGCATCAAATTATGCTCCGCATGGTAAGTTAGGAGGTACGCAGCAGCAATGAAAGTTGGAACATAACCTTGCGTTTCTGTGGGGAGGCTGGAACGAATGGCCCAATAAGATTTTTGATTTCCTGAGCGTTGAATCGCTTTGTTTATGGTTCCTGGTCCTGCATTGTAGGCGGCTAAGGCAAGGTTCCAATCGCCATAGATTCCATAGAGTTTTTTCAGAAACCGACATGCTGCATCTGTTGCTTTTATGGGATCCATTCGTTCATCGATGTATGAATTCTCTTCGAGTCCGTAGTACAATCCGGTTCGATACATGAATTGCCACAGTCCCAACGCGCCGGCTTTGGATTTAATTTGAGGGCGCAGTCCACTTTCGATAACCGCTAAATATTTCAACTCTAAGGGCAGTCCATATTCGGCAAGTTTTTCTTCGAACAAATCAAAATAAAGTGCGGACCTTCCAAGCACGATTTTAGCAAATGACCTTCTGTTTTCTGCAAAAAACTTTACTGAAGAGAGGGTAATTGGGTTGCAATCAAACTGAAATGGACTTTGATTGCTCATGGCTTGAAGTCGTTCGCAATAGATGTCATTTGAAAATACCGGAACGGTTGTAGCTTCGTAATGGAGCGCTTTAAGAATGGAATCTGAATAGATAGCGTTGGCATAATCCGCATAAAAATAGTTCAGGGATTGCTGCACTGTATTTAAAAATGCCGGTGAATTTAAACTGTCAGAAGGTCGAACAGTGGGCACTTGACCTTGTCCGTAGGAAGTAAAAAAGAGAGGGCCAAGAAGGAAAAAAAACAAACATTTATTCGCTAATTTTCTCAAACAATTGGGATGCATACAATAATTCTAAATCTCTAAATTGGTCGGTCATTAATTGAATTCCAAATGGCAATCCATTGGAATGTGTACCCATCGGCAAGCTGATGGCTGGATTTCCCGTTAAATTCGCATGAACGGTAAAGATATCTTGCAAATACATCTGGATGGGATCCTTAACCTCCCCTAACTTAAAAGCGGTGGTGGGCGTGGTAGGCATGAGCAAGACATCTACTTCTTCGAACATGGCACGGGTATGATTTTGAAGTAATCGCCTAACTTTTTGACCTTTGGTGTAATATGCATCGTATTGCTCGTTCGAAAGCACAAAAGTGCCCGTAATGATGCGTCGTTTAACTTCTTCACCAAAACCTTCTGTTCTTGATTTGATATAGGTTTCTTCAACGCCCACGGCTTGATTGGAACGGAATCCATAATGAACCCCATCGAACCTTGACAAATTTGAAGACGCTTCAGCTGTTGTCAGCACATAATAAACGGGAACGATGTATTCCATAAAAGGGAAGCGAACTTCTTTTATGACAACCCCATTTTGTTTTAACTGGTCAATTCTACGGGTGATTTCTTCCTTAATTTCCAAGTCTATCCCTGGATGTTCGAGATAATCCATAAGGACGCCAATCGTAAGGTTCGCATTTGACGATGCTGGTTCAGTTGTGGGAAGTGAAGATGTGGTTGCATCCATCGGGTCCTTGCCTGCCATAATTTGATAGGCGACGGCTGCATCCTCAAGGTTATTTGTAAAAGTTCCTATTTGGTCAAAGGACGAGGCGTAAGCGATCAATCCGTATCGACTAATTCTACCATAGGTTGGTTTGAAACCATAGGTCCCTGTCCAAGAAGCGGGTTGACGCACCGACCCACCGGTATCACTTCCTAATGCCAGGGTACAGAGTCCTGCCGAAACAGCAACTGCTGATCCTCCGGAGGAACCTCCGGGAACGTATTCTTTGTTTATGTTATTTCTGACGGGACCATAGAAGGACTTTTCATTCGAACTACCCATTGCAAATTCATCGCAATTGAGTCTACCAATCACAATGGCGTCCTCATCCAGAAGTCTTTGAACGGCTGTTGCTGTATAAAGGGATTCAAAACCTTCCAAAATATGAGAAGCGGCAGAAACTTTATGGTTTTTTAAACAGAGATTGTCTTTGATTCCAATGATAACACCGGCTAATTTACCTGCGTTGTTTGCGTCAATTTTTGTTTGGATCGACAAGGCTTGGGTACGGGCGTCCTCAGCATAAACTTCCAAGAATGCATTCAAATCCCTATGTTCCTCAATTTTTTGAAGGTAATGTTCGACAATGTCTAAAACAGATTTTCCCGACGCAATGGCCGATTGAATTGCTTGGATGGACGAAAACATGAATTACAATTCTTCGATTTTCTTTTCTTTTGCGTCTACCTCCTCGCTTTTGTCTCCTTTGGAGGCATCTTTGAATTCTCTCATTCCTTGGCCCAATCCTCGCATTAATTCAGGGATTTTTTTGCCTCCAAATAACAAAAGGACAATGATTAATATCAAAATGATATGTGGTCCGGAAAGTAAATTTGCTTGCTGTACGTGTTGCATGCGAATGGTTTTATTACTACAAAGTTAAGAATTCTATTGCCAAAGGAGCTTATTATTCAAAGAAAAATGGTGTTGCGGTTAATTTACAATTTTCTAGCAACTTCAATTTCTTCATACGCTTCTACAATGTCCCCGATTTGGATGTCATTAAATTTATCAATGTTCAAACCACATTCATAATTATTCTTAACCTCACGGACATCATCCTTGAATCGTTTAAGAGATCCAAGTTCTCCGTTGTGAATTACAATTCCATCTCGGATGACACGGATTTTTGATGATCGTTTGATGGTTCCATCCATCACATAACAACCTGCAATGGTTCCCACCTTGGTAATGTCAAAGGTTTCGCGTATTTCAGCAGTACCCATGACTTTCTCCTCAATGTCCGGTGAAAGCATTCCTTCCATAGCCGCTTTAATTTCTTCAATGGCTTTATAGATGATGGAATAAAGGCGTATGTCAATTTGCTCATTCTCTGCCAATTTACGCGCACCAACCGTAGGACGAACTTGGAATCCAATAATGATTGCATCAGAAGCAGAAGCAAGGTTGACGTCAGCTTCAGATATGGCTCCAACGCCTTTGTGTATAATATTGACTTGAATTTCTGGTGTAGATAAATTAAGTAGCGCATCAGAGAGGGCCTCAATGGAACCATCCACATCTCCTTTAACGATGATGTTAAGTTCTTTGAAATCCCCAATGGCCAACCTACGTCCAATCTCATCGAGCGTAATGTGTTTGGTGGTTCTTAACCCTTGCTCACGGAACAATTGTTCTCTTTTACTCGCAATGGTTTTAGCTTCTTTTTCATCGTCCAACACGTTAAACTTATCTCCTGCATTTGGCGCTCCATTGATTCCTAAAACAGAAAGCGGTTGAGCTGGTCCTGCCGATTTCATGGCATTTCCATTCTCATCGTGCATCGCACGAACTTTTCCATAATGTTTCCCGACCAAAATAACATCTCCGATTTTTAAGGTTCCTGACTCCACCAATATGTTTGTAACATACCCCTTACCTTTATCCAAGGAAGACTCTATCACGGTACCTACGGCATTTTTATTTGGGTTCGCTTGAAGGTTTAACATTTCTGCTTCTAGCAACACCTTGTCTAGTAATTCAGTAATGTTAAGGTTCTGTTTTGCGGATATTTCTTGGCATTGGTATTTTCCTCCCCAGTCTTCAACAAGGATGTTCATTTGGGAAAGTTGTTCCTTTATTTTCTCAGGGTTTGCACCGGGTTTGTCAATTTTATTGATTGCAAAAATCATAGGCACCGCTGCAGCCTGGGCATGCGAAATGGCTTCCTTCGTTTGAGGCATAACATCGTCATCTGCAGCGACAATGATAATAGCGACGTCTGTAACCTGTGCTCCCCTTGCACGCATGGCGGTAAACGCTTCGTGACCTGGGGTATCGAGGAAGGTCATTTTTCTTCCGTCTTTCAAAACAACCGAATAAGCTCCAATGTGTTGTGTAATGCCTCCGGCTTCGCCATCGGTAACATTTGCATTTCGTATTCTATCCAACAGGGACGTTTTTCCGTGGTCAACGTGACCCATGACCGTAATGATTGGCGGACGATCCACCAAATCTTCGGGTGAATCTTCGACTACTTGAATTGCATCTTGAACTTCCGCGCTTACAAACTGTGTTTCATACCCAAATTCATCCGCTACAATTTGGATGGTTTCTGCGTCCAAACGTTGGTTGATAGAGGCAAAAATCCCCAAAGACATACACGCTGAAATAACCTGAGTCGGCTGCACACTCATCATGCTCGCCAATTCGGAAACGGTTACAAATTCCGTGAGTTTTAAGATCTTTTCATCCAACTCAGCCGCCAACATTTCCTCTTGACGTTTTTGTTGGAAGGAATCTCTTTTGATTTTTCTATTCTTAGATGCCTTAGATTTTCCTCCTTGATTGGAGAGTCTAGCCAACGTATCTTTTATTTCTTTTTGAATGTCCTGCTCGGAAATTTCTTTTTTCTCTATTTTAAATCCTGGTTTCGGCGCTTGTTGCGTTGGTTTTGGGGCCGTAGGATTGGGCGCGACGGTTTTAATTCGTTTGCGTTTTTTCTTAGCCGCATCGTCCTTGTCGTTGTTATGGCTTTTTGGCCTTTCGACAGGAAGCACCATTTTACCAAGTACCGTTGGTCCGGTCAGAATTTTTCTTTCCGTTTTGATCATCTCAATGGCAGGAGGACCGGTAGGGGTTTCGACGACAACAGGAGGCGTAGCGACCGGCTCGGGAGCAACCGTTTCACTTGGTTCTGGAACAGAAACCGAGACTTCCGGCGTTTCAACCACAACAACAGGTTTTTCTTCTGTTTTTTCCGTTGGTTCTTTTTTCTCAACCTTACCCTTGCTTTGAAACTGATTTAAATCAATTTTGCCAATGACATTAACTTGACGTTCCTCTACCTTAGGTTTCGTTACTTCTGGTTCAAAAACATTTCGCTTAATTTCTTCAAAATTGATGTCATCCCCTTCTTCTTCTGATTTTACAGGTGCGGGTGTTTCTGTGCGGGCGTCATGAAGCGATACCGATTCCTTTTTTTCTCTTGCAGGAGAGCCTTTGGCCTGTTCCTTCAAGTTTTGATCCGCGGCAAACTCCGTACAAAGCAATTGGAAATGCTCCGGGTCCAATTTGCTGTTTGGGTTAGAATCAATTTTGATTCCTTTGGAAGATAGAAATTCCAACAACGTAGGCAATCCTACATTCAATTCACTCGCTGCTTTTCCTAATCTAATTGGTTTTCCCGACATATTTTACTTCCTTAAAAATCTTGCAAATTTATTCAAATTCTGCATTCAAAATTCTAAACACCTCAACGATGGTTTCTTTTTCTAGGTCTGTTCTTTGCACCAAATCATCAATGCTGATTTCCAACACTGACTTAGCTGTATCGCAACCTATAGCCTTCAATTCATCTATGATCCAACTGTCAATCTCATCCGCAAATTCTTCCAAATCTACATCTTCGACATCCACTTCTCCATCTCGATAAACGTCAATCTCGTAGCCACAAAGTTTTCCAGCCAATTTAATGTTGTTTCCACCTCTACCTATGGCAAGTGAAACTTGGTCTGGTTTTAAAAACACTTTCACTCGTCCTTCCTCTTCGTTGATTTCCATCGAAGTGATTTTCGCTGGGGATAATGCCCTCTGAATTAACAATTGGTTGTTGCTGGTATAATTGATTACATCGATGTTTTCATTTCGCAATTCGCGAACGATTCCGTGAATTCTACTCCCTTTCATTCCGACACAAGCGCCTACTGGATCCACTCTGTCATCATAGGATTCTACAGCAACTTTAGCTCTTTCTCCTGGTTCTCTTACAATTTTTTTAATGGTAATTAAACCATCAAAGACTTCAGGTACCTCAAGTTCAAACAAACGCTCCAAGAATTCGGGTGCTGTACGAGACAGAATAATGACTGGGGTACTGTTTCGCATGTCCACTTTTGAAACAACTGCACGAACGGACTCTCCTTTTTTGAAGAAATCAGATGGGATTTGTTCTGATTTTGGTAAAATCAATTCATTTTGATCGTCATCGATGATAAGAATTTCTTTCTTCCAAACTTGATAAACCTCACCCGTAACAATCTCTCCAACCCTTTCTTTGTATTTTTTGTACAAATGGTCTTTTTCTAATTCTAATATTCTTGAAATCAAATTTTGACGTAAAGACAGGATGTTTCTCCTTCCAAAATCCGAAAACGTAAATTCTTCGGTTACCTCTTCTCCGATTTCAAAATCCGGCTCAATTTGTACAGCGTCAGAATACGCCATTTCAGTATTTGGATCTTCAACCTCTCCGTCGTCTACAATCTCTTTGTTAATAAAGATTTGCACGTCACCTTTATCAATATTTACAATGATATCGATGTGCTCATCGGTATTAAATTTCTTTTTTAACATGGCACGGAACACGTCTTCTAAAACGTGTTGCATGGTTTGTTTGTCAATGTTTTTTAACTCTTTAAACTCTGAAAACGAGTCAACTAAATCTAAACTATTCATAAATCATCCTTTAAATGAGACCACCACTTTTGCTTCTTTTATATCAGATTTTGGTATTGAAACAATTTCCTTTACCAAAACGTTTTTGTTTTTATCATTTTTGATCTTTTTTTCAAAAGTCAATGCTAATTCGTCCTCAATTACACTCACTAACAGACCTTGTAATTTTTCTCCATTTGTTTTAACCACAGCCAACTCTCTGCCGATGTTTTTTTGATATTGAAGTGGGTGACGAAGCGCCTTATCCAGACCCGCAGAAGAAACATGCAGTTCAAAATCCTCCTCCTCTCTGTCCAAATTATGTTCGACATTCCTCGAAACAGACATACAATCTTCGACAGACACGCCTCCTTCGGAGCTGTCAATCTCGATGTTAATCACATTCGCACTCGAAATGGTAAGTTCTACAATGAACAAGCCCTTGTCGCGCTCTTTCATCCTATCCTCCGCCAAATTTCTAACAATTTCAATGTCTATCATACAGAACAAAAGAGGGGACTAATGCCCCCTCCTACCTTAAATTATGGGACAAAAATAGGTCAATTCCTAATAGTTTCCAAATGTTTTCAAAATTCAGTGTAATTTTGAAGGATGTTAATAGAACTAGGCGACACGATTATTTCATCTGAAATCTTCACGAAAAAATTTGTTTGCGACCTGAACCGCTGCAAAGGTGCTTGTTGCGTTTTAGGAGATGCAGGCGCACCATTGACCCAACTGGAGGTGAAAAACATCCAAGAAAACATAGAAGAAATCACACCTTACATGAGCGAAAGTGGCAAACTTGCGATAAAAGAGAAAGGTGTTTCCTATTTGGATTACGATGACGAACCTGTGACCACGTTGGTTGATCATAAGGAATGTGCATTCGTGTTTTTCGATGAGAAGAATACTGCCTTGTGCGCTATAGAAAGCGCCTATCGTGATGGGAAAATTGATAATTTAAAACCTCTTTCCTGTTCCTTATATCCCATTCGCGTAAAAAAGTATGAGCAGTTTACCGCAGTACAATTTCATGAATGGGACATATGCAGCGCTGCCATTGAATGCGGTATAAAATGTGAGACGCCTGTTTACCAGTTCCTAAAAGCACCTTTGATTCGTGCCTTTGGGGAGGAATATTTTAAGGCTCTTGAAAACATTGCTCCTGAAATTGATAAAATCAAATAATCAGCAATCCTTTACTTTAGTGTGATTCTACTTCTCCTTCCGCCAATGGAACGTTTTGTGGAATAAAGTCTTCCGCTGCACCTGGCTTAGAATAATCATAAGGCCACCTGTGCACTTCAGGAAGGGCTCCGGGCCAATTTCCGTGGATGTGCTCAACAGGTGTAGTCCACTCTAAGGTATTAGATTTCCAAGGGTTTTGAGGGGCAACTGGACCTCTATAGATGCTGTAGAAGAAGTTGAAAAGGAATATCATTTGACCACAAGCTGCGATGATTGCAAAAGTTGTGATAATTACATTTAGATCCATGATCATGTTGTAAGTATCTACGTCAAATTCACCATACGTTGAATAGTCATAATATCTTCTTGGTGCACCGGCAATTCCAACAAAATGCATTGGGAAGAAAACCCCATAGGAACCGACGATTGTAATCCAGAAATGCACATAACCCATTCTTGTATTCATCATTCTTCCATACATTTTAGGAAACCAATGGTAAACACCTGCGAACAAACCAAATACGGCAGACATACCCATTACGATGTGAAAATGTGCTACCACAAAATACGTGTCATGGATTGCAATGTCTAACGCTGAATCTGCCAAAATAATTCCAGTTACTCCACCTGTAATGAAAGTAGAAACCAAAGCCAAAGCAAACAACATTGCTGGAGTGAATATCAATGAACCTTTCCAAATTGTGGTGATGTAGTTGAATACTTTCACTGCAGATGGAATGGCAATCAGCAAGGTTGTAAATACGAAAACACTTCCTAAAAATGGATTCATCCCTGTAATGAACATGTGATGCCCCCAAACAATAAAGGAAAGGAAACCAATCGCCAAAATGGATCCAATCATGGCTTTGTAACCAAAGATTGGTTTTCGGGCGTTGGTAGCGATAATTTCTGACGATAGACCCAACGCGGGTAACAATACAATGTATACCTCTGGATGACCTAAGAACCAGAATAAATGTTGGAAAAGAATCGGAGAACCACCATGATTTGTAAGCATTTCGCCACCAATCATGATGTCGGAAAGATAAAAACTCGTTCCTGCCAACCTGTCCATGATAAGTAGAACAGCCGCAGAAAGTAATACTGGGAAAGAAAGCACTCCAAGAATAGCCGTTACAAAAAACGTCCAAATGGTTAGGGGCATACGGGTCATCGTCATTCCTTGCGTTCGAAGGTTAATTACCGTAACGATGTAATTCAAACTTCCAATCAATGAACCGGCGATGAAGATTGCCATTGAAATCAACCAAAGGGTCATCCCAAAACCAGAACCAGAAACGGCTTGTGGCAATGCAGACAAAGGCGGGTAAATTGTCCAACCTGCCATGGCTGGACCGTTGCCTTCGGTACCCCAGTCACCGGGAATATCGATGCCAAAAATTGATCCATTCATTACAAACATGGAAAGCACCATGATCAATGAAGATAGCGCAAAAAACCAAAATGACAACATGTTTAAGAAGCCTGAAGCCATGTCTCGTGCCCCAAGTTGAAGTGGAATTAGGATGTTTGAAAAGGTCCCCGATAAACCACCCGTAAGAAGGAAAAATACCATTATGGTTCCATGCATGGTTACCAAACCTAAGTACATGTCCTCACGAAGTACCCCATCAGGAGCCCAAAAGTCACCCAAGAAAAAGCTTAAAAAACTCGAGCTCTCGCCGGGCCAAGCCAATTGAATTCTAAAAAGAGTGGATAATAGCATGGCAACAAAACCCATAAAAACCGCAGTTATTAAAAACTGCTTTCCAATCATTTTATGGTCCTGACTAAAAATATACTTTGAAACAAAACCTTCTTCGTGATGGTCATGATGTCCATGTGCGTGTTCTTCGTGTGCTACTGAAGTCATTTTTATTCGTTTTAATTACTGTTTTACATTGTTGGTGAAACCACTGTGTCCATGCCGCCTGAACTTGCAGGAGTTGGCGTCGCAACTGGGAAGTATTTCGCTTTAAAATTTTGAGTTGCCTTTGATTTCATCCAAGCATCGTATTTTGCCTCTGATAAAACCACCACCATCATTTTCATTTTGTAGTGTGCTCCACCGCAAATTTTATTACACATGAGAATATAATTAAAAGAAGGAAGGTTCTTTTTTACCCTCATTTGATCTGTTGTTATGGTTGGGGTAAACTTAAGGCGTGTACCATATCCTGGAACCGCATTCATCTGCGCTCTAAAATGCAGAAAGAATGCAGAGTGTAATACATCTCTCGAACGAATCAGAAATTCATAGGGTGTATTGTTACGTAGATACAACGTGTCTCTTTGAATGATGTCATCCCACGCATTGGCGTCTTTGCTTTTAGCATGGGTTGATTTCATTTGATACAAAAGTCGTAGCAATCTTTCCTTGTTGCCTAAATTAGTCGTCATTACAGACATCAATGAATCCGTAATTACAGTATCTCTGTTGTTTAGAAGTTTTTGAATGGATGCGATGCCCCCAGCACCATTTTGAATGGCTAAAATCGAGGAGTCAAGTGTTTCTGAAGTAACAATTCCCAATTCATTATTTCCAAGAATCAGTTTATAATCTGACTTACCAAGGATGTTGTCTCCGCCGGCATATCGAGCCGTCCAATCAAACTGTTTTGCATACAATTCCACTTTGATTGCATCTTTTGGGGAAGGACCTGTGACATCATTCCAAGTTTTAAGTCCTAAAATAATAATTACGGCTAAAACCGCTGCTGGAACTACTGTCCATATCATCTCTAACTTATTGTTATGAGAAAGATAATAAGCTTTTACACCTGGCTTTCTAACGTATTTGTAGGCAAAAAAGAAGAGTAAAAAATTGGTAAAGAAAAATACGCTTATGATAATTATGAAGTTCAAATTCAATAACCAATCGGTGGATTGCCCTTGAATCGAAGCGGCATCTCCCCTTCCTGTCCAACCATATTTTAACATGAGGTAAATAAATCCACCAAATTGAACCACCATAAACAACAACATCAATTTCGAATTCAAATAGTTGTCGCGATTGGGAATATCGTGCTCCTCGTTCTTGCGCAATTTCGCAGCCAATTCGTAAACACGCACAAGTTGGGCGATTGCTATAGCGCCAATTATAATTATTAATAAAATCAAAAATTTACTTTCCATTTTCTTTTGTAATTAGTAATTAAATATCGTGATGAATACTCTCATCCAAGAATGGGTGATTTACTGGCGTCAACGGAGCTTTGGTAAGGTTTCGAAGAAGCACATAAATGAAAAACCCTAGTAATAACAAAACAAATCCAATTTCGAGAAATCCAATCTTTGCATTTTGTCCAAGTGAACCTCCGGAAACCATTATGTAAACATCTAACCAATGTCCAATTAAGATTATTACCCCAACAAACATCAGAATACCAGCATCACGTTTAGCATCTCTTGACATTAATATTAACATTGGGAATGCAAAGTTTATAAAGAACATTCCAAAATAAAGTATTTTGTAATGTTCAGTTCTCATTACGTAATATGTAACCTCTTCTCCAATGTTTGCATACCAGATAAGCATGTATTGAGAAAACCACAAATAAGACCATAAAAAAGAAATTGCAAAAATCCATTTTCCAATATCATGTATATGTGAATCATTTACATAAGGAAGATAACCGAGTTTTTTCAAATAGAGTGTTGTCATTACAATAACAACAAGTGCCGAAACCCACATTCCAGCGAAAGTATACCAACCAAACAAGGTAGAAAACCAGTGCACATCAATAGACATTAACCAATCCCAAGAAGAGGTTGAACTAAACACGGCAAAAAACACCAAGAACATAGCACCACGACGATAGTTTTTAAAATGCAATTCGGTACCGCCAATTTCATCTTCAAGCAGTGAACGTTTTCTAAAACCTCTTAGAAACAAGATATAGGTCGTAAAGTAAGCCAAGGTACGAATCCAGAAGAAAACCAAATTTAAATAGGGTGTTTTACCTGCAATGATTTTGTCATGCGCAACGGTATGTGGGTCCATCCAAGTATAAATGTGCGCGCCCTTCATGAATGAAATAGTGAGCAATACCACACCAAATAAAGCAATGCCATAAGGTAAAAGCCCAGCTACAGCCTCAATGATTCTTTTAACGACAGCATACCAGCCTGATTCTGTAGCATAATTCAAAGCCAAGAAGAACAATGCCCCCAATCCAATGGCGAAAAAGAAAAAAGTACTTATTAAACCATTTGTCATTAAACGTGTCAGAAAATGATCATCACCTGCACAAGTAATTATGCCAATAATCGCAAGTAACAATCCTCCTCCCATGAGGCCAAAAGCTGTGTTTTTAGCTTTATTATTTATTGAAAATTCCATGACTCTTATTTCTGTTTTTGGTTCGTAGTATCTGAAGAGGCTGCAACAGCCACTCCCATGGCATCAAATTTACCGTAATCCGGAAATTGAAATTTTCTAACATAATGTATGACAGTCCAAATCTCCTTTTTGTTCAAAAGAGATCGATGAGCTCCCATCATGTTTTTTCCATAATAAATGGAATAAAACATCTGACCATCAGAAAGCTCTTTACGGTCCGCATAATTGGGAACCCCTGCATAAGCCCCACTCAAAACCATGGGTCCATTTCCATCACCTTTTTCTCCGTGACAATGTTGACACATGGCCGTATAGAGCGCTTTTCCTTTTTCCATTGTAGCGTCCACATTGGTCATATTAATTCCCAAAGGATTCATATCGTTGATTGCTAAAGCATACTCATCAGCGGTTGTAAGGTCCACTCCAAACATTCCGTGAGAGGTTTTAAAAGAAACGTTAGCCAACCTTTTGTAAGGCAGCATCAAACGTACCTCTGCAGAATCAGTACCATAAAAAGGAATGGTATAGGCCGGTGGTGTTAAAGCCGTTAGCTTTGTTTTTTTAGACTCATCTATTCGCGCACGCACTTCACCATAATCCACATAGGCTTCTATGGCAGGGGAACGATACATGTCGGGCATGTATTCTAAACCAGGACTGTTAGGGTCTGAGGAACAAGCCGTCAATGCCAACGTAGCCACTGCAGCGATTCCAAAAAAGTTTACAAAGGATTTTCTCATCATTTTTCCTTTACTTATTCAATAATTTTCTTTTCTAACTCTACAAAGCCAGTATCTTTCAATAGGCTTTCTACTTGATCATCTGTAAAACCATGGTTTTCAGACAACCTAATTTCCATCACAAATTTATCATCTGTTGTTCTAGGGTCAGGATTTTGCGCTGGCATACCTGGTAAGGTGCGATTCAAAAGTAAATACGTAATTGCCATTCCATGCGCCGCGCAGAGCACTGTAAACTCAAAAGTTACAGGAATAAAAGCGAGCATGTTTTCAGCGTAGGTAAAATTAGGTTTTCCACCTATGTTCATTTTCCATTCAACAACCATGAAGTAATACATTCCAAACGTTGCCAAAGCCAGACCAGTCAGACCGTATAAAAAGGCCATAATTCCTAATCTTGTTCCTTTTACCCCAATTATTGGGTCAATTCCGTGAATCGGAAAAGGACTGTATACCTCTGCAATTTTAATTCCGTTGGATACCAATTTTTTAGCGCCTGATTTCAGCACCTCATCGTCTCCATACATTGCGTAAATTACCTTGTCTGACATAATCTCAATACTTAATGATGTTTATGATAATCCGGTGATTCTTTGTAAGATTGACCAGAGCCTTTCAAAATTGTTTTAACTTCATTCAAAGCCAATACAGGGAAATATCTTGCAAACAATAAGAAAAAAGTGAAAAACAAACCGATGGTGCCTAAATATACGGCAATGTCAATATGACTTGGGTAATGCATACTCCATGCAGACGGTAGATAATCTCTATGAATAGAGGTCACAATAATAACATAACGCTCGAACCACATTCCGATGTTAACAACAATGGATATGAAGAAAGTAAATAATAAACTTCTTCTAAGTTTTCTAATCCACATTAGTTGTGGTGAAATCACATTACAGGTCATCATTGACCAATATGCCCACCAATAAGGTCCTGTTGCACGATTCAAAAACGCATACGCCTCATATTCAACACCTGAATACCATGAGATAAAAAGTTCTGTAATGTAAGCCGTACCAACGATAGAACCAGTTACCATAATTACAATGTTCATGTATTCTACATGCTTGGTATGAATATATGCTTCAAGGTTCATGGCTTTCCTCATTACCAACAAGAGTGTTTGAACCATTGCAAACCCGGAGAATACCGCCCCTGCCACAAAATAAGGAGGGAAGATGGTCGTATGCCATCCAGGAACGATTGACGTTGCAAAGTCAAATGATACAATGGAGTGTACTGAAAAAACCAAAGGAGTTGCCAATCCAGCCAAAACCAATGAAACCAATTCAAAACGATTCCAATGTTTTGCTTTTCCTGACCAACCAAAAGAAAGAATGGAATACATTTTCTTAGAAACTGGCTTTTTCGCCCTGTCTCTTATCGTAGCAAAATCTGGAATTAAACCAATGTACCAAAACACCAAGGAAACAGACAAATAGGTTGAAATCGCAAAAACGTCCCACAAAAGAGGTGAGTTAAAATTGACCCATAAAGATCCAAAATGGTTAGGCAAAGGCAAAACCCAATATCCTACCCAAAGTCTACCCATGTGAATGAGCGGAAACGTTCCCGCCATAAAGACCGCAAAAATGGTCATTGCTTCTGCGGAACGGTTGATGGCCATTCTCCATTTTTGACGGAAAAGTAAAAGCACCGCAGAAATTAAAGTTCCAGCGTGACCAATTCCTACCCACCATACAAAGTTTGTAATGTCCCAAGCCCAACCTATGGTTTTGTTCAAACCCCAAACCCCAATTCCTGTACCCAACAAATAACAAATGGAACCAATTCCATATAATCCAATGATCAAGGCTATGGTAAATAAAATATACCACATTTTTGGTGCCTTGTCCTCAATAGGTCGACATACATCCTCGGTGACATCGTGGAATGTTTTGTGTCCTAAGATAAGGGGTTCCCTAATTGCTGCTTCTTTTTGCATGCTAATCTATTTTCAGTGTGTTATGTTATGCTTGAACTTCTTCGTTTCTAACTTTTACTTTATACCAAATGTTTGGCTTAATTCCTACTTCTTCTAAGGCTTGGTAGGCACGTTTATCGCCAGAACTTTTTAATATGTTTGATTTGCTGTCATTCCAATCTCCTACTATGATTGCGTTGGTAGGACAAGATTCAGAACAAGCTGTAGCAAATTCTCCATCTACAATGGTTCTTGCTTCTTTTTTCGCTGCAAGTTTTGTGCTTTGTATTCTTTGAACACAAAGTGAACATTTTTCCATTACCCCTCGAGTCCTTACGGTTACATCTGGATTCAACACCATACGTCCTAGATCGTCTTGAGCAGGGTTAATCTCCGTAAACTTTTTGTAAGATGGATAATTAAACCAATTGAAACGACGCACTTTGTAAGGACAATTGTTCGCACAATACCTTGTACCAATGCAACGATTGTAAGTCATTTGATTCAATCCTTCATTGCTATGTGTGGTAGCAGCTACTGGACATACCGTTTCACAAGGTGCATGATTACAGTGGTGACACATCATCGGCATATGAACCACTTTAGGGTTTTTTGCCGCAATTTCTGCTTTTGAATAACTAAAGTTATCATCGTCACGTTTTTTTCCTACAGCTGATTCCTCATCAGAAGCAAAGTAGCGGTCGATTCTCAACCAATGCATCTCGCGACCACGTCTAACTTCATCTTTACCAACCACAGGGACATTGTTTTCAGATTGACAAGCAATTAAACAGTTTCCACACCCTATACAAGAAGACAGGTCAATGGTCATTCCCCAACGATGGCCAACTTTTTCAATTGGATGGGCATTCCACAAGTCGAATTCAGATAAAGGCGCTTCTTCATGATGTCCATGCTCATTTAATCGTTGCAACATGTGCGGTGGATTAAAATCAGCACGATCACCTTTTAAATAGGTAAGCAAACTCGTTTCTCTTACAATTGAATCCCTACCCATCACGGTGTGGTGAATTTGTGTGGCGGCAATTGGATATTCTCCGTCTACTTTTGACATTGACGCTACATAAGCGTATGCAAACGTATCATTTACCAATTTGATGTAAGGATATAAGTTAACTCCGATAGGCTTTTTGTTCCCTTTATCGTCTAAATCAAACCCTCCGTATTCTTTGGTTTGGTATGCCCCTCGACCAACAGCCTCTCCATTAATCCCTCGGCCATAACCTAATGCGATACCTATGGTGTCAAAAGCTTGACCTGGTTGTGGATATACAGGAAGGGTCAAAGACATTCCATTTACCTCAACTTTGGCCATGTTCAATCCGTGTTCTTGGTCAAATGTTGTCACAAAACCTTTTTCTTCCATTTGCAAAGGATTCATGGTAATGTAATTGTCCCAAGTCACCTTTGAAATAGGATCTGGCATTTCTTGTAACCAAGGATTGCTTGACATTGCTCCGTCGCGAATGGCGCTTTTTTGATAGAAAACAACTTCAAGTCCTCCTCCTTTTGTTGGGGCATGAATACCTACGGTTTTAAAAACGGGTAATTCTTTAGCCGTGTTTAACGACTTGCAGCTGTTGTGTGTAAGCATAGCAAAATCTTCCAATGGAAACATTGTGTTGTGATTTGCTTTAATATAATCATAAGCCACTGCTGAATCCTTGCCCCCACGTTGATTCGCTCCTGCCCAAACCAAAATCGATTCTAACACAGCATATGTATTACCGAGTGGACGTATGGTTGGTTGTGCTACTGCATAATGGGTTGTTTTTGGCATAAAATCGTTCCACGACTCCAACGCATGGTGATCAGGAACAACAAAATCGGCAACATTGGCGCTCTCGTCAAGATATCTTGAAGTTGAGACGTACATGTTTAATTTGTCCAATCCTTTTGACAATTCGCTTCCGTTTGCATAAGAATATACTGGATTTGTTCCAAGGTTTACAAGCACATCTGGCCCTTTCCCTGCGATAATGTCTTTGAATAATTTATCCGCTTGTTTATCGTCAGACTTAAACATTTCAACCGCATCGGTAGGAAGTATAGTCGTTCCGTAAGCCTTCAAAAGGTTATTAAGCGTGTTGGTTAGGATTTGCTCATCGATGTTGTTTGAACCACAAACCACTAAGGATTCGTTTTTAGAATTTTTCAATGCTTTAATTGCTTGGTCAGCTTTGAGTTTAGCATCGCCATTAATTGAACCTGAATAACCGGCATTTCCCCCAAGGCCTTTAATTATGTAAGCAAGAACCGCAGCGTTTTCTGAAGGTTTGATTTGACCTCTGTAATCTGCATTTGAACCTGTTATCGACATAATGGACTCAAATTGGAAGTGTTTAGACATCCATTTCGCATCCGGATTTCTGGTGAGGCCATATTGCGCCGCATATTCATTTGACAGCAACCAAGTACTCAAGAAATCAGCACCAATGCTGACGATGGTTTTTGCCTTAGAAAAATCGTAACTCGGTATGAAAGCTTCACCAAAGTTCGCGAGGTTTGCTTTTCTAATCGCGTCGTAAGAGATGGCATCGTATTGAATCCAATTCACTTTGGACGTTCCATTCTCAGCGTAAACTTTGGAGAACGCGTCAATAGCCATTTTGACAGATGGGCTAATGACTGTGTTGGATAACAAAACAATGTCTTTCGCTTTTTTCAAAGATTTGATAATCTCGCCATCTGCAACATTCACCGAAATGCTCTCTGCCGTTCCTTTTTTACGAACGCTATTTAAACGCTCACTGTCGTAAAGACCTAAAACACTTGCAATAATTTGAGGATTGACGGTGCCATGTGTAAAACCGAAATCCTTGTTTCCTTTGATAAAAATAGGACGAGCCTCACGTGTTTTTACAAGAATGCTTGCATAGGAAAGACCATCGTAATAGGTTGATGCATACATAGTGGCAAGACCTGGGGTCACATCCTCAGGTTTAACTACGTAAGGAACCGCTTTTGTAACGGGAGCCTCACAAGCTGCCAACGTAGCTGCTGCAACGGAGAAACCTAGAAATTTCAAGAAATCCCTGCGGCCTGTTGATGTTTCATTAAGATTCTCATCTGCTAAGAAACTTTCAATTGAATTTTGAAATGGAAATTCACTTTCCCTTTGTTTCAAAAATTCCGGAGTTTGTTTTAATTCCTCAACCCCTTTCCAATATTTCGTTGTTATTCCCATAACTTTTTGTTCTGTAACAATTTTAATAGTGACATTTAGCGCACTCCCATCCGCCCAATTCGTTCGCTGTAATCTTACCGTCGTTATCCAAATACTTTTTGTACAAATTCTTGTCTTTTTTCAACCTTCTGTGAATTTCATCATAGTACCCATTCTTCCCATCACCAATCGCGACTTCTTTTGCACCATGACACTCAATACACCAACCCATGGTTAATGTAGCTTTTGAAAGCTTAATGTTTCCTTCCACCTTGTTTAACTCTTCGATGGGCAGGACTTTTGCAGCTTCATTCATTTTTGTCATATCCCCGTGACACTGTTTACAGTCAATTCCTCCTACGACAACGTGTTGGCTATGGTTAAAATAAACGTGATCAGGCAAAACATGAACCTTATTCCAAACGATTGGATTTTCCTTTTTCATGTACTTGTATCCTCCAGCAGGTTTAATGGACGGATCCCATCCTGCCGCAGCATAGATTTTCTTGATCTCTCCTTCGAAAGGCTTTCCTTGACCATTGATTTGTTTGTGACAATTCATACAAACATTTACAGTCGGCAATCCTGCTGATTTAGACTTCGTTACAGAGTTGTGACAATATTTACAATCGATTCCATTTACTCCGGCATGTCTGTCATGAGGAAATGCTATGGGTTGAGAAGGTTGATAACCTTCCATAATGTTAATGGTGTAAAGGCCTTTAAATATAATTACCAAAACGGCAATCACCACTACCAAACCAACCAATCCAGAGAGGGTTCTGTATTTCCAAGCAAGGGCCTTGAATTCTTCAAAATAAGAGAGCTTATCCATGGACTCATCCCCACTGCTCGCGACTTTTAATTGTCTTCTTACTCCTCCTACGGACAGAATGATTACCACAAACAGGACAGCCATGATCAGCCAAATAAATCCCAATCCACCACCTTCTTCTTCTTCTTCAGCGCCGGGAACTGCATTTGGGTCAACGGCACCGGTTGCACCCGGGACTGCCTTTCCATCGTCCTTAGGCTGAGCGTCTACATAATCCAAAATAGAATTTACTTGGTCATCTGTCAAATCAGCAAAAACAGTCATTTGAGAACCTGCATACTCTTTAAAAACCGCAGCTGCCCTTTTAGATTTACCACCTGCCCGTAGTGCGGCATTGTTTTGAACCCATTTAATGATTAATTCTGCCTCACCTGCATCCGCCCATCTTTGACGTGCGCCCGAAAGCATTGGACCTGTACCATTTTTATGGATTTGGTGGCAACTTGCACATTTTGACTTAAACAATGCTTCTCCTTGAGCAAATGCGAACATTGGACTTAGTACCAATGCAATAACAAAGAAACTTAACCTGAAAACCAGGCTTCGTGTAACTTGTTGAATATTAGATATTTCCATGAAATAAGTTTCTAAATTCTAGCTTTTCAAGTGATAAAATAACACTTTTTGACGGTACAAATTTACATGATTAGCCTAATTTCATGACACAATTGTGACAAAAAATCAGCGCTGCGCTTAATTTATATTGATTCTAAATAAAGTAAATCTGGTCTATTGGGCAATTACTTTTAGTACTTTGCACATCGTTAAGATGTTAACCAAATGAAATTAATTCAGATTTGCTTTTTGATCCTTTTTTCTTTTTCCGTGAAAGGACAATTAAAGACTCATGTAGACCCTGATGTAAGGATTGGCGTGGATAGTTTAAAGTCATATAAAAACGAAACTTTGGGGTTTCGAATTCAATTGGGTTTTGACACAGACAAAAACAACTTAGACTCTCTACGCATAAAATTTATGACACTGTATCCAAAAACCGATGCTTACATCACTTTTGAGGCCCCTTATTTCAATTTTATGGTGGGTGATTTTCGCACAGAAATAGAAGCCAGTCTTATGAAAGAAAAGTTAATTGGTCTATTCCCATTGTGTATTATTCATCGCACACGGATTAAACTTCCCAGGATCGATTAAAAGTGTTTCCATCCCTGTGCCCTAAGCTCATGAAGCGATCCGCCGCCATCCATTAAACGCAGCCCTTCGTTGGAATGCGTGTAATGTCCAATCGGCGTAAAATAGGGATTCCCTTGAATTTTATGATATTCCTTTTGAGAAACAGAAAACAACAATTCATATTCTTCTCCCCCATTCATTGCACAAGTAAGGTGAGGAATGTTGAATTCGGAAGCGACCAAAAGGGTGTCTTCAGCATATGGGATTTTGTCTTCAAAAATCACACACCCTAAGTCTCCCGCGGTACAGAGGTGAAACAACTCAGAAGCGAGGCCGTCAGAAACATCTATCATTGAAGTCGGCACCACGTTCATCCCTGCTAAAATATCGACAACATCCAAACGCGCCTCAGGTTTAAGTTGCTTTTTTACCAAGGTGTCATATCGATCCAAATCGGGCTGTACATTAGGGTTTTGTGTGAACACCTCCTTTTCTCTTTCCAAAATTTGCAATCCTAAATAGGCTCTACCCAAATCACCGCTAACCAAAAGGATGTCATTTTCACCCCCCCCTTTTCTGTATGCAATGTCTGATTTTGCAACACTTCCTATTACGGTAGCTGAGATCATAAGGCCCTGAACCGAACTTGAGGTGTCGCCACCGACCAAGTCTATCTGGTAAAAATCACAAGCCAATTGAACGCCCTCATAGAACTCTTTTAATGCCTCAACAGGAAATCGACTCGAAAGGCCAATGCTCAATACCAATTGCTCTGCTTTCCCATTCATAGCGTAAACATCCGAAACGCTAACAGAAACCGATTTAAACCCAAGGTGTTTAAGCGGGACATACATCAAATCGAAATGAATTCCTTCAAGCAGCATATCGTTTGAAACCAAGGTATAATGTGAATCGTTTTTCTCTAAAACAGCACAATCATCCCCTATCCCAAAAACCGTAGTTTTTTGGGAGCTTTGAAAGGGTTCGGTCAAATATTTAATCAATCCGAATTCACCTAAGGATTCAATCGTGGGGGGGATAACGTTTTCGTTCATCATTTGAAAAATTTATGGGCAAAACCTATTTACTTGTTGAAAGCATTCTTGCCGCTAGGATTGCAAAGGTAGCGCTTCCCTTGAAATTAGAAATGTAAAATTGACAGCCCCCCAAGATGCACATTGGAAAGTTAGAATTGAAACCAATTTTTATAGCTTGCAAAAACAAGAAAAGCAATCATTAAAAGGATGAAAAAAATCACATTACACCCTGCTCCCAAGGTGTCCAAAAATGAATCTCCTTTTTTCCTTCCTAGAAGACCAAAAATAAAGATGCCCGCAATTTCAAGAATGACAATAAAAATGATTTCCATGAATTCGGTGTTGTTGATTTTAAAAAATTCGGGCAAAAATAGATTTTCAAAGAATTGGGATTGAAATAAATTTAGACTATCAGGGGAAATCCCCTAGTTTTCCCGTATTTTGTTGCGTTTTCATTAAAAAAAATTAGCACTAACTCTGAATTATGCCCTTATGGCAGGGACGTGAATAACATTCAATTAGGCATAATGAAATTAAACGAGGTCGCTGGAAAGTCTTTAAAACAAAAACCCCGACGCAATGGTCGGGGTTTAATTCTGTTGACCCACTAGGGCTCGAACCTAGACTCTTCGGTACCAAAAACCGACGTGTTGCCAATTACACCATAGGTCATTTGTCCGGCAAATTTATGAAGATTATTTAATTTACAAAAACACCATTTTCGAAATTTAAACTGAAAGGCATTTCAATCATGGTTGAATATTTCTAAATTCGCAATACTTTTTAGTTAATCTCAAGATGAATTACACCAAACTAAACAAAATTACCGGGTGGGCAATTTTCGGAATCGCAACCCTTGTTTACCTACTAACCATTGAATCCACAGCGAGTTTGTGGGACTGTGGTGAGTACATTACAGCCGCATACAAACTCGAAGTTGGTCATCCGCCAGGGGCGCCTTTGTTTATGATTTTAGGGCGATTGTTTTCTATTTTTGCCTCTCAAGAAAATGTGGCCGTTTGGATCAACGCATTGTCCGCGCTCAGCAGTTCCTTTACGATTTTGTTTATGTTTTGGTCCTTGACCTTGATGTTGAAAAAATTAACCCTGTTGCGCAAATCTGCACTTGAAAACGGCGACAAGATTATGATTCTCGCTTCCGCAGCGGTTGGCTCATTGGCTTACACTTTTTCTGATTCTTTTTGGTTTTCAGCAGTAGAGGGAGAAGTATACGCGATGGCGTCCCTGTTTACGGCCGTTATTTTCTGGGCCGCCCTTAAGTGGGATGATGAAATGCGTAGCCAGGAACTGGCGCTTAACCAGAATGTTATGCCAAACCGATGGCTTCTTATCATTTTTTTCCTTTTGGGATTGGCCATTGGCGTCCACTTATTGGGAATCTTGGTGGTACCTGCAATTGGGTACATCATCTATTTCAACGTTGCAAAACAATTCAAATGGACCGGCTTTGTGCTTACAGGAATTATATCCGTGCTCGCGCTTGGATTTATCCAAGAGGGAATTATCCCGGGAACCATCTCACTCGCCAGTAGTTTCGAGGTTGGCTTTGTAAATGGATTGGGATTGCCTTTCTTCTCTGGGTCCATCTTTTTCTTGGTTTGCTTGGTTCTCGTTTGTATCCTAGGCATTCGCTATTCCCACAGAAAAAAACACACCATTTTATATAATGTGTTCATGGGCGTAACCCTTTTGCTAATTGGTTATGGCTCTTTCGCAGTGATTGTTATTCGCTCCAATGCAAACACCCCGCTTGACGAAAACAATCCAGAAAATCTTGTGACTTTACACTCATACCTGAAACGAGAGCAATATGGATCCAGCCCTATTTTGAAAGGACAATATTGGAATTCGTATCGCCTCAATGAACGTGCAACTGAAAACGGACCACAGCTCACCTCAAAAGATGGCTGGGGAGATTTATCTGCTTTTTATCTTCGTCGCTTTGTTGTGGAGGAAGGTGATCGAGATGTTAAAGCATTTGAATTGGAAAAAGATGCACTGAATTGGGTAAAGAAAAATAAGGGTTCCTACACGATTACGGAAAAATACTTTGAAAGCAATGCGTCAATTCGCGTCGGTGGCGTTCCTGCCTATGAACAGACAACATTGTTCCCACGTATGTATGCCGAAACCGAACAGCACATCGCTGGGTATAAAAGTTGGAGCGGATACAATGCTGATGAAGACAAAGGAACAGAATTGGGAAGAGATGGATTACGCTTACCTACAACGGGAGAAAACCTTACCTATTTAATGCGTTATCAAGTAGATTGGATGTACATCCGATATTTAATGTGGAACTTCTCGGGAAGACAGAATGACATCCAAGGTCATGGTGACAATATGCGAGGCAATTGGATAAGTGGATTTGATTTTATCGATGCGCCGAGGGTGGGAAGTGCTTCCGATCAACCGTTTTACACGACGGAAAACCCATCTAACAACACCTTCTTCCTTTTACCTTTGGTGTTCGCTGTATTGGGTATTTTCTTTCATTTTTATAGAAGTCCCAAGGATGCCTTCGTGCTTCTATTGGCTTTCCTTTTTACCGGATTAGCGATTGTTGTTTACCTCAATCAAAAACCTATGGAGCCTAGGGAGCGTGATTATGCCTATTCAGGGTCCTTCTACTTTTTCGCTATGTGGATCTCGTTCGGTGTTTATGCATTGTATGACATTTACCAATCTTTCACCAAGAAAGATTTTATCAAACTTGGGTATTTCGCAGGTGGAGGACTCCTAGTTACCTTAATTTTCGGTTTTGGAATCCTGTGGTTAACCATTTGTAGCATTGTGATACTGATGATTGGGCTTATGCTTGGATTAAAGAAAGTGAGTAAAAAACAAGATTTTGCCGCCATCCTTTCCACCTCACTGGGACTTCTTATCCCTTTAATGATGGGGGTTCAAGGTTGGGATGACCATGACCGAAGTGGAAAAACAACGGCAAGAGATTTGGCTTATAATTATTTAAACTCCTGTAATAAAAACGGAATTTTATTCACCAATGGTGACAACGACACCTTCCCTTTGTGGTACCTTCAAGAAGTAGAAGGCAAAAGAACGGATGTAAGGGTGTGTAATTTGTCCTTGATGGGTACGGATTGGTACACCAATCAAATGAAGCTTCGCGCCTATGAATCTGCTCCTTTGCCGATTAAATTCAAGGAAGACCAAGTATTAATGTATGCGGGAAATACCGATCAAATTTACTTTCTTTCCTTATTGGAAATGATAAGCCTTAATTCTGAACCGGAATTGATTAAAAAGGTGATTGACATGCGTACTGCCAGCAACCCGGTGTATGCAAATCAAGCCGTCCGTTATTTTAATGCAAAATTGAACGGCATGCGTGGGTCATTTACCATTGAGCAACCAAGTATGCAAGAAAGTTTCGACAAGCTCTGGGTTTCAATGGTTTCAGAAGACACCTCCAAAATATCAGATAACATACTGGCAAAATACAATGGGATTTTTGAGATTCTCGGAAGCATCAAAAAAGGAAATATAAAGTTAGATGAGAATGCAAGTTCAGAACTTCAAAAACTTTTCGATGATTTCGAAAAACCTTGGCAATCTGTAGATTTTCAAGACGCGATGGCTTTTGTAAGAGACGATAAAAATTATGTCGTGGACAATGATGGTAACCACATTACTTTTTTCCCTTCAACGATGTTTACGTTTAAGGTGAATAAGAAAAATGTGTTAAAATCAGGCGTTGTGAAAAAAGCAAACCTCAAAAATTGTGAAGATGAAATCACTTTTGCTTTTAACAATGAACAAGACCGCTACTTGACGCGAGATGAAATCATGATGATGGACATGGTTGCGAACAACGATTGGGAACGTGGAATTTATTTTTCAAGCAACCGAGGTTCCGCATTTTCACTCGCTTTGTTAAGCAGTGGTTGGGTGAAACAAGTAGGCATGGCCTATGTCCTAAGCCCCATTAAGGATACGCAACATGTGTTTTATGACTTGGATGAAATGTATAAAAACATGACGTCTGTTTATGAATACGGAGATATGGCGAATCCTAGCGTTCTTACCGATTATTACGCAAGGCGTCATACTTCGCAGTATAGGGTAAATTTCTTGTTGCTTGCAGAACAATTTTATTTAGCCAAAGATTATTCAAAGGCAAATAAATTATTGGATTTATCCTTAAAAGTTATGCCGTTAAAAAATGTAATGGACTTTGGTGAAGTAAACATTTGTGATCCTATGAACATGTTGACATACAATGGAAGAAACAAATCCTACATGTACGGTGAACAAGAGGTTCGTGCAAAAAACAGCGGGTGTCTTCATGAGTACGTTCAATTGTATTACCTACTTCATGCAAATGCGAAAGGAGAAAAACTTGGAAACAATTTATTGAACCAATACGAAAGCATATTAAAATTCTTCAAAAACACCGATGCAGAAATCGCTGCAGACATGGAAAACACTGAAGACTTATTGGCCACAACGGATGCCCTTTGCCGAATGTATTCAACCCTTCAGGACCCTTCGGTAAAAGGCGAGAATTCAGCGTTTGGAAAACGCATTAAAAAGAACTTGGATTTGGTGTACAAAGTCATCCTTCCAAGGCTTTCAAACCAACTGAGTACCTACGCGAATGACAATGGCGAAATTGTTACTTCCAATTCAGGAAGATATGGCAAAATGTACCTTTCCTTGAATCAAAATTTAACAGCCATTGGTGAACATTATCGATACCTCAAAACTTCTATGCCACCTGCACCGACCGAACCGACAAACCTACCAGTGCAAAGTCCAACCACTCCGCTGATGCCAGGAAACGGATTTGAATAATGATACTGACCGATTGTTCCACCCTTTACCGTTGGGTTTTTCCAAAATGGCGATGGAAAGGGCCGAGCAAAAAGGCCGTGTATTTAACTTTTGATGATGGTCCTGACCCAGAAGCGACCCCTTTGGTTTTGTCCATACTTAAGACGCACGATGTTAAAGCAACTTTTTTTTGTGTGGGTGAAAATTCCGAGAGATTTCCTGAATTAATAGCACAAATTAAAGCCGATGGTCACAGGATTGGGAACCACACCCACTCCCATGAACATGGTTGGAAAACACCTAAGAATCTTTATCTGAAATCAGTTGAAAATGCCGCGCAAAGCATCGACTCAACCCTTTTTCGCCCACCTTACGGTAAGATGAAGTTAACCTCAGCAAAACAAATTCGAAAAGCTGGATTTACCATTGTTATGTGGTCTTGGTTAAGCTACGATTACAAACAAAACTTAACTGCCTCTCGCATCATTCAAAAGGCAAACCATATTAAAGGAGGCGATATTCTTTTGTTTCACGACAGCCAAAAAACGCTCGCTAAAATTTCAAAAATGTTACCTGAAATCATTGAAATTATCACCCAAAAGAACTTAACCTTTGAATTAATTTAAATTTTTGTATGGGTAAAAAACCCTTGTATTTTCTTGTGTTAATTTCAATCTATATTTTCCTTCAGTTTTTTTGGTGGGGTATCTTGTTGATTTCTCATTCCAAGGTAAAAACCACCATGGTAGTTGGCGAAGGGTCTGTGTTCCTACTTATCCTTGCTTTTGGTATTTGGAGACTTAGTCGAAGCATCCAGAAGGAATTTGAATTAGGAGAGCGACAAAAAAACTTTTTGTTGTCTGTTACACATGAACTCAAAACACCCATTTCATCAGCCCAACTCATATTACAAACACTTACAAAAAGAACACTCCCTGAAGAAAAAAAAATCAACTTTCTAAACCTTGCCATTCAGGAAAATAAAAAATCACAGTATTTAATTGACAATCTCCTCCAAGCAGCCCGATTGGAAAGCCAAAATTTCAGGGTTGAGAAAACCCGATTTAACCTGCAAGAATTCATGACTTCCTTGCCAGCGCAATTCAACGGTTTTCCCATTGAGGTTACCTACTCAAATAACATCAACACAGACTTTTCTTTGTTTATGGATGTGGTTTTATTTGGATCTGCAATTAGAAATTTACTTGAAAACAGCATAAAATATGGCGCCAAAAAAGTTAACGTTGACATCACGTTGAGGTCAAAACAAATAACCCTTGAAATCAAAGATGACGGTGAAGGGATTTCAGAAAAAGATCGGCCAAATATATTTTTAAAATTTTATAGATCTGGGGATGAAAATGTGCGAGAAAAAAACGGCACAGGTTTGGGTCTTTTCATTACCAAAGAGTTTGTTCAATTAAACAACGGTGCCATCCAATTCAAACCGAATCAACCTGTAGGTTCCATTTTCATGCTTACATTTACCCTATGAAAAAGCTTGCGTTAATTATACTTGACGGTTGGGGCCTTGGGAATAAATCGATTTCTGATGCCATTCACCATGCAAAAACGCCATTTACAGACGCATTGTTTAATGATTACCCAAATTCCAAGTTAAAGGCATGTGGAGCTTCGGTTGGGCTCCCTGAAGGGCAGATGGGAAATTCTGAGGTGGGTCATTTGAACATTGGGTCAGGAAGAATCGTTTACCAAGAACTTTCTCGCATAAACAACGCCATTTCTGAAGGTTCTTTTTATGAAAACCCTGTATTATTGGAAGCAATGCGATTGGCAAAGGAGAACAATGTTAAGCTTCACATGATGGGATTGGTCTCAAAAGGTGGCGTACACAGTTCTCTTGATCATTTAATAGCCCTTATAGCAATGTGTAAGCATGAAGGATTGCAGAATGTTTACCTACATGCTTTTACAGATGGCAGGGATTGTGATCCAAAATGCGCACAAAACGACATCGCCGAATTGATGATGCTTACGGATGATAATGTTCAATTGGCTACCTTGATAGGACGTTATTATTCAATGGATCGAGACCACAGATGGGAAAGAATCGAAAAGGCATATAGCCTTATGGTAAAAGGAAAAGGCGAGTACTTTGAAAATCCAGTCACAGCGTTAACTCATCACTATAAAACAGGCATAACCGACGAGTTTATGCCTCCCATTTTGCTAGACAAAAAAGGGTTGATTGAGAACGGTGATGTGGTCATTAACTTCAATTTCCGAACAGACCGTCCCCGAGAAATCACGGAAGCTTTGACGCAAAAAGAATTTCCGGAATTTGATATGCATCCGCTTTCTTTGCATTATTTCACCATGACCAATTATGATGATTCTTTTAAAAACCTCCATGTTATTTTTAACAAGGATGCTTTAAAGAATACCCTTGGCGAAGTTTTGTCGGCACATAAGGTTACCCAGGTGCGTATTTCTGAAACAGAAAAGTATCCACACGTTACGTATTTTTTTAATGGTGGAAGAGAAGTTCCCTTTCCAAATGAAACGCGTTTGCTCATTCATTCACCCAAAGTTGCAACCTATGACTTAAAACCCGAAATGAGTGCTTTTGAAGTTCGTGACACTCTTTTATCATATGCTGAAGAAAATAATCCCGGATTTATCTGTCTTAATTTTGCGAATCCTGATATGGTTGGACATACGGGGGTTTATGAGGCAATTGTAAAGGCAGTCGAAACGGTTGACACTTGTCTGGAAAGCTTGGTTAAGGGCTTACAGCCTTATGGGTATGAATTTCTGATCATCGCCGACCATGGCAATGCCGACCATGCGCTCAACGCAGACGGATCCCCTAATACTGCTCACAGTTTAAATGAAGTGCCTTGTATTTATGTGGGTACGGATAAAACCCTTTCTCTTAGAGATGGAATTCTTGCGGATGTTGCCCCAACCATTCTGGGATTAATGGAAATCTCTTTGCCTATAGAAATGACCGGAACATCCTTAATACAAAAAAGGGCCGAAGCCCTTTAATTTATTTAATTCCTAAAGCCGTTTTGGCTTGAACATCATTTGGATCTAAATCGTATATAATCTGATAGAATTCTTTGGTTTTCGTCAAATCTTTCGCTGTTGACTTGCTGTAGTAATCACAAAGATACCTTGCAGCTTCTATCACCATTTTCTTGTTAGAATCCTTCTTGCGGTCTTCAACCTTTACAACCTCAAGTACTTTAGCGTAATGTGGCTGGGCTAACCAAAGTTCATTCTTTAAGTCTAGTTGATAGTTACATCGTCCCCTCCACATGTATGCGGGTGCATACTCAGGCGACAACAAACTAACCTGTGCAAACAATGTATCTGCTTCCTTAAAATTTTTCGGACCAGCATAATAACATTGAGCAAAATCATATAATTCAGCCAAAGTTAACTCCATCATACTTTTACGTTTTGCATACGTTTCAATTGCCTTGTCATATCGTTTTTGTTTTTTATACATTTTCGCTATGTCGTCTGTTAATTCTTTTGCTGCTGCATCATTCATGTTTGCGGCGGTTTCCATCGAAACAATCGCCAATGAATCTTGACCTAGTTTCATCAACAATTCACCGCGCGTTTTATAATCTAAGAAGGTGATTCTATCTATCGGTGCAATGGCGAAGAAACGATCACTGGCTTCAAGTCCCAACTGAGCGCCCCCTTTATAATCTTGGCAACCTAAATATGAGCCTGCAAGCATTCTTTCCGTAAAATAATTTCGTATGTTTTCTTCGTTAAGGTAAAGTACCTCAGTTATTACTTCACAATATTGTTTTGATGCATACATTGCATTTGCATATCTGTATCTTGATTCTACATTGTTGTTTAAGGCAAGGTATTTTTTCCAGTCTTGAATGGCAAGTTTCATTTTATCAAAACGCATGTACAATTCCGCACTTTCGCGATATGCAGGCGCAAATGTAGAGTCTAAGGCTTTCGCTTCTTTATAAATTTTATTTGCCTCTTCAAAGTTCTGCGCTGCTTGATAGATGTTTGCGATACGGACCTTTCCTCTTGGCGATTTAGGATTGATTGTAATTACTTGGTTATAGCTTTTAATTGCTAAACTTGCATCTTGTGGTGTTTTGGCATAAAGGGCATCGCCTTGAAGCAATAAATTATCTTCATTTGTAGCGTCTTTCTCAATGGCCTCAGTAAGCAAGATGAGCGCTTGATCTAAATTTGTATTGTCAGACTCGATGTAAATTTCAGCAATGCCGCGATTCACCTCCGCTCGTTTAACCTTGTTTTTTTTAGTCAGAGCCATGGCACGGTCAAATTCTATTTGTGCTGCGACTTTATCCCCTTTCAACCACAACACACGAAACTTTCCGACAAACGGCATGGGGGTAAGTTTGTCCATGTCATACCCTTTGTTCCAGATCATGATGGCAGAATCGATCTCACCTTTTTCGAAATAACAATCCCCATAATAAAAATAAGCATCTCCATTCGCTGGTTCATTTTTAACCAAAGATTTAAAATCATTCAAAGCTTCCGCATAGCGCTCATTTTCGGTTTTGTAGATGGCTTCTTTAAGCGATTGTGCATAGTACCCGGATGATAAGATCACCGCCATAAAAAATACTGCTGTTTTCATTTTATTTGATTTTGATTTCTTCTTAACAATTCGTCTGCCAAAAATACTTTGATAATGTGTGAACACAAAAGAAACTGAAAAAAATTACTCTGTTGTCATTTGAATTAGACGAACGGGCGCCTTCGCCGGCACCAATTCCGACTTTTGAACAATCAATTGTCCTTTCTCCCCAATCATAAACAACACGAAACCTGTATTCAATCCTGAACGGTTTCCTTTATTGATCATCCACATTTCTCTGTAGAGCGGATATTCCTGGGTATATATTGTTCCCGCATAGGGTTGAAAAACTTCATCACCCGCATGTTTACCCACATACATGGGCTTTATGCTGTCTAAGAAATTCATTACTTCAAAGTCTTCTTGATCTGAAATCCAATTTACCCCGATGATTCCCATCGCATCCTTATTGTTTTTTACAAATCGAATAACTTCTTCATTGGAATTGAGTGCATAAACATTTTTTGAAAGACTTTCTTTATTGGCAAGCTTGGTTAGATAATTAAAGTTGGCAGAATTCACTTGATCAAATACAATTTTTACGGACTTCTTGGTTTTTGGCCATACCGCACCGTCTGTTGAAATCCATTTTTTGAGGTCATCCACGGTAATGGAGGTATCCTTGTTGGATGGATGGATGATCAAAGCAACGGCATCGTAAGCAAACTTATCACTGACTACTTCTACTTGTTTTGATTTGAGGTAACTCTTTTCCTTTTCGGTAAAATCCCGTGAAATACAAATGGTTTTTACCTGGTTATCCATAAACGCATCTATAATTTCCTTTTCAGTTAAATACTTCGCATTCACATTTGCTTTCGGGAAAAGACTTTCAAAAGTATAAATACTCGTTTCAAATAACGGTTTATACGATTCTTCTATGTAGACATCAATGTTTCCTCTGCCATGGGTGTCCTTTTGATAGGCCAAAGGATTTTCATGTGCTTCACATGCTGAAAGCATAAGTAAAACAGCCCCTGCAAAGAAAGCTTTCCAACTATTTTTCATTTTTCTTAATTTTTTTAAAATCCTTCACAACACGAAAAATTCGATACCCCGAATAGACGAACAACATCACAATAAGAAAATTTCTCTTCCAGCCATAGAGCGTTTCTACCGCATCCGTCGTCCAGAGAAACAAGGCAAAGGCAACCGCAGAAACGGCTACACTCAAAGCAAATGATAAGTTTATATATTTTAAGTCCATGGCATAAAAAATCCCCATTGAAAACAATGGGGATTCTAATAATTATAATGGTTTTAATTCACTTCAAACTTCACCGGTAAGGTAACCCATGTTCTTACTTCTCGCCCAGCATTTTTTCCTGGTGTCCATGATGGCATTTTTTCTACCACTTTCACCGCTGCCTTATCACATGCTTTACAGCCTTGTAATGGAGTCGCAACAGATACATTTGAGATTCTTCCGTCTTTTTCAACGACAAACCTTACCGTGACACGACCCTTAATTGCCAAGTCAATGGCTTCTTGCGGGTAGTCAATTTTCTCATTGATAAATTTCGCCATTTCAGCATATCCTCCCGGAAAATCCGCTTCTTCTTCTACAAATGTTTCAATTGGCTCAGGTTTCGTATCAATTTCTTTCGGCTTATCGTCCGTAGGTTGCGGTGGGTCAAAATTCTCGTCACTTCCGTCTTGTGTTTTATCGCCTGCTTTCGTATCGTCAAGTTTATCTTGAGTAGGAACAGGATCCGTTACTGGATCATCCTCTACAACCGGCGCAACGAAGGCTGTCATTTTTTCCAAGGGTGGCGGTGGTGGCTCAACGGGTGGCGGCGGCACATCCTTATCTGGTGGAGGAGGCGTAACTGTCCAAGTTTTATCGTTGCCTTTGGGTGCAGCTATTTCTTCCTTAGGCAAATTCCTAATGATGAACAGCACCAAAGAGACCAAGGCAAAAAACAAGACAAGACCTAACATAATAAAAGCCAAACGTTTGTTATAACTTTTTCTAAGGGCATACGCCCCATATGCTTGGTTTCTGTTTTCAAAAACCAGTTCGTTTCGAATGTTCGAGGTAACTAACCACCCCTTCGCAGAGAAATAACTGAACAAAGAATAGGTTGCTACAAGCCCGACGATGATGTAAATGACATTTAATTCCATGACCTTACTTTTTTATCTTTTCATTCAACAATTTAAGTTCACTAGAAAGCATTGGTACGGGGGCAATGACACCAATTTCAGCGATTTTAACCTCGTCAATCAAGTCAATAAAGTTCTTACAAGTTGCTAAATCATCTGTTTTCACCAAGACTTTTAACGCTTCTAAATCTCCCTTTAATTTTTCCAATTGAGCGATGTAAGTAGTATCCGCCATTTGTTTGGCTTTCACTTTTCTAACCAATCCTTCCTTTCGTTTTAAAACGTAAGAATTTAAATCAGCTAACACTTTTCTAACACCATTGTTGCTAAAATTAGTGCTGATCAATTGTGTTGGGCCATTTGGACCTGGTTTGTCCTTTGGATAAAACTCACCGGTGTAGTAATAAATGGAGTCTTTGGATAACAAAAAGGTGATACCATTGTTAAGCTTTGGTGCTTTTCCTGGATCAGGCTTATCTATTTTTGCCGGATATGCCAAGCTCATTACCTTTGGTTTGCTAAAGGTAGATGTAAGGACAAAGAACGTTAACAAAAGGAAGGCCAAATCAACCATTGGCGTCATATCCACTCTGGTTGAGGATTTTTTTGCTCTTTTCTTTCCTTTGTCGTGGCCACCGCCACCACTTTCTGCAATTTCTGCCATGAGATTATGGATTATTCGGATTAAACTCCGAAGAGGTCACAAAATTTAAATTGTTCAGATTCAGCTCGCGGAAAACATCGATTACCTTTTCAGCTTTTTTATACACTGTTTTACTGTCTACTCTTATGATAAACTTTGGTTTGAAATCTTCTGCGAGGGGCGCTAGTCCTTTTAATCGAGCATCCTCAAATGCTGTTTTACCAGAATTGAGAGCTGCTACATTCCCGTAGGAAATCCAATTTTTTAGTTGGTTATCCAAAGAATCAAGCGGTATTCCTTTGGTTTCAAAAGTCTTTCTTTCATCACCTGACAAATCAATATAGTTTGGCAATTCTTTAATTGCACAACCGAAAGTTGACATCAAACTGAATTTCTCAATCTGCTCGTCATTCATACTGATTTTGTACAATCCTGCCATATTCATCAAGGTCTCTTTTCGGGCTTCAGGATCTGTTAGGTTGAAGAAAACTTTTCCATCTGCATCTAAAGTCACCATAATGTTGTTTTCTGGTATAACTTTATCACTAACACTGGAAGGTGATTCTACGGTAACAGGCTCACTTGGACGAAAAGAAGCAGCCAACATGAAGAAAGTAACCAACAAGAACGCCAAATCCACCATCGGAGTCATGTCGATTGACGGCGAATGTTTAGGTATTTTAATTTTAGGCATTGCTCGTGTAAGCTAATTAATTAGTTCTTAGAAGAAAAGTCTTGTACAATGGTAAAACTAGCCTCATCAATGCTGTATGTCATTGCATCAATTTGGGTAGAGAAAACGTTGTACATAATGATTGCAATCGTAGAAGCTGTAATACCAAAAGCAGTATTAATCAACGCCTCAGAGATTCCTGTTGCAAGTGCCGAAGTATCTGGTGAACCATGTGACATTGCAGCAAATGATCGAATCATCCCCAATACGGTTCCAATCAATCCAACCAACGTTGCAATAGATGCACATGTTGATAAAACCGAAAGGTTTTTAGACAACATTGGCAATTCTAATGAAGTGGCCTCTTCTAGTTCTTTTTTCAGTGTTTCAAGTTTTTGCTCTTTATCCATGTTATTGTCTTCTGCAATATGGCTATATTTTTCCATGCCTGCGCGAACAACATTCGCTAAAGATCCTTTTTGTTTGTCACACGCTTTGATTGCGCCTGCAAAGTCTTTTTGATCCATAAATCCTTTAATCTGAGAAATGAAACGATCTGTTCTACCTTTACCATTTGCCATCAAAAGGGTAACAAGCCTTTCCAAAGAGAAGATTACAATAATGATGTTGATCGCAACAAGCCCGGGTACGATAAACCCTCCTTTGTATACAACCCCCAATAGGTTTCCTTCTAACGGTTCTCCAGTATTGTCGTTATCCACAAAGTTAGATGGATCACCAAATACATACTTATAAATCAATATACCTGCCACAAGTGCGATTGCCATTGCTAAAAAGGCTACGATTGCAGGAAATCCACCGGAAGTTTTCTTTTTCGTTCCGTTCTTTTTTGGTTTGCTCATAATAAACAGTTTAAAGTTATAAGATTGAAGGCCAAATATAAAAAAGTTTTTTGACAGCCCAATTTAAATAAAAAACGAAATCAAATTAATTAACCTCCAATCGACATAAACCCCTGTTTGTCTTGTCATTAAACATTGATAAAAGTTGTTTATTAATAAATATTTAATGTTTTCAGGCTGGCAAAATAGATGGTCACAAAAAAGCCCCCTGAAAAATCAGGAGGCTCAGTAATGAAGAGGTCTCGTCCGGATTCGAACCGGAGTAGACGGTTTTGCAGACCGGTGCCTAGCCGCTCGGCCACGAGACCATATGGGAGTCAAAGTTAGTTAATTGAAATGCAAAGCACAAAAATTTATTGACGAAGCACTTTGAAGCTTATAAATTTTCCGTCTTTATTTAACGAAATAAAGTACAATCCACTCGGGCAATCAATCCCTTTTGATGTTTTTCCATCCCAGTTTAAAACATGGCTGACGCCATTAATTTGCGTGCTCAAATCTTGGACTTCCTTACCCAGTGCATCGTAAACGATAACCTTTGCTGCGCCCATAGCTAAGGCAGTATTGAATTCAATTTGAACGCCTTCGTTGTTAAATGGATTCGGATAAACCTTCGCTTCCAAACCTGAAAAACCAGGATAGTCTTGTAAACTTGCACTAACCAACTGACTTAGGTCGTACGTTTCATCCCCGGGTTGGTACAATAAATAGTGATAATATACAATGAACATTTCATCGGTAGTGTTTTCACCATACTGGACATTCAAGGGTGGGGAATTCGGATTCCATGGGTTATTGGCTGTGTTGTCATATACACCTTCACCTTTGATTTTATATCCTGCAGGGATTTTTTGCAAGTGATTAAATGTGTAAAATCCTTGCCAATGAAAATCCCAATGAGGGACATTGATGTGTTTAAGGGTGTCTCCTAAAGGGCCATAAGCATACGATTTAATGCTTTGCCCCAGCAAATGCATATGAGGTGACACAGACAAAGCTGAGACATCCACAGGCACGGTTCCATTTGCAGGGTATTCAGCAGTAACCGTTGAAACTTGATTTGGAGGTAGGTTAAAAAAGTAATTTCCAAGAATCGGGTCGGCTGACACTTGACGTACGCCTGTCGTACCCATCGGATAAAAGTGGAAGATAACTTTGGTACTGTCTAACATACCATAACTACCATTGGGATAATGCATCGCAAAATAAATATTCGATCCGGGACCAATATTCACTCCCAATTTTAAGGGAGAAACAGAAGGAAAAACCATTGGAGAGGATCCTGGGACGTATGCCGAAACTAATTTCGTGTTGCCTCCACTTGGGCTTGCACAAAAACCACTGGTGTCTGTTGTTTCTGTACCCGCATTGTCAATAAAAATCAAAGCATGATGAACGATTTCCATGTTACCTGGGATAACTTCAATTGCCTTAATGGTTCTGTTTTGCGTTATGTTCGAAGGTACGGAAAAACAAACATAATCATCGTACAGGCTTGTGGCATTGGAAATGTAATTTGGCATTTTTACGGTTAAATCACCGTTGCCCAAGATGGCGCCATTATTATAAACTGGTGGAGGGGGCGTTTGAGCAGCATTTCCCTCTGGAAACCCTGTGTTTAACCAGTTAAACAATGCGTTTTTTTCAGCTGGTGTGAGCGCGCGATCGTGTAAATATTGTTGGTAATTATTGTCTGGTGGCCATGGTGGCATTTGATGTGCTGCACCGGGCGAGATTGATGCATAAATTTGAGCGGCCATAGGACTGGCCTCTTGGTACGTTGTCAAAGAAAAGGGTGCTATTCCACCGGTGTGATGACAAGATGTACACTTATTATAAAAGATTTGAGCCACATCACTGCTCCATGTTTGTGCTTTCATTCCGAAAGTCAACAAGGCAAAAATAACCAAACATACTTTTTTCATATTTCAAATTTACAACTGAAAAACCAAATTTACATTAAGGGTGAATTACTTTTACTCTTCCCGTTTGACCTGACTGAAGCGCATATTGGACATAGTAAGTGCCTGGAGATAAATTCGAGCAATCCAATTTCACTGTCCTTTCATTGACCGATTGTTCAATAGCAATTCTTCCTGTCAGATCAACTATTTTCACATTAACAATTTCACTTTGCTCAATGGATAGGGTTAATTCGTTATCAAACGGACTTGGATAAACCTTTACGTTTAGGCCATCAAATTCCATTGGGGTCAAATTGGCCGTACAGGTTTCATTCACCATTGTGCCATTGCAATAAAAGGCGGGGTATAAAAGGGCCGCTTGTAATGGCGTATTTGGAAGTTGGAGCGGCGATTCGATACATCCTAGTTGTTGAACAAGGAAATCTCTTACAAAATGTTCTGTGGTATCCATATAGGCCAGCGCGGTCGGTGTCGTTCCTAGATAAGGACAATGTCCGGCGCCAGGGAAGGTGTAAAAATTACTCTGAACATTTACGGCACATGCTCGTTCATGTAATAATCGACTGCCATCAAGGTACATTAAAGGTGTACCTGGGTTTACGATTCCCCGGTTGTATTTTACAGTGCCGTCGGAAGTTCCATGCATGGAACACATGGGTATGTTGCTCGTTTCTAACCAACTGTACCTTGCCAGCGCACCGCATAGGTTGATAACGGCTTTTACATCCGTAGAAAAACCAGCGTTTCCACTGTTGCCCTCAATGTTTCCTAATTGTAAAATTGCAGCAGGAGATAAATAATCAGAGATTTCACAAGTATCATTCAAATAGGCTGCGTGAAGGGCCGTAATTGCTCCTGCTGAACTTCCCCCGATAAAGATCCTGGTCGTATCGATTTTGTAGGTGTCTGTAGTTTGTTTGTCCTTGTAAAAGAACCGTATCGCTGCTTTTAAATCCTGAACAGCTCGAACCACTGCTTTTACGGCATTGGCAGAATCAATTGGAAAAAATCCTACCCTGTAATCTATGGACGCGCAAACAAATCCTTTTTTGGCAAATCGCTGTGATAGTGATTGCACATCGACATCGGTTTTAGACCCTCCTAAAAAACTACCACCGTGCACCCAAATGATTAGGGGGCGATTGGGCTCTGTATCACCTGTGGGTGAATAGAAGTCCAGTTTCAATGATGTGTTCGCTCCTAAAAATGATGCGTTTGCACCATAAGTAATGTTGCTTGTTAAAGATACGTTTGCAAAAACATCCGTTGCATAACGTCCATTGCTACAAGGCTGGGAAAATCCGAAAAAAGGCAAAAACAAAATTGCGCAAAGAAAATAATAGATAGAATTGATTTTCATGGTATAAATTTAAGGAAATAAAACGCCATTGTAATTTAGCGCGTTTAACAAAGGGATATTGGACTTGAACTTTTGATTGATTGCCTTTAGAAATTCATTTGTTAGAAGCGCATTTCCACGGGCATTCAAATGAATTCCATCAAGCGAAAAGGCCCCTCCAGAAACAAATTTAGCAGAAAGGCTAACCCCATTAAAGACAAACCCTGTTTGTAATCTCTCATAAAACGGAGCGGTTTCGACAATGGCAAAACCGACGTTATTCGCGTGAGAACGTATACTTTGGTTAAAAGCCAATGTGCGGGCCTGCACCTGTTGAATCTCGTCGAGGGTAAGTACAAATTCATTTCTAAGTGGGAAAACAGACCCCATCTGATGGCATTTGACAGAATCTAAAGGAACAGAAAGTAAAATCAACTCTCCTGGCAACATGGGACGAACACCAAACATTCCTGCACTAGGATCTTCAATCATGAAAGGATTTGCCCCTTCCTGAAAAGAAAATCCCAGTGGTCCATAAATTTGATTTAGTGTAGCCACACTTGCCGCATCCAATTTCAATCCATTGTAAGGTATGGTAGTAAAGTAAGGCATTTGAGTGATGTCTGGTATCGTCCCGACAACTGCTTTTACATTTTGGCTATACAGCTGACCATACAATTGGGTTAAGGATTCTTCGAAGCCAAGGCCAGGAAAACCAGCAAGTGGTGACATCGGATTTTGTGTTGCGCCACTTCTTGCATACGGCAACACATCCTCTATTCCCAAATAAATGCTGCAAAATGTAGGATTCCCTCCATCAAAAATGTTCTCTTGAACGGATGAAAAGTTACCTGAACCGGGGAAGTTAAATTGATC
>CAMCWF010000011.1 GCA_945882095.1 Chryseobacterium gleum
CGATACGTTCCTGTTGTTGGGACGGTCCATAATTGGATACCACTTGATGAGGTAACCAATCCTGCTAAGTTCGTAGATGAATAAGCAGAATTCACTTGGGCTTGCGTTGGACCAAACTGACCCGTTGCTGAACAATTGGTAAATGTATATACAGTTCCATTTGCAGAACCAGTGCTTGACACGACATAATAGGTTGTTGAAGCCGTTAAGGCAGGGCTCGTATAAGAAGCACCTGTTCCTATTTGTGTTGTTGCAGCAGCATTTGAAAACCAAGTGTAGGTATTTCCACCGCCACCTACTGCGGTTAAGGATGCTGTTTGACCACAATTTATGGTTGTTGTTCCTGAAATTGCAGGTTGCGCTACGTTGGAATTTACCGTTACTGGAACGGCTACAAGGTTACTTACACATGAGCTTCCCAAAATATAATTTACAGTAACTCGACCAAACAAACCATTTAAAGCTCCATTTCCATTATAGAAGCCAAAACAATTGTTAGCAAAAACCCTAAAAGTGTTCACACTTCCAATCACGTATTGAGCTGCAGGATAGTTAATTGTAAAAATACCGTTGTTGGATCCTGAACAGTTACACCAGCTATTTGGTGTAAACGTTGGACCTGCATTGTTGTTAAAATAAGTTTGAAGGGCGCCATTGGTACAAACCACACCGGTACTAATTTGAACTTGAACATTAGTGATTACGGCTCCTGCAGGAATGTTATCGGTCCAATTCCACCCACTTTGAACAGCTGAACATCCATTATAGAAAGATCCTCCACCACAACTTGAACCACTATTGATTAATTGAGCTGTTGAGTTGATGTTATAAGTTTGCGTTAACGACTGCTGAGCCCCGGATGAAGAAGCAACATAATAAGTGGTATTGGAAGTTAATACCGGCGTAACAAAGGATGCGCCTGTACCCACTTGATTGGTTCCTGCGGCATTCGAATACCAAACATAGGAACCATTTCCACCTGCAGCCGCTAGGGTTGCGGTGTTACCACAGTTGACGGTAACAGGATTGGAAGTTGGGGCAGCAGGGCCATTAGTCACTGTAATGGTTGTGCTTGCACAACTAGGGCTCCAAATACCATTGTTAAAATTTCTAGCAAAATAAGTTGTAGTAGCATTAGGGTTAACCGTAAGTGTTGCACCTGTTCCGATTGAGCCAACCGTTGAACATGACCCTGTAAACCAATAGGTAGTTCCTTGCCCCCCTTGCACCGTCAAGGTGGTAGGGTTTCCGAGACAAACAGTTTGGGAACTTGCTGTAATTGAACTAGGTGTAGCTGTACCACCTGCACAATTTGTGGAACAGTAACCTAAGTTACGCGCACCGTGGTTACCACACTGACTGGAGCAACAGTTTCCAACATTCACATAATACGTAGCCGTTGAAGGAGCAGTCCAAGAAATGTAGGAACCCAAACCACAATGGTCATCACTTGCCGCCACACCTCCGGAAGTCGGCGCGGTGGAAATGGTTAGGTATGGATCTCCGGAATAATTTGCAGAAGGTGCATATTGAGAACAATAGGTAAATCGATATGTACATCCAGCAGTTGCATTAAATGAATAATACCCCAATGAAGAATGATTCACATATTGCCAAGACATTGATGGCGATAGTGAGCCTAAAGGGTTGTTACAAAATGCCTGCGCTTTTACACTATTGAAATTACCCCCTATGGTAGAAAGCAATACAAGTGTAATAAGTGCAATGTTTTTGAGTTTTCCCAAAAACGTCTTTTCTAAAGAAACACCGTTCGAATTTAGAAATGGAGTGCGTAGAGATTTAGTCATAGTAATAAATTTAGTCGTAGTAAATTTAGAAAATTGCTTTTTAAGAAGAATTAATTCTGGTTTAAGATTTTGTTTGGATTAACAAAACAATGTTAACATCGAATATTGGTATATCGCTATCGAATATTAATAAGTCGCGAAAAAATATATTTGGATTTATTCAATATGAAGCCATTAAAAAACGGCTTTATCGCGCTAATTTTTGGAGGAATCTCCTGGTTAAAGTTGAATTTCATGGTAGTAGGTTTTGGTTAATTCAAATTTGGGTATTATTTGGGTTGAGGTTTATGAATGGCTAAGCAAAGATTTTAATTTAGGGGTTTTCACGTATAACATCATGGGTGTTTATACTTATTAATATACAACCAGGGTTAATTCGATTTTATGCTTTGAAAGTTCTTCTTCCAGAACGCAAATGTATTTTCCAGTTGCATAGTCTTGGGTAATGGATGTGTTTCCTGCCACAGCGAATTGATCGATTAACCTGCCTTGCAAATCAAAAACCTTGGCAAGGTAATTCATCCCTTCGGGTACTTGGATTTGAAAATTCCCATTGTTGGGATTTGGAAAGAGTAACGCAGCCGGCAGCTCCGCTTCGTTCATTCCGGCATTGTTGATTTGGTTTTCCACTTCAAAGGTTTCCACTTGTTGACAGCCATTTGCATCGGTCACTGTGATTACATAGGTTCCAAATGTTGTGGAATCCTGGTCCTCAGAAAAAACATTGTTATCCCAAGTATAAATGTAAGGAGCGGTTCCACCAATCACGCTAGCATCTATTGATCCAAGTGTATTGTTTGTTTCGGGAAGGGTAGTTCCTGAAATCTGGATCGGGTCAGGTGCGGTCAAGACGAATGGTGCAATCAGTTGGCAATTGATACCATATACTAAGGTGGCGTCATACGTTCCTTGTGTTAAGTTGCTTAGTTGATTGCCCACTTGGCCATTGGACCAAAGAATGTTCACAGGAGTGTTGTTGGTTAAATTCAATTGCACCCCACCGTTTGAAGCATCTGCACAGGTAGGATTTACCAACATTTGGTTAAACGTTGGGGGAATAACATCATTTATATATATAAAGGTATCCAAACGACAGCCATGGGCATCGATAAGGTTGACATGGTAGGTATTGGTCTGTAAAGCTGAATTGTGAAATCCTACATAGCCATTGCTCCATGTTGCTTCATATGGCGATTGTCCACCTTGGATGATTAGGTTGATTTCGGCATCATTGGCTTGACATCCGTCCAAAAGACTAAAAGTTGGCTGCAGGGGATTTTGAACATTTATGGCAGCCAATACCGCTTGGTGTGCATCCAATCGACCTGCACCCATTTTTCCGGCGTACTGAGGATTTAGTAAGTCTAAGTCAAACGAGGTACTTTTAAGTATGGCTTCAATCTGCACATTCGAGATGCATTTGTTTACGGCCAACATCAATGCCGCGGTACCACTCACATAGGCGGCAGCGAAGGAAGTCCCGCTTAGGTTAAGGTACCAACCTGGGGCTGGGGAAATGGCAACATCAAAACCAGGAGCAGAAAGGTCAACTGAATCATTGTGTTGGTGTGTTGAGGTGGAATCACCAAGGATGTATTCGTGGTTGTTTTGACTTCCGACCGACGTCACAGAGAATACGTGGTTGTAGGATGCTGGATAAACTTTCGCATTTGCATCACCGCAGGTGTTTCCGTTTCCAGCTGACGCGACGATAAAGGAACCGTTGGCCGCCACTTCATCCATAACATCTTGTTCAATTTGGCTATAGAAGCAGCCGGTTGTCCAACTGATGTTAATGATGTCTGCCCCGTCATACGATGCTTGTAAAACTTCGTTTAGGTTCATTTTATACAAAGCCAAGCTGCTGTTAAATCCGATGGAGCTCAACCCTACCCCATTGTCTGTATTTCCAGCTGCAGTGATGGCGACTGCCGTACCATGGGTAGCTGTGGTTGTATTGTTTGGGTCGTAGTGAATGAACTTACCCTCGAGGTCTTCATGTTGTACATAAAAATTTTGGTCGCTGATGGCAATGATCACACTGTCATCTCCATGGGTTAAATCCCAAGCTTGGGGTGCATTGATTAAAGAAAGTGCATAGTCATAAACCTGTACATTGTTATTAAAGTCATTTGGCGCATACAGTGGTTGGTAATTGGGTGCTTCGGAAAGGAAAGCTACTTTTTCTTTGAAAGGTGCGAAAGCTGCACGGAGGTCTTCTGCCGTACAGTTGCAATCCAAGGCATACACTTTTCTCAGTGAGGCCTTTTTACTGGCCGGAAGCGCTTGTTGAAGGTTGTTAATTTGAAGTTTCGTTTGAATGGCAATCCACTCAGGTTGAGCGAGGATGGAAAGGTCTTCCAAATTAAACCAATACCCTCTTTGTTGCGCATTGGCATTGAAGGAGATTCCAAGGGTGAGAACAAAAAGTGCAATTTTAACGAGTAGGTTCATGACGTAAGGTTTTGTGTTTTTTTGCCCAAAGGCGGTCACACTTACGTCACTGAATTAGAGAAGGTTACAAAATGCTAAAAATCTTCTTTGAGGTCTTTGACCATGAGTTGTAATTTTTTAACGTTTCTAAACTCATTGATATCCAAGGTAAAGGCGATTGCGAACCCCATTCCCTGTGCGGTAAAAACTTCTTTATGGGCAAGGTTAAACCCAATGGCATCTAATGTATGGCTTCCCGTTGGTTGCGTCACCCGAAGTTTTAGATGGGCATCCTTTAGGAGTCTTGATTCGAGGGAATATACATTTGTAGCAACAAAAACCGGTTTGACATTTCCAGGCCCAAAAGGTTCAAAGGCTTCTAATATTCTTGCAAATTTTGGAATGGCTAGGTGGGCCTCATTTCCAAACAAGTGTTCAAAATCCAATTGGCTGTCTATTTTAATGGTGGGTTCTGTGGGATGTTTTTCGAAGAAGGCTTTTGCGCGTTCGTCAAATGCTTTTTTAAACGCATCGAAGTTTTCCGGCAGCATGGCAAGACCTGCGGCATGTTGATGTCCTCCGAATTGTGTAAGCAAGGGCGCGAGTGCCTCGAGCGCTTGATGGATGTCGAAATTTCCATAAGACCTTGCGGAACCGGAATACATTCCATTGGATTCGGTTAAGACAATGGTTGGCCAGGGGTGCGACTCAATGATTCGCGAGGCGACAATACCTACCACCCCTTTGTGCCAGTTCGGTGAAAATAGTACATTGCTGTTTCTATCTTTTGGTTCGGCAGAAACCATTTTAAGCGCCTCAGTGGTGATGTTTTCATCGAGCTGTTTACGGTCGTTGTTTGACTGTTCAATGTCCTTGACTAAATCAACGATGTTTTCCTCAGAACGTTCGAGCATGCATTTCACGGCAGTATTACCACTTCGTATTCTACCTGCGGCGTTAATTCTTGGCGCGATTCCAAATACCAAATCACTTAGTTTGATGGCGCCTTGGCGCTTGGCGATTTCGAACATTTTTTGAAAAACGGGACGCAATTCTTTGTTCATCAATTCAAGTCCATGAAAGGCGTAGATTCTGTTTTCATTGGTTACAGGAACGATGTCTGCAGCAATGCTTAGTGCAAGCAGGTCGAGTTGTTTATTTAGGATGCTCACCTCCCACCCCATTGTTTGGTAGAGACCTTCCAATAATTTGAACCCCACACCAGCACCAGACAACCCATCAAAGGGATAGGTTTCATTGGGTGTTTTAGGATCCAGAATAATTGCATGTGGCAGAGAGGCTCCAGGCTCATGGTGGTCACACACGATGGTTTTCATTCCAAAAGCTTGCAGATCGTTTAAAAGATCAACAGAACGAATACCGCAATCCAGGGTTATGAGTAAATCCACCTTTTGGTCCTTTGCGAATTGTGCGCCTGTTGGACCTAAGCCGTAGCCTTCGGCGTAACGATCCGGAATGTAGAAATCTAGGTTTTCCGTGTGGTTTTTTAAAACATTGTAAAGAATTGCCACAGCGGTGGTTCCATCGACATCATAATCCCCAAAGAGCAGTATTTTTTGATTTTCCGTGATCGCCGTAGCCAGCGTTTCGACCGCTTCCTTCATTTGTTTGAAGAGGAAAGGACTGTTTACATGCGCCAACTTGGGTCGAAAAAAATGTTCTGCTTTCTCGAAGGTATCGATTCCTCTGTGGACGAGGAGGTTAGCTATCAGTGGGGTTATTTTTACGTCTTTAACCAATTGCTCGACTTTTTGATGGGATGCCGAATCCCGTTTTACCCACTTGTATTCCATTTCACCTATTTTTAATTTAAGTTACGAAAAATTAATTTAGCATGTGGCCTACTAACGGAAAGTTGAACGAAAAAATTCGTACATTCGAAAAAAACAAAATACAGTCAAATGAGGGCAAAACAAATTTTAACCTTGGCTTTAATTGGAGTCTTGGCATCGTGCACGGTCAGCAAAAGAATCGACAAGTTGGGATACCGTTTTTCCTTTGACAAAAAAGTAAAATCTGAACTAGGTTCCGAAGGACAAGAACGCAAAGCAGACGCAGTGCAGACTGAGGAAATCAAATTGGGATGCAACGAAACAAAGACACGCGCAGCGCAAGAAACGGCCACGGTCATTCGGGATGTCACAGCGATTCCACAAGAAAACCAAGCCGTCGGATTTTCAAATAAAGCTTCAGAAAAACAGCGTGAAACCGAAGTGAAAGCAGCGCCAACGTTCAATCGAAAAGCTGAAAAAATCATGAAGAAAATGGTGACAAACCAAGCCCATGGTGAATCATCCCGCAGGGTAGATGACGTTCTTTTGGCGATCCTTTGTTTGTTTATCCCCCCATTGGCAATTTACCTTTACGACGGGGGAATAACCCAACGGTTTTGGATCAACCTGATTTTGTCCTTATTGTTTGTATTGCCAGGTATCATACACGCCTTTGTAGTAATCTTTGCAGGGAAATAAGGAGGTTTTTCTATTCGAAAATTCTACTCGTTAAGTCTTGCAAAACGGTAATGTTTGAATGGACATCCTTGGTCATGTTTTCCTTATTGAATTTTGCATGTCCCCATGTTCCATTTACTATTGGGGTAAGTACGTTCATTCGGTCAAAGAAGTTGACATTGAGTTGCATACCGGCATTTTTCACAAAATGGTTGATTTTATCCATGGAACATCCTGTTGCTTGCACTTCCGCCTCGTTGGCAACGATTACCAATGCTGCTTCATGGAGTACAAAACCGTAAGCATCCAAAGGTTTGCCATGGGTTTGCCACGTCTTCAAAAAATCGTGTAAAGACTGATTCAATTGACTGACTTCTGGGGTTGACAATGAACGGTCTCCCACGAACACCCATACGCGTGCATCAAGGGGGAAATGAAGGGGGATGTTATAACTCTGCTGCATTGGTAATGAGTTCGGCTACATCAAGCACTTCAATTTCAGTTTCTTTGTTCACATTTTTCACACCATCGGTCATCATGGTATTACAGAAGGGACAACCAGTTGCAACAATTTGGGCATTGGATTGCAAGACATCTTCGGTACGTTCAACGTTAATTTCTTTGTTGCCTTTTTCGGCTTCTTTGAACATTTGTGCCCCCCCGGCGCCACAGCATAAACCATTGGTTTTACAGCGCTTCATCTCCACCAGTTCGGCATCTAACTTTTCAATAAGTTCGCGTGGCGCCTCATATACCTCATTGGCTCTGCCTAAATAACACGGATCATGAAAGGTGATTTTCTTTCCTTTAAACATCAATCCATTTTCCAACTTGAGTCTACCCTCATTGATCAACGTTTGGATGAGTTCCGTGTGGTGTAATACCTCATAATTCCCGCCCAACTCTGGGTATTCATTTTTCAGGGTATTAAAGCAATGTGGACAACCGGTAACAATTTTCTTCACTTCGTAGCCATTGAGAACTTGAATGTTCATGAGCGCCTGCATCTGAAAAGTGAATTCATTTCCAGCCCTTCTTGCAGGATCTCCCGTGCAAGATTCTTCAGCACCTAAGACGGCGAAATTCACTTTGCAATGGTGCAATATTTTGGCAATGGCTTTGGTGATTTTCTTTGCTCGGTCGTCAAAACTACCTGCACAACCTACCCAAAAAAGGACATCTGGGGTCTGGTTTTTAGCCATCATATCGGCCATTGTAGGAACAGTAAAATCCATGGTATCTATTTCTAATTTTCTTCAGTCCATTTCAAGCGATCCGCGGGTGAAAACTGCCAAGGTGCTCCATTGTTTTCAATGTTGGTTAGCATCCCTGCCAATTCAGAAGGAACTTTAGATTCCTCCATTACCAAAAACCGTCTCAAATCAACGATAATGGAAAGAGGATCAATGTTCACAGGGCATTCTTGCACGCAAGCATTACAGCTTGTACATGCCCAAAGCTCTTCTTCGGTAATGTAATCTCCCAACAAGGACTTTCCATCCTTACAATTCAATTTATTCTTACCCACTTCTTGAAGTCTGTCACGGGTATCCATCATGATTTTTCGGGGCGAGAGGATTTTTCCGGTTATATTGGCTGGGCACACAGAGGTACAACGTCCACATTCGGTACACGAATAGGCGTCTAAAAGGTTTTTCCAGGATAGGTCATTGACATCTTTTGCACCAAAGGAAGCTGTTGCATCTGAAGTCGTTTCAGCAGGAACAAGGGTTGGGTCAAGCATCAATCTAACCTCTTGTGTCACCGCATCCATATTGCTAAACTTTCCTTTTTTATCCAAATTAGAAAAGTAGGTGTTAGGGAAGGCAAAGAGGATGTGGAGGTGTTTTGAATAGGGCAAATAATTAAGAAAAACGAACACCATAAGCAGATGCCCCCACCACCCTATTTTGGAAAGGACCTCAAGGATTTCTGGGTTGTTTATTTTACCAAAAAACTGTGGTCCTAAATATTGACTCAATGCAAACCCATAACCGACATTACTTTGAAGTAATTTACTTGCTTCATCGGCACCGTTCATTGTGAAAATAAAGATGATTAAAAGCAATTCAAATAGCAGAATAAGGTTCGCATCTTTTCTCGGCCAACCCAATAATTCCTTCATGTTGAAGCGCGGCAATTTGACAATGTTTCTGCGCGAAAAGAAGGCCAACGTAGCGACAAAAGTAAGTACCGAAAGCACTTCAATTGTACTGATGATAAACACATAAACCTGTTGAAAATCAGTATGGTAAAAAATTCTATGCGAACCAGAAAAACCATCGACAAACACCTCAATCAATTCAATTTGGGTAATGATAAATGCGACGTAAAAAATAAAATGCAAGACAGCTGGAATCGGCCGATTGAACATCTTTTTTTGTCCAAAAGCGACCAAAAGCATGGTCTTCAATCGCAAGGAAGGTTGGTCTAAACGTTGGGTATTTTTACCCAATCGTATTTGGCCTATTATGGACCGCATTTTCCATGTGAACATTCCTACGGAAAGGACGAAAAGCAATGAAAATACAACAATTGAAATCATGAAATTAGTCGGGAATGGAATCCAATAAATGTTTGAGCTTTTCTTCTTGTTTGCTGGTAAGCGCAGTCCCTTTTTGTTTCTTGTTAATCAAAGAGATGTGCACGTATCTTTCAGGATGTTTTTCAAGGTCATCGACCAATTCTTGCAATTCATTATTGGTTTCCACCAATTCATTGTACAGTTTTTCATCGTGCAAGAGTTTACCCATGGTACCCTTTCCTTGGTTCACCTCATCGAGGGCGAAATTTAGTTTTTTCAAGGTGGTCTGTGCTTCAAGGATGGTCCCTTTGAAGTCTGCAGTCACGAGGTCATCGGTGATTTTTTTCGTGTTTCCAATGATTGAATTCACTTTGTCGGTACTGTTTTTAAGGTTTAGGGTAATGCTCTCTACGTGTGACATGACATTGGTAAATTGGTTTTTTTCTTCGCCTACAAAATTTTGAATTTCAACGGAAAGGTCTCCAATTCGTTTGATGGTAATTTTCAATTCTTTAATGCTTCCTGAGATGTCATTGGCGCCTTCTTCACCGAATACCCCTGACAAGGACGTGACCATTTTATCTATGGAAAGCATAAGGTTTTGAAGTTTTTGAGAGATAGGATCGGCGTATTGTTTCACTTGTGAGAACATATCTGCGGACATTTTTCCCGGGATTACACTCCCAACTTCATAAAACCCTTTCTTTTGTTCAATTGGATAAATAACCAATAAACCTTTGGTAAGTAGATCCAACGATCCCAATTCAATCATGGTTCCTTTTGGCAATTTAACATCACTCTCCTGTATGCTGAAAGTAACTTTTACCCTTTTACTTTCTGGATTGGTTGGGATGTTTTTAATTTCCAATATTTTACCGATGACTACACCATTTAGGGTAACATCTCCAGAAACCATCACTTGACCGGAATTAGGGAAATAGGCATGGTATTTTTCATCATTTCCAAAAAGACTGTATCCTTTTAAGAAATTGATTCCAACTACCAATAATATTATGGCAAAAATGGCAATCAGGCCTGCTGCGATTTCTTTAGAAAATTTCAAAATCTATTTTTCTGCTAATTTAATAGCTTTTTCGATATTTATTCTCTCTCCGTTCAAGAAAGCGATCACAAAAGCACTAGAAAACCCTTTTTCCTGCAATTCCTTCTTATGGTTTTTTGCCCCTTCTAAATCTTTCACAAAAATGCCTGTGTAGTATTTAAACAAGTTGTCTTGTTTGTATTCATACACCTTCATTCCCTTAAATTTAGGAGCGGTGAGCGCTATTTTTTCGGAGGAAGTCGCAATTTGTACGGTGAAGAAAACCTCATCTGAAATGGCATTGGCTGAGGGTTCCTGTTGACCGGTATCCGTTTCACCTTGGGGCACTTCAATTTTAGGCGGTTTAATTGGGTTTTCGATGGGTGTTTCGGTTTGTCCTTCCATGTGGTTTTTGTATTTCACCAAAGCTTTAAACATAGAGGACGCCATTTTTTCCTGCCCTTCATTTTTTCCAAGAAAAGACTCTTCATTTGGGTTGGTAAGAAAACCTGTTTCAATTAAGACACTGGGCATGGCTGTTTTGTACAATACCAAAAAGCCCGCTTGCTTAACTCCTCTGTCATAGCGACCTAAGGATTTAAATTCAGTTTGAAGGTAATCTGCAAATTTTATGGCATTGTTTAAATTGACATTTTGCTGTAATTGGATGGCAATCATGGCATCAGGGGTAAGGTCAAAATCCTTGTATTTTGCACCTTTGTCATCTTCCAATGAAATGATGGAATTCTCTCGCTCCATTACTTTTTGCTGGGATTCTGTACGATGGAGACCTAGTACATAGGTTTCTGTTCCATAAGCAACGGTACTCCCTGCATTCGCGTGAATGCAAATGAATAGATCAGCATTGACACGGTTCGCAATGTTGGCGCGTTCGATTAATTCTACAAAGACATCGGTTTCTCGCGTGTAAACCACTTTAATGTCTGGGTATTTTTTCTTGATTTGGTCACCCAGTTTAAGGGCCATGGACAAGCAAACATCCTTTTCATTGGCGACTCCCCCATGGCATCCTGGGTCTTTTCCGCCGTGACCGGCATCAATCACGATGGTTTTTATCCTTCCGTAGGAAGCAGATTTTTGAGCAAAGGGTTGAAAAACGCCCACGAATGTGAGGATAAAAAGGAGTTGCAATTTCAAGCACACTTGAAAAGCTTCTTTTTTTGGTAGTTTTGTGTTACGTTCCATGGCTATTAACAAAATTAAGCGCGATTCTTTGACCAAAGCTATGCCATATTGCATTTTTATCTTCGTTGCGTTGTTAATAATGCCATTTACCCAAACGGTAAAGGCCCAAAACACGCTTAAGGATACCTTGATGTTAAACGATGAAAACATAAAAGACATCGTAAAATATGGCGCTAGGGATTCTACCCACTACAATGTAAAAGACAAAAAAGCTTACTTGTATGGCAACGCCTATGTTGAAATGGGGGAATCGAAGTTAACGGCAGGAATGATTGTGTTGGATTTCAAAAACAATGAGGTTGAGGCTGTGTATATTTTGGACAGCATTCGCAACCAGGTAGAATATCCTGTCTTTGTTGAAGGGGGTGAAACAATGACCTGTCACCGCATGCGCATGAATATGAATACCGAAAAGGTTTACATCGAGGAGTTAGGCATACGACAAGACGAATTGTATTTTAACATGGGGGAAGCAAAACGCTATCCCAACGATGAGATTCACCTAAGGAAAGGCAGGTTAACAACATGCGACCAGGAGGATCCCCATTATCATTTTCAGCTGTCAAAGGGCGTTGTAATCCCTGAAAAACGCATTGTTACCGGTCCAATGAATTTATGGATCAGTGGAATTCCTACGCCGTTGGGACTTCCATTTGCATTTATTCCCCAAGAAGAAGACCGAACCAGTGGCATTTTATTCCCAGAATTTGTACCTGTTTCACAATATGGATTTGGCATTCAGAATTTGGGTTATTTCATTCCCATCAACGACCGTTTGCAAACGAGTGTATACGTAAATCTATACAGCAGAGGGAGTTGGGGACTTAGAAATGATTTGGACTATTCAAAAAAGTACGGGTACACAGGTCGTGTCAGCATGGGATTTCAACAATTCAACAATGGATTTCCAGATTATGGCAAAAACAATAAAGTGACCTTAACTTGGGCGCACCAACAACAGGCAAAATCGAATCCATACTGGAATTTTAATTCAAATGTAAATTTCATTTCTGACAACAAAACCAAAAACAATTTGGACCCAATCAATCCCCAGTATTTCAATAATTCCTTTAATTCTGACGTCAATGTTATGCGTCTTTTCCCTGGAAAACCGCTCACTATTGGGGCGAAAATTTCCATGCGTCAGAATGCAATCGCGCAAAATATTTCGTTAATTTCTCCGATTGTCAATGTCAATTTAACACGCGTATTTCCTTTCCAAAGCCTCATCAAAACACCCAAAACGGAACTGGGAAAATCCATTCAGCGTATTGGGTTTACTTACAATTTAGAGACGCAAAACAAGGCGACATTTGGGGATTCCTTATTGTCAAATTTCGATTATCAAGGAATGGGGTCACAATTTTTCAATGGGGTATCACAGGGAATTGGTTTACAAACCACAATGGGACTTCTAAAAGGGCGCATTAAAATCACCCCAAATTTCTCTTATGGAAGTAAAATTAATTTCCAACAAATCTCAAAATCTTACAACCCGCTAACGAATGGAACGAAGGTGGACACCTTGCAAAAAACCAAAAATTCAAATGAAATCAACTTTAGTATGAATGCTACAACGGTCGTGTATGCCTACTATAAATTCATCGGGAAGAAAAAACCCATTTTGAGGCACATTATGACGCCTTCCATTGGTTATAGGTATGTACCACTTTTAAACGAATTGGTGTCAGTGCAAGCAGGCGTAAACCAGGCTGCCATTCAGTATTCTCCTTGGGAAAGAAGTATCTACACAGTAGGAAACACAAGGGCATCGTCATTCCTGAATTTTGGAATTAACAACAGTGCAGAGCTGAAAATAAAGTCGGATAAAGACACGGTAACGGGGTATCGAAAAATTCGCATCATCGATCAGTTTTCAGTCAATGGAAATTATGATTTCCTCAAGGATAGCATGCCTTTATCCAATCTACTTTTCAACTTGCGAATGAGTCCTTTCAGCGCATTAAATTTTGTTTCTTCGGCAGAATTCAGTCCATATGCCTGGGATTCAACGGGAAAAATACACAAAGAATTTGCCTATGCAAATGGCCAAGGACTGGGCAGGTTTTTGGGGGTTTCATTGAATACAACTTTCACCCTCAGTACCAAAAAGAGCAAAGACATAATTGCTGAAAAACAGGATGGCTTAAAAACGAAGTGGGACGCAGACTACAATTATTTTTACTTACATCCCGAGCAGGCCATTTATTTCGACATTCCTTGGAAGGTTAACGTTTCACACGTATTTTCCATGAACGCAAATACGTTAATCACCGCAACCAACCCCAATCCATACGCGCTGATTCAAACCATTGCATTAAGTGGCGATTTGACATTTACCAAGCGTTGGAACCTCTCAAGCAATGTAAATTTTGATGTGAAATCGCAAAAAATAACCAACATGAACCTAACTTTGAGTAGAAACATGCATTGTTGGGCTTTGCGATTTTATTGGACGCCCATTGGCATGAACAAAAGCTTTTTGCTAAGCATTCAAAACACCTCGTCGTTGTTCAAAGATGCAAAAATCGAACTCAGAAAACCTCCTTCCTTCTTTTAGTTACTCCCCGTTGTTGTAAAGCAAAATTTTCGGACCTACCACCATTCTTATCGTTGTTATTCTGCGGTTTGGATTGTTCTTATTGGCGTCCTCATTCATCGAAGGCGGAAGCGTTTCCCCTTTTCCTTCAAAAGAAATTCGGTAGGTCAATTTCCATTTCACGCCAAGGGCTTTGAGTTGTTTTTCGAACTCTGAAGAAACGGCTTTAGCTCTTTCGGTGGACAGCTCTTGGTTTCTTTTAATTCTGGACTTCTCATCACCCGAACCTTGCTTGTCTGAATAACCTGAAATCATGAGGATGGTCGCAAATTCTTCGTTAGAAAACACTTGTTCATTGTGGTGATCCATGTATTTTTTCCATTCGGAGATGTCATTTTGAATGCCGAGCATGATTTTGGCAATTTCTGCTTTTCCTTCATTCGTAATTAACGAGCTTCCGGTATCAAAACTAATGTCTGCGGATATGTTTTTAATTTCCTTATTGGCAGTGATCATTTCTCCCAAAGGAAAAACATAAATGTAAAGCAAGTCGTTCAGTTCCTTCGCTAACCTTAGGGTTTTCTCATGCCCTTCAGGCGTATAAGGGTCCGTTTCATTAAGCCCTTTAATGATTTCTGCCGTTCGAGCCATCAGCCTTTCCAACTGCACATCTATCTCTTTAATTCGCTCAGTAGAATCGATGGAATAGAACATTTTCTTTTGTTCTTCCAACTTAAGCATGGCTTCCTCTGCTTTTTCTATTTGTTCTGCGAGGCTTTTTTCCCTTTCGGCTTGTTTACGGTTTAAAGCATTGACTTCGGTTTCTCCTTTTTGGCCATGAAAAACCGTGGTAGCATATTTTGGTTTCACCAAAACCCCAGTGTCTTTACAGGCATAGGTTAGTAGAAGCAAGAGGATAAATGGGAAAGTAGATTTTTTCATAGCTTGATTTTTTTTCTAAAATAGAAATTATTCAGGGATATCTTTTCTGTATTTTCCGAGTACATAGGTAAATTTCGCGCCAAAAAAGATCACTTGAGATGAATAATAAACCCAGGCCATCAGAATAAACAGGGTACCAATAACGTCTCCCTTACCCAGAAAAAAGTATTCTTGGAGGTAAATTTTAATGAAAATTTGACTTAGGTAAAGTAAAACCGCGGTCAGCAAGGCCCCCTGAAATGCGAGGCGCAAACGAATTTCACCATCGTGTACGAACTTAAAAATGATGGAAATGATGGCGAAGTTCATCCCGATGGAAAGAAGGTGATGAAAAACAATGTATCCAAAATTTAAGCTTCCATGTTTGTTATTAAAGTAATTTTCAATGAAGGAGAAGGCAAAGATTTGAATGAAATAAGAAACAAAAATAATCAAGGCAAAAAAGGCCAAATAGGTAATGGAAAGAAATCTGAATTTAATAAAATCCATAAAGATGTTTAGTTTCTCTCGCTTTCTTTTTTGAATGTTAAAAAACTCGTTGATGCTGAACTTCAAGGAGACCATGAACGCGGAACAAGAGTACATCAGGAGGAAAATCATAGCCACATTTAAGAGCCATGAATTGGATTGGCGTTCCATGAATTTTAGGTAGTTTGTAAAAACTGCGATGTCATCAATTCCAATGTTCTTTTGAAATAAATCGGTTATGATTTGAATGCAACGATCTTGTCCGAATAAATTCCCAAAACTAATCAACGATAGGTAAAGCAATGGAATCAGGGCAAAGAGGGTGTAATACGAAAGGGCTGCTCCATGAAAATAGGATCCTTCCTCTAAAAACTCGATGACCGTTCTTTTAACAATTTGAAAATAAGTAACGTGCTTTTTCTGTCTCATCTTTTTAAATCAATTTGAATATGACTCACTTCGGCAAGGGGTTCCATGGCATATAAAATGATTTTTTCTCCTTGGTGACTGGTGAAATGGTTTAGGTATACCATGCCATTAAACATCGCTTTTTCGAATGTTACCCCTACTCCATCCGTTGAAATCTTGTATTCCGTAGGTCTAAAATACATCGTTTTATCACCCATTGCAAGGGCGTTTACAATTCCCAACAATTCAGCATCACGTTTCGATTTTATATTATAATACATAGGAATCGGAGGAAGGAATTTAGATAACTTACCTTGATTCAGCAAAGCCAACTTATCACATAAACCCATGAGTTCCTGTCCATCGTGGGATACCAACACGACGGTGATGTGCTCTTTCTGTTTTACCTTTAAAATGAGGTTGGTTAAACGATTGCGCAACCTATGATCCAAGTGGGAAAAAGGTTCATCGAGTAATAGCATCTTTGGCTTGGGTGCAATCGCTCGCGCAATGGCTAAACGTTGTTGTTCACCGCCTGACAATTGATGGGCTTTGAGCTGGGAAACCTTTTGTAGGTCAAAAAGTTGTAATAACCTTACAACCCTAGCTTCTCGTTTTTCTGTCGGCCAATTCAATATCGCTTCACGTAGGTTCTCTGTGGTTGTATGGTAAACATCCAACTTAAAATCTTGATTAACCGTAGCTACCTCGGGGTTACCAGGGATCATTCTCTGCGAAGGCAATGGCATTTGTTTACCGTTGATTATAACCTCTCCTTCGCTTGCATCCAAGTGACCAGAAATTATTTTTAACAAACTGGATTTACCAGCACCGCTTCTCCCTGCAATGCCAATGATTTCATTTTTGAGGATTTCAATTGAAATGTTCTTTAAAATTTCTTTATCGTAGGATAAGGAAATATTTTTCAATTCCAACATCTTAGTTGAGGGATTCAGGAAAGGCGTGGTTTGAAATATAAATCCCTGAAATTGGGTTTCCAAATGCTTCGTTGTCTTTAAATGAAACTTTCAAAAGGATTTTATCGCCTTCTTCTTGAATGTCAAAATTTTCCAAAATGGACTCTGAAAAAGCAAATTCAACTTTTGAACCGTCGACCAAATCAAATTGAACGGTACGCATTTCAATGATCGGAAATTCAAAGGGACCGGAAACGGATTGTTCTCCTTTTAATACATAAACACCATTTTCTTGAATGGAAAAATCTTTTACGTTCCGCACTTGAAGCTCATCTGTCCAATGGTGCCTTTTGTTGTCCACACTTTCCTCCCCACCATGTTTAAGGTCGGCTACTTCTTGAGAATACAGGTCATTTACGTGATAACAGAATAATTGGCAGGTTTTCATTGGTAAGATTTATACGATTTTCAATTCATGTTAAAGCTACGAAATTATGCGTTAGGGCTTCATTCGTATTCCGACAATGTTAGGTAAATTCCAGAAATGATTGTTCTTATCGGTCTCATAGCTGGTAGAAATCCAAGAGCCCACTTTTTGGATGCAATGTTCATTTACATCCACAAGAAGTGATGTTTCAGGGCCACCTTCTAGGTAAAGTGCATGCGAAAGTTCAAAAGGCATTTCTTTCATAAATGCAATCATTTGGTTTTGGGAATAAGGGGAACGACAAAAGATTAAATAGAACCTTCCTTGGGGGTCTTTAGCAGCTACCAACATGCTACAAGATTGTTTGCGACGGGTCCACGACATAGGTCCACCATTGCAATCGATCATTCGTAAACATTGGACATAGCCCTCAAAGTCATTTTTTGCAGATTGCCAATTTGCACATTGGAGGTCTAGAATGTCAATGTTATTGTATTTACTGGTGTCTTTGGGTCCAACCCCCAACATGCAATTGAATCCTTCGGCTAAATTTGGGTTGTTATAATGGTCAAAAGTTTTCAAGAAGCCTCTGGCATTCAATGGTTTAGATAATTCATACATCCCCGCATTGAAAACAATGTTTAAGCGAAGTGAATCTGCCCATTCCATGGCGTCTTTTCGGACTGAGTCCCCATGCGTTGCTGCGTATACGTGAAATTCAAGTTGGTCAGGATTTAACCGCAAAATCGTTAACTTCGAATCACCCACATAGGATTTAAGGGGCGCAAAAGTTTCAAGTAAGGAAATTCCTTTGCCCAACGTTTGCCATTGGTAAAAATCGGGTTTTTCTCCTTTAAGCAGAACCGAATCTTGCGCAAAAAAACCCAAACTGAAAGTTAAAAAGAGGAAAAGAAAACAAGCGCACGTAAATTTATGGATCATGGATTGGGTTCATTTTAAAAATGCATTACAAAATTGCTTTTTTTAACTAAATTTTGAAAGGAATTTGGGCGGCATGTTGGTAACTTTAGTAATTTTAGAACCATGAAAGCAATTTTTACATTTTTCATCTTCACGTTTTTCACAATCGGTTCGAATTTCGCTCAAGTAAAACAAAGTGCCACCGACAAGGCTACCATCAATCGTTTGATGAACAAAGGGATTGAAACCTTCCATGCGGGACGTACCAATGAGGCATTGGAAACATTTAAACGGGTTGAATCCATGGACCCTGAAAACTGGAAGTTAAATTATTGGATAGCCACTTGCCATTATGATTTAAACAGCTACTATACCGCTGAATCTTACATCAACAATGCGAAGAATTTTTTAAAAGAAAATGAGGAAGGTGATGCGGAGTTTCACGAACTGATTGGAAAAATTAATCACAGATTGGGGAAGGTAGAAAACGCGGCAAATGGCTATAAAAAAGCGGCCATTTTGATGGGCGATAAAATGGCAAAGGAATTTGGAATCAAACAAGCCATTGAGCAATGCGAATGGGCTTTAAGAGCGGCTAAAAACGGTGAGAAAAACATTCGACAACCCTTATCGATTCAAATAAATTCCTTGGAAGACGAATACGCTCCGATGGTGTACAACAACGGTGCACATTTGTTTTTTACAGCACGTCGTCCTGAAACAACAGGTGAAAACCTCAACCCGGATGACCTAAGGTATTTTGAAGATATGTACCATGCTGTTTTCAATCCAACTACGGGAGACTATGACATTGATTATGCATTTTTCCAAAACTTAAACACCAATGGATTTGATGCGCTGAGCCATGTCAATGCCGAAGGAACCTTTGCGCTTTTAACCATTAACACCTCCGCTTCCAGCGAAAAAACAACGAAAAGCTCTGATATTTTTGAAATCACCTCGGATTCAGAATTGGTTTGGGAATCCATGAATCTTGTAAAAGGAAAAGGCATAAACACCGATTTTTTTGAAGGAAGTGCCACAGCTACAAATGGCTGTGAAACGGGAGATTTCATTGTTTTCATAACCGACCGTAAAGCCGACGTGACAGGGTTAGACCTGTATACAGCAACAAGGTCAGATGGCGCATACGGAACGGCCACAGCATTACCCAAACCGCTTAACACAGAAGGCAACGAAACAACGCCCTTCTTGAGTCCGGATGGGAAGTATCTTTTTTTCAGCAGCGACCAATTGCCAGGATTTGGCGGGTATGATGTTTTTTACAGCATGAATACAGATGGAAAATGGAGCGAACCAATCAACCTCGGCGCAGCGATAAACACGGTAAATGACGATACCCATTTTCGAGTTGATATGAATACCAAAAAAGCGTATTTCGCAAGTTTAGCTGAAAAAGAAAGCTTCTTTTCGTATGATTTGTTTACGGCGGATCTTACCCCTTTAGATTTTCCTTTTACGAAGTGAACCCATTCAAGTCTTTGCTGTAACCCCAACTAAAAAATTATGAAATTTTACCCCCTTGCCATTGGCATTTTATTGTTTTGCGTTACGAATTTCCATGCGCAAAAAGAATCTTCCCTTACAGAACCGATTTCAGAGGTTACCGTGTTCTTTACCGGGGCTCAGTTAAAACACAAATACAATGTACCTGTGAAGACAGGGAAACAGACGGTTGTTTTACAGAAACTCACCGATTTCCTAGATCCTAATACGATTCAAATTAAAGCGCCAAAAGACTTGGTGATTTTGTCCGTGCGCATGCGCAAGAATTTTGAGGACATCACTTTGAACAACCAGCAGATTACAACCTTGAATGCCAAAATACACGCCTTAGACCAAAAATATGACTTGCTGATCAATGAATATGCTGTACTGGAATTGGACAGGAAACTTATTCTACTGAATCGAAACTTAGGAAGTCAAACCGCTGCCGTAAAAGTTACCGAGCTAAAAGAGGCATATGCTTTCATGCACCAGAAAATGATGGAAATCATTGACAGAGAACTTGTAATAAAAAACGAACTGGAAAAGATAACCAAGGAATCAAACATATTAGCGCAAGAACTAACCAGCCAACGAAGCAAGCCCGTCATTAATTACTCAGAGGTTGTCGTGGAACTAGACTCAGAGAAACCACTAAATGCAGAGCTCATATTGACTTACATGACGCCAAAAGCTACATGGAAACCCATTTACAATATGCGAAGCGAGGGGATTGGCAAAAACGTGAAATTGGAAGCACAAGCGAATGTAAGCCAGACTACAGGAATAGATTGGTCCGCCGTAAAAGTTTCCTTATCAACCACCGATCCTTATCAAAATGCTACCGAAAATAAATTAGAACCGTGGTACATCAGTTACAACAACTACCAACAACCAAAGTACATTCAAGAAAAACATTTGCCGGAGGTAGATTACGCGGGTCAAAAGTTACGTGGTGAGGTAATTGACGCGGAATCAGGTGAAAGCATGCCCTTTACCAAAGTGACATTTCCAGGATTTCCTAACGTGGGTGCAATTTCAGATATGGATGGAAAATTCGAAATCACTGTTCCAAAAGGCGCTTCCGTTCTGCAAGCTGATTTTGTGGGCTACAATTCGCAAGGCCTTAGCATTACCGCCCCTTACCTAAAATTCTTTCTTATACCTAACGAAATTAACCTCGATGAGGTTTTGGTTACCACTGCTGGAGTGTCGAATACGATTTCAGAGGATGCAATGAGCTATGAATGGACTGCTAGTAATGGCGTTTATGAAAAAGATGCATTGCAAATAGAATTCAGAGGCGCGCGAAAGAAAAGAAAGTTGGAAATGTCTACAAAAAGTTTACAAGATAAAAAACCCAGTGCAACGTATGTCAACACCGTTATCGAAGACAAACAACTGATGGTTGAATATCAAGTGAATGCAAAAATGGACATCCCAACAGATGGAATTGAGCACAAGGTAAGCATTGCAAATTATGAACTTCCTGCAAGTTACGAATACCACTGCGCGCCAAAAATTGACCCTCACGTGTTCCTATCAGCACAACTGTCAGGCTGGGAAAAACTTAACCTGTTGAGTGGTCCTTCAAGTATTTATTTCGACGGAACCTATATGGGAGAAACTTTCCTTGACTTAAACACGACCAAAGACACCCTCAATTTGTCTTTTGGAACCGATAGTAAAATCTCGGTGGAAAGAACACGGGTGACCGACAAAACGAAAACGAAAAACATTGGCTCTCGCACAAAGGTGGATATTGCCTGGGAGGTTCTCATAAAAAACAATGGTGCGTCAAACATTCCTTTTGTCATCAAAGACCAGTTCCCTGTATCTAACAACGCAGACATTAAAGTCAAACGAGGCGAGTTAAATAACGGAGGAACGGCCGAAGAAAACAATGGAATCATCACATGGACTTTCAAGCAAGGAATACCTAAAAGCGAAAAGCTTACTTTCGAATATTCTGTAGATTACGAGAAAGGTTTTGTGATTTACCTAGAGTAATTATTTTACCCGAAGCTTCTTGCGGTTGAAATTATTCACGTCGTAGCGAACAAATGTTTCGAATCCACCCTTAAAATTGGAAACCAAAGACAACCTAGAAACATTGATGTCATAAGCAAAACCACATGAAAAAGGGCCGTAATAAATCATCGATTTCACAACGAAAGCGTCTTTCCATCTGCTAAACAATCCCAAACTAAAAGCAATTTCCTTGATGTTTGCGGTCTCCCAGGATGCATTTCTAATGATTTGCTTATAGTTGACACCGTACAAAAGTTCCTTAGACTTCTTCTGATGGTTAAAGTAAATAGCTGGTTGAAGAATTCCATTGGTCGCCATGATCCCAATGTTTGCATTCACGAAAACAGAATAGCGAATGGGCAGTGTTTGGATGCTTGAATTGTAAAAAGAGTACCTTGGATTGTTTAGGTGAAAAGCTGCTATCCCCACATTAATTCCTTTGTCAGCTTCATTGGTAATGTGTCCTATGTCCGTTTGCAGTGAATAGATTGCGCCTGCACCTAAATCAAAATAGCTAAAGCTTTGCGCATAAAATGCTTCACCGTTAGCCAACGCCGGATTGTAAGAAGTGCCATCATATTGAGATGCCCATTGGCCGACCGATGGATTTGTGGAGCATTGACCAAAAGTAGAATTCAAGCCCAGTGCGACCCTTCCAAAGCGAGAAACCTTTAGGTTATAGGCCAAATTCACTCCAACGGTACTTTGAGAAAAATACCCGTCTCCCATTCTGTCGTTGTAAAAATTCAATCCTCCGCCTAAAATTCCGTTGCTGTTTTTCATCCCTGCGGAAAGTCTTCCATCTAAAGATGCCGTAAATGTTTTGTAAGGCGTTGCAAAACTTCCATATTGCCCACGGAACATTGCAATACCTTGAAAGGTAGAAAACGCACCTGCCAATGCCGGATTAAGGGTTAATGGAGCATATTCCATTTGAGAAAAATGTACGTCTTGCGCTTTCAACTTTTGGGTAAAAGTAAGGGCACAAATGAGCACGAATACTGTAGGGAAATTAAAATAAACCTTCATCATCTTACCAAAGTTAAGCTTCCTGATTTATGAATTATTGTATCATCGTACATTTGGATGTTCAAGTCGAAGACAAAATTTCCCATTTGCATAGGCTTGCCCTTATAAAACCCATCCCAACTTTGACTGATGTCTGTCCCTTCAAAAACCTTTTCCCCCCATCGATCGAAAATCATAAAACTAAAGTCTTTCACACAAACCTCTTTACCCATTACTTTTAGGATATTGTTTTCAGAAGGACCGGTACCGTTTGGACTGAAAATGGTAGGTACAAAGAAATCTCCACACAACAATTTTACGGTTACCAACATTGAATCTTGGCCTTGACAGCCATTTGCATCTGCAACGTCCACATAGTACAATGTGGTTGTATCAGGCGTGATAATTGGATTGGGACAATTCGTACAACTAAGACCTTGAGACGGTGTCCACAAGTAAGTATTTCCCACATTTACATTGGCTGAAAAAGTTCCCCCTGGGTTAATAGTGGTATCACTCGGTTGTATTGCCACCAACAATGCATTAACTATATCAATTTGTGCAGAGAATCCGATTTGACAGCCATTGGCATCACTTACATTCACCCCATAGGTTCCGATATTCAGGTTTGAAATGCTGTCTGTGGTATTTCCATTTGTCCAGAGGTAATTGTAAGCACCTGTTCCACCAGACACCGTAACATCCATGGTTCCTAAAACGCCTGATGCACAATCAATCGGTGTTGAATCGCCAACAATCGAAAGCGCAGTGGGTTGAAAAATACTAAATCCTTGCACCACAACACAATTCGCAGCATCTACAACCACAATGTTGTAATTCCCAATTGGCAACCCCGTAACGGTATCATTTGTCCCTCCCATTGGAGACCATGAATAGACAAACGGCGGGGTTCCTAAGGAATCGATTTGAACTGCTGCTCCCCCATCGGAAAGTCCAAAACAGGAAACGCTATCCACATACAATAATGAGATTACAGGAGCAATGGGTGTTGGATTGATTGTAAAAGCTAAAGGATTTGATGTGATACAACCAGAAACTGAGTTTTGTACAGAAAGTGTATAATTTCCACCGGTCAATCCTGCAAAAGTTGGAGCGGCTTGATAGGCTCCCCCATTGACAGCATATACAAAAGTAGCACCAAGTGGGCTTGTTACATTCAAGGTTCCTGTTGGGATTGGACAAGTTGGTTGTGTTAAAATTGCCGTTGGAATAGAGGGAATAGAGAGCGTAGGTGAAATCACCGCTGGAGCGCTAACTGCAGAGGAACAGCTTGCCGCATTGACCACATAAAAGGTATATGACGTACTTGCAGATAAATTTGGCACCACTGCTGTTGTTCCCGTTCCATTTTGAGTGGTATTTCCGGGAAGAATATGTAATACCCAACTCCCAACAGCAGGCAAACCGCTTAAGGAAACGGATCCTGTTGGGGATGCACAATTCGGCTGCAAAATCGCTCCAACGACTGGAGTCGAAGGGTTAATCGGTGGATTTACAAAAACTGTGTTTGAGCTTGCAGAGGTACAACCTGTGGACAAAGAAGTCACCGTAAAAGTGTATGAATTTACGGGTAAACCTGAGAATGAGGTGGTGGTTCCTACGCCATTCAACGTCGATGTGGAGACAGGACTGTTTCCTGTAGCGGTGATGGTCCAAGCTCCTGTACTTGGTAAATTCGAGATTGCCACGGCACCGGTTGCCAAAACACAGGTAGGTTGTGTAACCTGACCAGCGATGGGCGTTGCTGGTACGCTGGGTACGGCATTAATGTTAATTACAAAGGTTGCTGGCGATGTACAAGGAACCGATGGATTCGTGTAGGTAAAGGAAAACGCCGTTCCCGGTGTTAACCCAGTGATCGCTGCAATGGTTCCTACACCTGATTGCGTAAACCCTGCGGGAACCGAATTTACAGTCCAACCAGTTGATGGCAAACCCGATAAAAACACCACCCCATATTGATTTGTACAAGTGGGTTGGTCAAGGGAATCAATAGAAGGAGCTGTTAAACATTGCGCCGAAAGGGCACTTGAAAAAATGGAAAGAAGTAGGAAAAGCGTAATTTTACCTATCATGGGTTATTTTATAGTCAAAAGTATATACCAACTACGGTCACGTAAAGTTACATTAATATTCAAATTTTAATAGGTTTTACGCTACATTATTGAACGAAATTGATCCCATTGCGTTGCTTGCGATATTTATTTAAAGAAATTTGTGGTCATGACAGAATCCAATATTTTCATGGAATTATCCTTTGACGGTACATCCTACGCAGGGTGGCAAATTCAACCAGAAACACCCACCGTGCAAGGAATGATTCAGCAAGTCCTAACGCAAATTAACGCAAATACACCCGTAGAAATCACTGGTTGTGGCAGAACGGATGCAGGGGTTCATGCCCATCGATTTTATATACATTTTACGCTGGATGAAAGCAGGGTTGGAAATTTGGTGTATCGGATGAATAAGATGTTGCCATCGGATATTAAAATACATGCCCTTTTGCCTTTGGTAGGCTTTCGTCACGCCAGGTTTGATGCAACCAGACGCACCTACAGGTATTTCATCAGCAAGGAGAAAAGTCCATTTTTGGATCGATACCGTTGGGTTATGCCCCTACCTTTGGATGTTACAAACATGAATAAGGCAAGTGAGATGCTCCTTGGAAATCAAGATTTTGCTTCTTTTGCCAAAGCACATTCAGACGTCAAAACTACGATATGCACCGTTTATCATGCCTTTTGGACCGAAACCGAAACCGATTATGTTTTCGAGGTCTGCGCGAACCGATTCCTACGGAACATGGTGCGTGCCATGGTTGGAACATTGGTTGAGGTTGGATTAGGCAAGTTGAGTTTACCTGAACTTGCTGAAATTATTCATAAAAAAAGCCGCCAAGAGGCGGCGGTGTCGGTTCCTGCAAGAGGATTATTTCTTTGGGAAGTCGAATATTAATTATTGATTTTGACGTAGCAAATCAAAATAACCAAGTGTTTCAACTACGATTGCACCTCCTAAGGTATCTCCATATTTAGCTGGCAGCCCACCTGTGTATACCATCATCCGTTTGATTGAACAACTTGGGACATTGTATACCTCATTTAACTTAACGCCATCCACGACATAAATCATATCGCCTTTTCGTGCACCTCTGAAGATTAATTCGCCATCGTCCGCCATTTTAATTTCAGAAGACATTTGAGTGGCCAAGGTGGCAATACTAAATTTATTTGGATTGTGTTTGATGTCCTTTTCGGTCAATTCTGGCATAGGAAGCTCACCCATTCTAAGCTTCAATTTCTCTTTAACGACAATTTCATCTTTAACAATTCCTGCAGGATTAAAATCCACGGTGCCAATGTTTCCATAGGCATCAATGGGGACATCTACAGGGAATCTTTTGGATGTATCGCGGCCGTAAACAAGAAAGACATTATAGTTTCCAGAAGGAATTGCCGTAATTCTAAATCGTCCATCCACATCGGTCATTGCTTGGTATTTCTTATCGTTGTCCCAAACAATCGCTTTAACAAATTCCATGGGTTTCTTTGAATCTGCGTCCAGTACGGTGCCAATGACATCACCGGTTGAAGATTGAGAAAAAGCGTTATTCATGCAGAGTAACACGAGGGCGAGTAAAAGTGTATTTTTCATAAAAATTGATTTTAGTTGACGTTAAGTTAACGTTTATTTATCAATTTCCTAAACAATGGAAGCGGAAGACGTTGGAATGTCTCTGTTTATTTTTTTGAACAATCCTTGAAGTACTTTGCCAGGACCCACTTCCATTACTTCAGTCACGCCATCTTTTTCCATTTGCAGCATGATTTGCGTCCACTTTACAGGCGCTGTCAATTGGGTGAGTAAATTTTCCTTGATTTCCATTGGATTTGAAACAGGCAAGGCGGTTACATTCTGGTAAACGGGGCAGATCGGTTGATGAAAGGTGGTTGCCTCAATGGCAGATGACAATTCATTTTTAGCTGGCTCCATAAGCGGGGAATGGAAAGCACCTCCGACGGGTAAAAGGAGTGCTCTTTTTGCACCAGCTTCAAGTAAGGCTGCACAGGCGTGTTCAACCGCAAGGAGGTCTCCTGAGATCACAAGTTGTCCTGGGCAGTTATAATTTGCAGGTACTACAATTCCCTGTGTTTTTGCACAAATTTCTTCAACGATATGATCTTCGAGTCCTAAAATAGCGGCCATGGTTGAAGGCGTTTTTTCACATGCCTTTTGCATGGCCAAGGCGCGCGCGCTAACCAGTTTAATTCCATCCTCAAATTGAAGTGTTTGGTTAGCTACCAAGGCAGAAAACTCACCAAGTGAATGTCCTGCTACACAATCTGGTTTGAAGGACCCTCCTAAACAAGCTGCCAAAATTGTTGAGTGTAAGAATATAGCAGGTTGGGTAACTTTGGTTTGTTTCAAATCCTCATCACTTCCTGTGAACATGATTGAAGCGATGTCAAAACCCAATATTTCATTGGCTTGTTGAAACATTTTTTTTGCCAAAGGAACTTGATCATATAAATCTTTTCCCATACCACTGAATTGGGCCCCTTGGCCCGGAAATACATATGCTTTCATAATTTAAAATTGACTGTATGAATGAAATTTACCTTCTTTAAATATCTTAACTTTTCTCAATAATCCATCCTCACCATAACTAAATACCTTACCATCCCATAAACTGCCGTTTCGAAAATTCCCGTCAAGCCAAATTTCATCATTTTCGTTATACACTTTATTGTATCCTTCAGGAAAAAAAGTAACCCCTTTGGTAATCGGATTATCAACCTTCGGAGGCAGGTCAGAATGTTCTGGTTCGGAATAATTATCTGTTTTTTTATTTACAGGTTTTTGAAGGGTCTCGGTTATTTTTCCATTGCTGATGTTGTAGGAAGATTTTAGGGTTCCATTTTCATAGTATTGCGAAACTACGCCATCCACTTCTCCATTTTTCAGTTGAAATTGAGCTTGCAGGTTGCCATTTGGGTAAAAATGTTTGATCACACCTGTCTCGTTCCCCTTGTCATCGAATTTAGCAGTGAAAGCAATCTTTCCATTCTTGTGATACCTTATGAGCTCATTGCCATAGGTTTCATTTCCAAAAGTGCCCTTTTCCTTAAGTTTTCCATTTGAAAAATAACGGCTGTATTGTCCCATGGGACGATTGTCAACGTATTCTCCCTTTAACTTTACGGTGTGCCCATCTTTATGGTATTTGATCCAAACCCCAGACTTTCTGCCATGCACATAATTTCCTTCTTCAATGATTTTATCTGAGGCGTAACCTAAGCTTGGCTTATCTTTTCCTTTAACGACCCAATGACCCTGTTTTTTTCCTTTATCGTCTCTCGCATTTTGAGCAAAAACCGTAATCAAGGGTGCACAAACAAAGAAAAAAATCAAGAGGTTTCTCATTTTTTTGATGGATTAATCCGCGTTAAAAATAATTGAAATTGTGGATAAGAAAAATTCAATCCGGATTCGAATTCGGTTTTGTTTTTAAATTTGCAGAAGTATGTTAGAAATCGACCCAAAGGAAATACCTGTACCTAAGCTACATCATTATCTGCTAGGCGCCATTGGTCCTCGACCGATTGCATTGGCTTCTACCATAGACGCAGAGGGGAATCCCAACTTGGCTCCTTTTAGTTTTTTCAATGTTTTCAGTGCAAATCCACCGATATTAATATTTTCACCAGCGAGGTCTGGAAGGACAAACATCACCAAGGACACGTATAACAATGTGAAAGGAATTCCCGAGGTTGTGATCAACGTGGTAACCTACCCGATTGTGGAGCAAGTTAGCCTGGCAAGTTCACCTTATGCGGCAGGAATAAACGAATTTGAAAAGTCTGGATTAACGGCGCTTCCATCTGACAAAGTGAGTCCATTTCGGGTAAAAGAATCACCTGTTCACTTTGAATGCAGGGTAAATGAGGTCATTGAACTCGGACATGAAGGGGGCGCAGGTAATTTGGTAATTTGCGAGGTATTAAAAATGCACATATCACACGACATCTTAGATGAATCGGGCATGATTGACGCGACAAAAATAGATTTGGTAGCTAGGATGGGGGGAGATTGGTATTGTCGCGCAGATGCTGAAAGCATGTTTGAAATTTCCAAGCCCTTAACAACCATAGGAATTGGTTTTGATGCCTTGCCTAAGGATGTTTTGGCGAGCGAGGTATTTGATAAAAACGAATTAGCGCAATTGGCTGGGATTGAATGTTTACCTGATGAAACAGAGGTGAATGAATATAAACTTTTATCACTAAGTGATTTATTTATTTCGTTGTCAGAGGACCCAAAATCTTTGGAAAAACAGCTTCACGAGCGTGCAAAAGAATTTTTAGCAAACAATAATTTAAAAGAAGCATGGTTAGTGCTTCTCAGTTTTAACAATTAAATTTTTATTATGAGTCATCAATTAAAAGGAGTTAGCATTAAACTCATTCACCCAACCCAAAAAATCACTGAAACATTTTCAAAGCGTGAATTTGTGGTTACAGAGGCAGGAAATTATCCACAACATATTATTTTTCAAGTGACGCAGGACAAATGTTCCCTTCTTGATTCTTTTCAGGTAAATGAGACGGTGGATGTGAATTTTAACCTACGTGGGAGAGAATGGACAAGTCCACAAGGAGAGGTTAAGTATTTCAACTCTTTAGAGGCCTGGAGAATTGAAAAATCTCAATCTGATTCCAATGCGCCTTCTCCAAGTGATTTCGGCATCCCATCTGCAGGAAGTACTTCTGAAGGAAGCAACGACGATTCGAAAGAAGCGGACGATTTACCTTTCTAAGGTTTAGTAACAGAATACTTTTGTTGGTATTTCAAGTACAATTGTTCTTGAAAGTTATGTGAATTCTGCAATACTCCATGTAGTAAAATGGTTGTTACGTTATTGGTTTTCATTTCCAAGGCGGGACCTTTTGAAATAAAGAGTGTTGCAGATTTTCCTATTTCCAGTGATCCATACATTGCGTCAATCCCCATGATTTCACAAGGAGACAATGTGATGGCTTTTAGCGCTTCTTCCTCACTCAATCCATAGGCCATTGCAGTACCAGCCACAAAAGGAAGGTTTCGGGCATTCATAGCTTCCATGCCTCCATCATTTTGCAAGCAAAAAGGCACGCCCATTTTTGACAGCATGGCAGGCAATCTATAGGGTAAATCAACGGGGTCTTCTTCTCTTTCCGGCAAGCGGTGTAAACGCTGTAACATGATGGGAATATGTGAATCAACCAAACGCTGACCCACCAAATAAGCATCATTTCCTCCAATGATTACGGGGAATGGAAGTTTAAACGTTTGCGCAAAATCAATAACATCTATTATTTGTTGAATGTCATCGGCGTAAAAATACACTCGTTTTGTGCCTTTAAAACAATTTTTCATCGCTTCGAGTCGCTGATCGAACGTGGGGTTATCTGAATTTGCATAGGCCGAGGCTACCGCAAAGAAAGCGTTGATTTTTTGCCACTCTGAATGGTAGGAATCATTGATCCCTTTTGCCGAAGGCTCTGCCCACCAGCCGCCTCCAGTGGTTGTTTGCGGTAAATGCACATGTATCCCGTCATTGGCAAGAATCGTAGCATCCTCCCAATTCCACCCACCGCTGAACATTATGGATGAGGAACCAGAAATTATACCTCCTCTTGGGGTGGATTGTACGATGAGTACGCCATTGGTTTTGGCCGTTTCCAATACTTTGGACTCCACGTTAAACGCAATTTGGGTTCTGAGATGAGGGTTAAAGGTTCCGACATCATTGTAATCATTGGAAGCCCTAACTGCTTCAATTTCGGTAAGGCCAAGGGTGCTGTTAGCAGCAACAAATGCTGGATAAATATGCTGGCCAGTGGCATCGATTACGGTATCCCAATCCTTTGGATTGTAGGAATTGGCCAAAGCGTTCTTAATGCCAATGATTTTCCCCTTTTCTATTTCGATGAGTGCATTTGAAATTTCTTGTCCGACAACGGGATGCAGAAATCCATTAACGATTAAGATTCTCTGGGCATTCAACATAAAGCAGGATGCACAAATGGCGGTAAAGAGCAGTGTTAACCTTTGCATCAATGTAAATTTTCTAATTCAGAGCCTTCTTCGCCCATCGTATCACAATGGAAATGTTTGGGTTTTCTTTTGAAAAAAGGTTGTTTGGGTTCCATTTGAATGTCTTTCGCGAGCATTTTCGAAATGATTCTCATTTTTTCAGTTTCATTTTGTTTTTGAAGCAATGCGTCATTTTCGATGCTGTAATAAATTTGTCCATCGATGACATTCATAAGCACTTTTGCTTCAATGGAAAGCGGATTGCATGACCAGAGAACTAAGTCTGCATCTTTTCCTTCTTTGACACTTCCCATGCGATTGTCCAAGTGTAGCAGTTTGGCAGGATTCAAGGTAACCATTTTCCACGCTTCAATCTCATCAACCCCCCCATACTTTATGGTTTTGGCTGCCTCCTGATTTAGCCGTCTTCCCATTTCCGCATCATCGGAATTTATGGCCACAACAACACCCATTTCATTCATCAAAGCGGCGTTATAGGGAATGGCTTCGTTTACCTCAAATTTGTAGGCCCACCAATCTGCGAAAGTAGAACCTCCTGCGCCATGCGCAGCCATTTTATCTGCAACTTTATAGCCTTCAAGGATATGGGTAAACGTGTTGACTTTAAAGCCCATGGAATCCGCCACTTTCATTAGCATGTTAATTTCGCTTTGCACATAGGAATGACAGGTAATGTTTCTTTTGCCTTCCAAAATTTCATTGAGGGTTTCCAGTTCAAGGTCTTTTCTCGGCATGTTTTTAGGCGCGCACTCAACACAGTTTCGGTAATTATCCCATTCTAGTTTATACTTTTTTGCACGATAAAACGCATCGTACAGCACTTGTTCTACACCCATTCTGGTTTGGGGAAAACGCACTACGCTGTGGTCACCCCAATTGGATTGTTTCACATTTTCGCCCAGTGCAAATTTTATAAATCCGGGTGCATTGTCAATTTTCATTTCTTCGGGAGATCTTCCCCAACGAAGTTTTATCAATGCGGATTGACCTCCAATGACATTGGCAGATCCATGAAGAAGTTGGGCTGCAGTGACTCCCCCCGCCAATTGCCTGTAGATGGAAATGTCGTCCGGACTCACAACATCTGAAATGCTTACCTCGGCAGAAACTACTTGCCCACCTTCATTTACGCCTCTTGCGATTGCGATGTGCGAATGTTCATCAATGATGCCTGAAGTTAGGTGTAAGCCTTTTCCATTCACGAATTTCGCGCCGGCCGGAAAGCCAATTCTGTTTTTGCCAACGTAGGTAATTTTCCCGTTTTCAGTACAAACATATCCACTCTCAATGATGCCATAGGTTTCATTGGTCCAAATGGTAACGTTTTCAAAAACAAGGGGTGTGTTCGGGAGCGAATTTTGATGACCAAAGGCCATGTTCGGCAGCCAAATGTTTGGAATTTCGTGGGAGACTTTCTTAGCAACCTGGGTGGTGTCTTTTGCTTTAAACCTTCGAATGGCTGCCCATTGTCCCCAAGTACCATCTGGATAGCGCACATCTCCTTCCCAAACCCCTCCATTTCCGTTGATTTTCCCATGTAGCAAATAGGACATCCCAGGATTGTCGGGAAGCGTGAATTGCATGGAAACATCTTTATCGAGCAGTGAAAAGTTGACATTGCAAATAGAAGAATCTTGCTTAAATATCTTTAATTTTTTATCCCAAAACTCCTTATACATTGTCAACTTGGCAACCGGTTTGATTGGGTCTCCTGAAAGTTGAAGCATCAGTTTAAGGTCGTTAAGGGTAAGGTTAAAATTGCCAAGAACATTCTGTGCGGGAGGGATTTTCAGTGTGATGGGTTGGCCCAATTGCCAAGATTCAATCGTTTCTGCTTCGAACAAAAACGGATCTTTTGAAAAGATTGTAAAACTTGCAAATTTCCCTGTGTCGAGAGACCCCATGTTGGACGATTGATTTAGGAAAGTTGCTGGCGTTAAGGTTAAACCGGCTAAAACATCCATGGGATTGGTTCCCAATTGAATCATTTTTCGAATGTTTTTCCAAAAATCTGAGGCGGGCGTACCAAAGGATGTAATGGCAACAGGAATTTGGTTTTCAATTAAGATGCGGAAATTGTAGGGTGCCAATTCCCAATGTTTTAAATCGCTCAGGGGTATGTTTCGTGCGACATAAGGATCTGCAATGTTAAACGGCTTAGGGAAATTAATTGGCACAACCAAGCGGGGGTTTAAAGTCCGGATCTTTTCCGCAACTTCGTATTCATTTCCCGAGGTAATGTAAATAAAGGGCGTAGCAAACTCTTTGGCAATGTTGTTCGCTCTGTAAACATCCCATTTGTCATCTATTTTAAAAAAATGAACACTCTTTTCTTGCTGCGACCAAGCTTGCATGCAAACTTTTCCCATGGAAGCTTCTAGGTGATTTTGAAAATATTTCAAATCGTAAAAGCCTTGTCTTAGTAAGGCGATGGAACCCATCAGTGAGGAAGGGTAAGATTGTTTAGAAACCCCTTTGGAAAAGGAATAGTAAGATGCAATGTCTGTTGCTAAGGTAGACTCAAAAATCTCTTTTTCGGACAAAGACACCAAGGGTGCGGTGCCTCGAACAATTCCATCCATTTGATGTGGAACCATAAAACCAAACCCTAATTGTTGCCACTCTGTTTTTTGTTTCGCTTCGATGTTTAATACATCAATGGCCCTTGTTTCAGGGTGAATCGCTTCGTTCCAATATCCATCTCCATTTTTCGAGGTTTCAATTTGCGGATAGTTACTGTGGTAGTTTGAGCTTGCTTTTTGCACACCTAAATCTGTATACAATTCTATGAATGCCGGCAAAACGGTCATCCCTTGACGGTTTACTTCGACATAATCTTTTGGTACAGCAATCCATTTTCCGATTTCCTTGATTTTTTGGTCTTCGATTAAGAGGGTAGCATTTTCAATTTTTTCTCCAGGATTGACATAGACATCCACATGGGTAAGGGCGTATTTATTCCCGTTGGTTTCTTGAATCCCATTTAAAGGACGTTGTTGACCCAATAAAAAGAAGTGAAATACCGCAGCAACAAAAAGGAGGGAAAAGGGGAGCAATCTCATTTGCATTCGCTAAAATTACGGAAAGAAATTAAACTAAGACATATTTCATCGCTTCGCGGTAAGCCAAACCTTTAAGCTCTTCTTCCAAAACTGTCTGCTTCACCCAATGAGGATTCCATTTAGAAACTTCGCGAAGCGACCAACCAATGGCCTTCTGAATGAAAAATTCTTTATTGCTTTTAAATTTACCAATGTAGTATTTTAAGCGCTCTAAATCTGTGGTTTCTTTGAATTTAAGCTGGTAAATAAGGCAGGTTCGATGAATCCAAAAAGAATCATGGTTTTCCCACTGTTTCAATACTTCATCCATCTCTTTTGGAAATTTTTTAGCAAACTTACCCACCATGTGGCTGGCCAATGAGTCAACGGAATCCCACCAAGATTTTTCAGTGATCAACGTCTCTAGGAGCTGTATGTCATTGATTTCAATTTCTTTGACAGGCCAATGAATCATCCAATCAATTGCCAGTAATTGATATTCACGTGGATCCGCATCCCACATTTGCATGACCAAATCTCTTTTGGTGGCGGGTGAGATTTCCTGCGTAAATTCTTCTTTCCAATTTTTTAATATGGCTTTTCGCGGTGTGCTCATCACGCCATAAAATGGAAACTTGTTTTTTAAATATGCTTCCATCTGGGTCGCGCGTATGCCGTCAGAATGTTTCATTAGCTGGGCCTTCAACCCCTCCATTGCCGTCATAAATGATGTAAAAATTAAGTTAGCGTGAAGTTATGGTTGCATCGTGTCATCTCAAATAAAATCCAAAGGACTTCACATTCAAAATTATAACTTTGTAGTGTAAAACATCTCCACATGGCAATCAAAATAAAGCAAATTGTTCTTTTTTCTTTTGTTCTTGCCTTTCCGTTTTTTTATTTTTCCCAAACATTGATCATCAATGAATTAAGCCAAGGTCCTTCGGGTGCGAAAGAATTCGTTGAATTTTTGGTTGTACCAACGGGAGTGGTAAATCCTTGTCAACAAAATGCCTCTTGTTTAGACATGCGGGGGTGGATTTTTGACGACAACAATAGCTACTTTACACCAGGCAGTACATCAGGTGTGGGATTGGCACAGGGGGCTTTGCGTTTTTCAAACAGTGCCTTTTGGTCTTGCATCCCTGTGGGAACGCTAATCGTCGTTTACAATGATGGCGACATCAATGCATCTTTGCCCGGAAATGATCTGAGCATGGGTGATGGAAATTGTAAGTTGGTCATACCTGCATCCTCGGGGTTAATAGAGGTAAATGTCAACAATCCTTCTGCCGGTTCGCCTTTGGTTTATCCTTTCGCTGGATGGACCCCAGGGGGAATTTGGACGACCACAGGAATGGCAAATGGTGGCGATTCGTATCAAATTTACTCACCGCTTAATACCAACATCCCAGCGTTTGCTGTAAGCTGGGGAAACAATTCAAGCAATACAATCATTTATTTTGTTGGTCCTGCCACAGGTACCACTTATTATTTCAACAGCAACACCAACAACCCTTTTCTTCAAGGCAATTGGTCCAGTGCTTCTTCTGCAGGCGGAGACACACCCGGAGCAGGAAACAATGCGAATAACATCGCATACATTAATTCACTCACCAATAACTGCTCCCCCTTTCAACCCCTATTGGCCAATCCCTCAGCTGTAAACAGTCTTTGTGCATGCAATGGTTCCGTTAACGCAGCGCCGACAGGAGGAGCTGGGTACACCTATCAATGGACCAATTCCCTTGGTCAAAACATTGGTGCCACCGCATCGGTTTCGAATCTCTGTGCGGGTTGGTATTATGTGCAAGTTGGGTCTGGGGCTTGTACCATTAACGACAGCATACAAATCATTGACAATGGAATTCCTGTGGTTCCTTCGTTCTCGGCTATGGGACCCTATTGTTTAAATGGTGTCCCGGGAATTTTACCCAATGCTTCGAACAATGGAATCAACGGAACGTGGAGTCCGCCGGTGATCAATACGAGTGTGGTTGGGAATGCGACTTATACCTTTACGCCTGCGGCAGGACAATGTGCGAGCAACGCAACGCTAACCGTTAACACGACCAATTCCATCAACCCTACGTTCACAGCTATGGGACCTTACTGCTTGAATGGTGTTCCGGGAATTTTGCCCAATGCTTCGAACAATGGAATCAACGGTACATGGAATCCGCCGGTGATCAATACGAGTGTGGTTGGGAATACGACTTACACCTTTACGCCTGCGGCAGGACAATGTGCGAGCAACGCAACGCTAACCGTTAACACGACCAATTCAGTGAATCCAACTTTCACCGCAATGGGTCCTTATTGTGTGAATTCCGTACCTGGTATTTTGCCCAATGTTTCGAACAATGGAATCAACGGAACGTGGAATCCGCCGGTTATCAATACAGTTGTGATGGGAAATTCGAATTATGTTTTCACGCCTGCAGCTGGACAGTGTGGGGATACTGCTATGTTAACGATAAATGTGGACAACCAAGTGTTGCCTGTTTTCAACCCACAAGGTCCGTTTTGTTTAAACACAAATGTCCCAAATCTTCCCAATACCTCTGCGAACGGAATCAGTGGTACATGGATTCCGCCTGTAGTGAACACTTCCAACATCGGGAATACTGTTTACACCTTCATTCCCAATGTGGGTCAATGTGGAGACACAAACATATTACAAATACAAATTGTAGACAGTATCCAGCCAAATTTCAATGTTCTGGGTCCCTATTGTTTAAATGAGGTCGCTCCAAATTTACCTGGAACTTCTTTAAATGGAATCAATGGCACATGGAATCCACCGATGGTCAATACTTCGGCAATTGGAACAACAACATACACATTTACGCCTACCAATGCAGGGTGTGCAACCAACGCGAATGTTGACATTACGATCAATTCCATTGGTGTTTTTGCAGGAAATGACACGACCCTTTGTTCAGGTCAATCACTTGTTTTAACTGCAAATGGTGCCAATACCTATGTTTGGAATAATGGCGTTGTGAATGGAGTCTCCTTTATGCCTGTTGTCAGCGGGAATTACATTGTTTGTGGAACGGTAGGCGCTTGCAGTGCTTGCGATACGCTTGTGGTTACATTGATTCCTACACCAAATGTTTCCTTCGGATCTGTTGTGAATGGAAATGACGTACAGTATCAATACACGGGCAGCCTTGCCCAAGGGTATCAATGGAACTTTGGCGATGGGAATTCCTCAAATATGGCCAATCCCCTTAATACGTATGCTTTGTCAGGGGTTTACAATGTTACCTTAACGGCAAACAATGGTCCATGTGTGGGATCAGCGACCAACCAAGTCATTGTTTACGGACCTGAATCTGTGATTGAACCCATTAACGTCATCACGCCCAATGGGGACAATGTGAATGACGTATTCGATTTGAATTTAGTAGGGTACAAGAATCTTCAAGGTGTGATCTTAAACCGATGGGGAAATGTGATGGCAATTCTTACACTGGGTTCTATGACTTGGGACGGAACCACAAACGGAAAACTTGCTGATGAGGGGGTATATTTCTACCAATTTGAAGTAGAACGTTTTTCAGGAAAGAAGGACTTTCACCAAGGATTTCTTCATTTGTACAGATAAAAAAAGGCAAATCATAAGCCGGGTTCTGTACACTCGATCACACGTGATCTCGCTGTCTATCATTTATCTAGCACTGACGTCACCATCAGCGTCAATCGACCTACCCTCCAAGATCGGGCGAGCAGCCCTTAATGTCAATGACATACTTGGTATACATGGTCTTTCAGCTCGTAAGGTTTACCCTGCCTCCTCCATCACTGCAGGAGCGGTGAGCTCTTACCTCCCCTTTTCACCTTTTCCCCAACGAAGCAAGCTTGCTGAGGTAGTTTATTTTCTGCGGCACTTTCTGTATCCCTAAAAGGAACCCTTCCCGTTAGGAAGTACGATGCTCTGCGCTGCCCGGACTTTCCTCCCTCCCGTAAAAACGAGAGAGCGATAGACTGATTTGCCGACGCAAAGGTATAGATTACAATTTGATAAGGCTAATAACTTTGAAATCACCTGATGCCTTAATTCTCAATTGGTAGCTTCCGGCTGCTACGTCAGATAAATCCAACGACGCATTGGTTTCACCTTTAAAGGATTTTTTCAACACTTCTTTACCAGATGGGTCGACCAAAGTGATTTCTTGAATATCGGACTCTGATTGGATAAACACTTCGTTTGTTACAGGATTTGGGCCCATGGTAACAACAAATTTTGCTTCATCCAGTCCTGCGTCCAATCCCAAATAGTCTTGTTGATACTCAACAGAATTGATGGTTCCATTCACTTCAATGGCTTTTAGCAACCATTCTTTTTCACCATTTGCAAACCACTCGTATTCTGTCGTTTGTGTAGGGGGAGCGCCAAACCATGTTCCCGCCCCAAAAAACGTTTGGTAAACGGAATCGATTTCTGAGATGTCGTGCCTTAACCGCAAGGTTTGGAAGGTTCCTTTCGGTGTAATTAAGGTTCCCCACCCATCTACAGAAGTCGAACGTTGACGGTATTGTTTGATTTTGAAATCGATGACTGGGTTTAAATCAATGTAGGTATACCCCCTTGAAAAATGACTGTCGTTGAATGCCAAAGGCAATTTATACCTGGTTTCAATGGTGTCTGATTTAAAAGGCACGCCTTGGCCGTTTACACTGATTGAGTAACCAAGCGAGGTTATAGAATCAGCCATCCTTTTTGTGTATTGATTTAAATCACTAAGGGTAACCGGTAAAAATTGGGAAAGTTGTGCCAATGGCAAATCGTTCGTTGGATTGAAATAGGTTGCTTTGTAATTGGTCGATGCCAGAGGACCGTAGGTTGTAAAAACAAGAATGGAAGCAAACCCAATGGGTTTGTATTGTTTCAGATATTGTGAAGTTGCAGTTAAACTGCTGAAGTCCCAGGTAACATTGGCGCCTGTGGTGGCGAAATCCAATGCGCCACCCGTTGTTTGACTGATGCGAACGGTATCACCTGCGGTAGCGAAATCATTCACTGAAACGGTGATTTGTGCAAAAGAAGAAGTGTATAAACACAAAAGGGCGATGAGAATCCTTGGTTTCATAGGTAAGATTTGGCTGGTTAAAATTACAACAAAAACGAATGGAAATAAAAACGCTAGTATCTTTAACCCGGTGAAAGAAGAATTTGACTTTATTGAAGAGCTCAACCTATTGGCGAATGAATTAAAGGCATTTCGTTCCAATGATTTATTGGTAAACCTAAATAAAGACGCCGTATTTCCATGGCAGGGAGAACAACAAGCGCTGAACAGCGACCTTCAAAAACTGATCAAGGAAGCCCATAAATTTGAGCAAAACCAAGGAATTCACCCGTTATGCCTGAGTGAAGGCGTTCTTAAAACCACCTATAAAGACAAGGAGATTGTTTGCCCTGTTTTCTTGTATTACGTTACCCCTACCCTTTCTGTCGTAAAGGATGAAGTACGGTGGACGGTAGCTGAGGAAACCTGTTTTGTGAATCCCTTTTTGACAACCATGTTCGAAAAGGAGGTATTATCCACAGAGGAAGACCCTAAATCCTTTTGGACAGCGTGGTTGCAGCAAGAGGGGCTCCATTTCGAGCCAGACGTTAAATACCTTGGGAATTTCCATCCCTTTCGTTATGCATTGTTAAAGGATATTTCAGGTCTTTTAGAAAACGATAAAGGGAAAAAAATGGCCTTCCTGTTTTCCGACGAAATGGGTACTCCCGAAAAAATCAATATTCCAAGTGGATATTTGTTCGGTATAGACGGATCACAAGTCCAAGCTTTGAATGCTGCATATCAAGGCCACACAGTCGTACAAGGTCCGCCGGGCACTGGGAAATCACAAGTGATTGGTAACCTTGTAGGAAAAGCCCTATTCGACCAAAAAAAGGTGCTTGTTTGTGCACAAAAAAAGCAAGCCTTGGAAGTGATTTTCGCGAAACTAAAATCCATTGGACTGGATGATTTTTGCATCTTAAAGCCGGTTGAAGCAAGTTCAAAAAGTGTGGTTAAATCCATTGAACATACTTGGAAAAAGCTTGAAGAAAAAACCAAAGCCAATTGCCAGAAGTCCAACTTCGAATTTGACTTACAGAAAGCCCAAAACCTTCTGACAACCTATCATCAAGAAGGCCTAATTGGCAAACTAAGCCCAAAGGCTTTCTTAGAAATCTCGGCAATCAACCTAAAGGAAAAGCACACATTTGTTTCCGGACTGCCGTCGTTTGACCTTTGGCACGAATCTCAAAAAGCGTTAGCATCCCTGCCCGAATCTTTACTGGTTTCACTTTCCTTTTTACAATTAAACGGGAATCTTTCTTTAGCATACGAAGACATTCTGGAGCGTACAGAAAAAAGCATCAAACGCTTGGAAGACTTGAGATTAATGGATTCCAGTTTTTCAGGTCTTCGCACAAAGTTTATGCATGCACAATTGGTTCATACCTATGGATCCGAGCGCGCTCAAAAATGCCTTGCATGGATTCCAAAATCGAGTAAGATTGAAAAACTTCTACGAAAAAAAGCAAAATTAGCTTTGGAAATCGAGGCGTTTAATGCAGATTCTTCTGCATGGAAAAAAATCCCTTCCGTCTCGGAGCTCACCTTTTTATTTGGGGTATTTCAACAAACTGGATTTTTATCCTCCTTTAAGAAGGCCAAGTTGCGTAAAACATGGCTAAGAACCCCCGAAGTAGATTTGGTCCCTTTGATGAAGAAAACCGTCGTCTACCATGACCTCTTAAAAATGCAACACTCGGTTGAACAAGAATTTCTAACCTTAGGGTTTTTAGATACGGCAACAGAACTTCCGCTTTTCAATGCCTTCAAGGCGATGTACGACTCAGAAAATTTTAAAATTTTCAACGCTTTATCCACGCAAGAAATACAGTTTTACCGCACACACTTTTCTGTCTTAAATGCTTTATTTCATGAATTAAAAACACATTATTTCTGGGAAGAAAATCACAATCCACATGCTTTGTTGCGTTCCTTTTTAGCCAATTTTAACGAGGGGATGAAACACCTAAAAACGTGGGATTCATTGCCCCCTGTCCTACGCCAATCGTTTCGACACCATCAGAAAAAAGAAAAGTTAGCACAAGCCATCGTGTCGAGCACATGGTCGCAATTTGTCATGGAACACCCTTCCTTTGAAAGTTTTACACGGGAGGGAATACTCCTTCGCACAAGAGAATTGGGAGGAAATTTTCACCAAGCATCGCTGTCTTTTGCGGAAGCCATTGAATTAAAAAGGAAGCAAAAATTCGAATCATTCCATGACTTGATGGGAAAACCGAATCATAAATTAACGCCAGAAGAAAAGGACTTCAAACGGATTTTGGTTCAAGGAAAACGAATATTGGTCAAAGCGTTTAACCGGCAGCGAAACTTTCCTAGTATTCGGATGTTGATGATGGGAGATGCAAGGCATTGGATCCAAGTTTTAAAACCTGTATGGTTAAGCAGCCCGTTGCAACTGGCGGAGGACTTTCCGTTGGAACCACAACTTTTCGAATACGGCATTTTTGACGAAGCGAGTCAAATACCGCTTTCAAATGCTTTGGGGGCAATGTTTCGAAGTGAGAAAATACTTGTTTCAGGAGATTCTCAGCAAATGCCACCGATTCAGTTTTTTCAGACGGGTGCGTTGGAGCAGGTTTCATTGTTAGACCATAGCGCATATTACCTAGCGAATTTTCAATTAAGGTTTCATTACCGCGCCGAACAACCTGAACTTATTTCCTTTTCCAATCGGTATTTTTACAATAATTCGTTGATCGCTTTCCCTTCTTATCCCAAGAAACCCTCCCTTTTCTGGCATTACATCAAGGATGGCATGTTTGAAAACGGTGAAAATGAGGTCGAAAATGAAGCTGTGTCCAAGCTGGTAAGACAGGCATTAACGGAGGCGGAATCAAAAATCGGGGTGGTTACTTTTTCTGAAAAACAATTACAATCCCTTTTGAAAAAATTCAGTTGGGAGGAGCGTGTTGTGCTTGCGGAGCGCATGGAAAAAGGCCTTATGTTTATGAAAACCTTGGAACAGGTGCAAGGGGATGAATGTGATGAGATCATCGTGGCGTTTGGGTACGGTAAAAATGCACTTGGGAAATTCGAAATGCGTTTTGGTCCATTGAATTTAGAAAGTGGTCGCAAAAGATTGAACGTCTTGTTTTCAAGGGCAAGAAAAAAAATACATTTTGTTTCTTCCGTGCGTGGGGAGGACTTTCCTGTTTCAAGCAATGAATCCATTCGACTCTTAACCAAATGGTTTGAATTTTTGAGCGATCCAAAAGATCAGATTGATTTTCATTTTCCCCTTGAGGCGGTCTACCAACACCATAACAACCAACTCATTTTCAAAAATTTAGCCGACATTTCACCTTCGGTATTTGACTTGATCTCAGTTGTAACCGTGTTGGAGCAGAGGGGTTGGGAAATCAAAGAGTCGGCTTCCTCTTAGGAACGGGGTCGTGACCATGGCCACCCCAGGGATGGCATTTTGAAATTCTACGCAATCCTAACCAAGTGCCTTTGATCAATCCCCATTCTTTTAAAGATTCAATCATGTAGGTGGAACACGTGGGTGTAAACCTGCAACTGGGAGGAAATAAGGGCGAAATTAAATACTGATAACCTTTCACCAACAATAGAAAAGGAAATATAGCAATCTTTCGAAATACAGACATTTTCAAAGTTAAGGATTAAAAAAGCAATGTTTGTAAATAACGTTGACAAGAAAAGTGAGGTGACAAATAATCTGTAAATTCACCCATGCAAAAAAAAGGAATTGTCATTCTCTCCATGGTTTTAAGTATCCCTTTGTTTAACACGCTAGGTCAAAGTTGGTCCCACGAACAAATTAGGGTAAAAACAAAAAGTACCTTAAACACGATCATGGGTGCAGACGCCTTATTTGAGGACCGGTGGACAGAGTTACCACAACCAAATTTTTGGAAACGAATCATGACTTTATCCCCAGATACTTGTTTGGTAAATGTTGCCAAAAACAGATTGATTATAGATCAAATGAGTATCAAGGCTTGGCATTCAAAATCTGAAATTGAAAAAGAATTGTACAAAAAGGACATCAGGAAAGCGAATGGATTGGATTCGAACGAAAACATTTACATTACGACCGGTAAAAGTGATTTCTATCGTTTTCATGAGGTGTATCCTTCCTTGGGGAAAGGAATTGAGGCATTTGAAAACAATCATGTTGACCCTTGGTATGCACAAGCCATATTGTTAATCGAAAGCCCTGCCCAACTTAAAAAATCTGTGAGTGGTGCCTATGGCCCGTTTCAGCTGATGCCTTCTGTTGCAAAAAATTACGGATTGATTGTGAATGCGACGAAAGATGAACGCGCCCTTTTTGATCGAAGTGCGTATGCCGCGAGCCAGCTCATCAAAACCTCTTGCATCCCTTCTGCAAAAAAAATAGTAAGCCAATATGGATTAAGTTATTCAGAAAATGACCTTTGGTTTCGATTGTTGGTCATGCATGTCTATCATGCCGGAGCTCAAAATGTTGCTGCGGTGGTCTCCCGAATCAATCCGCAAGCAGGTTCAAAAGAGTTGATCCAAAAAATGTGGGTGACCAGCGCTGCAAGTTTTGGCAACAACTCCCAAAATTACAGTCAACTTGTCCTGGCTGCGCAATGGATGTTACACGATTATGTATATTCCCGATGTGACGAGGTCGAATCATGTGCTAAGAAATAGCATACCACATTTCTCCGCTTCGTATGTCTAAATTCGTTGGGAAATTTGTCTCAAACACCCCACCTGTACCCAAGCCTTGAGGCAGTAAATCGGAGTAGGCTCCTGCAAGCTGCGCAATGGCATTCAAACCAACATTCGATTCTAAAGCCGAGGTTAGCCACCACCCTATCCCTAACCTTTCAGCCAATTGTATCCATTCTTGTGCACCGCGGATGCCTCCATGTAAACTTGGCTTTAAAATAATGTATTGCGGTTTAATCGTTTCCAACAGTTTGGTTTTGGATTCAATACCTGTACAACCAATTAAAGATTCATCGAGGGCAATGGGAACGATGTTTAAAGTCGCCAATTCTGCCAAAAGCAGAGGGTCTGAAACGCCAGAAGGTTGTTCGATGGAGTGGACTTCTAAATTGCGTAAAGCTTCGAGGACATCAAACACATTTGACCGCTTAAATGCTCCATTGGCATCTACGCGCACAGTGAGTTTTTCCTTCGGGAAGCGGGCGCGTAAATCGGTTAGCATCTTCAATTCTGCGTCCCAATCCATGGTGCCGATTTTATACTTCAGGACCGAATATCCTTCGTCAAGTTTTCGTTGGGTTTGGGCATTCATAAATTCGATGGTTCCCATCCAAATGAGCCCATTGATCGGGATGGAACGTTTACCTTGGGTAAAAGAATTGTCAAAAAGCACCCCTTTCGTTGAGGACAATAGGTCTAAAATTGCCCCCTCTATTCCAAAACACAGGGAAGGGAATTTTAACAGTTTGGGGAAAAAATGAGTAAGGTTTTCGTACAATGTAACCAAAGGTTCCTTCACCTGCAGGAATGCAATTACAAAATCTGACAACTCTTTTTCGTACTGCTGGTCATTTTCATAATCCGGGGAAAGTCCTTCTATGATGCTGCATTCTCCGATGCCAATGTTCCCATTATCTTGTAAGGAAAGCAACCACAGTTTCTTCTTGTGCATCACGCCCCTGCTGGTACCACCCGGAATTTTGAAGGTTAATTCATGTTTTTGAAAGGAAAGTGTTCTGTTTACATCCATTTTGAATACCACATTTGGAAAGTTAGAAAATACCACGTTTTCAATCCCTCTCCATTGTTTCCATTGAGGAAGGACTGAATCATTTTTTGTAGGATGGGCGGGTTAAAAATTCCTTGTTTCACAAGAAAATCCGTTTCTGAAAATTGTTTTAAGCGATCGCTTAATTTTGTTCGCATCCATTCATTAATCGGAATGGCAAACCCTTTTTTGGGACCTTCTAACAGGTTTTTTGGGACCATGTCATGGGCGATGGATTTAAGCAAAATCTTGGTTTCATTTGCGTTGCATTTAAACGCATCTGGAATTTGTGCCATGAAAGCAATCAGTTCATGATCTAAAAAGGGCTCTCTGCCTTCCAACCCGACGGCCATCGTAGCGCGGTCTACTTTATGAAGAATGTCGTTGGGAAGGTAGTTGGTGAAATCGTTCCACATCAATTCTCTTAAAGGAGAAGATAAACCGCTTAGTTTTTGCATTTCCAACGGGACTTCAAAGGACTTCAAGTAGAGATGCAATGCATCATCTTGGATGGCTTTGGTCATGGAATCCAGGTAATGATCGGTTGAAAAATCGGAGAACAACCCTGAAAATTTAGAGAGCCGTTGAATGCTCAATTCATTGATTGCAAACTTACTGAGGATGGGAAGAGACTGTTTTATGCCAAACGCGATGGCTTTTCCGAGTGGTTTTGGAATGTTTTTAAGAACCTGAGGGATTTTAAAATAATACTGATACCGATTGTAACCCCCAAAAATTTCATCACCTCCATCTGCGCTTAAGGCAACCTTTATTTCCTTTTGCGCATATTTGGCAACCAAGAAAGTTGGAATCGCACTGCTGTCACCAAAAGGTTCATCGAACAGCGTGGGCAATTGGTCAATGATGTCAATCGCTTCAGTTACTTCACAAGAAATTTCGGTGTGATCACACCCCAAAAAGGATGCGATTTTCTTTGCTTTAGGCCCTTCGTTTAGTCCAATGTTCGGAACCGATACTGTATAGGTTTTCAGAGGGGACGTTTGATGCTGCTGAAGGATGGCTGCGGTGGTGGTGCTGTCGTAACCACTGGACAAAAATAAACCAACGGGAACATCAGAGACCATGCGTGCGAGTACAGAAGCTTCGAGGAGGGTTTTTGTTTTTTCTTTGGCTTCTTCGAAACCTAAGTTTAATTTTGGTGCTTGGTAAAAAGAATCTACTTTCCAATAGGTTTCAATTTCCATTCGCAACGTTTCCACCTTTATTTTCATGAAAGTACCTGGCATCAATTTGAAGGTATTTTTGAAGATGGACAAAGGTGCTGGGACATTGCCATATTGCATAAAACGGGCAAGACCTTGAAAACAAATTTCTTTGACAAACCCCGGGTGTTGGTGGAAACTTTTCAGCTCAGAGGCAAACAAAAACAGCCTGTTATGGAGGTAATAATACAGGGGTTTAACACCCACACGATCCCTAAATATGTAAAACTCCTGTTTATTTCTATCGTAGAGGCAAATGACAAACATACCTTTACACTTATGGATAAAATCAGGTCCCCATTCGCCAAATGCATGAAGGATTACTTCGGTGTCCGATCCAGTGGCAAAGTGATGTCCTTTGTCTTTTAGCAGACTTTTTATCTCCTTGAAATTGTAAATCTCTCCATTGTAAACAAGGGTTAGGTGTTCCCAATGCATGGGTTGATGACTGTTCTCTGAGGTGTCAATTACGGAGAGCCTTCGATGTGCCATGCCCACATAAACGGAACCTACCTGCTGCGAAAATTGGTTTCCAAAGTCAGGTCCACGATGGGATAAAGCGGTCCCCATATCTAACAAAATCGCTTCGTTAGAATTTCCTGTAAGGTCAATGATGCCTGAAAGTCCACACATGGTTTATTCGCTTAAATTTTTGTTAGATGTCCGATACGACAGAACGAGAAAAAAGAAAGGTAAAACAATCGATCGAATGCGCACCAAAACCCCAAAAAGAATGGATGTATACCCCGCCATAAAACCAACAATCATGACAAAAACAAGTGCATAAACCCCAAATTCACTGGTGAAAAGTTTATTAACATTGGCAACCAGTTTACGGTTAAACAGGTAGGTTAGGGAATAAAAAATAAGCAACAAACTTTCGATGCCATTCATGATAAAGTTGACACTTAAAGATTCCGTGATGAAAGGCCTGTAAAGTGAAACAAACAAGGCGCTTGGGAAAATGGATATAAAACTTACCAAGGATGCATCTGTCTGCGCCAATTCATACCGTGCGCCGGTATAAATTGGGTTGTTGTTGAAATCAGATTGGGTAATTTGTGCTTCCGCAATTAATGCTTGTGTTTGGGAGGCATTGAACAAAAAATAAAAAGATATCAATGCGGCCGCATAAACAAAAGAAATAAATAATATCCGAACAAAACCTTTCCCGCGTAAGGAATTGCTATATCGTATTGCCAATGAAAGTCCAAATGGGATAACGATGGCGATGGCAATGAAATGCCTTAAATAATAGAGCATGTACAAGGAGATCAGGATGAAGACAATTCGTCGAACGGGCCATTTCGAATCCTCTTTTAAGATAGAAAAAAGCAGGTAAATGGTATACAAAGCGGAAATGTAAATGAGGGTGTCTTTGTTAATATCGGAGGACCAAAATGCGACCGAAGGAAAAAACAGAAACGCAAAAGCGATCGACTTTTCGGAAAACGATTCATGTTCAGAAAGCCAAACTGAAAGCACCCAAGAAATTGAGAAAGCTAAAGTGGCAATGATCAACGTAGCTGCCCAAAAGCTGTTAAACGATAGGATGGAAATTAAGGAAATCAATTTGGCCGCATTCCATGCTTCTAATTCTCTCCAGATCCAACCGGGGGGATAACCTGTTTCGTGGTTGAAATGGTAAGTAATTCCTAGGAGTTTATTCGAATTAAATACCTCATCCACATAACCCGAAGGATTGGACAAAAACAAACGGTTTAAACAGCCCGCACTTTCCCAGTAGGCTATAACATCACCACCATCTATGATAAAAAGGTAAGTCGCAGAAAACACCAAGGCCATCCCTATTTTAAAAGCCAAACCTGGATAAAAATACTTGGATAATTTCTCGCTCGGGAACCTTGATTTTATGAATCGGACCAAAAAACCTAGGAGGATCAGCCAAAGCACGACGCTAAAAAGGTCAGTTAGGGAAAAAAGTCCATCGAATTGATTCACAAATCAAAGATAGTGATTCCTTAACTGTGGTGGTACTTTTCTCCTTTTCGTATTGTGAAAGCGCGGTACAGCTGTTCTAGAAAAATCGTTCTTACCAACTGATGCGAAAAAGTCATCTTGGAAAGGGAAACAAGGTCGTTGGCGCGTGATTTCACCGCATCCGAAAATCCAAATGCACCTCCAATGCAAAATACCAAAGACTTTGTACTTGAATCTTGGCGTGACCCAATAAAATTTGAAAAACCTACGGAATCCATCAATTTACCATGCTCATCTAACAGAACAAGGGTATCATCGTCATTAATTTTTGCAAGAAACAATTCCCCTTCTTTTACCTTGATTTGTTCGTGAGATAGGGAACGTGCATTTTTTACATCCGGAAGATCCAATCGTTCCAAGGGTATGTAATGCTTTAGGCGTTTCTGGTATTCATTTTCCATTTCCACCAATGCGGGAAAGGATGTTTTTCCTATGGTTAGGATTTTCACCTTCATGTCGTACAGGAATTATCTTTTTGTACGCACTTCATTCAGGGTACTAAAGAAAACAACACCATAACCGATGGCCAACATTAGGTGGAAAGGCACCATACCCAAGTCACCGTGAATCAGTCGGTTAACCGCTGTGAATCCAAAGGCTAACATAAAAAATCCTTCTGCCAAATTGATAATGGAAAGGCTTTTCTTGTCGTATTTATTTCCCGTAAATTCGTCTTTTTGTGCCACATTGAATTTAGGGGTTCTCACAAAAGAACTTTTGATTCGGAGGTAGCCCTCAATCACGGCGACTGCATTGCTAAGGGAAAGTGCCATGGAAACCGTAAGAAACTGAATGAACCTTGCGATAAAGTGAAAAAGATCCGCGAAGAATTTCCCTGTTTTATCTCGGTATGAGGTCCAATAATAGAACGCCAAAAACACTGAACTCGAAAGGAAAAACGCACCAAACTGGATAAAGAAATTCAAGTCTGAAAAGGAGTCTTTGATGTGCAAAATCACCATGCTCAAGATGGAGAGAATAAGGATAAATACAAAAACGGTTGAGTTAAATAAATGGGCAAAGCCATGCACCCTGTCGGAGAACTTAACCCCAGGTGATGTGAGTAAACGTCGTCTCATTTTAATAAAACACTCCGCCCCTCCTTTCATCCATCTGTGTTGTTGACTTTTCAACGCGGACATGGTGATGGGTAATTCTGCGGGGGATTCTACATCTTCTAAATATTGAAACTTCCACCCTTTCATTTGCGCCCTGTAGCTTAGGTCTAAGTCTTCCGTGATGGTATCATGTTCCCAACCCCCGGCATCTTCGATGCACTTTTTCCTCCAAATTCCTGCTGTACCATTGAAATTTATAAAATGTCCAGAAGAATTCCTTCCCTCCTGTTCGATGGCAAAATGGCCGTTTAATCCAAAAGCTTGAAGTTCCGTCAACAAAGAATATTTCTTATTGAGATGTCCCCAACGTGTTTGTACAACGCCAATGTTTTCATTGCCGAAATAAGGCATGGTGCGAAGCAAGAAATTCTCATCCGGGACAAAATCCGCATCAAAAATTGCAATAAATTCTCCTTCGACTTGATCCATTGCAGCATCCAACGCCCCCGCTTTATATCCAGTTCGGTCGGTTCTGTGAATGTGCTTAATGTTGATTCCTTTGGCTGCAATTTCCGCCACTTTTTTCGCAATGATATCCTTGGTTTCATCGGTAGAATCATCCAACACTTGGATGTGTAATTTATCCAAAGGATAGGATAATTTTGAAGCAGATTCAATGATTCTTTCCGCAACATACAATTCATTGTACATGGGCAACTGAATGGTTACCTTGGGTGCGTTTTCAAGGTCAAAGTGTGGCATCGGTAACTTCTTTCTGCGTTTAGACTTTCGGTATGCAATGGCCAAATTAAGTTGGATGACGCTGTAGAAGAAAATCAGGACCAAACAAACACCATAGATGATCAAAACAATTTTCGCCGTGAGGTGTGAGTAGTAATGTTCTTGTATGGTTTTCTTTCCATTTTTATACACGGTTCGATCCCCCCAATTGAACATCCATGTGACTTTTAAATTGGCCGTAAAAGGTTCTTTGGTACTAAATGAATAATGAATAAGGTGTTCACCAGGATTGGTTTGAAAAACCTTAAGGGTATCGTTGCGATAATCTTTGTCCTTGATCATCAGGGTTAACGTTCCAGTTGGGACATTCTTAAAAACAAATTTACCATCGCCGTTTGTTACCGCTTTAAACACTTTTTTATCTTCCGTTATCAGGATAAGTTTTACCTTCTCTGCAGAATTTTTGGTTTTATAATCTACCAAATTTCCTTCAATTCTTTTGGTGACTGGATGTAACACCATCAAGGATTTGTTCGCTAGAAATTGAAAAGAAATACTTAAAAGAACGATGAAAAGGATATTTTTCATTGAAAAAGGTTAAAAAGTAGGTTTTATCTACCGCAAATATAATTTAATCTTTGATTAGTGTCATTTCATCTACCAAATGCTTCGCACCGGCATAGATGTCCATCACCCACAAAACATAGCGAATGTCGACGACAATGTTTCTGCATCGCGCAGGATCAAACATGAAATCACTCATCGTACTTTCCCAAGATCTGTCGAAGTTTAACCCCATGAGATGTCCATTTTTATCCAATACGGGCGAACCTGAATTCCCTCCAGTTGTATGGTTTGACCCTGTAAAACACACCCACAACTCCCCCTCTTGAGCATAGGGCCCATAGTTTTTTGATTCAGCTAGCATTCGAAGTTTAGGTGTGATTTCAAAATCTGAATTTCCCGTTCGGTTTTTTGCCATAATACCCTCCAAGGTAGTATGTTCCTTGTACTTCATCCCATCAACCGGCTGAGATCCCTCGAGTTTTCCATACGTTATCCGAAGGGTTGAATTCGCATCGGGCCAGTGGGCTTTATCTGGGAACATGACGTATTTTCCTTCAACGTAGATTTGCATCAGTCGGTTTAATTCGGTTTGGTAAGATTTGTACGCAGGAATGGTTTTCGTTTCAAAGGCAGGATACAATTTGAAATAATGAAGATAACCCTTGTCTTTTTGCAGGGTTTTGGCAGATTTTGAAGAGAGTTTTTTTAGGAACGAATAAAACCTTATCGAATCTGTAAAAATTGACTTTGTATAGATTTGTTCAGTTAACTGATCCCATTGCGCGGAAGTAATTTCCTGGGTGGTATCCGTGTAGGTCATGTATTTTTCTGTAAGGCTCCTGAAAATGTTTTTATCGACATTGGCATTGTAATTTTTGAAAAATCCTTTGGCTCTGTTTTTTACTTTTTCAACTTCTTCCTTTCTTTTTTTCTCGTCGAACCCTGCATAATTTGTCGCCAATTCATTGGTAGCTTTTAGCAATTTAAAATACTCAGGTCCCACCATGAAATATTCAATTCCCATGGCATAATCAAATTCTGATTGGGAATTTTTACCCACAAGGGCATTCAGGTCTACCAGGGCCTCTGCATATTTTTTCCATTCACCCTTTCCTGCTGCCCTGCTTGTATATTCCTTTTCTTGGGCACGCTTTTCGTCCAATGCACCCCGATTTTTGAGCCCTTCCACTTGACCCATCCATTTTTTCCAAGCGTTTGCGATGGAGGCTTGTTTTGCAGCATATTGAATGCGAATGAGGTCTGATGATTTCATCCCGTTGTCAATGATTTCCAAACTGTGGTCACGCATGTCAATCCTTGCTGGCCGTTCTTTTTCGATGATAAATTTCAAGTACTCAGAAACCACATGTTGTTCGGTTACACCCGGAAAACCATAGACCATTGTAAAATCTCCTTCTTCCCTGTTTTGGAAAGAAATGGGTAAAAAATGCAAAGGAACGTAAGGTATGTTTTCTGGCGCATAAGCCGCTGGCTTGTTGTCCTTACCGGCATACACCCTGAAAACAGAAAAATCTCCCGTATGCCTTGGCCATACCCAGTTGTCGGTGTCCCCACCAAATTTACCAATTGCGTTGGGTGGTGTGCCCACAAAACGGATGTCTTTAAACACTTCTTTTACCATTAAATAATAAGTGTTCCCGTAGTCAAAAGCCTTAATTTCTGCTTCGTAATGCGTGCCTTCAATGGCTTTTTTTACAAGGTTTGAAATGTTCAATGCAATGGTCGCTACATCCGATTTGTCCTTCGCGTTTTTTAGTACAGCGTCTGTTAAGTCTTCAATGCGTACAATCCGCGTTGCCGTCAAACCGGGGTTTAACAATTCATCTGTTTTGGTTTTGGCCCAAAATCCATTTTTCAAATAATCATTCGTTAAGCTTGAATGCGATTGTATTTGCGAATACCCACAGTGGTGATTGGTTAAAAGCAGTCCTTGACCAGAAACCAATTCTGCGGTACAGCCCCCTCCAAACTGAAAGATGGCATCTTTGATACTTGCTTGGTTTACACTGTAAATTTGTTCTGCCGTGAGCTTCATACCTTTTGCTTGCATATCCGACTCAAAAGCCTTGATCAGCATAGGAATTAACATTCCCTCATCAGCCCGTAGCCATGACGTTAGCATTAAAAACAAGAGGGTAATAACTTTTAATCGCATGATGATAATTTTTGCCGAAGATAATTGAAATCATTAAATCCAAATGGCATTCCCATGGATTCCTTACTTTTGCAGGCAAGTTATGGAGGTTGTTCACGATATTTCAGTACTGAAAAACTTAGTACATCCCATTGTTACCATTGGGACCTACGATGGTGTGCATTTGGGTCACCAAAAAATCATTCGCAGAATCATTGACAAAGCAAGAGAAACCCATCGTAAAAGCATCCTGATCACCTTCGATAACCATCCACGTAAAATATTAATGGGTGATTCTGTACCCCTCTTAAATACCTTGGAAGAAAAATCCGAATTGCTGAAAAAATTGGGATTGGATTACATGCTCGTCATTCCTTTTAACACAGTGTTTGCCTCTAAAAGTGCCCTTGATTTCATACAGGAATACTTAATTGACCACCTAAATATTGGTGAAATTGTGATTGGCCATGACCATCAATTTGGCAATAAACGCGAAGGAAACATGCAGTTATTGAAGGAGGTTTTACTTCCTTTGAACAGGATCGTATCAGAAATAAGTGCTGAAGAAATAGATGAAGTGGTGGTGAGTTCATCCAAAATCAGAAATGCATTGGCAAAGGGCGAGGTCGGGCTTGCGAAAGAGTTATTAGGTTACGCTTATTTTTTACAAGGAGAGGTGATATTGGGAAACCAATTGGGTAGGACCCTGGGATATCCAACGGCGAACCTCGCAATTCAAAATCCCGACAAATTGATCCCTGCAAATGGCGTTTATGCGGTTGAAGTAGAACATCTGGGTGAAATTCATAGAGGAATGATGAACATCGGTTTTCGACCGACGGTAGAGAAAACGTTGAAACGTGCGCTGGAAGTTCATTTATTCGACTTCAATTCCGATATTTACGGCAAGACGTTAAAGATCCATTTCCTTTATAAAGTTAGAGAAGAAGTTAAATTTGTAGACCTGCCCGCATTAAAAAACCAATTGGCCTTAGATGAAAAAAACATTCGCGATTTGTTTTCTTTGGTTTAGCATTGTTGGCATTGCACAGAAAGACAAAGTTTACACCTTAAGTTCGTTGGCAACCGCGAACAAAGACAGCGTTTTCAAAATTGATTTAAGCAGAAACCACCTAACTTCCCTTCCCACGGATATCTACCGTTGTAAGAACCTTACAGATTTGAATTTGTCCAAGAATAAAATTGAAATGCTTGGGGATTCACTTTCGGTTTTTCAAAACTTAAGTTCCCTGAACTTGGCACATAATAAACTGAAAGCCATTCCTTATGCCGTGTTTACGCTCACTTCCTTAACCAACCTAAGCTTTGCATCGAACCAAATTGAAATGATTCCCGATGAAATCACCTATTGTCAAAAACTTGAAACCATAGATTTTTACGACAATGCCATCGTTTCGATTTCCCATCAGTTAAAAACCTTACCAGAGTTAAAATCCCTTGACTTGCGTGGCGTGATGTATGGACATGTGTTTCACCGTAAAATCAAGGACGATTTCAAGCATTGTAAAATCCTAATTGACCCTCCTTGTTCTTGCATGGACTAAAGCGTTGGTAAAAAAATAAACAACAATTTTCTTTTCCGCTCATTTCTAAGCCAATAAAAATTAACTTTAAGGCCATGAAATTCCTGTATTTCCTTTCATTGAATTTCTTTGTTTTCCCAATTTTCTTCGGGCAAAATTTTGTGTCCAATGGAAATTTTGAGTTCGGTGGAAATGGAAATGGATTTGTGAATGGGGTTGGATATGTTTTTCAATCTCCTCCCTTGTTAGGAATGTCTGTACCCGGAGAAATGACCGTCACCAATGATCCGCAAAATTTTAATAGCGGTTTATTTTTATCCCTTTCTGACCACACAAGTGGGAATGGAAATATGCTTGTCGTCGACGGAAGCAACCAAAATGGCAACCTTCCTTTTTGGGAGGCAGGAAACGCAGGCGGAGGCATTTGCAACCTCAGCGTTGGACAAACATACCTTTTTACGTACTGGTTGCGTTCTGTCTCATCACAAGTGAGTAACCCAATCACGCAAGCGGATGTGCAAGCAAATTTCACCAACGCAACGAACATTCAATTTTTAAACGCATCCTCCTTAGCACCGCTTCCCAACAATGGTTGGCAATCGTATTCCTATCAAATCGACGCCACAAACACCTGTGTAAACATCTCCATGTACGATGCAAATAGCGCTAGCCTCGGTAATGATTTTGCTGTAGATGACATAAAGCTCATGCCCATTGGAGGTCCCTTAACTGCGACCGCATCAAACACACGTCCCAATTGCAGCGATTCCTTAAGTGGGGTTTTCATTGCGTACGCGTTGGGTGGGACACCGCCCTACACCTATCAACTGACAGGAATGGGCTACGCGCTGACCAACAACGATGGTGTCTTTACCCAGTTACCGTCCGGAAACTACGCCCTTCAGGTTACCGATGTCAACAATCAAACCGTTAACTTGACAAATGAAGTTATCTATCCAAATGACTTTTTAACCGTGGCACCCTTGGACACCGTTATTTGTCCCAACAACAATGTACAACTCACCGTCTCTGGAGGCACCAACACCAATTACATTTGGATGGCAACGCCCTCGGACCCTTTGTTGCTCAACCCAATCAACGATACGGTGAATGTAAGCCCTAACCAAAGCACGGAATATTTGGTCTCCACAAATGACTTAAACTTTAATTTGGTCAACAACGGTAATTTTGAAGCAAACGGATCCGGGTTTTACAGTGAGTTGAATTTCTTAACGCCCAACAATCCAACGGCCATGCAAGGAGCTTTTGGCATTACCACCAACGCGAATTTTTGGGAGCCAAGTTTTTCCAGTTGTGTTGACCATACCTTGGGAAATGGAACGGGTTATATGCTCGTGGTGGATGGTTCTACCTTTGGTAACTTACCCGTTTGGAAACAAACCCTTGCTGTCCAACCCAATACAACCTACACCTTTCGTTATTTTGCCCAATCCGTATCTGCAAACAGCCCTGCAATTCTTCACAGCGACATAAACGGCGTTACGCTTGGCATAGATACCCTCACATCCACCACATGCAGCTGGCAAATGTTCACGTATTCATGGAATGCCGGTCAAGACACCCTGTGTACCTTGACGCTTACCAACCTTAATCAAGGTGCCAATGGAAATGATTTTGCAATTGATGACATTTCTTTTAGTACGCTAAGGTCGTGTTCGAATGCTGCACATGTGGTCGTACTCACGGGAAATCCAAACCTGGGGCTCACTTATCCCAATAACCTTTGTCCAAATGGTGGCAGTATCATGCCTTCGTTGGCGGCGGGGATTCCAACCAACGGTACATTTAACGCCATTCCAGGTGGAGTGAACTTAAACCCACTGAATGGAATGGTGAATGGAAGTGGCTCAAATCCGGGAATTTATCAAGTGATTTATTCAACTAATCTTTGCAGTGTGGTTGCAAAAGACACCTTTGTATTGACCATACGTCCTTTGCCCAGTTTTTCGAGCCTAACTGGGGGACTGTACGATTGTGGTTTGCAAAGTTTTGATTCGGTACTTCTATTCGTATCAGGAACAGCGCCTTATTCATTAAACTACACCCTCAACGGAATCGAAACGAATATAACAGGAAATGCTTCGCCTTTATACCTTGGAAATTCACAAGGCTTTTACTTCTTAGATTCCTTGGAAGATGTTTATTGTTTCAATGACATTACGGGCAGTTTGACTTTGGACAGCTTGGCGATTCCTTCCTTGCCTATTTTGATGGGAGAAACGGTCTTCTGTGCCGATGAACCCGTTGGTGTAATTTCAATTGCCAACCCAAATCCGATGGGAACCATCAACTGGTATGCTGATGCCGGTTTAACGCAATGGTTAGAGAGTGGGAATCAATTTTATGCTTCAAATGACTCAGCCGCCACGTATTATGTCGCCCAAACCGTGAACGGATGTATTGGCGCGCCCCTCTCATTTAACGTAGAAATCGAAACGTGTAATTTCATCATTCCAACGGCCTTTACCCCGGATAATGATGGAGACAATGATGTTTGGCAAATTGTAGGACTGGATGCAAAATTTCCCTTAAACCAAGTTAAAATTTATAACCGTTGGGGAGACATCTTATTTACTTCGAAAACAGGACACTACAATGAAAGCCCCTGGGACGGCAAGCTAAACGGAAAAGATTTACCTGTGGGTAGTTATTATTTCATCCTAGAAAAAGCAGAAGATGGAAGCATTGAACCTGTGAATGGTGTAATTTCAATCCTAAGGAAACCATGAAGCAAATCATTTGTGTATTTACCCTCTGTGTTTTCTCACAAGCAATATGGGGACAGCAATTGCCTCAGTTCAGACAAATTGCGCAAAGTCCTTCATTGTACAATCCATCGGCGATGGGATTACAGAAACAAAATTATGTCTCGTTGATTGGAAAATGGCAAATGTTAGGATTTGGGTATGAACCCAAAACCATCGCCGTCTATGGCCAATACCAAGTAAAGAAGAAACCAAAAAACATTTTCAACCCTGGAAGCAGAATTCAGAAGGATTTCACCCCTGTACAAAAAAGAAAAAGTTTGGTACTCAAACACATCGTTGGCGGACAAGTGATCTCAGACAACTACGGTGCTTTTAAATACCTTGAAGTAAACGGGAGTTATGCGCTGAGCATCCCGATTCAAACGGACTGGAAGGCGACCATAGGATTGCGTTTGGGACTTAGAAACAATTCATTTAACCCAAGCTTGGGCAAGGTTTTAAATGTTCAAGATGTACAAATGCCTTACGCCGGAGGAGACATGACCTACGATGAATTTACCGCCAATAACCAACGGTCAATGGAAATGACCTCCGCAGCAGGGATTACACTTTCTAGCAAGAAAAGCTTTTTCTCCGCGTCGGTACAACATGGTGGGGTTCCCAATGGTTTTATAAAACAAACCTCCTTTTTCGACCAAAGAATGCATTTCAACGCGATGATTGGACGAACTTTTGCCATCTCAAGTGGGTTAGACATTCAACCTGTTCTTATTGTCAAAAAAATGTCACCCGCCCCCATTTCCATTGAATTAAGTACGGTTGCAACCATCAATTATATTTTTTGGTTTGGCATTAATTATCAATACAATGCGTCCGCAGGAATCATGGCGGGGATGGAGGTGTCTGACAACTTAAAAATTGGTTACGCCATTGATTTTTCAACGAATCGAATCAATAAATTCAGCAATGGTGGTCATGAAATATATTTGAGTTATGGTTTCTAAGCTACTGGCATTGGTTTTTATGGTCGCTTGCGCAGGTATCGTTCAAGCTCAAATTTATGATTTCACCCTGCCACAAAGAATGGGGTCGATGATCAATTCTTCCGCCGATGAAAGCAATCCTGTCTTGAGTCCTAATGATTCCCTGTTGTATTTCGTGCGAACTTTCGACCCAAACAATGTGGGGGGTATTTATGACCAAGACATTTGGACTTCCAAAAAGGAAAAAGACCAATGGAATATACCAAAACCAATGGCCCAGTTCAATAACAAACTGAACAATGGGGTTATTTGCGAAAAAATCAACCCAAAAGACAGTTCAGAACAAATCCTGTATTTGTTGACAGCGTATGGAAATGAAAAGGACACGAAAAAAGGGATTTCAGTTTCCACTAAAAAACCCAAGGATACCCTTTGGGGTATTTCAAGTAGAATGGCTATTCCCGATTTGGACATTGATGGGAAATACGTAAGTTACTTTCTTTCGGAGGACCAAACCGTTTTGGTATTTTCGTTTGAAGGCTCAGATAGCGAGGGTGAAGAAGACCTTTACTATTCCCTAAAATCATCAGAGGGCTGGTCGATTCCCGAGCATTTAGGCGCAGCAATCAACAGTCCTGGTTTCGAAATCTCTCCGTTTCTTACCGCAGGAAATGACACCCTGTTTTTTTCAAGCAATGGCTTCAAAGGATTGGGGGACGCCGACATCTATTATAGTGTCCGTAAAGGAAAATGGAACAATTGGACCAAACCAATGAACCTCGGAAAAACGATAAACACCCCTTATTTCGATGCATATTTTTCACTGAAAAACAACAAAGCGATGTGGTCAAGCAACCGCGAAGGAAAGGACTTGGACATCTGGAACGCTTGGGCGATTGCCCCACCCAAGTTAACCTACACAAGCAACCAAAAAGACGTTAGCGAATTTCAAGGAAATGATGGCGAAGTGGACATCACCATTACTTCGGGTATTCCACCCTACAAATACACCTGGTCGAATGGCCTCACTACGCAAGACCTTTCCAATGCCCGAAAAGGAGAATACAAACTAACCATTCTGGATTCCATTGGGCAGAAAGTCCAGTTGACTTTCACACTCAATGAACCGCCGGCAAAAGAACAAAACCTGATCCGTTTTCCAAACATTCAATATGCCTTTAACAAGTGGTCGTTTGTCAATGACTCAACCGTTAATAGCTACGATTCACTCGCTTCCGTTGCAAAACTCTTACAGGACTACCCCAAATTAACCATTGAATTGATTTCCCACACCGATGCCCGTGGTGACCTTGAACTCAACCAAATCCTTTCAGAGAACCGTGCGAAATCATGTTATATTTATTTGGTAAATGACCTTCACATTGACCCAAGAAGGATTGTTCCCATCGGGAAAGGGGAATCAGAACCGGCGAACTGGTACGATCCAAGCACCCAATCGTATGTGAAACTCACAGAAGAATTTATCAATGATAAAAAGGAAAATACCGCCTTATTTGAATACCTAAATCAACTTAACCGAAGGACAGAAGGAAGGGTGCTAAGCCTAGACTTCAACCCACAAACAGCGGCTCCAGCCCCTAAGTCCTACATGGAATTTCAAATCCTTCCAAGGTAATGAAAGTGCTTTCCTTGCTCTTTCACCTTGGCGTGGTGTTCGCAGGATTTGCCTTTCTATGGTTTTGGATTGAGTTGCTCATTAAACTGGTACTTCCGTTAAAAATTAGGGTGCCTTCAAAATACATCCTGAAACTGCTGAAATCGCTCTTTTTGGGGACCCTCGTGTTGAAATTCAACCTTATGCAAGAAGGGACTTTGGCCTTCAACACCTCGTTGACCGTCTCCTTGTTAGCCTATTTTCTGTATATGATTCGAAGCATAAAAAATGAAAATTCCAGGTTTAAGGTGAAAATCAATTCGAACATGCAAGCGCGTGTAAAAACCAATGTAAAACTGGAATGGTCCATTGCATTTTCTTCATTAATGGTCACCCTGATTTGGCTTTTTTACCCCAAAATGTTAGACAGCGCAACCACTGAATGGTTTTATACCAAAACACATTACTTGCTATCTGTGCCTTTGTTGGGATGGGTTTTTCGAATTTCGGGACTCTTCTTCGTAATTGGAACCATCCTAAGGTTTGTTTCTGCACTTTTTTGGATTGTGAAAAGACCAAAGAAGAAAATAGACCCTGAAGAATTTGACGATTTTGAAGAACTCTAAATCCCAGCTAAAAACAAGGTTCTACCGCTTGCGACAATCATTTGAATGCCAATCGATAATACAATAAGCCCCATTATTTTTGAAAGGGTTCTAAGCCCACCTTGTCCAATGTATTTCAAAAGAAACGGTGCTGAAAGCAAGGTTCCATAAATACCTGCACACACGGCCAATATCGCACCAATGACAGCGGATTTATCTACCCAATGTTCCGTTTGAAGCGATAAATTAATCAAAAGAGAAATGGATCCTGGACCGGCCAACAAAGGCATCGCCAAAGGGCTGAAAGAAATGTCTTCCTTTAAACGAGACTCTTCCTCAACCGCCCCCTCTACATCTTTTTTGTGTTGCGCATTTAAAAGTAAAAATCCTGACCTAGAAATGATAATACCACCCGCAATTTTAAGCGCGTGAATGGATACGCCAAAGAAATTCAGTACGAACTCCCCGAATAAAAACGAAACCAAACAAACCAAAACCACATAAATAGAAGTTCGGCGAACGGTGCGCATGAGGTGGTCCTTCGGATAACCTGAGGTTAGCGAAATAAAAACAGGCATTGCACTGAGCGGATTGATCAGTGAAAATAGCGAAATACAGGTAGAAATAAAGAGAGTCAGCATAATTTTCGCTGCAAAGTTGGTGATTCATTTTAAGTTACCTTGACTATACATTGTTAAGAAAATGTAATGTTTAATTTGATTTAAAGAACCTTCCTCATCGGCTTGTTCAGGGCTACCACAACTCAGCAATTTCCCTATATAAAAAGCAAGTAACCTCAGCTGAACGTTTCCTTCCATCCAAAGTATACCCATTCGATTGTTGTATATTTATCCTTCGCTATGAAATCGGCTTGTCTATTTATTCTTCTTCTCTTTTTGTGCCCTGGAATCTTTGCACAAGATTGCACCTTTGATTACTACAACAAAAAAGGTGGGCATTACTTATTTTCCACCTACTATAACAATGACCAATCCATTAGGGAAGGTGTTTGTGAACGTACGGATGGCACGCAGGTCTATGAAAAAAGAGTGTTTCAAAACGGTCATATCATCTCTGAAGAATTAAACCATTACAACGATGGGAAATTTACCCCACGTACACGAACCACATTAAATCATCAAGCAAAAAAAGGGAAACCTATTGGGGAATTAAAACAATTTAATGAACAAGGTACCTTGATGATACATTGGGAATTCTACAACGACCAAAGTGGTCGCCGCCGCTACAAGAGTACAGAATTTCATATTAACGGTAAATTGCGCTTCATTCATGAGTACGCTTTCATTCGATTAAGTGAAATTGATTCTTTCAACAGAAAGGACCATCCACCTCACACCGTGGATGATTATGGTTATTCAAGCCTGATCGTTCCCTACGGTAAACATACATGGTACAATGACAAGGGGGTCCTGGTTAAAGAAGAATCGTATGACAAGTTGACCTTCTATGACCAAGATGCCCAACACCTGCTCCACGGCAAGTATACTGAATACCACGATAATGGAAAAATCAGAACGCAAGGGCAATACAAGGAAGGTAATCCAGATGGGACCTGGACACATTTTCATTACAATGGCAAAATTTACGAATCGGGATCATATCGAGACAACATCAAAGACAGCCTTTGGCGGCAGTGGGATGACCAAGGCAGACTCACAAAAGAATCAATTTATACGCGACAAGCAAACAACCCCTTTGCTCCGGTGTGGGAAAAAGAATACAATGCGGCGGGACAGCTAATTCACTCGAAAGCAATCGATCAAAAAAATCAGGCAATCCTTCAAGATTGGTCAACCGAAGGGAAATTAATACGGTATGTAGTATTTAATAACGGTTCCCAAATGAATTGGAACAACACCGACTATCGAATTTTTGAAAAACAATGGTATGAAAATGGCCAATTGAAGGAGTGTTCTCAAAAATATTCCGATACAGCCTATGTAAGTTACTTCCGAAATGGACAAATGGAACGATTAAACATTTCGTATTGGAAAGATACGGTGCATTTTTCCATGCAAAAACTGTGGAATATCCTTGGAACGCTTAGCTCCGAAACCGTTGGGTCGTCATCGTTTCATACAAATCAACAGAGTCAACGCTTGTATTATGGGAACGGACAAATCAAGGAGCAAACAACCATCAATAACCGCCATCAAACCAAGGAAGGATTTAGCCATTCAGGGGATCGACATGAACTGTTAACGTATTCAAACAACCAGTTAAATGGAAGTGTTGAACTAAAAGATACCTTGAATGGGCATTCCATCAGCGCTACCTATAAGAACGGACTTCGCCATGGTCGTTTCGTTGAAAAAAACGATAAAGACCTAGTCATTAAAGAACAAACCTATGTCGAAGGGTGTGATAACACAGTCCAAAAGATCAACTTAGCTGATTTAATCCCTAAAGCAAAGCAAAAAACATGGCGTAACCGAGCGAACCATCTATTATACTACAAAACCTACCAAGATTCTACTTCGATCAAGGCATTAAATCTAACCCGAGATTCCATGGCGTATTGGTTGTATGCATTTAATTGCTATTTGGATTCCATGAAGTATAGCGCCGATTATCAAGAAACCGAAGTGGTGCGGGTATGGCTTCAACTACCCCAAGTATACTATCCAAAATTTAATGAAGACAATAATTCCCATACTAGCGTAAAAGCCCTTAAAGCCTTATTGGATAGCTTGGGTTACAAGTGGAAACTACTCGGCATGGAGAACGGGAATTACGAAGTGGAACTGATGATAACAGACTTTATTCATCCATCCATGCTTTCGTTCGTATTTAAAGAACATTGGAACTTTGTTCGAGTGCAATATAGCCGAGACGGCGAAAAGAGTAATGATTTAAGGGTACATATACGGCCCGTGACCCAACGAATTGACATCGTGCGCATTACACCTTGTTACAGCGAGATATCCTTCTATAACGAGGGGAGCAACACAAACTTCATTGTGTATGCGAATGGGGAAGTTGAAATTAAAAACCGGACCATCACTTGGCCCGAATGGATGGAATATGTAAGGAATAATCCCCAGCATTTTCCTAAAGGCTATTTATGGAATGATTAAACAAAAAAAGCCACCCCGAAGGATGGCTTTTCAATATATAGCATATAAGTCCTTAGAACTTCACTAAAGTTTGTGCACTTTGATTTCCATTTTGTGAAATGGTAACTAGGTACGTTCCGTTGCTTAATCCACTCAAATCTAATGAAGAATTGTTGTTTACGGTTTGGTTCATGAACGTTTTCCCGCTTAAATCACTTACAACAACTTCTGCATTTTCGATGCCGTTGATTGTCACCAATCCATTGCTTGGATTTGGGAACAAAGCAAAAGAGAATGCATTGTTTTCGTTAATCCCTAAGTAAGACTCTAAAATCACTTTGTCTAACACATGTACAACGCCGTTCTCCGCAGCAACATCGGCCGTGGTTACATTTGCATCGTTAATTTTCACACCTCGTTGGTTGGATTCATTATCAATAAAGTAACCGGAACCACAAGAATTTCGAACAGCTTTAATGCTAATAAGCTGAGCATATAAAAGGTTAACCCAAAAAAGCGCTACAAAGGCCAAATATATATTCATGTTCGCATAACGACAGAAGTTCCTGCCATTACAAATCGAAACGTTAACCTGATCTTTTAGGTAAACTGCAAATAGCACCTTTTGTCCCGTAGGCAATAATAATGATTTGTTTTTCACTCGAATAACAAGATAATTAAATTATTTGATCAATTCTCGCGACAGTGTGGCGAGTTTTTTGTTTTCAGCATACGATTCATAAACTCCCCCCTTCAGCATTACCCCCTTGATTTTGTTTTAGCAATAATAGATAAACGTGGTAGCCAGCAAAAAACAATAATGCTAGTCCAATAAATTTTAGTATCATTGATTCATCAATAGAAATCAACTGATCAGGACAATAACAAGAGCGACTATGAGCAACTATTCAACGTTTATTCAATTAATAATTTTCGTGCTGTTTTTTCAAATGAATGGTATGGGACAAAATAGCGCATGTGGGACTGACTACATTCACAATGCACGGATGGAATCCGATGCTGTTTATAAAAAACAAATACTCGATTTGGAATCGCACGTTGAAGCGAGTATAAAAAATCATGTAAATCATAACTCAAAATCGACCGTTTACACAATTCCCGTTGTTGTTCATGTGCTTCATTTAGGGGAGGCTATTGGAACAGGTTCTAATATTTCAGATTTGCAAATTCAACAAGCAATTACTGGTCTAAATAACCGATTTAATAATTCAAACGGTAATGGAGTTGATGTTGAAATGGAATTTTGTCTGGCAAGTATAGACCCTAACGGCAATCCAACTTCCGGTATTAACAGAGTTAATGGTACTAGCGTAGCAAATTACCAAACCAACGGCATAACCCCAGTTGGAAACCCATGTGTCGGAGCAAGTGAAACTTCCATAAAGGACTTAAGCAGATGGCCTGTTGGTGATTATTATAACATTTGGGTAGTAAGTGAAATATGTAATGGTAGTTTTGTTGGCTTTGCATCTTATCCAGTTGGCGGCCTTTACGATGGACTAATGATTGTTTCTACCTCAATGACAAGTAACAGTGGAACCTTACCACATGAAATAGGGCATGGATTTTATCTTTACCATACATTCAATGGTGATGGTGGTAACGTTAATTGTCCAGTAGACACGGATTGCACAATTGATGGGGATCGCGTTTGTGATACCCCTCCTCATAAACAAAGCGATTGCGGGGCAAGCAATCCATGCACAGTAGCTGGCGTGTGGGATAACAGCCGGTATAATTATATGTCTTATTGTCCGCTTGTAAACAGATTTACACAAGGGCAGAAAGATAGAATGAGGGCAACAGCAGCAATTGCCCCAAGAGCAAGTTTATTAACTTCAGCAGGGTGTGGGAATTTAAGCACTAATGAAATGAGCAGTAATCAGGAATTTTCGGTTTTTCCAAACCCAACACATTCGAATTTTTCAATAATTAACAGCACTCAAAAACCACTGACAATCGTTTTGATTTCATCAGATGGCAAACAATTAAATACACTGTTTAGTCAAGAAAACATTGTTTTAGTTGACCTTTCCTCACATCCTAAAGGATTATATTTGTTGGGAATTAATGACGGAACTAAAACTGAGTTCAAGCCTATAATTAAGGAATAAAGTAGCATTAAATATGGTATCGGAACTATTCTCGATTATTCTATCGAAGGAAAAAAACGTTCGATGAAAACTTCGAAAAAACTGCGTTAGAGATTATCAAAACGATTAATAAAGTAAAAAAACGATCCTAACATTCCATTTGCCGTTTTTAAGGTTTCAGGCAATGCTAGATTTGGAAATATAGAAAAGAGATTTTTCTTCAATTGCATCTTTATTATGCCCTACCATGGGGTTAATTCGTACTTTTACCCAATGAAGTTATTACTGATTTTTATGGGGTTTTGTTCTTCCATATTTGCGCAAACCCAGCTCGAGCAAAAAGAAGCGGAGTTA
>CAMCWF010000012.1 GCA_945882095.1 Chryseobacterium gleum
GAGTACCTTGTAATCCCTGAACAATATGAATCCAGTAATTTGGTGATTTTCCCCAATCCAAATCAAGGGCAATTTGAAATTTGGCTTGATTCACCTGATTTGTATTCTTTGGAAATTATGGATTTAAACGGGCGCATTGTGAAAAGCGCTTTAAACGTTAAAATGAACCAAGGTTATATCATAGATTTAAGTGAATTAGGAAGTTCTATTTATTTGGTAAGAGCTGCTAAGGAAGAGAATATTATACAGCAAAGGGTGGTTGTAATAAGGTAGGCAAAACCAATTACCAACTCAAACGCTATCCCAACCTCGAACATAATTTCTTCCATCTGCTTCCGAACGGATATCCCGACTACCAAAACGGCTACTGGCGAGAGGTGATGAATAGCTTCGTTTCTTGGAGTACTTTGCAGCACTAATCTCGTTTTTCATTTTTAGTACATGTACTAAAGATTTTGGTATATGTACTATTTTATTAACGGCATTGTCGAGCCAAACTTCAGTTAACATTTGATATTAACTTGATTCAGTATCGTTCAGCCATTTTACAATGAAATATTTCTTTGACCTCATTCATTAATTTAGCGCCGAATCAAAATTTAGTGATAATATGAATAATCTTTTGCCATCTGTAACTTGTGTAGCTTGTCATTGTTCTGATACGATGCAACAACCCACTTCCACATCAAATATCTTGAATTACACTCAGAGTTTTGGTGCTATCCATAACAATCTGCTAACTCTTTATGGCGAAACATTTCCCGATTTGATCGGAACCCATGAACAAATTTGGCAATTTATGACTACTGAAACAACAAAGGAGTTAAATACAGTCAATCTTCCGGGCGCGAATTTTATTTCGTTTTCAGATGCAAATTCATATGGTGTGAACATTAAATCTTCGCTGAACTTATATCTGAAAGATTTACAAAGTCAAGGAATAATTTCACCTACAATCTATGAATTAGTTGATACCATATTATTCATTATTAAAAATTTTGAAAATTCAATGGATGTTTCGTTCAGATTAAACTCATTCATAAATAAACATAGTCTAAATCCATCCCTCACACAAAATGATAAAATATCTGTTCTTGGCGCAGCAAATGTTGGACTTTATTCAAACTATTTTTGGAATTTTGCTTTGAACAATAGTGATGATCCTTACCATCAAATTGCCTTTGATCTAAATGCCACTGGGAATTTATATAAAATAAAATGGGCAGATTTGATTGGTTTTGTTGTCGGGGCAGGAGTTGGAATTGCAGCGGGTCCACTAACAGCAGTATCAACAGGCATCGCCTTGGGAGGTTTTGCTTCAAAGATTTTTGGAGAATAATCTTTATATTTGGTTGTATAACCTTCAAATACAAAAAAAATGAAAAAAATATTCTTCTACTTATCATTAATTGCAGGCTTTAATGTTCTAGCTCAAACTGATGTGCCAAAAGAATCCGGAAGCGAGATTTATTGGAACATTGGGGCGCATTCACCCTACATTCAACCGCTCAATGACCTCATTGTCGCCGCAGGATTTCCAATGCTAAAAACCACCAGTTATTCGGCCGGATTCTCTTATGTGCAATTCAGTAAAAAGGATATCGTTACAGAGCAAGAACTATTCTATTACAATTTACAGTCAAAAAATGATTCATTAACATCCAATATGAGAAATATAAGTTATGGCTTCTCATTATTTGGGTACCGATACATGGATCGTAAAAAATTAAAAATGTTTTCAACAGTCGGACTTATTTTTAATAATTCCCGAGTAAAAGTGTTTGAAAATCTAACAAACGATAATTCCGTGGCTTCCTATTTATCAGGAACTGCCAATCAACATGAAATGAACACATTTAACTACAACTTAAATGGAACTACCCACATCAATTATTACATTTCTTTTAAGAAATCTACAACACAGCTTATTTTAGGAGCACGAGCAGCATACTATTTACCGCTAACTACCACAAAATGGAGTATGGATAATGCAAAACTTAACAATGGCCCAAAAATTAACCCCGGCGGTTATGCTGTACATTTAAGTATTGGCATGACTTTGTAGTAAAACAGTAGCTCTTTGAAAATAGAAACCGAAGCTTTCAAGATTTACCTCCGAAGCTTGGCGGAGGTGGATTCCGAAGTTATTTTCTTAACAGCACCCTGAGTAGTCCGAAGGACATATCGAAGGGTGCGGTAAAAAAGTAGAGGAAAAAAATCTTTTAAATTACGATTCCAAATCCCCGAACATGGCCATGATGGCTGCTTCGTTGGGTTCGCAAACACCGCGTTCCGTGATTAAGCCCGTAACCAAACGAGCTGGGGTAACATCAAAGCCGTGATTCACAGCTTGGGTAGTTTCTGGGCAGATTAATACAGGTTCAATAGCTCCCGCAGCACTCTTGCCTATCACATAGCGTACCTCGTCTTGGTTTCGTTCCTCGATCGGAATTTCTTTCAATCCATCCCGCACCGACAAATCCAAGGTGGTCGACGGTAAGGCTACATAAAACGGGATTTTATTATCGTGCGCTGCTAAGGCTTTCAGATAGGTTCCAATTTTATTGGCTACATCGCCATGCCGCGTCGTACGGTCGGTTCCTACAATAACCATGTCCACCATGCCGTGTTGCATTAAATGCCCGCCCGCATTGTCCACGATTAAGGTGTGCGGAATCCCGTGCCGTGTAAGTTCATAAGCCGTTAAGTTAGCTCCTTGATTGCGCGGTCGTGTTTCGTCCACATACACATGAACGTCAAGTCCTTTTTGTTTCGCCTGGTAAATCGGAGAGGTAACTGTACCCCATTCAATGCAACCCAACATGCCCGCGTTGCAGTGGGTTAATATGTTAATCCGTTGACCCGGCTTTTTAGCGGCAAGGGCTTCTATGATGGGCAACCCATGCACCCCAATGTTGCGGCAGGTTTCTATGTCTTGCTCCACAATGGCATGGGCTTCCTCCCAAGCTGTTTGTACTAAATCCTCGGCGCCATCTAAGCGAACTTTCATTCGGTTTAAGGCCCAGAATAGGTTTACGGCCGTCGGCCGTGAATTGGCTAGGGCCTCAAAAGCCTGATTCATAAAGGATAGGTCGTGATTTTCTTCAATACAGGTGCGAGCCGCTAAATAAATCCCATAGGCTGCTGTGGCTCCAATTAAGGGGGCACCGCGAACAATCATGTCTTTTATGGCTGTTTCCGCCTCTTGATAGGTGTGCAGTTTCACCACCACCCATTCGTGGGGTAAAAACCGTTGATCAATTACTTCCACATACCGATCTGCGGTCGGCCAAATGGTACGAAATGGACTAGCCACGGGTTAGAGGTTAAACGCCGCTTTGATTCGGTCTACGTAATCTAGATTTTCCCAGGTAAACAATTCCACTTCAATGGATTTCTTTTCACCATTGGGTGCTTCAAATACCTTGATTTTCTTTTCATAATCACGTCCCATGTGACCATAAGAAGCGGTTTCTGAATAAATCGGGTTTCTTAGTTTCAAGCGTTGTTCAATGAAGTACGGACGCATGTCAAAAATCTCTTCAATTTTCTTAGCAATTTCTCCGTCAGACATGTCCACCTTAGAAGTACCATAGGTATTTACATATAACCCACACGGTTCAGCGACACCAATCGCATATGACACTTGCACTAACACCTCATCGCACAATCCAGCGGCTACCATGTTTTTCGCAATGTGACGGGTAGCATAGGCCGCGGAACGGTCTACTTTCGATGGATCTTTTCCTGAAAATGCTCCTCCTCCGTGTGCGCCTTTTCCACCATAAGTGTCCACAATAATTTTTCTTCCGGTTAAGCCAGTATCTCCGTGCGGTCCACCGATTACAAACTTTCCGGTTGGGTTAATGTGATACGTGATTTGATCATTGAATAGGGCTTGTAAGCTCGGTTTAAGCTTGGCTTTTACTCTTGGAATTACAATTTCTATGATGTCCTTTTTAATCTTCGCTAACATGGTAGATTCCTCATCAAAATCGTCATGTTGCGTTGAAACTACGATGGTATCAATGCGTTGTGGCACGTTGTCATCAGAATACTCAATGGTTACTTGAGATTTTGCATCCGGGCGTAAATATGATATTAACTGCGGTTCATTGTTGCGAATCGAAGACAATTCCTGCAAAATTTTATGGGCAATATCTAAAGCCAAAGGCATGTAGTTATCGGTTTCTTTGGTGGCATAACCAAACATCATTCCTTGGTCACCCGCGCCTTGATCTTCTGGATTCGTGCGTTCAACACCTTGGTTGATGTCGGAAGATTGCTCATGAATGGCAGAGAAAATACCACAAGAATTTGCATCAAACATATACTCAGATTTCGTGTACCCGATCTTTTTAATCGTTTCACGTGCAATTTTCTGAACATCTAAGTAAACGGTGGTTTTAACCTCTCCCGCCAATACCACTTGGCCGGTAGTTACTAAGGTTTCACACGCCACTTTCGACGTTGGGTCGAACGCCATAAAATGATCAATCAACGCATCAGAAATTTGATCTGCTACTTTATCTGGGTGCCCTTCTGACACCGACTCTGAGGTAAATAAATATGCCATTTATAGATTTGTTTTGTGCAAAAATAAGGAATTCCCTTGAATTTCAGAGCGCCTTACCAAAGTGGTTTACCCGCATTCACTCGATCTTTCAATAGGGCGTTTGGTCGATACCGGTCTTCGCCGTATCGTTCATACAACGAATTCAATTGCGCCAAGATTACGGAAGGACCAATTTCTTCGGACCAAGCCAGCAATCCCTTCGGATAGTTCACCCCTTTCATCATGGCTAAATCCACATCACTTGGGGAGGCTACGTGCATGAGCACCGCATCGTACGCTTCATTGATTAACATCGCAATTATGCGCTTAAAAATCACCTGATGCAAGGCTTCGTCGGGTGTTGGATTTCCCCGATCCATCGAATAATCATAAAACCCACGTCCCGTTTTACGGCCATAAAGGCCTGCTTCTTTTAATCGTTTTTGAGTAAAGGAAGGTTTAAACCGAGGATCATAGTAAAACGCTTCGAACACCGTTTCCGTGACCGTATAATTCACATCATTTCCGATGTAATCCATCAATTCAAAGGGTCCCATTTTGAATCCTCCAAAGGTTTTCATCGCCCAGTCGATGGTGGCGAAATCTGCCATGCCTTCTTCATAGATGCGAAGGGCCTCACCATAAAAAGGCCTTGCCACGCGGTTAACAATGAATCCAGGAGTATCCTTACAAACGACTGTATCCTTTCCTAATCCGTCAATATACGCTTTGGCTTTGACCGTGATTTTAGGATCTGTCAAAACACTGGGTATAATTTCCACCAAAGGCATAAGGGTCGCCGGGTTAAAGAAATGAATTCCCAAGAAGCGTGAAGGATTTTTAAGCGCAACGGCAATCGAAGCGATGGACAGGGAAGATGTGTTGGTAGCCAAAATGCAATCTTCACTCACCAAAGCCTCCAGCGCTATGAAAACCTTATGTTTGACAGCAACTTCTTCAACAATGGCTTCAATGACCAAATCGGAATGGGCAACTTCATGAAGTTCATTGACAAATTTCAATCTCCCTAAGATTTCCACTTGATTTTCTTGGGTAAATTTTCCTTTTTGAACCAGTTTCTCAAGGGATTTTTCAATTTGACTTTTGGCTTTCTCCAAGGCAATGGAATGAAGGTCATACAGGCAAACATCATGGCCTTTTTGGGCTGCCAATTGTGCAATCCCTTGTCCCATCGTTCCTGCGCCGACTACAAATATTTTTGGTGTATTCATTTCCCTGAAAAATTAGGTTTACGTTTTTCTAAAAAGGCACTAACCCCTTCGCTGAAATCTTCGGTTATTCCTGCCAAAACCTGACTTTCCAATTCTGTGGCAAGCTGTTGTTCGAGGTTTTGACTCCACGCTTTATGCACTGCATGCTTGGTAAGCGCCAAACCTTTGGTAGGCATGGAAGCGATGTTGTGGACAAAATCACTTACATATTCCTCAAAAACATCATCTGCAACCGCTTTATAAATCATATTCATCGCTTCGGCGTCTTTTCCCGAAACCTTTTCACCGGTCATCATCAATCCCAACGCTTTTTGTTGGCCCACCAAACGAGGTAAGAAATAGGTGCCCCCTGAGTCTGGTATCAAGCCTATTTTCGAGAATGCCTGGATAAAGGACGCAGATTCTTTGGCAAGTACGATGTCACACGCCAAGGCGATGTTTGCGCCTGCGCCCGCCGCTACCCCATTCACAGCAGCTATAACGGGACGGTTCAATTGTGTAATGGCCAAGACAATTGGATTGTAGTGTTTGTCCACAATTTCTTGTAAACCGGGACCTTCTGGGTGGATGGCTTCGGCCAAATCTTGTCCGGCACAAAATGCTTTGCCATTTCCGGTCAACACGACGGCGCGTACCGCAGGGTTTTCAGCAACGGACTGCAAGGCTTCCTGCAGCTGAAGCGCCATGGTTCGGTTAAATGCATTGTAAACTTCGGGTCGATTAAGGGCAATCCATGCGACGCCTTCTTTGATTTCAAAATTGATTTCGCTCATGATTGATAGATTTCAAGTTGTTTGTTTATTCTGTTCATAATTTTTTCTTGAAGATGGGCAGGTTCGAGCACTTTAATTTCTCCCAAATAACCCAAGAAAGTCCTTATCAATTCTTCGTTGACCTGAACTTTTAACTCAAAGATATAAGAATCGGGGATTCTGTGCTGTGAAGCGTGAATCGGTTGTGAATCGATGTATTTTGCCGCAACGTCATTGGTTTCAAACCGAACCGTTTCGGGAAGGTTTTTGCCTGTTGTAATGCCAATGGTATCTGCGAAAAAGGCTTGCGCATTGAACGCAATAATTTCCGTAGCGATTTCTTCCAAAAATACCAAGTCCGTGATGCGGTCCAAAGCATAGGTAATAAGGTCATTCTTATCCACATCCATGGAAATGAGGTACCATCGATTGCGGTATTCCTTCAAGTACATTGGCAATACTTTTCGGGGTTTTGAAATACCCGAAACGAAGCTGGCATACTTAAATGTAACAAACGTTTTGTTGCGAATTGCGCTCAATAAATCGGGTAAATAATGGGTGCCTCCAGCGGAAAGAATGGTTTCAAATCCAACGTACTTGGAAGCGTCCTCATCATCAGGGCTAACAATGCTAACCCGGTTCGCGATTTTATCAATGGCGTTTCCAAATTCTTTAAAGTAGGGTACTTCCTGAAATTGTTGTAGCGTTTGTACGGCAAAACGAATGGCACTTAATTCATCCTCAGAAAGGGGAATGTCATTGATGCTAAAATCGGGGTTTTCATAATAATACCCCTCGTTACGTTTGCTGTATTTGATGGGCGCATCGTGGTCCATTCGCATGGCGAAAAGGTCTTTTTCAATGGTAGAATCACAAATATGCTCCCCGTAACTTGACCCAAAGAGCGATTCTTCACAAGCTTCGCGGAGGTCGCTTTTACTGGGAAAAGGATTGTATGGATTTCGAATCATTCTGTCTATGATCCTAAAACGAATGAGCGCGTTTTTAATATGGGGCATTTCGGAAAGGCTTATTTTGAATACCCAAACAGTTCAAAGAATTTAATGGCTTGAACGGCTTCGTAGGGCACATCTTCCTCCCAGTTTTTGGCACCAAATTTAATTTTGCTTAGGACATCATCCGACATGATGTGTAGGTTTTTTTCATCGTAATTCTTGATGGGTGCCATTTTATCATTGACAATCATAAACTCGAGCAATCCTTTGAGTTTTTCAGGGATTTCAAGGTTGTAGATGTCAAGTAAAGACCCATCTTCAACATCCAAAGCTGGGTACACATACAATTTAACATTGTGACCGAATCCTCTTCCAAACGCTTCCAACAAACCACCCGGTAAATTGTCATAATACCTTTCGTCAAAAATGGTTGCAAGGTTATATACACCAAGGATTACACCCATAAATTGACCCTTCGCAATGGCAGAAAGGTATTCCACCATTTTGTAATGTTTCAAATAATTTGATATCATAACGGTATAACCTAATGATCCCAACAACTCTGCCCGGTCCATAAAGTCCTTGTCGGAAATCTTGCCATCCGCAGTTAAATCCTTCAGGGTTAACTCGACGATTACCTCCACATGATTCGGTTTCACCCTGGGGTCTTCCATGAAACAAACTTTTCCGTTCTCAATCATGTCTATGTGGACATTCGTCACGGGTCTAAAGCGTCCACGCATCAACAAGATGTTTTTCTTGTAGAGCGCAGCGGCGGGTTGAAGTACATTTTTAGCAAGGTCAAACATCGTTGCATCAGTGATTCCTTTTTTCACCAAATTGAGGGCAACAATTCGGTTGTCTATTTCTTCGAAATCGCCTCCCGAAAACCGCAGCATGTCAATTTCCATTCGCTCTCTAGGAAGGCGCATCACCAGGGAAGTAATAAATTCATCCATGTCTTTGATTTGGAAGAACGCGCCATAAATCAAGTTTACGCCTAAAATCCCGAGGGCTTCTTGTTGCGCTTTGTTGGAAATGTCATGCATTTTCACGTGAAGGATGATGTCGTTAAACGGCCCTCCAATTTTTGTTTGGTATCGAATTCCAAACCACCCTTGTCCTTGGTTGGTTTTATGGTAATTCAAAGATTCAACGGTATTACACAAAGCGAAGAACCTACATTCTTTGTTTTTTTGGGGCAACACATTCAACAGTTGTTGACATTCTGCTTCGAGCATGGTTAGGAGGCGCTCTTCGCAAACATATCTTTTGGCAACGCCATACATGGCATCGGACACTTTCATATCATAGGCAGATCGTGTAAAGGCTATGGTCCCTGAACTTCCGCCCGCTTTGAAAAAATTCGCAGCCACCTCTTGTCCGGCACCAATTTCAGCAAAACAGCCGTAAATGTCTTTGGTAAGGTTAATCTTAAGGGCCTTGTCCTCGGTCGTAAGTTTGTCCAACATCTTAATTAGGGTCTTTAAATTTTGGATTGTTAATGAATTCAGTATCGGTCAACGTAAGTAAAAATCGTTTGAGGAGGTATTTTTCCTGTGCATCCAGTTGCACCCCTCCTTGACCCGCAAACTCAATTTTTGGGTCGATGGTAGATGAAATGTGAATGCCTGAAGAATAGTGTTCTATGACTTGGTCGAGGTTTTGAAACCTTCCGTCGTGCATGTAGGGAGCTGAAAGGGCGATGTTCCTAAGGGTTGGGACTTTAAACTTACCATGGTCGTTGGGGTTAAGGTTGATTCCTCCGCGTCCCAAATCTGTAAAAGTGAAATCCAAACCATTGTTGCTAAACTTTTTAATGCGCATCATGGGTCCGTTATGGCAATGAAAGCAGTCCGCGCCGTTCAAACTTTTGAATAAATCATACCCCGCCCATTCTTCCGCATCAATGAGTACCAATTGTTCACTTGCGTTCAGGGGGAGGTTGTTTTCAATTTTATACATCACATCGAATTTACTTCCTCCAGAAATCAGGGTGCGAATGAATTGCGCAATGGCTTTTGCTGCATGTGTAGAATCAAAATCGGCCGTGCCAAATGCGCGAAAAAAGCGATTGCGGTACAACAGGTCCGATTGCAACTCGACCATGGCATTTTTCCAAGATTCATGCATTTCTATGGGATTGATCACTGGGTCAAGAATTTGCTTCTCCAAAGAAGATTCTCTCCCGTCCCAAAAAAAGAAATCATCCCAACCCAAATTGATGAGCGCCATAGCATTCCGAGTGCCTTTAATTCCATCAATTCCTACCGAATACTTTGCAGAATCTGAAAAAGCAGTGGCCGGCATGTGACAAGAAGCGCATGCCATATTGTTGTCACCACTCAGCCGTTTTTCATAAAACAAGTACCTGCCCAATTCGACCCCTTCTACCGTCATTGGATTATCCGCAGGAATGTTCATTTGAGGAAAATGGGAAGGAATTTCTAGATTATATGGTGTTGGATTGTAGGTTGTTTTGTCTTTTTTACAAGAAAAAACCAGGGGTAAAAACAGCAAGAAAAAAAGATGCTTTTTCATTGGGGAGTTAAAGCCGTTAAAAAATTTGAAGCTGCTTTTTGGGTAAGGGCTTGGTATCCTGCTCCGGAATGTGTGAAATACTCCGTGTTAAGGTTGATGGGTTGGTTGGGATTGAAAAAGAACTGATAGAGGTCCAAATTCAAATAGAAGGCATGCTGATTCGCTGCAGGAGATTGCCAAACGATGTTTTGAAAATTCATGTTTTGGAGAAAGGCATCGGTTCCTATGTGGTAACTAAAACTCAAATCCAATTGGTCAACACCATCAATTAAGGTGTCTGCTTTCCCTTCAATGTTGATGAAAATGTACCCCGGATTCCAACCCCAATGCATGGTTCCTGCATTTGAAATGTTCAAAGGGCTTTGGTTCGGAAAGGCTGAAGGGTCTTGGTGGTTATACGTTGAGTCGACCCCCAACTTTCCTTGGAGCGAAGGAAAAAGACCATGGTCTTTGTTCACGGAAAGTAATAGATTACCCTTTTCGCGAAAATCATACAGTCCAACCTCTGCAAAAACATTGTTTTGGTACCCTAACTTCGTTACGTAAAAAAGGATGTCTGTTACTTTGATTTTATACCCATTGGGTGCCGTGTACACAGAATCAAGAAAGAGAGGCTGGCCATTGTAAACGGGATTAACCAGAATGCTTGAGGTAACTTCAGGCACAATTGGATCTGGCGCCTTGTCCTTATCGCAAGCCACTAAAAAAAGTGAAAACAATAAGCAACGAAATATATTTTTATTCATACAACAAAAATAAGGTAATACTGACTAATTTTAATTTTTAAACCTCAATTTTTACGGATTGCAAAAAGAAACCGATATAAAACGACTCAAAGTAATGAGTGCGTCAGCCGGAAGCGGAAAAACCTATCAACTTGTATTAGAATATTTGGGGATTTTATTGGACTACCAAAAAGATTCAGCAAAATTCAAGCACATTGTGGCCATGACTTTCACAAACAAAGCGGCCTTTGAAATGAAAGATAGGGTCCTCAAAACCTTGTTTTCCTTAGCGACACATGATGGGTCGAATGGAAAGACGGCAGAAATAGTAACCAAACTATCCGAACAGCTTCACGTGGATGGTGTAATGCTTCAAAAAAGAGCCCAGAACACACTGACAGAAATATTGCATTCCTACGAAGATTTTCAAATTTCTACCATAGACAAATTCAACCTACGCCTAATTCGTTCATTTAACCGTGATTTAAACCTACCGCAAGAATTTGAGGTCATCATGAATGAAAACGAAATTTTGGAACGCGTTATCGACTCCATATTCGGAAAAATCGGGAAGCCTGGGCAGGAGAATTTGACCAAATTAATTGAAAATTACACGCGCAAAAACCTAGACGATGGTGCCAAATGGAATTTTCGAGACAAACTCATTGATTTCAGTTCTATACTTGGGAAGGAGCGTTACATTCCAATGGTTGCAAAGCTTTTAAAACAAACCTACAATGAATCAGATTTAACCGAAGCCAAACATCGCCAAAAAAACTTCATTCAACACGTAAAAGTCATGGCAGATCGAATGGTTTCGAACTACCTCGAACTGAACATCGATGTTGAAAAAATTCCAAATAAAAGCAAAACACACAATGCAATCATCGAAACGGCAGGGGTTGAAGAATTTAAACTTGATCGAATTGCCAAACCCTTGTTTTCTGCAAAATTTATGGAGTACCTAGACGCCGGCTTCAAAGGTGTTTTTCCTCCTGATTTTTGTGATTCACTTTATGAAATTCAAGCCTTTTATGCATCCGGCCACATTGAATACATCAAGCTTCAGTACTACACAGACACCTTTTACAACCTTGCATTGCTTCAATATGTTGCCAAGGAAATGGAAGTGGTTCGCAACGATGAACAATTCATTCGGATTTCAGAATTTAATACCCTTATCAGTAAATTGGTCTGGGACCAAGTGGTGCCCTACATCTATGAAAAATTAGGAAACAGGCTCCATCATTTTTTACTTGACGAATTTCAGGACACCTCTAAAATGCAATGGTTAAATCTAATCCCCTTGTTAGAGGAATCCTTATCCAAAGGACACAAAAACCTCATCGTGGGAGATTCAAAGCAGTCCATTTATCGATTTAACAATGGATTGGCACAGCAGTTTGTGGAATTACCCCGCATCTACAATCCAGACAATGATCCGGAAATCGCACGAAAATCTGCCTATTTTGAAACGATGGGTGAGGTAATAAATTTAGAGGAGAATTTTCGCTCTGCCCATGAAATCGTCCATTTTAACAACGAAATTTTTAAGGCATTTCTTCCGCGTATACCGTTGGATTCAGTCAATTTTTACAATTCCATACACCAGAACACCGTAAAAAAATTCAAAGGTGTCGTTTCAATTAAAAGTGAACTCGGTGAAGACTCCGAAGTAGATGTATACACTGAGATACAAGAAATCATTGACCGTTGTGTTTCGGACGGCTTTAAGTTAGGAGATATCTGCATTTTAAGTGAGAAAAACGTTCAAGGTAATGAAATCGCTCAATTTCTTACGAGCCTCAATTACAAGGTGGTTTCCTCTGATTCCCTTTTGATTTATTATGATGCACGCATACGTTTGTGCCTATCTTATTTAAGAAGACGGAAAAAACCATCCAACCTCACGGAAGCCAAAAGATTTGCTGAGCTGTACCTGCGTTTGAACCACGAAGATGCTGTTTTGAAATACATGGCATTGTTTAAGCCAATATCTCCTCAAGAACCTGACAAACGATTTTTTGATGACCAAGACTTCATTTGTACCTATTTCAATGCGCCAGATCAATTCTTTTATAAATACGACAACCTGTATGACCTCATAGAGAAATTCTACGCAATGATGAATTGGAAGGAAACAGAAGATGTGTACTTGCATCATTTTGCGGATGTCTGTTTCAATTACCAAAACGGTAAAAAGGTTGATGTGGAGAGCTTTTTAGACTATTTCGAAGAGAACAAATTTAAGATTGCCATCCAATTGCCAAAGACAGACGATGCGATTCAAATCATGACCATACATAAATCCAAGGGACTTGAATTTCCTGTGGTTATCATCCCAAATCTGAATTTTACAACGGCAAAATCAAAAGGATTTTATTTGATTGATGACGTAGACCAAGTGTATTATCGCATGTTGAAAAAGGACAGCCCCATTCCACGGATACGAGAATATACATCGATGGAAATGAACCAAATATTCATGGATAAGTTGAATCTTCTATACGTTGCCCTTACAAGACCCACCCACAGGCTCTATGGATTCAACCTCTTTGAAAAAGACCAGCTTGGAAACACCCTTCACGATGCATTGCTAGGCTTGTATCCATCTCACCTCGATGGGGATTTGTTACATGTTAAGATCGGTGAGGAAGCTGCCGTTGAAAGAGCCGTTGAAACGACCGATGTTTTTTACCACGCAGAAGAATTCGGCAACCGTTTGTGGTACCCTGATTTGGTGGTCGCAGGGAATTTTAGCAATGATGAAATCGGTTTTGGGAAAGGCTTCCATGCCCTTGCGGCGGCTTGTGACGATGCCGACCGATTGTCAGAAACCTTAGACAACCTCATTGAGGCTTCCATCGTTGAAATGAATGATCGGGATGCTTTATTGGCTTGTGGAACAAAAATGTTTGCCCATGGCCCTTATAAAAGCTGGATTCAAGAATCAATCAACATTCGAAGTGAAAATTGGATCATTGATACAACCGGAAACTTAGCGAGACCAGATAAAATCATAGAATTACCGGATGCTATGGTTCTTATTGATTTTAAAACAGGAGAACCCAAACCCAATCATACAACACAAATTAAAGCCTACAGCGATTTGCTTTCGAAAATGACGACCAAAGAAATAAAGCCATATTTGTATTATACCCGTCTGGACGCTTGGCTTGCTTGCTGAGCGATGATTGCAGATTTTACAAAGGTGTAAATAATGGGGTGAGGCAAATCCCTTGTTGATGAAACCTGTGGGTAAAAAGTAACCGCAAGGAAAAACGTTTGACCTTTCAACGTTATGGCTTCTGGATCATCAAATTGGTTGATGGCTTCCACATCAATGAAACTTCCTTCGAGCTCATTTCTTAGGTTTGGGTACAAACTAAAACGGGTTGCAGATAACTCTTTATTGGTGAAATGGTCATACAGTTTGACAAAAGCTGGAGACTGAGGTTCAATGATTACATTTTCGAAATAGGCCCCGGTAATTAAATTGTCAGAAATCAACTTTTCACCTGCCTGATTCAAACTGTTTTTCATGATAAGGTATTCGATAAACAACTTATACCCTTCTCCAGTAATCAAGACGGATTTATTAAGTGCAGTTAGCCTGGCAAAGATTCCGTTTAAAAAAAATGGATTTAGAAAAGGACCTGGTGCAATCCAAAATGCATCATATTGATCAAAGAAGGCAATCTTTTGTTGGGCGACTTCTGATACCCGTATCCAATAATAGTTGACATCAACATCTAAAAAATTGGAGGCGTGATCTAAGGCCAGATTCGTGGCGTGGTGCGCGTTGAAAGTAAAATTGTAATCCCCTATTATTGCAATTTTTACTGTATGCATTTGCGTATATAAAAAATGCCGTTTGTGAACGGCATTACATTTTTATCTTCTAAACCAACCGTGGTATTTACCATTCTGGATATACAACGAATCAAGTAAACTGGTTTGTGGATCAATTCGATACACATAGCAAGAAAAATTACAATCAAAAAAGGAGTAATCACCTGTTCCATCTGATTGTTGTTTGATGTTGGTAAACGCTACCGTTTGAGGCATGGGATTGTTTCCTTTAGACAACCAAACCGCTGAGTTGTTATCTGTATAACTTACTTCAAAACCATTGATTGCTGAATTTGAATAAGATGGAGAAGCGGCTGCTGACGTTAAATGGAAATCATTAAACATGGTTAAGCTAGGCTCTGTATTTGCCGCAACGTCCCAATTCAATGCGCCCAATTTAATACGTACACTTAAAGGTTTGTTAGGGGAAAGCATTTCGAACATATAAACCCTTTCGGATGGTTGAGGGGAAGGAGAAATGTAAGTATCAGCACCTGTATACCCTTTGTAGCCTTCAACGTTTTGGGTGTATTCAACCTGGGTACCATTGATGTATCCAGAGAAATTAGCATTTAAATTTACAGAATTTGTAGGCGGCGGGACCACTTCATGTTCAATACAAGAAGAAAAAGCCAGAAGAAAAATAAAAGCAGAAGCGAAGTAAATTAAATTTTTCATAGTGTACGATTGAATTCAAATGTACGGCTTTAACGCTAAATATACAAAAAAGATGCTTTTGACATTAAAATTTATCTGTAGTGACCTCGCCAGGAATCGAACCTGGATCAAAAGTTTAGGAAACTTCTATTCTATCCATTGAACTACGAAGTCCAAAGATCACTCTTTGATCACAATCTGTCGTCTAACTTGCCCCTGCCCAAGACATTCCAAGAGGTAGGTTCCTCCTGAAAGTCGCTCTGTATTCATATCCATTTTATTAGATGCAACCACCATTTGGATGACTGACTTTCCGTTTAGGTCAAGCACTTGTATTTTAGATCCTATTTCAAATCCTTCCAATATCAACATTGTATTAAATGGATTTGGGTACACCATTCCTTGATTTACAGACGAAGTTTCTATGCCTGCACAATTTTGAACAGAAACGCTTAAAGTGTCTTGCCCAACACAACCGTTCGGATCTGCAAAGGTAGCAATCAAATTAAATGAACCTATACCCGCAACGGCAGGATCGAAATTCAATCCATTTACACCCACGCCACTTACATTCGCATTCACGGGATTCACCGTCAAAGCAACATTTCCTTGGTTAAGGCAAACCACGTTATCCACGTCCGAAGACGTTAACAGAACGGCAGGAGTAGTTAATACCTCAACCGAATCTGTAAACACATCCGATCCGGCAGCATTGTTTGCGGTTAGACTAACCACATACCAACCTGCATTTGCAAAAGCATGGGAAGGATTTTGTTGCGTAGATTGTGTGCCATCTCCAAAATTCCACGCCCAAGAAGCAGGTGCATTGGTGGAAGCATCGTTAAATTGGATGATGTTTCCTTGGCAAAGTGTGCCATTGTTCACGGTAAACCCAGCAATTGGATTTACAGGAGGGGTTTGCAGATTATATAAAACTTCAAAATCATCGAAATAATAGCCGTCTGCAACGGTACCACCATCTGATCCGAGTTTAAACCTAAACTTAATGATTTGACCTAAGTAATCACTCAGGCTAATTTCTTCTAAAACCCAATTGCTTTGTACTCCTTCGTACACAGGTTGGTTGTTGGGTTGTACACTTCCATTCGCATTGGTGCCGTTAACGGTATAGTTACCACACTGAGCAATCCAATTGGTGCCTCCATCCGTGGAAACTTGAAATTGGACATAATCATAATCGGCTTCCAAGTTCCATTTGGCATAAAACCGTACCATCGCGCTGGACGCATTTGTAAGGTCTACGGTAGGAACAAAGGTGTAGGTTTTGTTGGTGTTGTTGGCATAATTTCCCGTAGGGGAATCTGTAAAAGATTTGGTTGCAGAAACGTAGGTAGAAGCAGTAGTGGACCAGTTTCCTGTCCAATTGGTGGTAGCGGTTGCGTTTTCAGTTACCTGAACCGTTAAAGCACCAAATGTTTTAACAATCGTGTCTTTTCGAACCCATAAACCATTGTCTGTTTTCAGAATGTAAATGATTTGATCACCAAATTGGATGTTTGGATTTAAAGCATAGGAAATGGTACCGTTTTGAGATTGCTGTTGGTTAAGGTTGTACACGACCGGTGCACCGACAGACACAATGTTTTGAAGGGGTTGAATGGAAACAGTCACCGCGCCAGATTGTCTACCCAATCGCTTGGCAGTATGGTTAAAAACGCCATTAATAGAGGCAATCATATTTGGGTCTGTTTCGCTAACCACAGTATAGATCCTAGACAAATGGGCAAGTACAAGATTTGGGAAAAGCATTTCTTGACAGGTAGGAATGATTTCATTAGAAGGCTGCCAAAAAGCAGTCCCCACCTCTGGCGTATGGGCAAACACGGTGTCTTTTTGGTTTACACCAATGTCTACTTTGTACATGTAATCATCAGAATCACCTGAGGCAGGGTAAAGCCCACTGCTTTTCATCGCTACATAGCCATTGTATTGAACTTGGTGATTTGATTCTTCTTGGAACCAATTGTGATGCGGCGCAAATTCAGCTGTGGTGGTACCAATTGGAAATAGCAACGCTTTGCCATAGGTGTGGGCATTAAAAGCGGTAATAAAATCATTGTTTTGGACCAACCAACGCATGGCTTGTGTTTCGGGTTCAGAAAAAGCAGAAGGACCGCGATAGGTATCATTGCTGGTGGTTGCACTCGTTCCGGTTGTCCCCCATCCGTATGAATAATTTCTATTTAAATCTACTCCATAAACACCCCCTCCATTGTTTCTGCGGTTTTTTCGCCACATCCCTCCTCCATTTGGATTGGTTGTTTGGTTATAAACATACCCATCTGGGTTGATGCACGGCACAAAATACATTTGGGTATTGTTAACTAGGTAGGTAACCTCATCATTGGTGCCATAATTTTCCAAGACAAACCACATGTAAAAAATGGTCTCCATTAAACTCATAGGTTCACGGGCATGATGAATGGCAGAGTATAAAATTTTAGGTTCGCCTTCATCAACGTTTGCATTGTCTGAAATCCTGACGAAGTAAATCGGTCTGTTTTCATGGGTAACAAAATTTGATATTTGGGCTTTTGCGGTAATCAACCCTGGGTAGGCACTGAGCATTTCATCCAGTTCCGCAAGCATCTCCGAATACGTTAGGTATCCGCCCATGGTCCCTAGGTTAAAATGTGTTGGTACAGCTGGGTTTACATAGGCATTTGGATCGCCTCCTCCTCCAACGCAGGCTGCATTTCGATACGTTTGGGAAGGTGAATTGTCACTTAAAATCTGTGCATAGTACGCTTCAATGTCAGCAATAAGAACTTCATAGACAAAGTTTAAGGAGGCGATGGTTTGAATTTCCGCTGCTGAAAAATCAGAGATAAAAAATACCCCTTCTTTGGTAATGCCGTGGTCAATGGTTACGCCATGCTGCGCCAACAATTGCAAACCTTGCGCATCCGCAAAAATTTTAACCCTTGCGTAATCCCCAATGGGTTCTGTAGTGTTTTGAGCGAGGGAAGTAAATGCAGTCAAAAGAAAAATCCACAAAAAATAAATTGATTTCATAGCCTTATTTTAGGGTTTAAAATTACAACATATTCGCAACTTCTAAAAGGCATCGAGTGAAAGCAACCCAAATGAAAGATTAAAGTACTTATTATTTCTTTTAGCTTGCGTAAATTAGCCTTATGAAAGGATTGCTGTTTTCAATCTCGATTTTTTACCTCTTAACTGCCAATGCACAGGAGGTTTGGATGACCCCAAACCATGGACAGTGGGATATGGCCATTGACTATGCCATCCCTGTGAATTCAGGAAGGATTTACCTCAGTGGAAAGGGGCTTACCTATTTCATGTATCAACAACCTGATGCACACCAACCACAAAATGAAAGTACAGACGTAAAAATTCATAGCATTCAACAAAACTTTATTCAACCAAACAACACAAGGCCTCAGAACGTTGGGGCGAAATCAACCCACTATTCAAGTTATTTTGTGGGTAACGATACGACGAAATGGAAAAGTAAGGTGTTTGACTATCAATCGGCGGTATACGAGGAACTTTACGATGGGATTAAAGCGGTTTATTCCACCTCAGGGGGTCAACTTCAGTATGCTTTTCAACTCCAATCGAATGCCGATGTAAAAAAAATTCAATTTGAATTTACGGGGAGCAAAGATATCGCCTTGGACCATAAAGGAAACCTCATTGTTAAGCATCGTTTTGGACAAATTCTTCAGACAAAGCCAAAGGCATGGGCCTATGCAAACGGACAGCAAAAAGAAATTAACATTCAATTTGAAGAACATCAAGGCGTTTGGGGTTTTGGTTTTCCTGAAGGGCTCCCCTTTTATGATTCGCTTACGATTGATCCCAGTTTAACTTTTTCATCTTTTTCAGGTTCTAGCGCTGACAATTGGGGATTTACAGCGACGCCTGATGTCTCGGGGAATCTCTATGGTGCAGGGATTGTTTTCGGTTACGGATATCCAACCACGCCGGGATCTTATGACATCACCTTTAACAATGGTGTGGGAAGCCTGCCATTTGATGTCGGGATTACAAAATTCAATTCCACGGGCAGCAATTTACTTTACTCGATTTATTTTGGGGGATCTGGCAACGAAACCCCACATAGCATTGTTACAGGACCCACGGGTGAGCTTTATGTTTATGGCGTCACGTGCTCTCCCAATTTTCCAACCACAGCAGGCGCATATGACGCCACTTTTAATGGCGGACCTACGGAAATAGAAAATTCATTGACCTTCAATGGCAGTGATATTTATTTGTCAAGATTCAGTACGAATGGAACCAATTTAATAGCCTCTACCTATCTGGGGGGAAGTGGTTCCGATGGTTTAAACCTTAACAGCCTGCACTATAATTATGGGGATCAATTTCGGGGAGAAATTATTTTAGATGGGTCAGGTAATGTTCTGATTTCAAGTACAACTGCATCTATGAATTTTCCTACAACGGCGGGGTCCTTCTCGAATGTACTTAATGGTTTACAAGATGCGGTTGTCTGTAAATTCAACAACACCTTTACCAATTTACTTTGGGGCACTTTCTTTGGCGGAATGGGTGAGGAAAGTGGAAACTCAATTGAAATCAGCCCAAATGGTACTGTTTACCTTGCGGGCGGCTCCACCTCCCCTTCTTTTCCGGGGGTTTCCTCTGGGAATGACTTGTCGAACAATGGAGGACTTAGCGATGGGTATTTGGCGAGGATAAATGCGGGTACAGGTTCGGTTTTATCTGCAACATTCTTAGGAATGAACGAATATGACCAAGCATATTTTGTCCGTTGTGACCCCTCTAATTTAGTGTATGTCTATGGTCAAACGGAATCTTCTTGGCCCATCACAGCAGGATGCACGGGTACGCCAAATTCAGGTCAATTCCTTCGAAAGTACAGTAGCAATTTGCAAAACATATCATGGACAACCATGTTTGGCGCAGGGACTGGACATGTTGAAATATCACCCACTGCCTTTTTGGTATCGGATTGTTATGAAATCTATGTTGCGGGTTGGGGAGGGACGTTGAATGCAAACAGTTCCGTATCGCAAGCCACATACTCTACCACCAATGGATTTCTCATAACCCCTAATGCTTATCAAAGCAACACCAATGGTTCTAATTTTTATTTAAGTGTCTATTCGCAAGATGCCCAAAGCGTAACCTATGGAACCTACATGGGGGGGCTTACCGGAAGCTCTAATCACGTTGACGGTGGCACAAGTCGGTTCGATAAAAATGGTCGAATTTACCATGCGGTTTGTGGGGCATGTGGTGGTAATAATTTTGGTTTCACCTCAACGCCTGGAAGTTGGTCTCCTCAGAACCCAAGCCCGAACTGTAACATGGCCGTTTTTAAATTTGAACTAAGCACCTTGGACGCGGTCATTTCACAACCTTCGCCTTTGATTTGTATTCCCCAACCTGTAATTTTCGCAAACAACAGTGTCTATGGGAATAATTACCTATGGCTTTTTGGCGACAACACTACCTCCACACAATTTCAACCCACGCATTATTACAATTTACCAGGCATCTACAATGTCACCTTAATCGTCTCGGATTCGTCGAATTGTTATGCGCCGGACACCGCTGTTATTCAAGTGAACATAGGCGATTTCCAAGGAGGAGTTACCCTACCATCCACTGCCATTTGCCCAGGTTCTTCCTACCCATTGGATGCGTTTGGTGGTTCCAACTATTCGTGGTCCCCCGCCAATTTGGTAAGCAATCCAAACATCCCAAATCCGATTGCCACGATACAAAGCAACACGGTATTCACCGTTGTTATCATCGACAGTTGTGGATCAGACACACTCCAAGTTCCTTTGAACGTTGTCCCAATTTCATTAACTGTTTCAAACGACACCTCTCTTTGTGTAGGTGGAAGTGCCTTGCTTGTGGCTGTGGGAAATGGGGCCTTAGTGTGGTCGCCAAGCGGTTCGCTTGATACAAACCAAGGAAACGCAGTGATGGCAACGCCAGATTCTACGACAAGTTATGTGGTTTCACTCACCAGCCCCGAAGGATGTGTGCTTTCGGATACGGCGACTGTTTTTGTTTATTACAATCCTCCTGCATCCAATTTGCCAGATACGGTTATTTTGTGTCAAGGAACCTCAACGACCCTTTCCGTTTCGGGTGCGACAACCTACAATTGGAGTCCAAATCAAAACATTTCAACAACCATTGGCCCACTTGTTACGATTTGGCCAGATTCAAACATGTATTACTACTGTGCCTTTACCAATGCATGTGGAACCATAATAGACTCAGTGTATGCCAATATCCTTGAAGCAAATGTCACCGCAGGGAATGATACCATCATTTGCCCCTATGAGATTGCACAATTGTGGGCGAATGGCGCACAATACTACCTTTGGTCTCCCAGTAACTTTATCGTAAACCAAGCAGGAAATCAAGTGTGGGTAAGCCCGGCAACCTCCACCAATTTCCGGGTGGTAGGCATCGATTCCAATGGTTGTTTGGACACTGCGTACGTGGAGGTTGTTCTGCATCCACTCCCATCCATCTTAATAAATAACAATGTGCAGGCTTTTTATGGAGATCAAATAGCGTTGGATGCCCAAGGGAACAGTCCCGGAACCTATGTTTGGAGTCCAAGTGAATTTCTATCGTGCATCAATTGTCCGAATCCAATTGCGACGCCTGAACAGGATTATACCTACTATGTTAATTTTACCGATTTAAATGGTTGTTCGGCAGACGCTCAGGTAAACATAAGTTACGACCCCATCATCTATGTCCCAAACGCATTTATTCCGGATGGAAATGGAACAAATGATCTTTTTGGTGTCTATGGAGGGAATATAAAAAGCATGGAAATGTTAATTTTTAACCGTTGGGGAGAATTGATTTGCACCTTGGGAAGTATAGAAGAAAAATGGGATGGAACCTATGATGGCAAGGCTTGTCAAGACGGGACATACACTTGGAAATTGAAATACACCGACAAGCAACAACACAAATTTGCATTAACAGGTCACGTCATCCTTCTTCGATAGTCATCCCTTTTGTTTAACTTTATCGCGTTATGGCAAACATTATCGTAAAGGAGTTTACCTTTAATTCTTTCCAAGAAAACACCTTTGTCGTAAGCGACGAACTGGGAAATGCAATCATCTTTGACCCCGGTTGTTACACGCTTAAAGAGGAAAAGGAACTTTTCAATTACATAGAATCACAGAACCTTGCCGTTTGTGCTTTGTTCAATACGCATTGTCACATTGATCACGTCCTCGGTAATGCATTCATTCACAATGTTTTTGCCGCCCCATTACAAATTCATGAAGCCGACCAAATAACCTTGGACCGCGTAGCCGAATATGCTCATGTGTATGGTTTTGAAGGGTACAAATTATCTCCAACACCCATTGAATCCTCCTATCTTTATGACCAACAGAAATTGCAATACGGTGACCTAGAATTCACGGTGTTTCATACCCCTGGACATTCGCCCGGCCATGTTGTGTTTTACTTCGAAGCGGACCATTTTGTGATCAATGGGGATGTATTGTTTAAAGGCAGTTTTGGGCGTACTGATTTACCGGGAGGTGATATAGAAACCTTGAAACGCTCCATTCACGAAGTGCTTTTTCAACTTCCAGACGATACGATCGTTTATTGTGGTCACGGCCCATCGACGACTATCGGTGTAGAAAAACAAACCAATTACATCCTGCAGTTTTAATGAAGGTTGCCATCAATTGTAGAAACCTTACGGCACCGAAATTAGAGGGTTTTGGAAACTATACTTTTGAAATTGTCTCCCGTTGGATCGAATCGCATCCTGAGGTTGAATTTCTATTGATCTACGACAGAAAACCACTGCATTTTTTACCCAGGTTACAGAATGTAAAAGAATTTGTGATTCCTCCAGCCACTCGCCACCCCATTCTTTATTTTATTTGGTTTGAATTTCAACTCACGCGCTTGATGCGAAGGGAAAAAGTGGACCTATTTTTTTCGCCTGATGGCTATTCCTCATTGGGTTCCAAGGTAAAAAAAGTAATTACCATTCATGATTTAAATTTTGAACATAATCCAAAGGATTTGCCATTTGTAGTTAGAAATTATTTGCGTTGTTTTTTTCCAAAATTTGCAAGAAAAGCAAACCATATTCTTACCGTTTCTGCGTATTCAAAAAATGACATTGCGAAGGTTTACGATATTGACCCCTCCAAAATCTCGGTTGTTTACAACGCGCCAAATCCCATTTACGCGCCTGTTTCTGAAAGCGAAAAACAAGCGGTAAGGATTGAATACACCAAAGGCAAGCCTTTTTTTCTGTTTGTAGGGTCCTTGCATCCCCGTAAAAATGTACAACGTTTACTCGAGGCTTTTTCCATGTTGGACAATCCACCCGCAGATTTAGTGATTGTAGGTAAGAAAATGTGGAAAAACACGGACATACAACTCCCTGAAAAAAATCAGGCCCAGGTTCATTTTGTAGGCTATTTAGACAAGGAAAAACTTGCAAAAGTTATGAGCTCTGCATTGGCATTGACCTATGTGCCCTATTTTGAAGGGTTTGGAATACCAATGGTGGAGGCTATGGCGTGTGGCACGCCGCTGATTGCAGCAAATGCAACCTGTTTACCAGAGATTGCGGGTGACGCTGCTTTGTATTGCGACCCCTTTTCCATAAAAGACATCCATGCCGCCATGGAACAATTGCTTAATGATGCTGAATTGAGAGAAACCTTAAAACAAAAAGGGTTGGAAAGGGTGAAAAATTTTAGCTGGGATAAAGCGGCGAAAGCGGCTTGGGAAAAGTTGCAGACTGTACTTTAGCGAAAACACTTGAAATAATCAAAGGGCTCCAAACAGGCGTTACATTGATAATGTGCCTTGCATGCCGTGCTTCCGAATTGACTTACCATTTTCGTGTTTTCACTTAAACATTGGGGACAAGGAACAACAATGGGCTTTGCAAAAAGGGTGCTTTTGTCCAATTCATTAACCGGCGGAGCTATCCCAAAGGCTTGAAGTTTGGCCTTTCCCTCCTCAGTCATCCAATCGGTAGTCCAAGCCGGTGACAAAACGGAATCGACGCGAAAGTTTTCAATTCCAAAGTGCTTTAAGGTCGTGTGGATATCTTGTTCAATGGTTTGCATTGCTGGACAACCGCTGTAGGTCGGCGTGATGGTAATCACCCAGGTTTCTGCGTTTAATGTAACATTGCGTAGGATCCCAAGTTCACGAATAGACAGGGCCGGAATTTCGGGGTCTTTAACTTCTTCGAGATAATTGTATACAGATGCTAATGTTACCATTTCATGTTTGGAAAAGTGCGTTGCATGTATTGCATTTGAGCCAAAATATAGCCCATGTTCTCACTGTGTCTACCTAATCTACCCCCACCAAAATATCCCTTGTCTTCAGGAACGATTAGCGTAGCCATTTTACAAACAGAAGTAATTTCTTCCATCCATTGGGTTTTCAGGGAGGAAATGTTTCCAATGATGCCTTGATTGCAAAGGGTGTCTTCCACCGCATCCGTGCTAAACATTTCGTTCGTATACCGCCACAATCCGTTGATTGCATTTTGGGCCCGTTCGTGCGAAAGTTCCGTTCCATCTCCTAACCTAATCACCCATTCCGAGGAATGCTGGGTATGGTACCTGGTTTCTTTCAAAGATTTTTCAGCGATGGCAGCAACTTGTGGGTCTGTGGATGAAAGCAATTGGTTAAGGAGCAACTTTCGGTATACGTCAAAGAAAAACTGCCTGACCATTGTATCGGCAAAATTTCCATTGGTTTGTTCCACCAGAAGGGTATTGAAATATTGATTTTCTAATCTTAAAAAAGCCAAATCATCTGCATCTCTCCCTTTTCCTTCAACAGCCGAGGCATATTCATAAATGAAAGTTGCTTGACCTAATAAATCCAACGCTATGTTGGTGATTGCTATGTCTTCCTCAAGGATGGGGCCATGACCACACCATTCCGAAAGCCTTTGGCTAAGAATTAGGCTATCGTCCCCAAGTCTCAATAAAAACGTAAAAAGTGATTGATTTTCCATGTTACATGTGTTCAATGCCATCTGGCACTTTGTAAAAAGTTGGGTGACGGTAAACTTTTGCATCGGAAGGCTCAAAATACGCATCCGCATCACTTGAATCTGAAGCTACGATAGCGTTTGACGGGATAACCCAGATGGAAATACCCTCTGATCTACGGGTGTAAACGTCGCGTGCATTTTGCAACGCCATTTCAGCATCCGCTGCCCGAAGACTTCCAACGTGTTTGTGATTCAATCCTTGCTTGCTTCTGATAAAAACTTCCCAAAGGGGCCATTCGTTGTTCGACATTGTTTGCTTAATTGTGTGTGACTAAACTCCTTTTTTGTGCATGTGCCAGGGCAGCTTCCATTACCCATTCGCCCTCTTTTTTCGCTTTTACACGGGCTTCAATTCGCTCTTTGTTGCAAGGACCATTTCCGCCTACTACTTGCCAAAACTCCTCCCAATCGATGTCGCCGAAATCATAGTGTCCTCGTTCTTCATTCCATTTTAGTTTGTCGTCAGGAATGGTTAACCCAATTAATTCGGCCTGTGGAACGGTTGCATCTACGAATTGTTGACGTAGTTCATCGTTCGTGTATCGTTTGATTCTCCATTTCATGGATTGTTCTGTGTGCTTAGAAAATTCGTCGCTAGGACCAAACATCATCAACGCTGGCCACCAAAAACGGTTCATGGCATCTTGGGCCATGTCTTTTTGCGCTTGGGTTCCGTTCATCAAAGTTGTCATGATTTCAAATCCTTGTCGCTGATGAAAAGACTCTTCCTTGCAAATTTTTACCATGGCACGGGCGTAAGGACCATAGGAAGTCCTGCACAACGCGACTTGATTCAAAATCGCCGCTCCATCAACCAACCAACCAACCGCACCCATGTCTGCCCATGTCAGTGTTGGATAGTTAAAAATCGAAGAATATTTCACCCTACCTGCATTCAAGTCGTCAATGGTATCCTCTCGGCTTACGCCTAAGGTTTCGGTTGCGGAGTAAAGATACAAACCGTGTCCAGCCTCATCTTGTACCTTGGCAAGTAGTACCGCTTTTCTTCTAAGGTTTGGGGCTCGGGTAATCCAATTCCCCTCGGGTAGCATCCCAACGATTTCACTGTGGGCATGTTGAGAAATTTGACGAACCAACGTTTTACGGTAATTATCTGGCATCCAATCATTTGGTTCAATCCTAATGTCGGCATCAATTTTAGCTTGGAATTTTTCTTCCAATTGGGTGATTGATAAAGTATCCATAACAGAAATTTATTTTGTTAGACAAATATACATAATTCACATCCAAGGAAAATAACACATCTTCTTTGAAACACGAATGAATTTCTATTTTTAAACAACACTTCAATTGGATTTGTTTAATTTTGCCTTCATTCGTAAATCCAATGTCGCTAAAATTTCATACCCTTCGCATCGCATCCGTCCAACCCTTGACAGCGGATTCATCAAAAATCACGTTTCAGGTTCCTGATTCCCTGAAGGGAGATTATCGTTTTTTGTCTGGACAATACATCACCTTAAAGGCCAATATTGACGGTGTAGAAGTACGTCGTTCGTATTCTTTATGCTCTTCCCCTTTTGAGGATGAGTGGAGCGTAGGAATCAAAAGGGTTTCCAATGGTGTTTTTTCGAATTATGCCCTAGATCATTTGGCTGCTGGCGATGAAATCGAAGCCATGACCCCTGCGGGAACGTTTCTTTATGAAAGCAACCCAACACAGAAAAAAACAATTGTTTTATACGCTGCGGGAAGTGGAATTACCCCTGTGCTTTCAATCGCAAAAACTGTTTTGAGAGATGAGCCAAATTCAGAAGTTTGCTTGTTTTTTGGCAACAAAGGATTTTCAAGTGTCATGTTCAGTGAGGCATTGGAGTCTTTGAAAAACAAATACATTTCAAGGTTTAGGCTTTACCATATTTTTAGCCAGGAAAGCCAAGGAATTCCGGTTCAAAAAGGAAGAATGGATGCGGAAAAACTGGAAGCATTGCACAAGCATTTCTTGCGCAATGACAAAGTTGATGATGTATATGTTTGTGGGCCAGAGGCCATGATTCATGCCGTGAGGAATTTTTATTTATCCAAAGGACTTAAAGCCGAACAGATTCATTTCGAATTGTTCCATGCGAATGCCAAAGCATCTGAAAACACAAAGGTTAAAATTGAACCGCAAAGCAGTTGTGAAATTGATTTGATCATCGACGATGACAGAATTTCATTTACCATGACCCCAGAAGACGATAGCATTTTGAGCGCAGCTCAGCGTGCAGGCGCCGATGTACCTTACGCATGTTTGGGAGGGGTGTGTTGTACCTGTAAAGCAAAAATATTATCAGGTGAAGCGGAGATGAAAGTAAATTATTCCCTAGAAAAAGATGAAATAACTGCAGGATATATTTTAACTTGCCAAGCGGTTCCAACCTCAGAAAAAATAGTAGTATCATTTGACGATTAATTATGGGCTTACTCTCCTTTTTAAATAGCAAAAAACATAGTCCTTGGCACACCCTAGAGGTCTCCGAAAAAGAACATGTTTCCCCCACCTTCGTGATTTTAACCCTCAAGATTCCTTCAGAGTTTTCATCAAAATTTATTTTCGAACCCGGTCAATACCTAACGATTTCAAATGATTTTGGAGGGAAAGAAATCCGCCGTTCTTACTCCATTTGCAGCACAGATGACCAACAGCTTCAAATTGGCGTGCGTCGTATTGACGGTGGCATTATGTCGACCTATTTACACGATACTTTAATCATAGGTACCAAAGTGAAGGTGCACATCCCAGAAGGGAATTTCACCGTTAAATCGGCTCAAAAAATTTGTGTTTTTGCGGCTGGTAGCGGCATAACACCCATTGCGTCCATGGTTGGAAAATATGGTAGCACCAAAGAATTCAAGGTTTTTTATAATGTAAAAACAGAAGAAGAAATCTTGTTTAAAGAGCTGTTGGATACTGTACAATCCACCTATTACCTAAGCCAACAGACCCAAAGCCCTTACCAGGCGGGAAGACTGGATTACGACGCTTTAATTGAAGCTTTGAAAAATGACCTGAGTTTGCTTCAATGTGATTCATTTTTAATTTGTGGACCGAATGAATTTATGGAGAAAATTGAAAATGGGTTGAACTTCTTTGGTGTTCCCGAACACAAAATTCTTCAAGAACATTTCATCCCCCCGGTAAAAGAAGTTTCACTCGACAATCCTATACAATATGAGGGTATTGCGAAATTAGAGGTGATCATGGATGGTGAAACACATCAACTTGAAATGCAAACAGGCAAGCAAACGATATTGGAGGCATTGGAAAAGGCAAAGTTAGACCCTCCGTATTCTTGCCGAGGGGGCGTATGCAGCTCGTGTAAAGCAAAGGTTACGTCAGGATCTGCCACCATGCGACAAAACTTTAACCTAACGCAGAATGAAATCGCGAAAGGCTACATTCTCACCTGTCAAGCCGACCCAACCTCAGCGAACTTAACCTTGAGTTTTGATGAATAAGAACATTGTCGTGAATGGGGCCTCGAGAGGCATTGGTAAGGAAATCGCATTGCAGCTCGCTCAAAACCCATTGTACAATGTCTATGCCCTGGGAAGGAATGTTGACGCCATGCATGCTGCCTTTTCTGCGTATCCAAATGTTAAAGTACTGCCTTTTGACTTGGAAATGGAAATGGAGGGTCAAATGGGCATTCTGTCGGAATTACAGGAAATCCATGTATTGATAAACAATGCGGGATTATTGATAAAAAACACTTTTTCTTCCCTAACCCAAAAGGATTTCGAAAGGTCAATGCGTGTGAATTTTTTTGCACAGGTAGCCTTAATTCAGAGGTTGTTACCCACAATTGTCAAAGGAAAAGGCCATGTGGTAAACATCAGCAGCATGGGTGCATTTCAAGGATCCATGAAATTCCCTGAGCTTACTGCTTATGCCAGTTCAAAAGCAGCCATTGCAAACTTTACAGAGGTTTTTGCCGAGGAATACAAGGACCAGGAAATTTGGATGAATTGCCTTTGTTTAGGTGCCGTTCAAACAGAAATGTTGGAAGAAGCCTTTCCTGGCTACCAAGCGCCTATCGATGCCAAGGGGATGGCGGCATTTATTGTAGATTTCGCGTTGAATCGATTTCCGTTCTTCAACGGGAAAATAATTCCTGTTTCAACCAGCACTCCATAGCAAGTCTTTTATTGCAACTTTATTTTTGGTAAATTTACCCAACATGCAAAGAACATTTTGTTTTTGGGGGGTTTGTTTGTTTTTGAATGGCTTTGCGCTCTTTGGGCAAGACATCCATTGGTCGCAATTCAACGACAATCCTATTTTTCAAAATCCAGCAAACACAGGGGATTTTATCGGAGACACGCGCTTTATAGGCAATTTCAGAGACCAATGGAGAAGTGTTACCCTTCCCTACCAAACCTTTTCCTTTTCCATTGATCGAAAAACAAAGTCGTTTAATTATGGAATACTGGCGTTTCACGACCAAGCGGGCGATGGTAAATTTCGCACCCTGGAACTGCAAGCAAATCTTTCAAAATCATTTAAAATTACTTCTGATTCAATGCATTCAATCACTGCTGGACTAAACCTAGGCTTGAACCACAGACAGCTGAATACAGATGCCTTTTACTTTGACTCTCAATACAATGGATACATCTTCAATCCACTTTTACCCACCAATGAGAATTTTCAAACAGACCGTAAAACGAATCTAAACGTAGGCCTTGGCACCTTGTACACCTATCATGTTTCACCAAGAAACCATTTGAAAGTTGGCTTGAGTGCTTTTAACCTAAACCAACCTAACCAAGGGTTTTATCAATCGGTTGTAAAAAGAGACGTACGTTGGGTTGCACAGGTAAAGTATTGTCAACCCATTGCGGACAGGTGGGATGTTTTGCCTTCGATACAGTATTCAAAACAAGGGGTTTACGACGAATTAATGGTGGGTTCCTCTGTACGCTATTACCTTCCAGGGAGTGACCGAAATTATGTGTACAAAGCCCTTTTGGCTGGTGTTTGGATTCGTGGAAAAGATGCCGACATTCTATCCGTTGGATGCGAGTACCAAGATTGGTTTGTCGGATTAAGTTATGACATTAACATTTCCAAATTGGTTCCAGCGAGCCAAGCCCGAGGGGGATTCGAAATTGCTGTACGCTACATCTTATTTCGCTTCAATCCCAAAAGAATTGACCACCGTGTATGCCCAGATTTTATTTAACCTTTCTATTGTGCTGGCTTCCCTTTTTTGCTTTTAACCAAGTAAAACTAAAGGACCTAATCCAGTTTGGCGACGAACAGTTTTCGAAAGGAGATTATTATTATGCGGGCAAAATATACCATCAAGCATTAACCCTTGATTCCACTTCAACCCAACTTCATTGGAAGCAAGCAGAAACACAAAGGGCCTATAAAAACTATACGGACGCTGCAAAATGGTATGCAAAAGTCTATGCCGAAGATCCTGACAAGGTGTATCCAAATGCCTTAATTTACTATGCCCTCATGGTGAAACAATCTGGGAACTATACCCAAGCACTCACCCTGTTCAAAAAAGCTTACAAAGAATCGGCCCAATTCCCAGATGAATATGCATACAAAAAGGCTAAACAGGAAATAAAATCGACAGAATTCGCTCTTAAATCTAAACCAGACACAAGTGTCTCCATTCAAGCAATGCCTGAAGGCATCAATTCTTTCGATGCAGAATTCGGACATACCTACAAGAATGGGGTCTTTTACTTTTCATCCTTAAAAGCAGACTCCATCAATAACGCTGAAGAAGTTTATACAAAATACTATCGCACGCGAAATTATACATCATCTAAAGACAGCAATGGGTTTACAAATCCTAAGCAATGGGAGGCATTGTCGACGTTCGAACGAAGTACTGGAAACGGAAGTTTTGATGAAAAAGGATGGTATTATTACAGCATTTGCAACGACAAGGGATACAATTACAATTGTAAAATCGCGAAATTCAAATCAGAGAATGGGGTCAACCTAATCGACACCCTTTCAGAAGTAATCAATGCGCCTAATTCCAACAATACAAACCCGGTAATGGTTAAGTTAAAAAATGGGAAATCCTATTTGTTTTTTTCCTCAGATCGTGAGGGGGGACAAGGAGGAATGGACATATGGTACGCGCAGCTAAAATCAAATGGCACCTATGAACGTCCCAAAAACATTTCAGCGATTAATTCGATGGAAAACGAAATCACGCCTTGGTTTGATGTAGATTCCAGTAAATTGTATTTTTCCTCTAATTGGCATTTTGGATTTGGGGGTTATGATGTGTTCTCCTCTCGTGTGCTTGACAAATTTCAATTTTCCAAACCCACTAACCTTGGAATTCCCATCAACAATCCAGCAAATGACTTGTATTTTTTCCGTCAAACGGACAGTATATTTGTCTCTTCCAACCGTTTGGGAAGTTTATCAAAGAAAAACCCTACCTGTTGCAGCGATATCTTTTATGCGGTCATTCCGCCTCCCCCCCCTTCCAACGTAATCCCTCCTGACAGCACCCAAATTGATTCTGTAAGAATTACCTTTCCGGTAACCCTCTACTTTAGAAATGATTACCCCAATCCAAAATCGTATGCGAAAAAAAGCAATGTGCCTTATGATTTGTTGTATGCGGATTACTTCAACGCGAGAAAAGGGTACTTGGACAGTGTTGTAAACAAGGATGCGTTGTCTGTTTTTTTCACAGGGAAAGTAGATTTTGGGTATGAAATCTTGTTGAAACTTTACGATTCTGTGGCCCATGAAATCGAACGTGGAAATTCCATTCTCCTTTTTGCGCGGGGATATGCCAGCCCATTGAACGTTACGCAATACAACGTAAACCTAACCCAAAGAAGAATTTCCTCCATTGAGCGTTATTTTTTAGAATTTCAAAACAACCGACTGAAATTACTACTTTCAAAAAACCCTTCGGTCTCGTTTGAAATTGTAGAAGTTCCCTTGGGTGAGTATGCGGCAAACCAATCCACGTCAGACAATTTGAAAGACAAAGCGGCTTCGGTTTATTCTTTAGAAGCGTGTATTGAACGAAAAGTGGAAATTCTGTACTTGGCGCGAACGGTCATGGATCAACAACAAACCTTATCGGCCTACCCGTTGGTGCAAAGTGAAGAAATCAAAGAAGGTCAAAATGTACACAAGAAAATCACTTTAAGTCATACCGCAACGGAAATCAGCATAGAGCAAATCACTTTTAGCCAAGAAGGGTTGAGTTACAAATTGAAAAAAATCGCCCCCAATGAAACAGAATTGGACATGGAATTCATTCCAGAATTCTCAGGGAAACATGCCAGTTGCTACGCGGACATTTACTTTACCGACATCGAAAATCCTGTTCGGGTGTATTTTACCTTCCTTAAAAAATAAAGGTCAATGCTTTCATTGGCGGCTCAATGCTTCAGCCATCCGTTGAAATCAGCGCAAACATAGATTAAACGCAGAAAAAGCTATCTTTGCCCTCGAAAACACAGAAGTTAAGATTGGCAACAGAAAAGAAGCGATTAAAATTCATAGACATGGCGAGGAGTCTGGCCATTCTTTTAATGCTTGAAGGTCATTTTACCGGCGCAGCATTGGCAAACCAATACCGTGACCATTCCAACCTCATTTTCGAAATATGGTATTTCATTCATGGATTAACTTCTCCCTTATTTTTTACGGTGACGGGATTGGTATTTGTGTATTTACTCACCGCAGCAAAATCTCCCACCGTTCGGTTTTGGCAAAACGACCGCGTAAAAAAAGGATTTAAAAGGGTTTGGGACCTAATCTTTTGGGGATATTTTATTCAAATCAATTTAATCGGAATGGTAAAGGCCCTATACTATCGAATACCTTTGAAAACAGATTGGTTATCGGCCTTTCACGTACTTCAATCGATTGGGGTAGGCATATTATTTCTTATGATGACGTATGGCTTGTTTTCACTGATCAGAAAAGGAAAAATCCATTTTTATTTCTTGGCAATGGCGCTGGTCATTTTAGGCTTTTACATTAAAATGGCTTCCTACATTCAATGGGATGAAATTGCCAATCCAAACCATCCAAACTACTGGCCAATGCATTTCCCAAGGTTTATACAAAACCTCTTTTATGGTCCTTTTTCCGATTTTAGCTTTTTACGATATGGGTCCTACGTGTTGTTAGGAGGCACTGTGGGGAGCATCATCCGTGTCTATGAATCCAAAACGAGAGAATGGTGGTTTGCACTGATCTTTATCGGCGTTGGCCTTGCTTTAACCTTTTTGATTCCCTTTCTTTTTGGCGTAATGGACAGCGCCTTGGTTACCCTGAAAATTTTCAAGTTTAAGTTTCTCTATTTAGGCCAAAATACGCTTGCAAGGTTTGGTCAAGTGCTCGTTATGTTAGGTATTTTAATGCTCATTGATGCTCGATTTAATGTCAAGGCCAAGCTTTTCTTGAAATTAGGACAAAATACCTTTCCGATCTATGTGGTGCATGTAATTTTCTTGTATGGAGGGATTTTTGGCGTTGGATTGAAAACATATTTTGCCGACGCCCATGGCAATCCAATGCTCAACCCCTATGCTGCAATTGCCGTTTCTTTAAGTGCCATAGGATTTTTTACGCTTATGGTCTATTACATGGATCCGTTGGCAAAACTTTACGAACGGACACTGGGCAGAATTCGGATTTTTGGGAAACGCAAATAACTATTTTACAATCACTTCCTTCACGTAGGATTGTTCTTCACCACAACTTCTTTTGATGGTGAATTTGATTTTATACTTCCCCGGAGCTGTAAGGTTAAAAACAAGTTTACTACCATTCGAGACAATTCCTGAGGAAGTCTCCCAACTGTAGCCCTTAGCATCTGGATAATTAGCTGAACAAGTCACTTGTGTAATGGAGTTTCCCCCGTTTAACACTTGCTTGAAAGATTTTACACTAAAAGTGTTTTCATGAAGGCTAAACTTCTGAAGGTTCCTTAAAACAAAGTTGGATACGGTCTCTTGGATTCTATTCGCATCCTCGAAGGCTATGGTTTTTGTGAGTGCGCCAATGCACGACTCCTTAAAAATCGCCGAATAAAATGTACATGCTGCCAGATATGACCCTTCTTTGCTTGGATGCATAGCATCTTCGGCATACAAATTCATATTCGGATATTTTGCCCGTACCATTTGAAAAACATGTCCAACCGGAACAAGGGGTATCCCATATTTTTTACCAATGAAAGCATATCCTTTTTGGATTTTTAGCGACATTTTGTCAAAGGTATTGATGTCTTCTGACTCAGCAAATCCATTCTTATAGCCCCAGGTGACATAAAACAACAAGTTTGCACAGGGTTGGTGTTCTTTTACACTGTCGATGATTGCTGACAAATAAGGAACCGTTGCGGTATCAATGTGAGAATTACTGACGGCAAACTCTCTTGAATAACCTTGAAGAATTACATAGTCCCATTGGCGTTTTTTGATTGCTTTATACAGTTCGACACGTTCACTATGCACGGCAAAAGAAGATCCAGATTGTGTATTCCATTCCACATGAATTTTTTTATTCTTGCTTTCGGCAATTTTATTAAAAATTGCTGGCATCTCATGCATGTGTGTAAAGGAATTTCCTATGAACAAAACATTCAAGGAATCAGCTGCTTCTGCTTGATTACATAGAAATAAGAACGGTAGTATTTTCATTAATTTACTTCGCACGAAATCAATTCATTAGGTATGTATCGTTTTCACTAGGTCCTCAAAGTCTTGGGTAGATAATTCAAGTTTAGGCCTTTTAAAATTCATATCCTCGATGTCATCGATTGGCACCAAATGTACATGTGCATGAGGCACTTCGAGTCCAATCACAGAAACACCAATTTTCTTACAAGGGAATTTTTCCTTAAGAAGCTTGGCTACCTTTTTCGAAAACAGCATTAAATGGGTCATTTGGGTATCATCCAAGTCAAAGAAATAGTCAACTTCAACCTTCGGGATGACCAAGGTGTGCCCTAAACGCAAAGGATGTAAATCCAAAAAAGCCAAGAAATCATCATCTTCTGCTACTTTATAGCAAGGGATGTCACCACTCACAATTTTAGAGAACAGGCTTGCCATTATCGAGAGATGGATACAATTTCCAATTGAAGAATCCCGCCTGGGGTATTTATTTCTGCAATGTCTCCAACTTCCTTACCTAAAAGACCTTTTCCGATGGGAGAATCGACTGAAATTTTCTTTTCCTTGATGTCTGCCTCGTTTTCAGCGACCAAGGTATAGGTTATCTCCATATCGTTTGACTTGTTGCGAATCAAGACTTTTGATAGGATATAAGCCTTGGAGTTGTCAATGTGCGTATCATCGATGAGGCGAGCATTTGCGATGATGTTTTCCATTTTTGAAATTTTCATTTCAAGAATGCCTTGTGCCTCTTTGGCTGCATCGTATTCAGCATTTTCAGATAAATCTCCTTTGTCTCTTGCTTCAGCAATTTGATTTGATATGGATGGGCGTTGAACATGTATTAAATCATGTAATTCATCCTTTAATTTTTTAAGCCCTTGCTCGGTGTAGTAATTTATTTGCGACATACTTCTAATAATTAAACAAAACAAGAGAGCTCAATGAGCCCTCTTGCCTGACAAAATTACAACTTTAAATTTATTTTAAACTAATCGTAGCCCCAATGGTATGAATGACACCAAATACGCCTGCAAAACGCGAACAGTACTCAATTCCTAAAGCACTTTTGTTTTTACCAACCAAAGCATCAACCGAAAATCCTGCCGTAGGACCTACCAACGCATTCGAACGATTTTCTTGGCTAAAAATCCCATTTTCATAAACAAAACCACCGCGCAAGTTAAAGGCAAGTTTTTCAGTATTCATTCCGTAGTCCAACCCTATTTTGTACTGGTCTTTTGAAAAAGAATTTGCTTGAAAACCTAAGGCAAGTGTCAATCTGCTGTCTTCGGAGAAAATAAAATCATAAGACCCACCAATTGACAATAAAGAAGGAAGCTCATACGTCGCAGAGCGCTGCTCCAGTGAAGCAATAAACCCACTTGACACATAAGTTACTTGTTGAGCCAACCCATCGCCTTTAAAACGCATCACAGGGCCCACATTTTTAAGTGCAATTCCAAACTTCAATTGGTTTTGTTCACCGGTAACATATCGGATACCTGCATCCAAAGCAATTCCATTCGATTTCAAGTTGAAAATACTCTCTGAAACCACTTTAAAGTTAATCCCACCGTAAATGGAAGAGGAGAATTTTTTGGCAAAGCCGAGATTAAAGATGTTTGCTCTTGGAGAAAAATAACCAATGTTACCCTCTGGATTTGCAACCGTAGTAATGGGAACATCTCCATAACTTAATGATTGGATGCTCACTGCAAACACATTAGACTCGCCAACTTTTTGGGCAATTCCCGCTGAGTTCATTGCAATTCCAGCACCACCCATCCAATTTGTATAATTGAACTTGATTTGTGTTTTGTCGGTGAATGCCAAGCCTGCGATGTTTGAAAACTGCGCTTCCAAACCATTGACATTTGCAATGCCAACGTCTCCTATGGCAGAACCACGTGCCCATGGGTTGATGAGTAAATGGGATGCACCGGCAGAACCGACACGGTCTTCGTTTCCACCAAACCCAAAAAAGGAGATGGCAGAAAAAAGGATGATGTTATAAAGTGTTATTCTTTTCATTACTACGTTCAATAAAAATTAAATTCCTTGGTAATCCGGGGTACGAGTACCTCCAAAAAACTTCAAGATGACTTCTCCGACATTCGGAACTTCTACGTGAATTAGGTATACGCCTCCTGCAATCGGTATGGATTTGTTATTTGTTAAATCCCAATCTAACGAGGTTACGTAACTGTCCTTTTTAAACGTGCGGATCAATTTCCCATTCACAGAATAAATCTTCACAGTACATTTATCTGGCAAGTTTGTGATTTTCACCTTGGTTTCAAGACGCGTACGTTCGTAATCCGAATAGGCATAATATGGGTTAGGTACAACATTGATCATTTTCAACGCTTCATCCAACGCTTCATGCGATCCGAGTGTGGTCGCAATTTCATCCATAGACCATCCGTACATTGGTTTTCCATTGTTTTGACCTGTTGCTGTGAAATTCTTGTATTCCTTATTGATTCGAAGTTTTATGGTTACATCGGTTTCAAGAATAGAATGCCCCTCATTCAAAATTGGATAAGAAATCCAACTTAAACTTCCGTACAAATCTCTTTTCGCTTGGGTACTGATTGCGCCAGACTGACTTTGTACATCGGTCCATTTTTGGTACAATTCATTACCTGCTGTATCTACCGCCGTTGCTGGATTGTATGCTGGGAAGTCATAACTAGAGTTATATCCGTTAATGGTTTTTTGGTTATAGCTAAATACATACACAGGATGCATTCCACCCATAAGCGGTGTACCCACATTGCTAACCAAACGATCGGTTGGATTCCATTTCATGTCCGCTCCATTTTCACCTCCAAGGAATGAATTTTCACCAAAAGCCATATACAAACGAGCTCCTGACTCTAGGTCTATGGCATAACCAGGAAACCAACCCATACCGAAACCTGTACCATCGGGGTTTCCTTCCTTATCTACACTTGGACTTTTTCGCATTGCACCTGGCGCTGCAGAACCTACGTTTAATCCAGACGTTCGACCCAATTCAATAACCGGACATCTTGTCCAAAGGCTTTTATCATTGGTTAGAACGATGTCGACACTTGGCAAGAAAGAAATGGATGCATTTTGTTTTGAAGAACCACTGAACGCACCATAATAGGCCAAAGGCATGTAATCCGCTTGATATCCAACCAAGCGATGAGGTGCAATTACACCCTCCAATATCGATTCATATTTTTGAGAAGGATCCGGACCTACCTCATCCGGATAATTACAAGGATTCAAATAGGTCGGTCCATTAGGTAAACCCTCAAAAGCCGGGTCTAATGGGTCACATTCCGGAGAGTAATCACCTGAACGAATCCAATTGGTAGGAAAATAAGAATCATTATCCGAAACACCTGAAAGCCATCTTTTTGAAGAGTCTTTGAAAGTAACGGAAGACTCAATCATGTCTGTTGTTTTGGCCGTGATGTTACCAGAACCTGAAGGGAAAAAGTATTTCTCTTGGTGAATTTGCACTGAAATCCCCCAATCAGGAATGATTTGTTCATTATCGCCCGCAATGGTAACTTCGGAAGTCACAGAATCCAACAAAGTACCGCCTTTAACATCGTATTGATATACGATCCAACTTGCAGTATCCGCTGAATTTCCTGGAGAAGTTGCGGTATAGTCTCTGAATTTACATTCGTAATACCCTTTTTTAAGGTTCAGTGGATCCACAACTTTAATATTGATAGGACCTTTTCCTTTTTCATATTCCGGAGTATCGAAAAATCCATTGGTCAAAATACTATCAACTGAGGAATCCGTTAGCTCCAAAGACCTGTTTCCATTTCCATACCCATCCAATCGCGTTATTTTAGGGGAGGATCCATATTCAATTTTTTGATAGGTCCCTTCCAATTCCGGCATCGGATTGTGAGGAACGGCTGAGGTTGCACTGATGGCGGTTCCGTCAAAATTCAAACGCGAAGATATGTAAGGAATTTTTTGACCGTCTAAGAACAATGGATCGTTTGGATCATATTTTTTAAATTGATTAAATGCGTATGCTACTGCAACGTAGTAATATGTTTTATGATTTACCAAGCGTCTTTCTCCTTGCGCAAAAGCGTCTTCCAATACTTGGAAAGAGTGACGGATTCCTTTGTTTTCACCATCCACCTTTTCGACTGGAGGTGAAAAACCAAGTGCTTCATTGAATTCAAAATTTATGACGCGATCGATTCCATTTTTAATGTCACACTGCGCTACCAACCTTGCTTTGGTTGGGTCGGTAATGTCTGCAATGGAAACATCGGTACTTTTCAATTGGAAGATTTGGTATCCTTCAAATCGGTATTTTCTATCAACGGTTGGATCCGGGATGTTAATTTCATCTATTTCCTCATACGCTTCTCGGTAGTTGTTAGAAGAAGAAGGATTTTCAAGCATGATGATTAGCTCGTTGTTAAGTTCTTGAATCGTCAATTTCGGTGCATCCGGTGGAGAAAGGATTTTGAAGCAAGCATCGAATAAAGCTTGTGCTTTGGTATCCGCTCTTTTCATTGCATCTACGGAAGCCATTAAGGTTCCATCCGTGCTACGTCCATAAACAATTCCAACGGTAATGTTATTTACAGCACCTGGTTTCAAGGTAAATGGACCTGCAGATTGAACAAAACGTCTGTCCCCGGGAGGATTGTTATTTGTAGACTCATCCCATCCGTTCGGATATGCACCCGTCATATCTTGACCTGCCGTAGACCAACTTAATGGATCCGAAGTTCCTGGGAACATATAATCAGAAAGTACGCCTTGCGCAGTACCTAAACCACCATAGTACATTTCAGAACCATTTGCCCACTGTCCTTCCATGAAGTTGTAAAACTCAGAAGCGGATCCTGGGTCATTGTATGGGTAAGCAGCAGTTGAGGTATAATAGGTAAATCTTCGCATACCAAAACGCTCATTGTCAATGATCCCATCGGAATAACCGATGCCTATGCCTTTGTACACAATTCCGTTATTTGCAAGTGCATCTACAACGGTTGGGACAATGTTTGTTTGGGTTGCTTGGTCGAAATAAGGGCCTGGATTGTCGATGCCGTCTGCATCTTGATAAGGGCCTTCAAAGAAGTCGCATCCAATGGCAGGTGGGTTTTCTCCGTATCCTAATTTACCAGCGTTGGTCTCGTCGTTCAAATCACCATTGTACATGTAACCCAATCCACGCGAAACATCACAACCTGCGTAGTCATCAGAAAAATTACCTACATCCGCATCGAGGTATTGGGCAAAATAAGTATCGTACAAGGTTTGTGTTCCTCGGTTAATTAATTCATAGTTGTAGAAAGTCATACGGTTAACCTCATCATTTGTAGCAAACGAAAAAGCTTGTGCACGAATTTCCATTCCAATTGGATCCCCATTGGTTTCGGTATGTATGTTCCCTTTGTCGTTAAATACCCACCAATGCGTTTCATCTCCATAAAGCGAAATGCGACGGTCAAATCCACATTGAATGTCGTCTCTTCCTAAAATGTCATCATACCAAGGGTGATCCCCGTTGTCCGGGTTATAATTCCCATCTTGGTCTCGGTCGTAGTAAGGAGCTAAGAAATAATCTTGACCTCTCGATACATCCCCATGTGCTGGCCAGTTGTAAATTCTATTGAGCTCATCGTTAGTTGGCGCAATGACATCGTTGCATTCGGTAGAAATACCTGCGTTGCATTCCCACCAAATGTTAAAGCGAATGATTTCTGCTTTTCGGATGGTATAAAATTGGTCATACGCGATACATTGATCCGGATCGATGTTTGCTTCACCGAAATCTCGAATGGCTTCGTTTCCAACGGGAAACAAAGGATTGTAATTTCCTGTTCCTGGTGTAACACTCAAAGGGCCAGGCCAAAAGTCATTTCCACTTCTAAAACGCAATGCTGCCAATTTCAACTGTCCGTTGACATCGGTGCCTCCCATCCAAAGCGCGCCCGCAAAAATGGCAAACCTATTACTTCCCTTAGGGATTTCATACGCAGCTACTCCGTTTTGACGATTTTGAAACATGCTTCCCCCTTGTTCAATTAGTGCACGTACATCATTAAATTCCATGATGTATTTTGCCGTAGCGGGACTACAATTTGCTCCTTTTGGTTTACCTGAAGGTTTTGTGATTTTATCGTTAGGGCCGTAATATGCCAAGACATTGGATCCTAAAAATAAAAAGCCTAGTAAGGTTGCAAGTATTTGCTTTTTCATGCTATTGTTCTGTTTTCTTAATTAAAAATCATATTTAACACCCAAACGAATGGTACGAGGTACACTTACGTTAAACGGATTATTTACCTTCATAGAGTAGTAATCCCTGAAGGATTGTTCATCTGTTTGGTTTTGGATTGAAGTTTGGCTCAACGCTGCGGCCAAGTAACCATCATCATCCGCATTTCCAGTTGCGCGATAAATACCAAGTACATTAAACTGGTTAAATAAATTGGTTGCACGGATGTAGATGTTCAAGTTGGACACTTTTTTCTTGTCTTTGCTTTTCGCATCCTTGTTTTCATGCACGATGATAAGGTTTTTATCTAACTGCATGTCCAATCGATAGGTCCATGGCATTCTAGAACCGTTAACGGTTCCACTGATACCTGCATTTAGGTTTCCGATTCCTTCATCGGTAATTGCAGTTTGCGCGGAGTATGGATAACCCGAATTGATGTTTGTAAAGATGTTCAAACCGGTGTTTTCAAACAATTTGAAATTTCCGATTTTCGGTCCATTGTAATCTTTTCCATCGCCATAACGGTAATCGAAAGTAATGGCGAAGGCGTGACGTTGGTCGAAGCTAAAAGGGAAGATGTTTCTCAGGTTAGGAATTCCTGCATTGATAAATGCAGCCATAGACGTTGCGTCTGAACCAGTACCGTCAGCAAATTGCAGGGTGTAGTTTGCTGTCATACGAATGTTTCCTGTTTGTCTTAAGTCATAAGCAATGGTCAGACCTTTAACGGTACCAAAATCTCTGTTTCCGAATGTTTTGTAAGAAGCAGGATATGCCATAAAAACATTGATTAACTGAACATTGTTTCTTTGCTCACGGTAAAACGCTGAAATTTTTAAAGAGGAAGTTTCTGAAAGCACTTGTTGAAATCCAAGTTCGTAATCTACAGTGGTTTCAGGTTTCAGGTTTGCATTGTTAATGATTGCAGATCTTGATTGAACAAACTGGTATTCGAACGGATCAAATCTAAATCCTGAAGTTGGTCTTTTGGTCAAGATGTCATAATGTGCGAAGAAAGACGCTTTTTCAGAAATAGGAAAAGAGAAAGCGATTCGAGGCATTACGTTGACCTGTGCTTTGTAGTCTTCAAAGGCCGAAGCATCGGGTGTGGTTTGTCCAGGATTTAGCAACCAAGGAGCAATACCACCAGAACCTTGAATGGTTTTAGGGTCCTCTACATTTGTACCAGCTGCATCATACCAGTTCATCCCTGTTCTAAAGCCATTGATACCGGTAGGGTTCGAAATGTCGTTTACATAAACTACGTAATCATCACCCATACTTTCAGGAATAACCACCCAGTTGTATTGGGAAGGATCTGCAGCTTTGAGTGCTTTCGCTTCTTTTACGGTACGGGCATTGTAAAATAAATATTGATCTTTCAATACCGGTTGGTTTGCATCGAAGACATCCACACGAACACCAACATTGAATACGATGTCTTTAAAGGCAAATTTATCCATGATGTACCCTGCCATGTAGGTTGGTTGAAAAGCCCCAACAAAACGCTTGTAGTTACCATTGTTATCAAACTCATTAAAGTATTTGTTAATGTCTGTTGTACCTCTCACACGTTTTCCTGTATGGTCAAAGCCCCAATAAGAAACAAAGGAATTACCTCCGTTGAGAAGCTCATCCGGAGTGAACATGTCAAATTGAAATAAGGTTGGATCGTAATTATCGATGTCAACATAGTCATTTCCGTCTACGGCTAGGCCCAATTCTTTACGCACGTTGTAATCGAAAAAGGATTGGTTGTCATTGTTAAGTTGACCTCCATACTCACCTGTTCCTGATTGATTTGCGTATCCAGTATTTAAACGTTGGTAGGTAATGGCTTTAAATGATCCCGAATCTGTAAGAACACCTGTTGAGTAGTCCAATTCTTCAATATGGAAATTCATCAATTGTCTGGCAATCGACCAAATACCTATCGGGCCATATGTACCACCGCCGGTTGAGGTTCCTGACGTCCAACCGCGATCTACCCTTTGCTCAAACTCAAATCCAAGGGAAATGCTATGGTCTCCGAATACCAATGAACCAGAACCGGTTACACGAAACTGGTCGTTTTCATTTTTACCGAAGAAATTGAAAGGGGTACCGATGTTACTCCAAATTCCATAGACACTTTGAGGAGCATCCCCATTTCTTAGGGCGTTTCCTTGTTGAAGTTGAAATAAGTTCTCATAGCGGCCGATGGGCAACCCTTGGTATAAGTTATAATATTGGGTGGTAATTGAAGCTAGGGCTGCGTTGGTAGTAGATGGGGTGTAATTTACTTCAAGGTCTTTGAAACCATTGTGTTCCCAACGTTGTAAATCTTCATTAAACTCATACGAAGCGGTTCGGTTGGTGACGAATTTCCCGACATGACCATAATTAAACATATTGTATTTATGCGTTGGATCGTAAGTGTCGCTTTTGGATTTTGAATAATCTACCATCAAAGTATAGTTGGCTGACTTCAATTTGCTTCCTTTTTTGTCATTGGTAAAGCGTTGGGAAATTTTTCCATAAACCCTGTAATCTAGGTTTTTGGATTTACCAAAATTTGTAAAATTTAAAAGGGAACCTGCATAGGAGTAATTGGAACCATTGGAATAGTTCAATGAACCTCCAAATTGCAAGTTGACTGAGGGCCCTGTATTTACATCAATTTTTCCTTGGGCTGAAATAGAGGTGGACCTAGCGTTCATTCGCCAATCTTCTTTTTCGAAATCGTTCTTTCTAAGAAACAAAGCATTGTGAAAGGTGCCAAAGCCAGATGCCGTAGGACGTAGGGGATTATTCAATAAGGCAGTTCTTACCGATTCTTTGATTCGGTAACCTCCTCCTGCAAGCGGTCTGTTGTCTAGTTGATCGGTAAGGTTTCCTGAAAATAAAAACCCAAGTCTTGGTTTGGTTTTCTTACCCGTTGAGTCTTTTTGCATCCAAAGTGGACCTGAAAGCATTCCTTCTACAAGGTTGTAACCGAATTTATCCAATCCGATTACTTTTCCATCATATCCATTTGGATTTTTTCCTTTAAAATAAGCTCCAGAAGTTACCAATTCGATGCTTCCAAAATAGACAGCAGAAGGACCACGCGTGGTAACAGAAATGATTCCACCTGTAACATCACCATAGTTAGCTGGAACACCTCCGGTAATTACAGATACTTCTTCCAAAGCTGCCTTAGGTAAATTTGAAGACCCTCGCACTTTGATTCCGTCAATGTAAAAATAGGTTGCATCCGAACGCGACCCCCTTACAGATATTTCACCGCTTCCTTCGTTGGTTCCTACACCACCGACAGATTGTGCCACCCCTGCAGCAGAACGAATAGGCATTCTAGCGATGTCCTCTCTACCAACCGTAGCACCTGTTGCGCCACCATCTTTGTTAATCAAAGGAATTTTATAGCGTGAGACTTTTACCTCATCGATGTTTTTTATGTTTTCCGGTTTGGCCAAAGTAAGCTTTTCCAAAAAGGTGATTTTGTCGGTGGAAATGAGTACATTTTGGGTAACCGCATCTTGATATCCTTCAATTTTGAGGGTTACTTTTAGGTCATAAGATCCCGGCAAGATCGCGTCAATTTGAAATTCACCTTTTTCATCTGTTAAGGTACTTCCTTTAATGCTCGTTCCCGACATCAACATCACTTTCGCACCTACGATAAGGGTGCTTGTTTTATCGTCCTTTACGGTGCCTTTTAGGGTACCTAAACCCGATTGCGCAAACATATAAGAGCTTGTGAATAAAACACTTACAAATAATATTTTAATTTTATCTAACATAGGTTAACGTATAAGAAACATTGTATTCGCATGAATTAAAGCTGTTAAATATAGAAATATTCGGCGTTTTGGCAAAAATGTTAAAAAAATAAAATAAAAAAATTACGGACTTTTGTTGCGTGTTAACCTTTACTCAAGTTTACAAATGAGCGCTTTACCTAAACTAATTATTGGGAAAACCGGTGAAATCAGCTGGAAGCTTATCCCTCTTCAAAGCATAGCGGCACATCGGGAAATTTTAACAAATGACTTAACCCCGATTGAAAAGAAAGAAATGGAGGTGCACTCCCTGCAAAAACGGCAAATGGAATATTTAGCAATACGTTCCTTGAAAAACATTGATTTCCAATCCGTTTCAATAGCCTATAAACCATCAGGAAAACCTTTATTCCATGAAATCAAGACAGAAATCGGCATCAGTCACTCCAATTCTTATGCATTATGGGCAACCGCGAGCTTCCCTTTTGGTTGCGATGTTGAAGAAATTGATGAGCGATTGGTTCGTGTTTCACAACGTTTTTGCAGCCATGAAGAATTGACTGTCATAGAGGAAAACGTTTCTACAAAATCTTTGACAAAACTATGGTCATGCAAAGAGGCCATCTATAAACTTTGTGATGACTCCGGTATGCATTGGAAAACCGACATGATGTGCATTGGCGTGGAAAAGGAACAATGGTTGTTTTCGGTACGGTCTTTTGGCAAAACAAAAAAAGTTGTGTGCACTGTAATCCCTATAGAAAATGCTATTTTAGCCTTTGCGTATGATGCATAAATCCTCTGTATATTTTAAATTGGTAAACGCTCACAACGGCATTGCGGTATTGATTGATCCCGACAAACAAAGCAATGCAGAATCTTTGCGGTTGTTGATTGATCAATTAAATGAATTACAACCTGATTTCATATTTGTTGGGGGAAGCACGGTGACTGAGGACGCCTTTATACGTTGTGTCTCTCAGATAAAAACTCGTAGTGCCATTCCTTTGGTTATTTTCCCGGGGTCTTCTGTTCAAGTGGATGAAAACGCAGACGCCATCTTATTTTTATCGTTATTGTCGGGCCGAAATCCAGAATATTTAATTGGTCAACAGGTAGAGGCGGCTTCCCAGGTTTATCGTTCTGGAATCGAAGTCATTCCGACGGCTTATTTGTTATTGGACGGTGGGACCTCTTCTTCCGTGGCAAAGGCCTCCAAAACAGACCCCATCCCACAAGTTGAAAGTGAAACGATTTTTAATACTGCTTTGGCGGGAAAGCTATTGGGAATGCAATGTATTTATTTGGACGCTGGCAGTGGGGCGCAAAACGCAGTAGATCCTTCACACATTCAATCCGTTAAGACGCTGGGATTGCCGCTTATCGTTGGAGGTGGAATTCGCACCACGGCACAAATTTCACAAGCGCATCAAGCAGGGGCTAATTTGGTCGTAATTGGAAACCGAATTGAGGAAAGCAAAACCTTTATACAGGACCTTATTGATTACAAAAACAGATGAAAATACCATTGATAAAAAAAATTGCTGGTGTTTTGTTTGCGCTTGGTTTTACAAGTGGTGTTTTTTTATTCTTGGCTCAAAATTTTGAAATCGGCTTATTGCCCATTGACCCCAGCATTTATTTATGGTTGTTTTTTGCCTTTGGAATCCTAGGTTTTGCTTTGAATTTAGTGAGCTTCAAAAAAGACACCGTCGGCATTAAATCAGGTAATTTGATGTATTGGTTAGGCGCATCCATGGTGTTGGTTGGATTGCTATTGTATTTTTTACAAACCATTCTTTGGAACTGGATTTTACTTTCTGTTGGCTGTCTCCTGATCTTGATAAGCTTTTACGTCAATCGAAAGAAAAAACCTCAGAAATCTGAATTCATTGACGTGGATGAATAACTGCCTTGAGGCTTAAATCCAAACTGTCGACATGATGCGTAAGCGTGCCCATTGAAATGAAATGCACCCCTGTTTCGGCGTAAGCAACAAGGTTATCTTCATCAATCCCACCAGAGGCTTCCACTTCCACATTTGCAGGAATCCATTTAAGACAATCAAGGATTTCCTTTGGCGTAAAGTTGTCCAGCATAATTCGGTTGATCTCCTTAATCTCAATGGCTTCCTTCAATTCTTGAAAATTTCTCACTTCCACTTCTACAGGTAAATTCAATCCTGAACTCAACTGATATGCCACGACTTTTTCCATCGCTAACTTGATGCCTCCACAAAAATCAATGTGATTGTCCTTCAACATGATCCGGTCAAACAGCCCAAAGCGATGGTTTGCTCCGCCGCCAATGTTAACGGCTTCCTTTTCCAACAATCGAAATCCAGGTGTTGTCTTTCTGGTATCCAGAAGGGTTACCTCGGTATGTTTTACCTTCTCCACAAGCCTTTTCGTTTTGGTCGCTATGCCAGACATCCGTTGCATGCAATTCAAAATCAACCTTTCGGTGGAAAGTAAATTTTGTGCATTCCCAAAAATGGTAAAGGCGATGTCACCGACCTCAATGGCATCTCCATCGTTAAAATAAAATGTAATTTCAGCTGAGGGGTCTGTTTTCTCTATGATGCGTTTTGCGACTTTAACGCCTGCAAGAATGCCCTTTTCTTTTACCAAAAGTTTCGCTGTTCCTTTTTGGGTTGAATCAATTGCAGCCAGTGTGGAAAAATCTCCGGGACCTAAATCCTCTTGCAACCAAAAATCTATACATTCATTAAGCATAATGCAAAGGTATTAAGGACAAGCGTAAAAAGTACATCATGTTCCTTATATTTGTTAAGAAATGCGACAAAACAAGCAGCTTTTTGTATTCCTTACCGGTTTTTTAGGGTGTTTTCTTTGGACCTCTTGTTTTGGCCAAACCGAGAAAATCCAAAAGGCATTAGATGTCTTAAATCACACATCGCAATACAATCCCATCTCATTTCACAAAGCAGTCGAATCATTAAACAAACCATCGCAATCAGACATCAATGCTTTGCTACTCATAGCATATGACGAGCGACAAAATGGCAACATTCGCGATTTTTTAATTCATGTAAGGCGAATAGAAAATTCTTCCCAAGAAATAAGGTACCCTGCACTCAAACATTTGTCCCATTTGGTTTTTTCGGATTATTACGAATTGGCAGGTAAAATACCCAAGGCTAAATTTTACAGTTCCACAGCGATTGAATATGCGAAAAAGAATCATAAAAATCGTTGGATATCTCAGGCATATCGGTCGATGGCATCGGTTTACATGTCTCAATACAACAGTGATTCTACTTTTTTTTACATCGATAAATCCATGCAATTTGCCAAGCGATCCGACAGCGAGCTCGAGTTGGCATTTTGCTTTGACCAAGCCGCGATGGGACATGCTCAATTCAGCAAGCTTGAAGAGGCTGTAACCCAAGAATTGTTGGCGCTTCAGGTAACGGAGAAAACAAAAAACAACTATTACCAAGCGTTGTACAACCGAAACATTTCTGATTTTTCACTTCTCGCGAAAAACCTCCGAGAAGCAGAGAACTATTTACGAAAAAGCAATGTCAAGCTCAAAAACATCTTGAGTCCTAGAATGAATGCAGAGAACGAAATTTCAAATGCAAGGATTTTGGTTGAGCAAGGCATGGCAACGGAAGCTTTGCGATTTTTACCTTCGTCCATTAAAAAACTAGAACGTTTAAAGGACGTTCGCGCTTTAGGCAAGGGTTGGTTGGTCCTCGGACAAGCCTATAACCAAATGGGGAGGACAAAAGATGCATTGAAATCCTTTGAAAATGCGCTCACCTATTTTGGATTGTCCCGTGCCTTGGACCCCTCTGCTGAGGTGTATAATGAAATTGGGAATGTCTACTATCGGATACGGGACCTAGAAAGCGCAGAGACAAACATTCTGAAATCGATGAAAATTCGCTATGAAATCAAAGAGAAAATACGAATTTTTGACAGCTACTTGGTTTTGGCTAACATCTATGAAAAACGGAATCAGAAGCAAAGGGCTTACGATTATTTGAAGATGTACAACGACTTTCTGCGAAAGAATTCAACGTCCATTGACAGTAAAATGATTGAAGACTTAACCCAAACAAATTCCCGTGAGGAAAGGGAGCGATTGATAGAAACTCAAGGAGAAAAACTACAAAAGGAACTTAAAGAAAAAGAAATTTTACAACTTCAGAGCGACCGACAATTGCTTGGTATTGGAATTGTGATTTCGATATTCTTCCTTTCCGCCCTCGTGGTATTTTTCGTGGTACGCCAAAGGAATACTTTACAAGATCAGAAAGAGTCAGAAATGGCCCAGACCCTCCTTCGCTCACAAATGAATCCACACTTTATCTTCAATGCCTTGGCGGTGATACAAAGTTACATTTACGAAAACACACCAGAAAAAACCTCAAAATTTCTCGTGAATTTCTCTCGATTGATACGGTTAATATTGGAAAACTCTCCTAAAGAATTCATTACGATTGATACGGAAAAGGAGATTTTAAGTAAGTATTTAACCACACAAAAACTACGGTTTGAGGAGCGCTTTAATTTCAACCTATTGATTGACGAAGATTTGATTTTTAGGAGGGCAATGATACCCCCGATGATTACCCAACCCTTTATTGAAAATGCAATCGAACATGGACAATTGCACACCATCGAGGAAGGGATGATCCAAATCGAAATGAGCGAAAGGGAAGGCATGTTGGAAATCATTATTACCGACAATGGGGTGGGTCGTGCGCAATCGGCAAAAATTAAAAAGAACAAATCGCACAAGAGTATGGCCATAGACATAACGCGCCAAAGGATTGAGATTTTAAATAAAAAATACAAAGGAAAAGGCAGTTTAGCGATTGAAGATTTGGTGCAGAGTAACCAAACCGGAACCAAGGTAATTATTTGTTTGCCAATAATTTACGAAAATACTATATTTGGAAATGATGAAAAAGGTACTCATAATTGATGACGAAAAACGAATCCGTGATTTCGTTAAACGTATGATTGACTCATTTGGCTTGGACCTAACGGTTTATACCGATGGTGAAAACGTAGAAACGGGGTTGGCATCCATCGAAAGCCTTAAACCTGACATCGTTTTCTTAGACATACAAATGCCTGATGGGACAGGTTTTGATTTGTTGAACCGCGTGAAGGAGAAAAATTTTGAGCTTATTTTTATAACTGCATTTCAAGAATATGCCATAATGGCGATAAAATTCAGCGCATTGGATTATATCCTAAAACCCATTGATGAAGAGGAGTTGAAAACGGCAATCATCAACGCCATTGATACCATCGATTTTAAGAAAGATGACACACAATTTGAAGCATTAAGCCACAACCTACTGCCCAATCAAAAACGCAAATTGGTATTAAAAACCCAGGAAAGCGTTCATGTCGTGGATTTGAGTGACATCATTCGTTGTGAAGCCGATAAAAACTATACCTTTTTTTACTTGAGCAATGGAAAGAAAATTTTGGTTTCAAGGACATTAAAGGATTTCGAAACCCTGCTTTCTAACCAAGGGTTTTTCCGGGTACAGCAGTCCCACCTCATCAACTTGGATTTTATTGACCGATATGACAAGCAAGAAGGAGGATCTGTAATTTTAAAAGACGGTTCTTCGGTTCCCTTATCTCCCGCGAAAAAGGAGCAGTTTTTTACGTTATTGGAAAAACTCTAAGATCCTAAGCCAACGCTTGACGAATGTCGTCAATCAAATCATCGGCATCTTCAATGCCTATGCTCAAGCGTATCAAGGAATCTACAACACCACTTTTTTCTCTCTCTTCCTTCGGAATGGAGGCATGTGTCATGCTTGCAGGATGACCCACCAAAGACTCTACGCCACCGAGGGATTCTGCCAATGCAAAAATCTCAAACTTATTTACAATTTCAAGGGCTTCGTCCAATCGATTTCCCTTTAAGGTAAAGGACAACATTCCTCCAAAACCATTCATTTGCTTTACCGCTACGTGGTGGTTTGGATGGGATTCAAATCCTGGCCAATACACTTTGTCAACTTTGGGATGTTGCACCAAAAAGTGGGCAAGTTTCTCTCCATTGAAACAGTGTCTTTCCATCCTGAGGTGCAGCGTTTTAATTCCTCGAAGCACAAGAAAGGCGTCCATCGGACCGGCAACGGCGCCACAAGAATTTTGAATGCGGTACATTTCAGTTGCAAGATCTTCGTCACTGGTTACCAATGCGCCCATGACGACATCTGAATGGCCCCCTAAGTATTTGGTAGCGGAGTGCATCACAAAATCTGCCCCAAGATCCAAGGGTGTTTGCAAAAAAGGCGTAGCAAACGTATTATCAACACAAAGCATTGCACCTGCCTCCTTGGCGATTTTGGAAGCGGCGGCGATGTCAATGATGTTCATCATTGGATTGGTGGGTGTTTCTATCCAAATCATTTTGGTTTTCGCATTTACTTTATCGGAGATGTTCTTAATGTCTTGCATGTTTACAAAATGAAAAACAAGCCCATATTTCTCAAAAATGGTTTTGAACAATCGGTAAGAACCCCCATATAAGTCATGGGTAGAAATGACTTCATCCCCTGGGTTGAGCATTTTGATGAGGCAATCAATGGCTGCCAATCCCGAAGCGAAACAAGCCCCAAACTTTCCATTTTCAATGGCAGCAAGGTTTTTTTCCAAGGCATGACGCGTTGGGTTCAGGGTACGAGAGTATTCATATCCCTTGTGGTTTCCGACCCCATCTTGCACATAGGTTGACGTTTGGTAAATCGGTGTCATGATGGCTCCTGTTGCAGGATCGGGAGCCACTCCTTCGTGAATTGCTTTGGTTGCGAATTTCATTTTTTTGCTTAAAATTAGTAAAAAGCCCTTAGTTGGCTACATTTCCACAAAAGGATCCCAGAAATGTTTTTCAAAGTTTACGATTTGGTCTTTTTCGACGGTGATGCCTTCTGATTCCAACAGTTTTTGCATTTTCTCCGGAGGGCTGAAGTGCATTTTCCCTGTAAGTAAACCATTACGGTTGACTACGCGGTGCGCGGGGACGTCGGGTAAGGCATGACTGGCGTTCATCGCCCAACCTACCATTCTGGAAGATTGTGCGCTTCCTAGGGCTTTGGCGATTGCCCCGTAGGTGGTAACGCTTCCCTTGGGAATCATCTTAACGATTTCATACACAGCTTGATTGAAATCCAAAGGAATTGTTTAGCCTGGTAAATGTTGTTTGAAAGGACGAACTTAGTGTTTTTTACAACAATCTTTCTTGTCTTTTGCGCAGGTTTCATTGCCTCCAATCCACTTACCATCTTTTCCAAAATGGGATAGGCACATTGCTTTTTCTTCTGGAGAGCAACCTTTCTCGTCGCACATCTTTGCGCATTCTTCTTTGTTCATTTTAGAACATTCGTTCATGTCGCATTTCCCCATCATTGCATTGTCTTTTTTGCAACAATCTTTTTCAGTGCATTTACCTGATTGCATACCTGATTTACATTGTCCATTCTCGCCGTGGCATTCCATTTTCGTTCCATTGACATTCGCCTTTTTATCAGAAGATGAATGTCCATTTCCAAGAATCGGTGCAATCACCAAACCAATCAAACATGTAAGTTTAATCAAAATGTTCATCGAAGGACCTGAAGTGTCTTTGAATGGATCTCCAACGGTATCGCCCGTTACAGCAGCTTTGTGGGCATCAGAACCTTTGAAGGTCATTTCACCATTAATTTCAACACCTGCTTCAAACGATTTTTTTGCGTTGTCCCATGCACCGCCGGCGTTGTTTTGAAAAACGGCCCAAAGTACACCTGAAACGGTTACACCCGCCATGTAGCCCCCTAACATTTCAGCAATCAACTGGTTGTTGTCGCCGTAAACCAATTTCCCTAACAACACGATGGCAATGGGGAACCCAATGGTCAAAATACCCGGCAACATCATTTCACGCAATGCTGCTTTGGTGGAAATCTCAACACATTTTCCGTATTCTGGTTTTCCTGTTCCTTCCATAATTCCAGGGATTTCCTTGAATTGTCGACGTACTTCGTATACCATATCCATCGCGGCTTTTCCTACAGAATTCATGGCAAGAGCAGAAAAGACTACAGGAATCATTCCACCGATAAACAACATTGCTAATACGGGTGCTTTAAAGATGTTAATTCCGTCAATTCCCGTAAAGGTTACATAGGCCGCAAACAAAGCCAAAGAGGTCAAGGCAGCAGAAGCAATCGCAAATCCTTTTCCTGTGGCCGCGGTAGTGTTCCCCACAGAATCCAAAATATCTGTACGTGTTCTTACTTCCTTAGGCAATTCGCTCATTTCAGCAATTCCGCCTGCGTTGTCGGAGATGGGACCAAAAGCATCAATCGCCAATTGCATAGCGGTAGTAGCCATCATCGCTGAGGCCGCCATTGCAACACCATAGAAACCTGCTAAGGCATAAGACCCCCAAATCGCACCAGCGAACAACAATACAGTAGGAAAAGTAGAGATCATACCGGTTGCCAATCCTGCGATTACGTTTGTACCTGCTCCGGTAGATGATTTTTGTACAATTTTCAAAACGGGTTTTGTACCCAACCCTGTGTAATATTCTGTCACTGATGAAATGGCTCCCCCTACGATCAAACCGATGATGGCTGCAAAGAAAACCCGAATGGACGTGATTTCTTTAACCCCTTCACCAAAGAATTCCATTTTCATGGTTTGTGGCAACATGTACTGAACCAAGAAGAAACAAGCAATCGCCGTAAGAATGATGGAAACCCAGTTACCGATGTTTAATGCTTTTTGTACTTGTTTTTCTTTTGCTGAGTCACTGGTAATTTTCACCAACAAGGTTCCTATGATGGAGAACAGGATTCCGAAACCAGCGATGGCCATTGGCAATAAAATCGGTCCAATTCCACCAAAAGCGTCTTTGATATTACCGCCCATGTCCTTAATTACATAGTTTCCAAGTACCATAGCAGCCAGTACGGTAGCCACATAAGAACCAAATAAATCGGCACCCATTCCGGCAACGTCTCCTACGTTATCTCCTACGTTATCTGCAATGGTAGCAGGGTTACGAGGGTCATCTTCTGGAATTCCTGCTTCTACTTTCCCGACTAAATCCGCGCCAACGTCAGCTGCTTTGGTATAGATTCCACCACCAACACGCGCAAACAAAGCAATGGACTCAGCCCCAAGGGAGAAGCCTGCCAATGTTTCAAGTACTATGGTCATTTTAACGGTTCCATCCGTTCCCCAGACACCGCCCATAAAATATTGGAAGAAGATAATGAAGAAAGCCGTTAGTCCTAATACCGCCAATCCAGCAACGCCTAAGCCCATAACCGTTCCACCTCCGAAAGATACTTTAAGTGCTTGGGGTAGACTGGTACGTGCGGCTTGTGTGGTACGTACATTTGTTTTGGTAGCGATTTTCATTCCCATGTTTCCTGCCAAGGCAGAAAAGAAGGCGCCGAAAATGAACGCAACAATGATTAGAATATGGGTTGTGGGTACAACAAAAGAAATTGCTGCAAGTACAAGGCTGGCGATGACAACAAAGATTGCCAACAAACGGTATTCAGCTTTAAGAAAAGCCAAGGCTCCTTCGTAGATGTAATCTGAAATTTCTTTCATTTTTCCATCACCGGCATCTTGTTTTAAGACCCAACTTCTTTTAATAGCCATAAAGGCCAAACCTATTAATGCCATTGCAATCGGCAAATAAATCATTATTGATCCCATAGATGTAATTTTTGTTCTTGTTTTTTAAGAGGTCAGCAAAAGTATATTTTTCCGACTATGTTTGCAAATAGGTGCTTTATCAGTTGTTTGAAATTATTTCATAAAGCGCATTTAGGTCTGGAGAAATGATGATTTCAATCCTACGATTTTTGGCTTTATCACTAGGGTCTACGGGCAAAAACTCACTTCTTCCTGAAGCTACTAATTTAACAGGGTTCATTTTAGAATTGTTCAAGAGAATTTCAACAACAGAGGTTGCCCTCAATACAGATAATTCCCAATTGTTTCGAGGAAATGCGGTACTCGTCAGTTTGTCCGTATCCGTATGTCCTTCCACCACAATCTCCAAATCCTTTTCATTTTCAAGGGCTTTGCCAATTTGAACAAGGGCAGATTTCCCTTCGGCCTCCACGGTGATGCTCCCTGATTTAAACAATAGCTTGGCCTCCATACTCACATAAATTTTTCCATTTTTCTGCTCGACTTTTAGGCCTTTATTTTCAAAGCCAATCAAGGCATCGCTGACTTTTTTACGCAGTGTTTTGAGTGCATTGTCTTGGCGTTTTAGCAATTCTTCGAGTTCGTTCACCCTAGCCTCACGCTCTTCTAGGAGTTTTTCTTTGGATTTTAATTCAGCATCCAAATCAACCAAGGCCTCAGATTTTTTTTGAAGCTCAATGTTTTTCTGTTCCAATTGTTTTTGCAGCGCATTGGTTTCTTTAGACCCGAGTGATTTATACTTTTCAAAAGATTTGGTTAGTTCCTCAAATTCCTTTTTTGTTTCTTGAAAATCGTTGCTTGCTTTGCGAAAGGAAGTCCCCAATGCCGAGGTATCCATTTTTAACTTCGTCAACTGGCTTTGTGCAACATCGAACTTGACTTGAAGGTCTTTGGATGTGGTCTCAAAATCTTGACTGCTTTGTTTAAATTTTGCCAAGTCGTCCGAACATACTTTCTGCTGTTGAAGCAGTTCCTTGTACTTTTTTGAGGAGACACAAGCAGAAGTTAGCAATGCGATGCTGAACATTAAAATATATACTCTCATAGGATGGGTTTTTTACAAATGTCAAAAGATGTCGCTAACATTTATGGGTTTTCAGATATAGTTTTTAACATGAAAACTTTAATACCCTTAAGATTCGATTTATACCTTTGTACTTTAAAACCATCGAAAGCATTTTTTACATAGAACTCTTTGCGGCATTCCTCGGAATAATTTACAGCTTTTTGATGGCTAAAAAGCTCAGCATTGGGTGGATTTTTGGTGTGGCATCCTGCGCATTGTTGGCTTGGATCAGTTTTGACAAAGGATTGTTTTTCCAAGTCCTGGCACAAGCAATTAATGTTGGAATGGGCGTTTGGGGTTACGTACAATGGAAACAATCGAGTCCTGTTACTAGGCCATTGGAACGCCGCTCGGCGTTTATCGTTTTAACTCTTAACCTGGCAGGGGCAGGTTGCGTGTCGGATCTTTTTTGGCAGCAGCTACTCAATTGGACGCAATCCATCGATATTATCATTTTGCTATGGTCTATAACAGGGACCTTGCTGACCATTTATAAAATAAAGGACAGCTGGTACTATTGGATAGGTGTCAATGTATTCACTGGAATTTTGGCAATTGGGGTGAACCTGTATTTTTTCGCTGGGTTATCTTTTTTGTATTTGTTGGTTTCCGTCTATGGGCTTTATGAATGGAATCGAAATGAAAAATAACCTGCTTAAAATCGCATTCACTGGACCGGAATGTTCAGGAAAAACAACGCTCTCACTGTGGTTAGCAGCACAACTGCAATGGACTTACCTCCCTGAATTTGCACGCGCGTATTTGGAAGGAAAAGCAGGGTATACGCACGCAGACCTTGAATTTATTGCGAAAAAACAGCTCGAATTAAGCCATGGGAAAGAAAAATGCATTTCCGATACGGAGCTATTGGTGATACACATTTGGGAGGAAGAAAAATTCGGCATTGCTTCGCCACATATTGGCGCCTGTGTTGAAGCGGATCACCATGACCTTTACTTCTTGTGTCGACCCGATTTTGAATGGGAAGACGACCCCCTAAGGGAAAATCCGCATGACCGCGAACGGTTGTTTGGGATCTATCTAAAAAAGTTACAGGCGCTGAACAAGCCTTTTGTTATCCTGGAAGGGGATTTGACCCAGCGAAAAAATGCCTTACAATCCTACCTTGGCCTCAACGAATTGACGTAATTTTGTACCATGAAACGCATTTATTTTTTCCTAGTCATTTTTGTAATAGCAGTCGTTGGCACCTATTTTTTTATCAACTCGAAAAAACCAGACCCGCTTCCTGTGGTTAACCCGATTGATGTCCAACCTGATCTGGTTGATTCAAGTCTCATTCGGAAGGGACGGGGGCACAAAATTGGGGATTTCGCTTTGTTGGATCAAAATGGCAAAGCCATCACGCAATCGGTCATTGAAAACAAGGTCTTTGTTGCAGAATATTTTTTCTCCACCTGCGGAAGCATCTGCCCCATTATGAATGTACAAATGCAAAGAGTACAAAAGAAATTTAAGGGAAATCCAAATGTTAAAATACTGAGTTTTACGGTGGATCCTGAGACGGACCAACCGGACGTTTTAAAGGCATATGCCGTGAGGCATCAATACCTGGATGGTCAATGGTATTTTATCACGGGAAAGAAGGAGGATTTGTATGCATTGGCTAGAAAATCCTTTTTTGTATTAAAACCCGCCGAGGCAGAAAACCTGGGCGATGCAGGGAATGATTTTATCCATACCAATAATTTTGTTTTGGTGGATCAATTAAAACAAATCCGAGGGTATTACGATGGTACAAATCCCACGGAAGTTGACAAACTCATGGTGGATATCGCGCGGTTGTTGGAGGAATAATAAAACAACTTAAAGCGGCAAACTGATCCTAAAAACCGTTCCCTTGTTCAATTCACTTTTTAAGACATAAATTTTCCCTTTGTGGTAATCTTCAACAATGCGTTTGGCTAAAGAAAGGCCTAAGCCCCAACCTCGTTTTTTGGTGCTGTATCCCGGTTGAAAGACGCTTTTAAATTGTTTAGGGGTAAGTCCTTTTCCCGTATCGCTCAAATCGATGTGAATCCAATGCGTATGTTGACTTATGCTTACCGAAAAATGCCCCACACCTCCCATGGCATCCACCGCATTTTTAGTAATGTTTTCGATTACCCATTCAATCAGCGCTGCATTGTGAGGCACCAACAATCCTTGTTCTTTGGCCTCGATTTCAATAACCACTTTATTCGACAGCCTAACTTTTAAATAACCTAATATATCCGAAACCGTTTTCACAATATCTAAAGATTCTAATTTGGTTTCAGAACCTATTTTAGAAAACCGCTCGGTTACTTTCCCTAAGCGGCTCAAGTCTTTGCGCATTTCATCGAGGCTTTCCGTGTCGGTGTTTTTTGATTCGAGTAAATCTACCCAAGCCACGAGTGAAGAAAGCGGTGTTCCCAACTGATGGGCGGTTTCTTTGGCCATTCCAGCCCAAACTTGGTTTTGCTCCGCACGGCGAAAGGTTGAAAACACCAAGTAGCCAATCAGGACAACAATGGCGATCATGCTGAACTGAATATAGGGAAACCAGCGCAATTGCTTTACTTCGGGACTTTGGTCATAATACAACCAATGGGTTTTGTTGTTTCCCAAATCTATTTTTATCGGTGCATTGATTTTTTTAAATTTTTTCAAATAACGTGGTAAAGGTTCCTTGGTCGTATTGATATTGCTCCCTAAAATCCGGGTTTTTTCCGCATCTACAAGTATGACAGGCATCAAACGCGCATCTGCAATCAACTCCTGGTTAAAGGCTTTTAAAATTGAATCGCTTTGGTGTTTTAATCGTTTGAGTTTTTTAGATTCGTCATAGGCATAGGTCATCTTGAAGTCTTCGAAGACGGCCAATTCGAAAAACCTTTGTTTGTTTTTCCATTCCTTCGCACAAGAGGTAAGTATGGAGTCTCGCAGGGGAATGTTTTTTACTATCTTGACAGAATCTTCCCCGAAATCAATGTTTTTAAACAGCGAAACCTCCCCTAAATCATCCAACAAAACAACGGGGATGTCATTGTTTCCATTGATAATACTGAGGGCAAAATCGATGTCTTGGTTCATGTTCAGGCTGCTTGGATTTAAGATTGCCTTTTGGGCCTGAACGACCATTTGAATTCTTTGTCGTTCTCGTTCGCTTAATGAGGTGAACATCTCGTTGGTAAAGCGCACCCATTCCGCCTTTTTTTGGATGGCATGTGCCCATTGTTTTGCCTTGTAGGTTTCCTTTTCGGAGATTTTTGCGACCATCAAGTTTGACAAAACCAAGGATCCACCTACAATGATTAAGGCTAAAATCAACAGAAGCACTTTCCATCTCTGCTTATTTGAATAAATATCTGGTTTTTTTTTCGCCATCTTGGATAGGTTATGGTTTCAATGTGTTTTCAATGGCCTCGCATACTTTTTCTTGGTCAAATTGACTGATAAAGTTATCTTTTTCATTAAGGTTTATCTTAAAATTTTTCCCAACCATCGCGTCTAATTTCAATGCAAGGTCTTGTGCATCCATACTCTTAAATAATATTCCAAATTGTTCATGGTTCAAAAGGTCGGGCGTTCCGCCCAGGTGTGATCCGACAACGGGAATCCCATGTGCAATGGCTTCCAAACTTACCATGCCAAAAGTCTCTGCTTTAGTTGCCATGACCAAGGCGTTGATTGCTCGGTAAAAAACACCTACGTTTTTCATAAAAGGCCGTATTTCAATCCGATCGTTCAATTGATGTTCCGCAATAAACGCAAGCATCTGTTCATAGACCCCATTGTCCTCGTTTTTCGTAGGTTCCCCCAAAAACACCACTTTAAATGCCTTTGTTTTGGTAAGAGTGAGGGCGTCAAGAAGCAACAATTGACCTTTTTGCAAATCAAACCTTCCAATCAACCCGAAATAAAAAACATCCTGCTCCAAATGGAGTTTCGCTCTTGCCTCCGCAGGCGGGATTTTTTCTATTTGTGACAGATCAAGGCCCGAAGGGACAAGAAAAATTTTCTTCGTCGACATGTGTGTCCAAGATTTCACTTGCGCTACCAGGTATGGAAGGGGACAAAACCAATAATCTACAAAGGAAAAACGAAGGGTGTGAAGGAGGTTGGTTTTCTTAACCCCAAGTTGCATCTCCATAAAGTAGGCGGTGGTAATTTTCTTGCCACGTAACCATTTCAAGGAAGCCATCAGGCTCATGTCTCGGGTGTCTCGAACCATCAGTTTTTCGATGTCGTGTTTTTTGACCAATTGATACAAAGCCAACGCCGCCTTAACATCGTAGTATTTCTTTTGCCGTCGAATCCCCACGGTTGGCAATCCCATGGTTATTGCATTTTCCAAGTACGGAGAATCTGCTACGCCCAATACATAGACTTCATGTCCACGGTTTTGCATCCAAAGGGCATTTTTCAATTGGTTCAACTCCAATCCACCCAAACTTAAGGAAGAACATAGGTACGCAATTCTCATTCTGTACAAATAAACTAATTTTGCATCAAATCCTTTTCATGAAAACGCGCATTTCTCCCTTGTTGGTCTTTATTGTTTTGGCACTGGTTGTCGCTGCCCTGCTATTTACCCTTCCGCTGAATCTTTTTCCAGGTGAAATCACCTATCAAAAAGGATTGAGTACTTACACATTGAAAGACCACAATCTCAGTTTGAGTTATTTTATCGGAATGGGATTAAACGAAGGGGACCTCGATAATGTAAAATCATTCCAACTCACAGGATGGGGTTATGCCTTGGCAGCATGTTATATTTTGCTATTGCCGGGGATTATTGCTTACAGAGTATATATAAGTCAGAACAAAAAGTAATTACAGCGATTTTGTCCTTCCGCCATCCACTGGCATGTTGATTCCGTTTATGTAGGACGCGCTGGCCGAAGCCAAAAATCCTACAGCTGCAGCGATTTCTTCCGTGGTAGCAATTCTTTGCATCGGCGATTCTTCTCCCATTTCATGTAGAATTTCCGCCACGCTTTCCCCTGTTTTTGAAGCCCTAACCGCTGCGATTTCACCCAAACGAGGGGTGTTCGTCGCCCCTGGCAAGACGTTGTTTACGGTAATCCCGAAAGGAGCCACTTCAGTGGCCAAGGTTTTACTCCAACTGGCTACGGCACCGCGGATGGTATTCGACACACCTAGATTTGGTAAGGGTTGTTTCACGGAAGTGGAAATGATGTTGATGATTCTTCCAAAATTTTGAAGCTTCATTCCCGGTAATAAGGCCTGCATCAAGATGTGATTACATATCAAATGTTGATTAAACGCATCGAGAAATTCCTGTGGGGTTGCTGCAACGATGGGTCCGGATTTTGGTCCACCCGTATTGTTCACCAATACACTTGCTTTATTCCCTTCCGCAACCCATGCTTCGATGGTGTTTTTAACTTGTTCGGGAAATGAAAAATCAGCCATTAAAAAAGCAGGTTGTACTCCAAACTGATGTTTGAGCGTCTCGTGAGTCTCCTTTAATTTCACTTGGTTTCTACCCACTAAAACGATTTTATAACCATCAGCAGCCAATTGAAAAGCACACGCTTTACCAATTCCCGAAGTGCTTCCACACACGATTGCAATTTTTTGCTCCATAGGTTTCAAAGATAATAGAAATGCCCAAAACAGACGCGTTCTTGGAGGATGAAATATATATTGTATTTTTGATAACCTAAAACCAAAAGACCACATGAAAAAATTTTACTTGTTTCTTCTACTCACCATTTTCTCTGTTCAAAACCTTGATGCTCAAGGTTGTATTTGCGCTAACCAATACCCATTGGGAAACCTAACCCCTTTAACAAGTTGGTCAAGCATAGATCCATGTAATTATGCTGGTGAATATGCCGTGATTAACGTGGTTGCCGGAAACATTTATGAATTCTCAACCTGTGCCATCTATGGTTCGAATGTAAGTTATGATTCAGAACTTACCTTGTTGTCCAACGCCCAGCAATTGTTGGCTTACAACGACGATTTTTGTGGGACGCAATCTTACATTTCTTGGACAGCGACCTACACGGGAACCGTACAAATTCACCTTACACAATATTATTTAGGAGCCGGATGTTATACAAACATGACTTGTTCTACAATTAGATACAAGATGACTGCAGGAAACCTTGTGGCACCCGTAAACAACAATTGTGCATCCCCAACGATTTTAACGCCTTCCGCAAATTGCAACCTTGTCAACGGGACAACGCTGGGTGCAACAGAAGACTTAATTCCCGATCCTTCTTGTGACCTCGCAGGAATTTTTAGCGACGTTTGGTATTC
>CAMCWF010000013.1 GCA_945882095.1 Chryseobacterium gleum
GGCCCCTTTTTTTATTCACTGATTAGCAAAAACTCTGTCCTTCTGTTTTTAGCCCTGTTCTCATTGTTCGTGTTGGGAACCTTAGGTTTTTTCTCTCCAAATCCTTCCGAACTCACTCGCTTCGCATCGATGCCGTTTGAAACAATGAAATCCTTTACCGCTTTAGCCCTGTTCTGTGAAAGCAGTAGGTTCTGGTTGTCATCCCCTAAATCATCCGTGTGTCCATGAATGGAAATCTTCAGGGTCCCATTTTCTTTTAAATAATCCGCAAATCTTGACAAGATGAGTTTAGACTTCTCCGCCAATACATAGGAATCTGTCCCGAAAAGAATGTCATTGATGTTGTAAGATTTTCCCGGTTTCAGTTTTTCAACGCTCATGTTCACCTTCACGGAATTTGACGAAAGGTTTTCTTTGGTAAGTACCTGGGATGTAAAGGCTGTACCTTCCTTTTTTAGGGTTACCGTAAGCGGCTCTTCCTTTTTCACTTTCACTACCGCCGCATATTTTCCATCTTCTTTGTTCACTTGAATGGTTTGTTTCGTGCCATTCATCCCATTTTCAATTTCAATCTTTGCATCGGTAACCGCTTGTCCTTTTTCATCCTTCAGTTCCCCTTTGATGATCACTACTTCTTTGGGTTGGGCTTTTTCAAATAATTCAAATCCATAAATGTTCCAGTTCCCGTTTTGGTAACTGGAGTAATAAGCCAATTTTCCTTGGGTCGAAACAAACAAACCCAATTCATCGCCAGAGGTATTTATGGGATAGCCAATGTTTTCGGGTTCTGTCCAACCTTTATCCGTTTTGCGAATGTAAAAAATGTCTAAGCCACCCAATCCGGGACGTGCTTCGCTGGTTTCGGAGACAAAATAAAGGGTTTCTCCATCTTGGTGGAAAAATGGACTTTTGTCTTTGCCCGGGGTATTTACTGCTGTAAAAGGTTTGCCTGCTGTCCATGTGCCATCGTCTTTTCGTTCGGAAAAATAGATGTCATTGTTTTGAGATCCCGTGCGGAAGGTTGCATAGAACAATAGCTTTCCATCGGCAGACAGTGAGGGTTGAGCTTCCCAACCGTCTTTTGTATTGATGCCCTCTCCCATGTTTACCAAAGGAGTCCACTGGAAATCATTTCCGCCTTTTCCTGTTCGTTTAAAAGTGGTTGTATACAAATCGCAGTTGAGGTAATTTTGGCTGTAAATGGTTTCCTTTTTACAAGCGCAAATGATCATTTCCTTGTTGTCAGCAGAGAGACTGGCTGTTCCATAATTGAAAAAAGTTCCGTCGTTGAAGGGTTTTAGCATCGGGCTTCCACTGTTGAAATTGTTCTCCTGTGCGGACAGTCGTTCTGAAACTGTAAATTCTTCTATGATGTTGTCTGAAATGTCACCAAGGCTTTTCCGATTTACCTTACGGGTAAAAAACATCAGGTCATTGTCTGGAGAGATCATTGGAAAGTACTCATCCAATTCAGAGCTGACATTGTCGATTAAAATGGGTTCGAAGGGGACTGGGTTGTCGGTAAACTTTTTTGAAGCTTCTAATTTGTCGAGGAAGGTTTTTGCAGCTTTCTTTTTTTCATCATGGTCGCTGGAAATCTTTGTGAAGTCATCCTCTGGAAATTCAACAAAGGATTTCAGGTAGGATATGGCATTTTCACTGTCGCCATTTCCAATCATGATTGAAGCGATGAAATAGAGGTTGTCGGCGTGAAAAGAATTGCATTTTTTATAAGAGGAGGTGAATAGGATGAATGCTTGTTTTTGGTATTGATTTGCACTGTTTGCTTTCTTTGGGTCTTTGGATAACTTCGTTGATTGTGCGTATGCTTTTTTAGCCATAAGGTAGGGTAGTTCTGCGTTGTCGGGGTATTTTTCAACCAGCACTTTGAACAACAAGGCTGCTTTGTCAGGATCCTGCTCATTCTTAAAAGGCTCCATGGCTTTGATTAATTTTTTGTCATCCGTAAGGCAAGGGTCTTTTTGCGATAAAAACTGGAATGACAGCAATAGGAGGGAGAGGAGTAAGGTTGACTTTTTCATACGGATGGTAATTTTTTCATCAATGGTTTCGAAGGGCTTTAAGGATTTCACAGCATTGTTCGATGTCAGCTGTATGCACGTCAAGATGGGTAACAAAGCGAATCATTCCTGGACCAAAGGCAATGGCCAATATCCCATTTTCTTTTAAGGTCGCCAATATTTCATCCCTTTCAGATTCCTTCTTGAGGATTGCGACAACGATGTTTGTTTCAACGGGGAGAACGGAATCTACCCATGAAAGGTTTTGCAAAACCGCTTCAATCATTTTGGCGTGGTCGTGGTCGGTGGATAGGCGTTCGACATGGTTTTCCAAGGCAAACAAGCCTGCTGCAGCGAGCATTCCCGCTTGACGCATACCGCCGCCAAGGACCTTTCTCACCCTCCTCGCTTTGTGAATAAAGGATTCCGATCCTATAAGTACAGACCCTACAGGAGCCCCTAAGCCTTTTGATAAACAAATAGAAATGCTATCAAAATTCTGACCGTATTCACGGCAAGAGATATGGTTAACGCGCAATGCATTAAACACGCGTGCACCATCCAGGTGTAGAGGGATTCCCAATTCATTGCAAACAGAGCGAATGGCAAGGATTTCTGAATATTCATATACGGCACCGCCTCCTCTGTTGGCTGTATCCTCAATGGAAACAAGTTGGGTGAGAGGCAAATGGATGTCGTTCGGATTGTTTACGTTTTCTTGGATGTCTGCATGAGAGATTCTTCCTCTGTTGCCTGTTAGCAATCGCACGGAGGCGCCGCTGTTTACAGCGATTCCACCTCCTTCATACTTGTAAATATGGCTTTCACGGTGACAAATCACCTCAGCGCCAGGTTGTGTATGTACTTTAATGGCAATTTGGTTGGTTTGTGTACCCGATGCACAGAACATGGCTGCTTCTTTGCCAAAAAGTTCAGCAACATAGTTCTCTAATTGGTTAACAGAGGGGTCTTCACCAAAAACATCGTCGCCTACTTTTGCTTGCATCATGGCTTCACGCATGGATTGCGTGGGTTGGGTTACGGTGTCGCTTCTTAAATCTATCATGGTATGTGAATGTGTGTTTTAGATGTTCTTGTTTTTCTTGTCCTTCTTCCGTCGTTTCTTCCGTTTCTTCTCTTCTTTTTTATCGCCCTTTATGTTTGTGGGGTCATCATCTTCTTTCACTTCGGAAGAATTGCTTGTGGTTTTTACCTTATTGATGTCAAAAATCACCTGTTTTTCTCCGTATTCATCCACTCTCATTTCATACTGGCGGATCCCTTTTTTATCAAATAAGGTTTGATGAATCAATTTTCCTTTTTCGTCATTTTCAATGTGTTCGCCAATCCGAATGTCTTTTTTAAATTCTCCTTTCATTACCAAGGTTCCTAATTCATTAAAATCTGTAAAGACCCCGTTTCGCAACCCAGCTTCGAAGAAAGAAACGGATGCTTCTTTGCCATTTGGGTGGTAGTAGACACATTTTCCTTGTTTTTTTCCATCCTTGTAATTAAGAAAGATTTCTGGTCCACCTTCTTGGTTGAACGTTTTGTGTATACCGTTTAACAAACCATCCTTGTATCCTACGATTTTGTAACATTTTCCACTTGGGTAGTAGGTTCGTTGCAAACCATCGGGAATGTCAAGTTTATAATTGCTAAACATGATCGTGTCTCCACTTCGGTTAAATTCCTTGGAAGCGCCATTCAATTTATCCATGGCGTAGTTAACTTCCTTTTGAATCTGACCCGTGCTGTCAAAAAAGACCAATTGGGGACCATTTTTGATTCCAATGACATAATCTTGTACGGATTGTATACATCCTGAGGCATAATAGGAAGTATCTCTACCGTCTCTCTTTCCGTTTTTGCAAGTAATTTGTTCGATAAGAAATCCACCACGGTTCCAAGTTTGACAAGTTCCCGTAAATGGACTGTAGCCGTCTTTGGCCAAAACATAGGTGTTTATCTCCTCGTCGAACTGAATTTTATCGAAGCAATTCAAATATACTTTCGGTTGGGCCATTACCTTTTTGTTTCCACAGGGGCTCATGGTTTGGGCGTACGGAAGTGTGAAAAAGCACAAAAAACATAGCAATATTGAATAGGTTGACTTAACCATGTTGGTGTAATTTAGTAAGTTGGATTTTAAAATCTTCAGGTATTTCAATGGTCTCCTTTGTTAAATTATTGAAACAAACAAGGGTACTTCCACCCAATGTATGCACTTGGTCTAAAACGCGGATCTCGTAACGCAAAGAAAAACTTTTGTTACCGATGTTGCTTACGAAGAGGTGTGCTTCGGCAGGATCATAAAGGGTGATGGGTTTAAGGTATTCCACATCATTTTTCACCAATACCACACCTTTGGATTGCCAATCCCAATCGGTTCCCATGAGTTTTGTAAAGTAATGAACCCGTGCCATTTCAAAATAGCTTAGGTAAATCACATTGTTTACATGACCAAGCATATCGATGTCAGAAAACCTAATTTGAATTTTAAAGGGAGGAATCATAGGTCAAGTTTTTCAAATTCTGAGTTTTGGCTGATGAATTCAGGGACTATTTTTTTCATTACCCGGACAAAATCCGTTGCATCCTCATGTTGCAGGCAGCGCAACAGTTCTGTAATATCCATTTCAAAGGAGGGTTCAATCAACCTTGTGTTGGCAATAAGGATTTTCGGATGGTGTGTTGCTTGGGTTTGTTCCGTATCTGCCAAAAGCTCTTCGTACAATTTTTCCCCTGGGCGAAGGCCGGTGATTTTAATTTCGATGTCCTTGTTCAATTCAAGGCCATTTAATAAGATCATTTTTTTAGCCAAGTCGAGGATTTTCACGGATGCTCCCATGTCGAAAACAAAAATCTCTCCCCCTTTCCCCATGTAGGATGCATCCAGTACCAATTGGCATGCTTCGGGGATGGTCATAAAGTAGCGTGTAATCCTCTCGTCCGTTAATGTAATGGGTCCACCTTGTTCAATTTGTTTTTGAAAAAGGGGTATTACGGAACCATTGGATCCAAGTACATTTCCAAAACGGGTGGTAATGAAATGGGTTTTACCCAAGGTGTTTTTCCACTGTGCGTACATCTCAGCAAGTCTTTTACTTGCTCCCATAATGTTGGTGGGATTTACAGCTTTGTCGGTAGAAATGAGAATGAACTTTTTGACTTCTGCATTCAAGGAGGCGTTCACTAAGTTCATGGTTCCTATCACATTCGTTTGAATCGCTTCCTTTGGATTCGCTTCCATAAGCGGAACATGTTTGTAGGCGGCCGCGTGAAAGACGATCTGTGGTTTGTACTTTGCGAAGGTGTTGGATACATGATTGAGGTCACAGATGTCACCCATAACGAAACGAACATCGGTTGAGAAATCCAATAATTTTAAAGCTTGTTGCAATTCATACATGGGTGATTCTGCTTGGTCAAATAACACCAAAGTACGCGGGTTGTATTGCAGAATCTCTTGTACCAAACCAGCACCAATAGATCCTGCCGCCCCGGAAATAAAAACCGTTGTATTTTCAAAAGAAACTTGCAGAGAATCTTGATTCAACCGGATGCTGTCCCTTCCCAATAAATCTTCTATCGGAATTTTAGTGATTTTTTGAGGGGTCAATTCTCCATTGACCCATGTGATTGGGTCTTGAACCCTTTGCACTTTCACTTGGTAGGTTAGGCATGTATCAATGAGTTTTTGCAAGGATTCTTTATTGGGGTTTCGGATTGCGATGATAACGCGGTTCACTTTTCGAGCGGAGAGGGTTTCAATGATTTTTGCATTACTGTAAACCGCTACCCCGTCGATTCTGTTTCCAATCAATTTCGGATTGTCCTCTAAAAAACCAACGACCTTTTGGTGGTTTCTCGTATCGTTCTCGATGGTTTTTTTAGCGATGAGGCCCATGGTTCCTGCACCAAAAATCAGTACATTTTCCTGTTCTTGGTTTGTTTTGATGGATTCTAGGTACAACAATTTGATGAGGAACCTACTCCCCAATACAAAGGAAAGCGAAATGATGAATTCCATGACCAGAATGGAGCTGGGAAACAAATAGGTCGTATGAAAAACATATGCCCGAAACATACCGACGACTACAAAAAGCAAGGTGCAAGTCGATGTTGCTTTTAAAATGCGCTGAAGGTCTTGGGTAGAGGTGTACCGAACCAATCCTTTGTGAATACCAAAAAAATAGAATACGAAAAACTTGGTCAGAATGTAAAAAACAAAGGACCCTGAATTTTGGATCCACTCGTTTCGCATGGCTTGTACGTTCGTATTCAAATCAAATCGAATAAAATATGCCAATGCAAGCGATACAATAGAAATTCCTAAGTCAATGAGAACAATGATCCACCTAGGGGTTCGGGTCTTGAATTGAATCATGCCCAAAGGTAAAAAAAAAGACCGCTCAATGGCGGTCTTCTCAATTTTGAATTCGGGTTAGTTTAACCTAACCACTTGTAATTTTGTGTCTGTCAATTTTTCCTTTAAATACCCATCGTTCATGGAAGAGAAAATCGACAAAGCAGGATGACTGTCACGGTCACATGATCCTGATTTTAATTCTTTCGCATCTAGGTTTAATGTGAAATTGTACTCGTAGTTATCGCATGTTCTACAAGCACCATCGTAATAAATGTCTTCTTTCATTTTGATGGCAACGGGTGCATCATTGTTGTTCTTAACAGAAAGCAATTCGAAATTCATGATTTCGTGACGTGATGCGTCGTTGCAAGTTACAAGTTGGGAAGAGATTACAACACCACCTTCGTTGTATAAAATTTTTGGGTTACCTACGTTGGTAGAAGTAATTTTTTGACCAAAAGAAATGGAGCAAAATGTTAATCCGATGGCAAAAGAAAAGAAACGTATCATATCTGTATTTTTGGGTTTTAATAACTTTGTTTCTGACGCAAGGTACGTTAGATTTGTTGCTTTCAACGCTTAAAATTATTGAATATTTTTGATTTGAGGAAAAATGTGGGAAATTGAAAGAAAATTTATTGTAGACAAGTTCAAATTAAATTCGGGGCTTTTACAAAATGGGGTAGAAATTCTACAGGGATACGTGTGGAGTGATCCTGACAAATCTTTGAGAATTCGGATGTATGGAAATTCTGCATTCCTTACCATTAAGTTGGGTGTGACTGCCCTCAAACGTCAAGAGTTTGAATACGAAATTCCAAGGTCAGATGCTGATGCCTTGCTGCTTCAGTGCAGTGCTTTTGTTGAAAAAGTCCGGTACGAAATTCCTCTGGGAAAATTTACGTGGGAAGTAGATGTTTTCAAGGGTGCCAATGAAGGCCTGGTGCTTGCTGAAATTGAACTTACCGAAGAAAATGAGATCTTTGAATTTCCTGAATGGATAGGAGAGGAGGTAACCCACGACGCGAGGTACCTGAATGCAAACTTGATTAAACCAAGGGTTTAGTCCTTGTTAATGGGGGTTTTTAAACAATCAATCACCGTGCTTCCAATTTCAATTTGAAAATAAGTCATAAACTCCTCGATACTTTCTGGTGTTATGATTTTTTCATCATCTTCCGTGACTTGATAGCATTCAAAAGTGCAGAGTTTTTTAAAGTATTTCTCAAGAACCAAAGCGTCGTCCCAAAATTCATCTTCAATTAAATAAACATTGGGCTCATTAAAATCGATGGACGCGTCTATTTCTTCGTCTTGGATTCTTGCCCATTCCCAAAACTTTTCTGTTGGTGTAATTCGAATGTATCCCCTGTTGACTATTTTCATATGGCTATTTTTACAAAGGTGAAGGTACCTGATTTCTTATACCAATCACATTTTTTTCCTTTGGCTTGAATGATTTTTAGCATAATACTATCCCTTGGGTGCATTTGTCGTTGGTATGCTTCCCATTTCTTGTATTCGATTGGCGTCGGGGACGAAATGCTCAAAATTGATTTCTGGTTGATTAGCAGTAAGAGGTTTTCATTGCTTAACCTCATTCGGGTATAGAGCGCAACGGACTTTTTATCTTTCCCAAAGTGATCTAACCAGTTGTAAAAGGCTGACTTTTTTGCCAAGCTGTCTTTGAAAAACCATTGACCAAAGGAGGTAGCAAAGTCACCTTTTTTAAAAGTCCAACGGTCTGCATTTCTATCGATTCCATCGGGATTTTTCTTGTTCTTTGTTAAGGAAAATCGATCCAAAAAGTGAGGCGTCTCGTCCGGTTCAAAACCCTCAAAAAACAATTGAATGCTGTCCACTTGGAGCCTGCTTAAAAAGCGTTCAGTTGTATCTGAACCTTGAACCTTTGGCGCAGTGGATGTTTTCGCTTTGGGACGTAAGGACTCAAAATCTACCTCCTTCTTTTTGTCGTCATTGCAGCTCGTCATTACGACCAAAAAGGTTGAAATACCCATAAAGAGCCGAAAAGCCTTAATTCTACAATTTTCCACAATACAATTTTAACCATAATGTTCAACAGTTTGAGTCCCTTTTGCTATTTTTGTCTAAAATATTCGCATGAAAAATTTGATCATCATTTTTACGCTTTCCACATTGTTGTTTGCATGCGCAACGCAAGTGCCTTACAACAACCAGATTCGAGATGAGTTTGCATTGGATTCCGCTGAGAAATTGTCGAAAGTTCAATTTTTTACTTCCCATACCATTGTGATGGATGAAGAATTGAAAAATGAATCCCAAACGACGACTACAAACGGTACCTTGATCAACAGCTCGAGTTCCGAAAAAGAATCCATTATCATTCAGGCGGGTACGCCTTGTATTTTTGACGACTATGGTCCAAAAGGAGAAATCTATGTGAGATTCGAAACAGGAGAAGGAAAAGTATTAAAGTTTTCTTCAAAAAATGAAGCGCAACGCCGGTATTATTTTGATGTAGAATGGAACCAAGCTGGCGGACCAAAAATCAACTACGGAGGTAAAGTCTTTAAAATAGATGTTTTGCGAGGTAGTCCACGTGCCGCATACTTAAAAGTTGCCAAAAAGAAACTTCAAAAAATTAAACGCAGAGACCGATACGTCCGCGGATTAAAAGTTAAATAATTAAATTTAGGCCATTCGTTAGATTGGCCTTTTTTTTCTCTCATTTTATGAAAAATATTACCCTGGTATTTTCACTGCTTACTTTGTCTGTTTTCGCACAGAAAACCGTAAAACCTACCATTCCTAGTTCCCCGCTTTTTACCGAGGAAACCACCAATGCACTTTCCTTTAGAATGGTCGGTCCTGCCTTGACCTCGGGGAGGGTAATTGACATAGCCGTTCATCCCAAAAACAAAGACATGTGGTACGTTGCTGCCGCCAGTGGTGGATTGTGGTTAACAAAAAATCATGGAATTACCTTTGAGTCAATTTTTAACAATTACGGAAGTTATTCCTTGGCGTGTGTTGCTTTGGCTCCATCGAATCCAAGTACGGTTTGGGTGGGTAGCGGTGAAAACAACAACCAACGTTCGGTGGGTTATGGCGATGGTGTCTACAAATCCATTGATGGCGGAAAATCGTTTGTGAATATGGGCTTGAAAAAGTCTGAACACATCGGAAATATTCTCATCCATCCTACCGATGAGAAAACTTTATGGGTTGCAGCATATGGCCCGCTATGGAGCGCTGGAGGTGAGCGTGGTGTGTATAAATCTACGGATGGCGGAAAGTCATGGAAGCGCACTTTGTTTGTATCCGATGAAACCGGTATTTCTGAAATAGCAATGGATCCAGAAAATCCGAATGTATTGTATGCCAGCGCTCATCAACGTCGCAGACACGAGTATACGTATGTAGGCGGGGGACCTGAATCCAGTGTGTATAAATCTACCGACGGTGGCGAAACCTGGAATGAAATCGCAGTCGGTTTACCAAAGGGAGAGATGGGTCGAATTGGCATCGCTGTTTCGCCTGCTGATCCTAATTGGGTGTATGCAATTGTAGAAGCAAAGTACGATAAGGGCGGCGTTTACTTGTCACAAAACAAAGGTGCATCGTGGTCCAAGAAAGGAAAGTTTTCTACCAGTGGCAACTATTACCAAGAGTTGGTCTGTGATCCTTTGGATCGAAAAAAAGTATTTTCAATGGATACGTATTTACACCACAGTGAAGATGCAGGGGTTACCTTCAAGGCGACAGGAGAATCGCATAAACATGTGGATAACCATACCCTATGGATTGACCCTAGCAATACAGACCATTGGCTGGCCGGTTGTGATGGCGGTATCTATGAAACCTATACGCATGCTTCGGAATGGAGGTATTACGACAATTTGCCGATCATACAATTTTACAAAGTTACCACCGACAATGCCAAGCCTTTCTACAACATTTATGGAGGTACGCAAGACAATAATTCCATGGGTGGACCTTCGGCAACTTTGAATGTTCATGGCATCCTCAATGCTGATTGGTTCATCACGAACGGTGGTGATGGTTTTGAGTCGGCTACGGATTGGAGCAATCCAAACATCGCATATGCACAAGCACAACATGGTTGGTTGGTTCGATACGACAAAGCATCCGGAGAAAAAGTTCCCATCCAACCCATGCCAGGGAAAGACGAGGCTGCTTACCGATGGAATTGGGATGCGCCCCTTTTGGTTTCTAAACATGATGCGTCCACGCTTTATTTCGCAGCCAATAAAGTTTTTAAGTCCACCAACAAAGGAGACGATTGGTCGGTGATTTCTCCGGACCTAACCCAGCAAATAGACCGAAACAAATTGCCTGTTATGGGCCAGGTTTGGAGCATTGATGCGGTGATGAAAAACGCTTCCACTACCATTTATGGAAACATCATTGCCTTGGATGAATCTCCTGTGAAAAAAGGGTTGCTTTATGCAGGAACCGATGATGGGTTGGTGCAAGTTTCCCATAACGATGGAAATGATTGGTCTAAAACAGCTGTCTTCCCAGGGGTTCCGACGAACACAAGGGTAAATATGTTAACAGCTTCTCGTTTTGATGAAAATGTAGTTTTTGCTTGTTTTCTCGCGGAACGACAAGGGGATTTTAAACCCTACCTCCTCAAGTCAAATGACAAAGGAAAAACTTGGGTGAACATTGCAGGTGATTTACCTGAGAGGGGTTCTGTGTATTGCCTTAAACAAGATTTTAAAGATCCGAATTTGCTGTTTGTAGGTACTGAGTATGGCGCCTATTTTTCAACAAACGGAGGGACCAATTGGATAAAGTTCAGTGGTCTTCCGACCATTGCGGTCATGGACTTAGACATTCAAGAAACAGCGTGCGATTTGGTAGCAGCTACCTTTGGACGGGGGTTTTGGGTACTCGACAATTATGCTCCCTTGCGAAATCTCACCAAGGAGGTCCTTGCAAAAAAGGCACATTTGTTTGAGGTAAAGGATGCCTTGCTTTACATTCCTGCCGATCCATTGGGATTGGAGGGAACGGGTTTTCAGGGTCATAACCTTTGGGCTTCTTCCAATCCAAGTTTTGGTGCCGTTTTTACCTTATACCTTAAAAACAATGCATCCAGCCTTAAAGACATAAGATTAGACAAAGAAAAGGCATTGGAAAAAGATAAAAAAGAAGTGAAATATCCAACCATGGAAGAATTGTATCGCGAAGCGAGGGAGGAAGCAAGAAAATTGGTTTGGGTAATCAATGACAGTGTAGGGAATGAAGTTAGAAGGTTTACCTCTTCACCAAGCAAGGGTATTTCCAGAACCACTTGGAACTTACGCAGCAATTCAACCACACAAGTGGGAGGCGATCAAAACGGGTATTTGGTGAAAGCAGGAACCTATGAAGTGACTGTTTATGCAGTAAAGAACGACAGCATTGATACTTTGATTGTCGGTCAACGTTTTCAGGTGAGGGCATTAAACAACCAAACCTTGGTCGCAAAAAATCCAGAAGAATTAAAAGTGTTTAGGACAGAAGTGGGTGAACTGAGCAGAAAGGTAAATGGAGCAGGAACGCTCCTATCTGCATTCAAAGAAACCGTAGCTTCCATAAAAGAGGCGGTAACAAATTATCCCAATACAGACATGCGTTTGCTTACAACGATACAAAAGCTAAACGATCAGTTGGATTCATGCTTTGTGGTGCTTTATGGGAATAACATATTGTCCTCCCATGAATTCGAAACGGTTCCAAGTTTGAGTGGGCGTTTGGGAATGGTTGAATACATGTTGTATGACAATACGGCCGGGGTAACGGCGACACATCGCAAAAACAAAAGCATTGCAGAAGCGGAGTATCTTGTACTTGCAAACCGAATTCGGACCATGAGGGGAACGTTGAAGGTTTTAGAAGATTCTTTGGCGAAAGTTCCGATTCCTTACATTCGAACCGGTGGTCTTGATTTGAAGTTGGATTAGGGATTTCTTGTTGTGAATCAAGTGGTTTTAACCCACTTTAGCCGTTTGAATAGCCAATGGAAAAAGATGCCTGAAGTCGTTCCAAAAAGGATTCCTGCAAGGACATCGCTCGGATAGTGCACGCCCAAATACATTCTGCTGTAACAAACCAAGCTTCCTATGAAAACCAGCATCCATACCCACACTTTCCGTTTTGCATAAAGCAATGGAAAGACAAAGGCAACAAAACCAAAGAAATTTGCAGCATGGGAAGAGAAAAATCCATATTGCCCCCCTCTGTAAAACACGCCCGGCGATTCTTCGTGAAAATGTAATTTTGGCCCCAGTAAAAGGTTGTGGGAAGGTCGATAACGTTTTACGCCTTCTTTGAAAACTTGTGTTGAAATTACATCGGTGAAAAGTACGGTCAGTGCAATGAAAAGCAATGCCCATAATGCGCCTTTGGGTTTTAATACCCGAATTAGAAAATACAAAGTAACCGCATATACGGGAATCAGAAAGTATTTTTTAGAAATGTACCAGAAGAAGACATCCAACCACTCATTGTGCATTCCATTGATCCACAGGAGAAGTTTTCCGTCGATATTTTCGAGAAAATCAATCATTTAAAGATTTCCAGATCAAATCTTTCAATTCATTCAATCCTTTTTGAGCTACGGAAGAAATGAAGAGGGTAGGAAGGTCGGAGGGAAGTTCTTTTTTCATTTGGTCAATCATCACCTCGTCGAGCATGTCACTTTTGGTAATGGCAAGGAGGCGTTGTTTCTGAAGCAATTCGGGATTGTATTTTTTCAGCTCTCCAAGTAGGATTTCATATTCTTTTCTTAAATCATCACTGTCAGAAGGAATCATGAAAAGCAACAAAGAATTCCGTTCAATGTGTCTTAGAAAGCGCAATCCAAGTCCTTTTCCTTCATGTGCTCCTTCGATGATTCCTGGGATATCAGCCATGATAAATGACCTGTAATCTCGATAAGATACGATACCTAAGTTGGGACGAAGGGTTGTAAAGGGGTACGCACCAATTTCAGGTTTTGCGGCCGAGAGTACAGAAAGCAAGGTGCTTTTTCCTGCATTTGGAAAGCCTACCAAACCAACATCGGCTAAGATTTTCAGTTCAAGGATTTTCCATCCTTCAATCCCTGTTTCACCGGGTTGAGCGAAGCGAGGTGTTTGGTTCGTGGGAGATTTAAAATGGTCATTTCCATATCCACCGCGACCCCCTCGTTCAATGATTTGTTCCTCTCCGTCTTCAGTGATTTCAAACATTACTTCACCGGTTTCGCCGTCTTTTGCAATGGTTCCCAGTGGGACCTCAACATACACATCTGTTCCTTGCGCACCGGTTTTTAAGGCACCTGCCCCATGTCCACCATGGTCAGCGCGAATGTGTTTTTGGTATTTTAAATGAAGTAAGGTCCAAAGTTGTTTGTTTCCTTTTAAGATTACGTGTCCACCTCTTCCGCCATCTCCACCATCAGGTCCTCCCTTGGGAATGTATTTTTCCCGACGAAAATGGGTAGAGCCAGCTCCGCCATTTCCAGATTTGGTGTGAATTTTTACGTAATCTACAAAGTTATCTGAAGCCATGTTTATTTAATTGGGTCTATCGCATCGTATAGCCGCTGGGTAATTTCATCCAATTGCCCAATTCCGTTAATGGAGACAAATTTGTTTTGAGCGGCATAGAATTCTTTCACCGGAGCCGTTTCGTTTTTATATACTGAAATGCGTTTTGAGATTACCTCGGGGTCTGCGTCGTCAGCTCTGCCGCTCACAATTGCACGGTTTTTAAGTCGAACTTTTAATTCCTCCTCTTCAACATCCAAAGCGAGCATTATGCTGATTTCGGTATGCATCTCCTCGAGTAGATGATCCAGGGCCGTGGCTTGGGGAATGGTTCTTGGGAAACCATCAAAAATAAATCCCTTTGGATTTTCTTGGTTCATCACCTCGTTTTTCAGCATGTCAATGGTTACTTCATCAGGAACGAGTTTCCCTTGATCCATATACGATTTAGCCAGAATGCCAAGTTCTGTATTGTTTTTCAAATGATACCTAAAAATATCACCCGTTGAAAGATGAATTAATCCATATGTAGAAATTAACCTTTCCGATTGGGTTCCTTTTCCTGCGCCAGGAGGACCGAAGAGTACAATGTTTAACATGTTCTTATTTTTCTATTAACTGATAAATTTCAGGTAGGTTTCTTCCGGCTTCATCATAATCAAGTCCGTAACCCACAACAAATTTATTGGGAATTTCGAAACCAAAGTACTTGGGTGGCTGTTGTCCTTGATAGGCTTCCTTTTTAAACAGCATGGCACATACTTCAATGGAATTCGGATTCTGTATTTGAAGAAGCTTGATTATTTTGTCGACGGTAATTCCTGTATCAACAATATCTTCCAAAATTACTAAATTTTTACCGGTAACCGACGTCGTTAACCCAATCAATTCATCCACCCTTCCCGAACTCTCGGTTCCAATATATGATCGCACCTTCATAAAAGAGATTTCCATTTCTACATCTACCAATTTCATCAAGTCACTGGTAAACATAAAAGAACCGTTGAGAATCGAAATAAAAAGGACTTGTTGTCCCCTGTAATCCTCGTTTAATTGGTTGGCGATGGATTGCACTGATTCGTGGATTTGCTTCTCATCTAGGTAAATCTCAAAGGACTTGTCGTATAGCGTAACTGTTTTATTCATACTTCTTGCAAATTTAGGAAATAAGCGCATTATTGTTTGCAAACGGAAATAGCGATGAATGGTTATCTTTGCCCAAAGAAATTTACAGTGAAGTATTCTTTAGGTGTTTTAGGTGCAGGACAATTGGGGCGAATGTTAATTCAGGAAGCCATTGATTTGTCCGTTGACATTCATTGCATGGACAGTGATCCTGAAGCGCCTTGTGCCACACTTGCGCAAACATTCACCCTTGGATCCATTACCGATTATGACAGTGTGCTGAACTTTGGAAGAAGGCATAAGGTACTCACCGTAGAGATCGAAAACGTGAACATTGAAGGACTTGAACAACTTGAAAAAGAAGGGGTGCAGGTATTTCCGCAATCCCGGGTGCTTAAAATCATCCGCGACAAAGGGATACAAAAACAATTTTATGTAGACCATGGAATTCCAACCGCAAATTTTATTTGCATCGAGGATAAATCGGAACTTCCTACAAATACAACTTTTCCTTTCGTACATAAAATGCGCGTTGGAGGCTATGACGGGAAAGGCGTAAGGGTTGTAAAAAACCAAACAGATTGGGAACATTCCTTTGATACACCAAGCATTGTTGAAGATTTAATTCCCTTCACTAAAGAAGTTTCGGTCATAGTTGCGCGAAACCCTTTGGGTGAAATGCGTTGTTTTCCCTTGGTGGAATCTGAGTTCAATTCAAAAGTAAATTTGGTGGAATTTCAGTTTTCACCTGCTGATGTATCGTTGGAGATTGCAACCAAAGCTGAGGAAATTGCAAAGAGGATCATTTTGAATTTAGACATGGTAGGTATTTTAGCCATTGAATTTTTTCTTACCAAGGATGGCGATTTAATCGTCAATGAAATGGCTCCTCGTCCCCACAATTCTGGACACCATACCATTGAATGTTGTTATACTTCTCAGTTTGCCCAACACCTAAGATCAGTTTTGAATTTTCCCTTGGGCGCAACCGATTTGAGGGTGCCTGGCGCAATGCTAAATATTTTGGGTGAAATCAACCACATGGGCGAAGCGCACTACCAAGGGATGAAGGAAGTATTGGAAATGAAAGGCGTTTATATCCATCTTTATGGTAAAAAACAAACAAAACCTTTTCGGAAAATGGGACATGTTACCATCATCGGGGATGATTTGGCAGAAGTGAAGCGCAAGGCGGAAATCGTAAAGAATTCCTTAAAGTGTATCGCTATTTGAATTGTTTTTCATCCAACTTCAACCATTCCAAAGTGGCATTTTGAAAAATGTCCTGTTTTACCTCCATAGACAAGTCACTCTCTTCGATGAACTTTCCAATTTCAAGGTCACCCAAAGGGAAAGGGTAATCGGAACCCAAACACACGCGTTTAGAACCTTGTAATTTTAAAATGAGTTTCAGTACATCGAGGTCATGGGTAATGGAATCAACCCAAAACTTGCCCAGGTATTCTCGTGGATTTAGAGGATTGTCGATGGCCACCAAGTCTGGACGGCAATTAAAACCGTGTTCAATTCTTCCCAAGGTCAGTAAAAAAGATCCCCCTGCGTGGGAGAAACAAACCCTTAAATTCGGCAATCTCTCAAGGATTCCACCGAAAATCATTGAACATGCAGCCCTTGATGTTTCTGCGGGCATTCCCACCAACCAAGGAAGCCAGTATTTTTTCATGCTGTCAAATCCCATCATTTGCCAAGGGTGAATCATTACGGCTAAATCTAATTTTTCACACGCTTCAAAAATTGGAAAAAACTTTTCTTCATTTAGGTTTTCATCGTTGATGTTCGAGCCAATTTGGATGCCTACCAAGCCCATCGTTTTCATTCGCTCCAATTCTTTGATTGCTTCGGTTGCGTCTTGCATGGGAACCGTTCCCAATCCTATGTAGTTTTTAGGGAAACGTTCCACCAATGATGCGATGTGATCGTTTAAAAACCTAGACAATTCAGCGCAATCTTGGGGTTTTGCCCAATAGGAGAACATGACCGGCACCGTACAAACCACTTGAACTTGTGTGTTGTGCGCTTCATATTCTTGTATGCGTAGGTTTTCATGCCAACAATTGTCTTCAATTCTGCGAAAAAATTCACCTCCCTCCATCATGTTCGCAGATCCGTCTGGATTTGATTCCAAATGGATGAATTTACCGTATCCAAACTTTTCTGTCCAATTGGGCATTGAATTCGGTAAAATATGAGTGTGCATGTCAATTTTTAGCATAAGTCTTGGGTATTACAAATCCAATTTCATTAGGTAATCGTCCATTACGAATCCATTTCCGATGTCAAAAATGGCTTCTTCGTGTATGTAGAATGCTTGCTTTTTATAAAAATGTATCGCTGGATTTTTTTTGTTTACTTGGAGTAAAATGTACTGAGCCTCGCACTTTTTTGATTCATCAATTACGCATTTGCTTAAGGCTTTCCCGATTCCTTGGTGGTGCAGGTTAGGCAATACATAGAGTTTATGAAGCTTTGTGAATTTATGTTCTCCGTTAACGCATTGAAATCCTACGAAACCCAGGGGTTTTTCAGTTGTTTCGGCTAAAAAGAAACGATGCCCATCAATAAGGTTTTCTTGTAAGGTGCGCTCAGAATACATCCATTGCAACATGTAGGAGATTTGTGCTTCAGTAATGATTTCTTTATAGCTAACGGGCCAAATTTCTTGAGAAAGCTGTGCGATTTTATGAAGCTCATCTTTGGCAATTTCCCGAATCGAAAAATCCATTAGTTGACTTTTAGGAAAGTTTCTTGTTCTAAATGACCGTTCAATTGAATTTGAAGAATGTATTCTCCTGCTTGGATGTTTTTCAAGCTTACCTTTCCATCGTAAATCGGTAAATCAAAGAATTGACCTTTTGAATTTACAATTCTGCATGAGGCAGGAAGGTCTTCCAATAGGGTGAAATGTATTTCTTCTGCCACTGGATTCGGGTACAAGTTCCAAGATTTCGGGAGGTTCACTTCAATGTCTCCTACCAAGTTTAGCGCTTCTTTTACGCAAGCGTATGCGTTTACTTTTCCCTTTCCCCAGGTCGGACTTCCAGCCGCAGGAATGCTGCCTGTAAAATTGTCTAGCCTTGCGGTGTTACGTAGGATGTCTTTCACTTGAAAAGCGGTTAAATAGGGGTTTGCTTCGAGCATAAGTGCACAAACACCGGCAACTACAGGGCTCGACATTGAGGTTCCTGAAAGTCTTGCGAAATGGTAGGTTGTGCCATTAAAAACGATGTTAGAAACGCTGGTGTAAGCGACATCGGTAAAGGAAGACATGGCGCTGCAAATGGATACGCCTGGTGCCGAAATATCGGGCTTCATGGTTCCATCGTACCTCGGGCCGTGACTTGAGAATCCTGCCAATCCACCGCCGGCAGAGGATCCTCCGGGCGTTGTGTAGGAAGGCGCATAAGCGGCAACGCTGATGACATCATCTGCGCAAGAGGGTTCTGATATGCCATTGTCTGCGTCTCCACCTACAGTTCCTGAACCTGCATAGGAGAATGGCATTCCCCAGTTTCCGACGTCATTCGAGAGTTCTGTGACATTCCAAAAATGTACAGTGCCAGAATCAGCGGTTGCTTTTAAAATGATTTTAAGACTGGTGTTCAGGCATTTAACCCTTAATCGCATTTGTGGTTTACCATTTAGAGGATGGGAAGCGTTTGCTGAGAGGTTATACCAAATGGTGTCTGCGCCTGTCACCAAAAAGGTGTCGATGTAGGCATTGGTGTTGCTTGTATTGAAGAAAGGGCTTTCCACAAGGGTTGTGTTGCCTGAGTTCGCCACAATGATTCCACCCTGAAAGGAATGTCCTACTTCCCCCCACGCGTGAATGCTCTGTCCCCACATGCTTGCATTGGTGCCATAAGAATAGAAATCTACTTTTGATTTAAGAAGGTCATTGGCAAAGGTTTTTTTAAGGTGAAAATTCACATTCCCATTGTTTCCTGCTGAATTCACGAACACTACACCTAGGTTTGAATAGGCCGTAATGGCTTGGCTTAACAATGAGTTTCCGTCCAAGGTTCCGAAATGGTACAAGCCCCAACTCATGTTGATTACCAACCTTTTTCCATCTGCCTGTGCTTTTTGGTACATCCACTCCCAAGCATCCAAAACGGCGGCCTCGTCGACTAAGAAGGTTACAAACAAAAAATGAGCATCGTAGGCTACGCCTCTGTAAATAGACCCTGCGCCCGTACCTCCCGCTATGCCTGCAACATGAGTCCCATGGGTAGCGTAGTTGTAAATGTTTGAGGTATCGCTTCCGGCTGCAAGCAACGCGGCAGCGCCATTGTATTCTGTTCCATAATTAAACCCGTTCGGATGCGGTCCTGATGTTTTGTATTGGTCCCACGCCGCTGCAATTCTCGTTTGGGTTAAGGTGCTGTCATAAAAAACAGGGTGGGTATAATCGAACCCCCAATCGGTAACGCCGATGTAAACATTTGTCCCTTTATATCCTTGCGGCAAATCCAGGCCCATGTGAACGCTGTCCGCATGGATGTCGTGAATGGCTTTGTCCAATTGGTGATTGATTTTAGATGCTAAAGCCAAAAAATGTACCCCTTGAAGTTGGTAAAGGTCGCCTAGTTTTTGCACCGGAATTTTCAAACTCACAATCGACTGAATGGGATTTCCAACGATGTATTGATTCGATAACAAACTTCCCTTGTCGAAATTTTCGTTGATTTTCCCCAAGAAAGAGACGTAGTAAATGTCATTGATTTTAGAAATCGGATGTTGTTGCAATGCTCCCGTTTGAAAGGATTCCTCGGACCATTGTTTTTGGATTGTAGCGATTTCGACTGAATCTTCCGCACTGATTTTCACCTGAGCCATGAGGTGACCTGAGGTGAAAATGAGTAAAACAAAAGAAACCAAAAACTTTAACATGCCTTCAAATATAAGAAAATGATGCCATGTAACGCCCCTCAAACGTGGGAATTCTTAGCTTTCTTTTGCACGAAACAATGTTAATTAGCGGTTTTCGAAAATTTGTTCCAATGGTTTACGGAATTTTGGATTCGACAGGTAGGGATCGTTTTCATCGCGATAACCAATCGGACAAAGAAGGACCGCTTGAAGACTTTCCTCGCTAAGTTTAAAGTATTCATTCGCCATTTTAGCGTTGAATCCTTCCATGGGTGTAGCATCAATGCCCATCAATGCACAGGTTTGGAGTAATTGTCCAAGTACCAAATAGACTTGTTTTGCGGTCCAATTGGCGCATTGTTCCTTGTCTAAGCTTGCAATGTAGGATTTAACATGGTTCTTGAATCCTTCCAATTTGTCAATGGACACTTTTCTGGAGGCGGCCATCCATTCAAAATGATTGTCCAAGTATGCATCGTTCAATTCAGTGAAACTGCATAGCATTAATACGTGGGAAGCGTCCAAAACCTGGGATTGGTTAGAAGCGATTTCCTTTAGGCTTGTTCTGTCCGCTTCGCTGGTGATATTGAACACCTTGAAAGGTTGTAGACCGAATGCCGTAGGTGCAAGGCGAATGGATGCCAATAACGTTTGAAAATCCTCCTCTGAAATTCGTTTTTCTGTGTTGAATTTTTTGGTGGCATAGCGCCATTCAAGCGCGTTGATCAATGTATTTTTCATAATTAAAATTGCATGGGTATTTCTATTAAAAGCAACCTTCCTTTTTGAAAGGCGTGTATTTCGAAAGCGTCTGTTTCCCAAATCCCTGCAGCATCTCTGAAACCAAATTGGTTTTCTCCGATGGCTTTGTGTCCTTCGATGTTCATGCAATACACTCCGTTCCGTGGGTTTTTTAAGTGGTATTTTTGTGTGGTATTTTCGTCCATTTCGATGAGGTGAATCCATGCGTCTTGGTGAATCCACATCCCTTCATCTTCAGGATCAGGGGAAACCAATTGAAGAAAGTTGTTTTGGGAGGCTGAAACATCATAGGTAAATTGACCATACCTCGGCGCTACTTCTTGTACGTTCGGAAAAATCCAAATTTGAAACAGGTTGATGTCTTCCTTGTTGCTGGCATTAAACTCGCTGTGGAAAATTCCTGTACCGGCACTCATGACTTGTACTTCTCCTGCCTTTACGACTTCGGAAAATCCCATACTGTCTTCGTGTTTGAGCTGTCCACGCAAAGGAATGGTAATGATTTCCATGTTGTCGTGGGGATGTTTGCCAAAGCCCATTCCCGGCGCTACGATGTCGTCGTTGAAAACCCTCAGCGCACCAAAATGCATGCGGTTTCTATTTTGCCAAGATGCGAAACTAAAGGAATGTTTTGCCTTTAGCCAACCGTGGTCTGCAAACCCTCGGGTCGCTTCGGGATGAAATTCAATTTTCATAATTTTAAAAACACAAAAGTAGCACCTTTGTTTAGACGTCAGGCATTTGGAGGTTTTCTATAACCTATGTTAAAAGAAATTTTTTCTTTCCGTTTTCAATCAAAAAAAATCCGCGATATTCGTTCAATGGTACTGAGTAGATTTTGGCTTATAATTTTTATTTCCTCTTTGGTTTTTATCTTAGGAGGCTTGTTCTTCAATGATTCGTACACCATTGACCACGTCATCAATGGGAAAAAAGACGATGCTATATTGCTCAATGAAAAGTACCTTTTTCAATTGCCTAAATCCCTTCGAGATACCCTAAAGGTTGCAGGGACGGTTGTCGTTAATAAAAACCTTGACGATGTCGATACAACCTATGTGTTGGGAGAGAAATCGGTGAAGATTTTCAGTGGGTTACAAAAAACAGATGGCTTATTGCCTACCGCGAAAAACAGCGTCATCGATACCATCCTTCCCTTGCTCGCCTATTTGGCATTTTTTGCGGGATTGATGCAATTGCTCATAGATTCAGGGGCTTCTCAAGGTTTAGCCCGTTGGTTAAGTCCGTTTTTTGTGAAAATATTTCCTTCGGTGCCAAAAGACCATCCCTCGATTTCTTATATGACCTTAAATTTTGCAGCCAACTTCTTGGGTTTGGATTCCGCAGCGACACCTTTTGGACTGAAGGCGATGGAAAGTTTGCAAGAAATCAATCCAGAAAAAACCCGCGCCAGTGATGCCCAGATTATGTTTCTTTGTTTGCATGCAGCTGGGCTTACGTTAATACCCACTTCAATCATTGGGTACCGAGCCTCAGAACATGCCGCCAATCCTGCCGATGTAATGTTGCCTTGTATCATCACTTCGTTTATTGGAACGATTGCCGCGCTTATCATTGTGGGGATTCGTCAAAAGGTAAAATTGTTAAGTGGAATTTTGGTTGCAGTGATTTTTACCATCTTGGGTGGAATGTCGGGGTTGTTGTGGTACATCAATGGGTTGGATTTCATCCAGAAGAGCAGTTTTACAGGAAATTTTTCAGGGGTATTGCTGTTGGGGATTGTCTTGGCTACCCTGGTGTATGCTTTCGTAAAAGAGAAAAAGTTTAAGGCGCTCGATACAAATGTTTTTGATTCCTTTGTCTCAGGTGCCCGCAACGGGATTCAGACAGCGGTTACCATTTTTCCTTACATCCTTGGGATGTTGGTCGCCATTTCAGTTTTCCGGAACAGTGGTTTGTTTGAAATTGTCAGTGATGGTATTTCCCTCCTGTTTTCAAACATTGGGGTATCCAAAGAAATTACGGATTCTTTGCCTGTGGCGATGCTTAGGCCATTTAGTTCCGGCGGATCGCGAGGGTTTATGTTGGATGCCATGCGTGTGTACGGACCCGATTCCTTGACGGGTAGGTTAAGTTGTATTTTCCAATGCAGTGCGGAAACTACCTTCTATGTGATTGCGGTGTATTTTGGATCGATTAAGGTGCAGAACACGCGGTATACGCTTTCAACGATGTTGTTGGTCGATTTAATTTGTGTTTTCGCTGCGATTTTTGTGGCACTATGGTTTTTCTGATGGGATGGTTTAAGAAAAAAAATACACCGGTATCAACCCAGCCTGTTGCGTTGAAACCCATACAATTTTCTGCGAATGTTGTGTTGCTTTGGGCCAAGGCCATTGAAGGCGACAAGGTCATTCAGCTTTGGTTGAAGGAAAACGGCTATGAAAGCTTGTTTCATGCTACGAATGCCATTTATTTAATACAACACTCACGCGATTGGTTGATGGAAAATGGCTACGCACATTTAATGGCGATGATCAATGCAGCGGAGGGTATGGAAAAGGCACAGCATTGGTTAAAGGTGCATAACATGGATTTGTTGTACCATTTGGGACGTGCAGTGGACCACGAAACTGACAGTTGGGAATGGTTGGGTAAAAACGCAACCCCTGATTTATGCATGCTGGCCAAATCCATTCAGTTCATCAAAGACCGCATTGAGGAAAACCATGGGAACATCCATTCCTTTGGGAAGGATTTATGACAAAAAAAAAAGGCCGGATCCTAAGAGCCGACCTTTATGGAATTGAATCAACTTAAAATTATTATTCCAATTCAAATACTCGTTTAATTTCTCCATCTTGGTAAACAGCAAACATAAATGTATTTTTTCTTGGTGTAATTACTTTACCGTTTAAATCAAAGTAATAAAGAACGTTTTGATTATTCGTGTTATGCTCATCGATACCCGTATGACTCATCGTTAAATTGATAGTCAACGTGCTATCACAACCATTCGCATTGGTTAGTATTTGTTGATACGTACCCGACTCATAATAGGTAATTCCATTGATCACCACAGAATCTAAATGGGATTCAGTAATTGTGGAAGTAGACAAAGGATTTACAACAACCATTACAGTATCACTTTTCGAACATCCATAAACACTTTGACCCGTTACGATGTATGTATTTGTTGTGTTAGGAACAAATGAAATTCCATTTTGAACATTGTTATTCCATGTGTAAGTATTTGCTCCAGAAGCATTTAATGTGATACTTTCACCGGCACAAATCGTACTGTCGTTTCCTGCAGATGTATTGGGTTGGTTTATCGTTACGATAATGGTGTCTTGGTCAAGGCATGTTGCGTATAAACCAAAATTATTTAGCAGCGTGACATTATGTTGAGCTACAGTGTTATATTGAACATTTGTTTGAGTACCATAAGAATTAATCGAAATTGTTGAATTAGGTGTTTGCCAATTCAGCGTGGAGTCAATTGTACCGGGATTAAAATGGGACAAGAAAGAATACCAATTGTAAAATCTATTTCCATAGATACCATTCGGATTAATTTGAGCATTTAATGCCAAGTTTTCACCTTTACAAATAATTTGCTCATTGGCTGTTATTTGTGTTTGTAGAGGATAACTTACGATTGGTGCAACCAGGGGTTCAAAATTCGCAGGTGAAGGTCCAAACTCAACGAAACTTGGAATTGAAATCCAATTACCGCTGCTGGACGCGTAGAAATCCGATTTAAATTTACATAACATCTCGTCATGACTACTAACTGCGATGTCGTTAATATATAAATCAATTCTACTATTCGTTGTAATTGGTTTTATAACAACACAATAATTACCGTTTACTATTAACGGCGCTGGAAAATTAATAATGTAATATTGAAAATTTGCAGAATTAGAAATTGTAATTGTAGCTGAGCCAATAAGCGTAGTTGGTTCGAAGGATTGATTTGCTGAATAAATTGCTGCTTGTACTACAACACTTGTTGGTACAGAAGATGAATTTCGCCTTGCCAAGATTTCTATGCCTTGAATTGAATGGGTAAAAGATGCTGTAAATGCCATGGAAATTTCTTCATTGTCAGCACGCCATAATTCCATGTAATAATAGGTTGGAATTGCTGACAATATGTCTTCCTTGGCCTCTGCATATCTTAATGTGTCCTGGCAACTGATGTTTTTTAGAGTTTGTTTTTTATTGCCATTAACCTTGTTGCTATGTAACATTGGCATTTGTCCATCTTCCACTTTATGGATTTTCGATTGTGCTGTTATAAAAACAGTAAAGGCGACAAAAGCGCTAAACAGTAATAATTTTTTCATTTTTTTTTGTTTTAAATTGGTTACTAATATGACTTATATGTCACAAAGATATTCAAATAATTGAAAATGACATATAAGTCATTAAAAAATTTATAGCGAATTCGTCATTTTGTTCAATGGGTAAACCGCAATTAAAAGACATTGAGCTACTTCATAAAACGGTCCATGGTTTAAAAACCCTTCGAACAGAACGAAAGGTTACACAAGAAGATTTTTACAACGATACTGGGATACATATTGCGCGCATTGAGACAGGAAAAGTTAACCTCTCCCTGAGCACCCTTAATGCTGTCTTGCGTTATTATGAGGTGCCTTTGTCCGTATTCTTTGCATCCATCGAACGTTAACCCCAAAAAAAAAGACCGCTTGCGGCGGTCTTTTCGTAGTAGGTTTAAAAACTTAGATTTTGCTTACTTTTCCTGTCAAGATTTTTCCAGAAACCGTGTTCACAGTATAGTAGTAAATTCCGTTTGGCAAAGCGCTGATGTTCATTGCATTTTGCGTTGAAGTCATTGCCAATTTACCATCCATTCCAAACAATTCAATGCTCGCTACTTCTTCGTTTACTTGGAAGTTCAACACGTCTGTTGCCGGATTTGGATATACGTTAACTGTATTTGTTAAATCGTTAATTCCAGCACCTGAAGTGGTCATTGTGAAATTATCTAACCACAATGTGCTTCCTGGTTTAGCATTCATTCCTGAAGAAATCGCTTGAATAATGATTGCGTTTGGAGTTCCTACTGCACCCGGAATTGCCATTACGGTCAAGGTTTGCATGGTCCATGCACCTGATCCAGTCATTAAGCCTTGTGCTTGGTAAAGAATTGCATCATCCATTTGACCTGCAGCCATGGTGTCCGCAACCAAAATAATGATCGCAGCTGTATCGCCAGCGATCAATGCATGTTTCTCTGCGAAGGTAACCGTTAGGTTAGCTGGGTTTGCAACTGGACCCGAAACAATTTGTTGCATGATTCCAGGAATCGTATCTGAAGGAAAACCAATGATTTGCGATACGTTAGGGTTGTAAATCGTAGCCAATTTTGCAGATTGCATTCCCGCGTATGGCGTTCCAGTTTCCATGGTGTACAATCCCGTTCCCCATCCTGGTGCTGTGGTAGCAACGTTTGGAAAGGCAGGAGTAGCTAATTGTTCGAAATCACCATTGATGATTTGTGCGTTTAAAGAAACTACAGAAAGTCCGAAAACGATAGAAAGTAAAATTTTTTTCATAGTTAAAATTATTTATTGCCCTAAATTAAACATGTTTTCCAAGTTCGTTCATAAAAAGCATGTGAATTTAAGTTTAATCTTTTTTGATGAGCACCACATCCACCCTGCGATTGTCCTTTCTTCCATCTACGGTGTCATTGCTTGCCTTCGGTTTTGATTCCCCAAAATGTCCTATTGAGATTCGGTTGGCTGCTATTCCGTTGAAAATCAAAAGGTCTCTAACCGCATTCACTCGGTTTTTAGATAGGTTTGCATTGTAGGTTTCTGGACCCTTGGCATCCGTATGCCCTTCTAAAGAAACCATCAATTTCGGATTCATTTGAAGCATGTTTACGAGGTTTTCAATTTCTCCAAAACTCTCCTTTTTCACCAACGATTTGTCAAACTCAAAAAGGATTGTTTTGGAAAGGTTACCTACCGCTTGGTTTTCTTCTGTTGTTTCCAATTGTGGCGGTGTAGCCTCAAGCGGACGTTCCACAAATACGGTGTCAATGCGGTATTCCGTTTTCGTGATGTACAAGGTGTCGATTTTCGCGTTTTCCTTTGGAGGGACCTGCGCGATGGAATCCTTTGTGATTTTTTTCACCTTTGGAGATTTGGTGGTACGGCAGAGTGTCATCTTCAAGATCATTTCGTGTGAACCTGTGCTGTAGGTAGAAATGTTGGCCAAGGGTGCTTCATAGGCATAACCGAAAAAGAATTTTTCCTTTAAGGTAATTCCTGCGCGAGCCACCAAGCCTACTTGCGTGCGCAATCCAATGCCAAACTGAAGAAATTCATGGTACTGTGCATCCACGTTTACATCTGCTTGGGTGACATTTTTGATGTTTTTTACCCAAACATTGGGACGAAGTTTCCATTGGTCGTTTAGGGTGACATTGTAGCCACTTCCAAGTACAAAGTGCGCGCGCTGTGCATATCCTTGGGAATTAAGTATTCCGAAATTTGCGTAGGTTTTCATCCATTGCTTTACGCTTCCATAAAGTTCAAGATTCCCTTTTTTGTAATAAAGACCAAAATCGGAGCTGAAGTTTCCTGCGCTTTGGTTTCCTCCGTTGACAATGGGGTCAGAAAGGTCGAAAGCAATCGCAGCGCTTGGATTCACTCGGTAGTTGTTATACCCCAAAGAAAGCCCTACGCGTAAGCGCTGATCCCCAGAGAGAAAACCGTAGGAAACATTTCCCAATGCCGAGACTTGCTGTAGCATTCCTATTTTATCCATCATGAATTGTCCGCCCACGCCCCAGTTGTTTCCGAGTCTGCTTGACAATGTTAGGTGATTCGTGATGGGAGCACCTTCAATTTTAACCCATTGGTTGTGGTGGTCGACGCTGATTTCAAGGCAATTGTTCATCCCAGAAGTTGCTGGGTTGACAAGAAACGGATTGAAAGTGTACAAATACGTTTGAGGTACCTGTTGGGCGAAAGTGAAACACCCAAAAAATAACATCAAAAGGAGGATTGTTTTTTTCATGGTCTTACTTTTTAAGTCTTAACAGGTTAATCGCACCGGTATAGCTTTCTCCATCGCATTCAATGGAATAGAAATACACACCATCGGGCAGGGGTTCATTGTTTTTAGTCCCGTCCCATTCATTTTGGTACGACGTGGTTTCATACAATGGCTGTCCCCAACGATTGTAAATCAAAACCTTACATCCGGAGATTTGGTTGGGATTGTCTATTTTCCAAGTATCGTTTTGCCCGTCGCCATTCGGCGTGAGGATATTCGAAACTTCAAAGTTCCCAACACATGCATTTACCGACAGTTCCAAAACAGATATGGAATCACAACCATTTGCATCGGTTAAGGTATCTTGGTAAATACCGCTTTGCGTATATGCATTCCCCCCGAACGCATAGCTTTCACCTTCGCATACATTTGCATTGATGGTATGAACCGCAGGTGGGTTAATGTAAAGTGCCAACACAATGACTGAATCACATCCTCCTGTGCCAACTAAGGTGTCGGTATAAATGCCTTCTGTACTGATAGAAGTGCCATTAAAAGTATAGCTGCTGCCCGCACAAATGTTTTGGTCTTGTAAATGGGTGAGGGTAGGGGAGAATTGCAAGTTGGTAAGGACCACGCTGTCGCAGTTATTTACACTGCTTAAGGTGTCGAAGTAAATTCCTGGGTTTGCATACACATTTCCATTGTAGGTAAAGCTTCCTCCGGGACAGATGGAAATGCTTTGGGTGGTCAGCGGCAATCCGGGCAAGAAGTTCAATTGGGTGATGACCACACTGTCACATCCCAAGGCGGTCAACAATGAGTCTATGTAAGTTCCCGATTGGGTTTGGTTGGCACCTTGCAAAAACACCGATGTTCCCGCACATGCATTGAGCGTTGCGTTTACCGTTACAGGTAAGCAAGGATTCGCGCAGCCAGATGCATCGAAGGTGTAGTTTTGTGAACATGCGCCATCTCCGAGGGTTACGGTGTAGGTGCCTGCAATGGCCCCTGTGTAGTTTAGTGTTTGGTTGGGATTTAAGGTACCTGCCTGCGCAACGCCTCCCAAAGGATTGGTGATGGTGTAGGCATAAGGCATGTTGGTATATCCATTCATTCCACCGGTCGCAGAAAAAGAAACCGTACATGTATTGTTGTTGTAGCTAAAGTTGGCGGTCAAGGATTGTAAAAACACGAGTGGAATGCCATCCTCAAGGGTTGATGTCAGGCAGTTAAAGCTTCCCCAAGAAGCCGCTTGGTCAGCAGCCGGAGAAAGATAATACACCGAATTAAAACTTGGGTTTCCAAAGGTACCATTTCCGTTGCCATTGTTGGTGAATGAACCAGTGCCTTGGATGGAATCAATAAAGGTAAATCCGGAATTCATCACAGGGTCAGGAACGTTGTTGTAGGTGTGAATGACGTATCCAGGTGCAATGCAATTGGGAAAAGATGCGGTCGATTGGCCCGCTCCATCCAACAAGATGCCTGGGATTAGGGTGTCACCGTAACATACAAACAAGGTGTCCCCGTTGTTGACGTCTGCGTACCCTCCGTTGCTGCTGTTGGCAAAGAGGTCTCCGGCATCACTGGTCAATTCTTTAATGTATTCGATGATGTATTGCCCTTCATCACCCGGCGAACCCCCATCAATTTGAATGGCATATATTTTTCCTGAGTCAAGACAGCATATGGTTTCTTGGTGACCATTGTAATTGGCTGTCCCAGATACAATCGGCGTAATCGGTGGGGTGAAACGCGTACCATTCACGGTGTAGGTTGCAGGACCGAGTCCACCGTAGCAATTGGTTCCGTTCAACAATTCAAACACATTAAAGCGCAACAAGGTCATACCGATGTATGCGCGAATGCTAAGTTCAACAGCTCCAGAAGGTGGTCCGACAAAGTAATGCCATACGGTTTGGTCAGCGCGGTTGGCTGGATTGGCGTTCAGGGCAGGTTCGCCGGCAAGGTATTCCCTACAAGCCAAAACATTCGATCCTGCTACCGCTTGAAAGGTTGGGTTACCACCAGCGGGGATTACAGGTACTTCGTACAAGGTGTCTTGTATGGTCAGGCAAAGAATGTCGTTTCCAGGAGGGTTGATGGCTGGGTTGGAAACGCTGGGATCGAATACCCAAGCATTGATGTTTTGTGAACTAAGGGGAGTAATGGCATCGGATGGATCGACCATACCATAGTATTTGTATCCCGGTTCTAAGCAGCTTCCGTTGACAATGGCGCTTGGGTCTCCACCTAAAAAGCTATTGGTTCCGCCCTCATCCGAGAGGATGAATGTTAGGTTCGAACACAGGTAATCGTTTGGTACACCAGGACCAAATTGCTTGTCAAAACCAAAGAGGGCGGCGCTTTCACCGTACAACGCGCTTTGGTAATCAGATTCAAAATAAATCCTTCCGCAATTTGGGGCGATGAAGTTTAACCATACACTTTCATTCATTGAAGGATTTCCCAAGCCCACATGTGGATAGTCGTATGCATGGTATTGATTTGGATTGGAGGAACTGTGTTGCTGTCCGGTTTCTCCGGCATTGTTTCCTCCGTCTAAGGCACATCCAAAAGTTAAATTGATGGAGGCTGGGCTGTTCTGTGCAGAAGAAATAGCCGAAGTGGTAACAGCGACAGGATTGGATAAACAAGGAATGTCTTCGATGTCTGGGGCACTTCCTCCTAATCCATTCACGCGAAGTTGAAAATACCCATGCTCATTCGGTCCGTCGGCAGTGAATTGAATGTAATAGGTTTGTCCTGGGATGAGTTTTTCATACGAGATAAAGGGAATGGGATCGCAGGCATCAAAGGTGATTTCTGCCTCTGGATCGACACCAAGTAAATCAATTCCGTCCGCATACTCAATGTGTGAGAGGTATTCAAATTTATCTTTCAGGGTAACACCTGTTACCACATGTACACCGTCTGTACAATTCAGTCCGTCAGCGGCGTGGTACACTTGGAAATACGTTCCGATGTCAGTTCCTGCTAAATCGCTGGTGATTTCAACACATCCAGATGCGGGTGCAACAAATTTTGCCCATTGTGAACCGGCGTTTTGTACATCAGAAGCAGCGGGTTCGTTTGGTTCCAAGGTTGAATTACAAAAACCAAAAGTGTAGGTTGTATTTAATCCGAGTTGTGTGGCACTGCAAATGTTATCCGGAAGGTAGTTGACCACCAATGGCAATCTTTCCACCTGAAGGTTGATTACATACACTTGCGCACATCCGGGATCGTTGCTGTTGGCTTGAAAAGTATAGTTTAATATTCCTACCGCAGCAGGGACAGGCATGGTCACATTTTGGGAGCCAGTGGAACCATCGTTTAATCCCAATACGTCGTAATTTCCAACGTCGTCGTTGTCATACGCTTCCCAACTTAGGTTGATGCTCGAAGGAACATCGTTCGCACAGAGGTAGTTGTGGTCGAAAAACAACCCGTTGCTCGGAGAAAAAGTCCCTCCAGGCGCTGTCATCGTGTAAGGACCGTTGTCGTTGTTTTTATAGGCGTAATTAAATCCGAAAATCCCAAACAACGCAGGGTTGTTATTGGTTAATCCTATGGTGTTGTCGGTTCCGGTAAACTCCCATACATAATCTGAGTTCCCAAGAAAAAGTCCATCGCAATCCACATTGGATAGGGTTTGCACACTGAGTACCTTCACCTGAATGATGGCCTGGGAAAAAATAAGCGTAGGAAATAGGGCTAAAGCGAGTAGTAGATTCTTCATAGGCATGTTTAAAGGCGTAGCAAGTTACAAAAAACCATTAAATCTAAAGCGGTTAAAATTCTATGATTGAAAATTCAGGGCCAAGTGTATAGGTTGAAGAAATCTTTGGTTTTCGTTATTCCTGTTCTATGTTAAATTTCTTCGTGCTTCGCTTCAAATGGCTTGTTTGACCGAAATGAAGTTGCGAAAACTACTTGTGTCGAAACCAACAATCTTGGCGTTCCTTTTCGTAGCTTTTAAAAACGGTATTCACAGGTACACCATGAATTAACTGGCTATTAAATTGGGTTCTTGCCAAGTAATTAAACGCACCCATATCACCCGTAAAAGCCGTTTTGTTGTCGCTGTTAGCATTTGCGTGAATGGCACATAATTTTTGAATGAAATCAAAGAAAATCTGAGCTTTAGCCCCTATGATTCCACAGTTTAAAAGGGTTTCATTTGCAAACGTATCCTCGTATTCGGCAAAATCGACAATGTTTTTACGGAGGTTGGCAGAATGAGCCATCATCCAATCATCATTGAGTGTTTTGGGCTCGTCTCCACAAAATATTGCGTTTGGGTTTTCAATAAAAAAGGGATCAACAAAGGGATTGGTAACCACCGTAACATCGGTGATGTCGGTCACGAAAATGTGATTGAAGAACTGGATGTGCTGTTGTAGAAAATCATTGTACACAAAATAGCGGAAGACATTCGGGTTGAATTGGCGATTGTAGGCTATTTTAAAGAATGAAATGTATTCGCTTTTGAATTGTTCACAGGTTTCTACACTGAAGTTGTTGTGAAAAATCACCCCTTGTAAACCTTGTTTCGATACGGATTCCGCCCAATCGCGCACCAAATCATACTGATCATCGCCCAGCGTTGTATTGCGATTGACATCGTAAATGCCCGTTATGTGGCAGGCCATGACAACGTCGGTGTTTGGAAGAAAGCGGTGAACTTCGAAAGCCATAAATTAAGAATGGGTCATTTTCTCTTTTTTCATCGTCGCGCAAATGCTGTTTGGAATGTTCCGGTGGTAGACATACGTTCTGAGGTCTACTTTTTTTACATTAAACAGCGTATTTGCTCTTTCATAGAAATCAGCATCTGCAGCGAAGCCACTTTTGAAAGACAGGCTTGAAAATACTTTTTTACGACCGAACAGTGTCCCAAAGAGGACGGTTTCATCCAGGTGGATGAGTTTTGTGAGGTCATCCTTATCGGGGACATAATAATCGTCGTCGGTATCCACAACGGTTTCAGTGGTAGAACAAATAAGATCTACGTTTTGCACTTCCTTTAGACAAGCGCTTAAATGATGTGGTTTATATTCGTCGTCGCCATCAAGGATGGTGATGAAGGTTCCTGAACTGATCAATACACCCCGATTGATGGCTGCGGATTGCCCTTGGTTACGTTGACGGATATAGGTTATTTTATCTTCGTGTTTCTCGACGTATTGTAACAAAGACGTACGGTCGTTGTCAGTGCTACCATCATCCATAATCAGAAGTTCGAAATCTTGAAAATCCTGTCGTAGAACGGAATCAATGGCTCTTTTGATGTAATAAAAATCGGTATTGTAGACAGCCATTAGTACCGAAATTTTTACCTTTTGCATCATCCTCAGTGGTTGTAATGGTTGCTGTTCATCATTTTACGGCCTTAAAAATGCTTTTACATCATTTCACTTGAATGGAAACGATGTGGCTTTATGGGCGTGAAAGTAACTCATTTTTCATTTAGCTAAGGTCAAGTTGATGTTATTTTATTGATACATAGGTTTTAGCGAAGTGCGCTTGGGCAAATTTTCTGCTATTTGAATTCAGTATTGGATTCAGATTTTCCCGACTTGTAATTGTCCTAATATTTTAGTTCAATTGCTTACTTTTTACAAATTAGATGATTTTTTGTTTGATCGTGAATTAGAGAACTTATTTAGTTGCCGTTAAATATTTTTAAGTGATTTGAATCAAAATTAAAGCGAATGTTTATTTCAAATTATTTTTACAATAAGTCAATTTATCATGTTGGGTGGATGAAATTTATAACCATATATTTATCTAAAAAAAAAATGAAAACTTCTTTTACAATTTTGTTTGCAATTTTGTTCGCGCTAATTGGTTTTGGCCAATGCGATGTCTTATACGTTACGCCTTCAGGATCACCTACAGGAATTGGTAGTATGAATGATCCAATGGATATTGCTACAGCTTTTAGTACAGCCCCAAGCAATAGTCATTTACGTATTTCAACAGGAACATACATAATCAATTCTTCTCTTAGTTTGAATGGTCAAAACATAACTGTTGAAGGTGGATTTATTGACAGTTTATCTTGGACAAAAACAAGTTTAGCCGGTGCAACAACCATCTTAAGATCAAATGTTAATCCGATAGGATCAGCTAATTCTCCTAGAATTTCAGCAATTGAGTTGGTTGGCAACTCAGGATTTCGTTTTCAAGACCTTACCATTCAAACGGATAACGCTCCTTTGACAAGTGCAAATGCTCCCTTTGGAGTAAGTACTTATGGAATACATTTGGATAGTTGTTCGAATTACAAAATTATTCGTTGTCAAGTTTTTTCAGGCAATGCAAGTGCCGGGTTTAATGGAGCCACGGGTCAACAAGGTGCACCTGGTGGAAATGGTCAGAATGGTGTAAATGGTGATGGAGACAATCAAAATTTCAATAACAATTCCTCTGTTGCTCTTGGAGGCATCTCTTCTTGTGGGTGTAATGGAGGAAACGGTGGTCAAGGGGGTTTTTCGGGTAATAACAATGGAACTGCCGGTCAACCAGGAGGATGTGTAGGAGGTAACCCCGGATCTGGCGGTGGTAGTTTTTGTACTTTTAATTGCAGTCATCCTGGTTCTTCCAACGGAACGAATGGTTCAGCAGGTTCATCGGGTTTAATGGGTACGGTTGGAAGTAATGGGCCTGTGGGTTCTGCGGTTGGGTCCTTTTGGCAACCAGGGCTTCAAGCGGGAACAGGAAGCACAGGTCAATGCGGTACTGGTGGTGGTGGGGGTGGTGGTGGTGGATCAGAGGCGGGGGGCTTATGTGATGATGGTTCTGGTGCAGATGGCGGCGGTGGCGGCGGTGGCGGTGAAGGAGGATTCGGGGGTCAAGGAGGGTATGGAGGAGGTTCTTCTTTTGCTGTATTTTTGGTGAACAACGGAGTCAACGGTATAATAAATGATTGTTGGATTGTTTCCGGTCAAGGTGGGCAAGGAGGACAAGGAGGACAAGGTGGCCAAGGAGGGCAAGGTGGCCAAGGAGGCGCTGGAGGTGGCGGTGGTTGTGATGTAGGTTCAGGTGGTTCAGGTGGTTCAGGTGGTTCAGGTGGAACCGGTGGTTCAGGTGGAACAGGAGCAACTGGAATTTCCCAAGATGTGTATTTTGTATCTGGGGACTCCTTATTGATGGGAATAGATACGTTCAATCTACAAGTTCAACCAGAAATTCACATAAGTTATGTAACTTGTAGTAACGCCACGATGCAAGCTCAAGCGCTGAATGCGAACATGGTGAATTGGTCATTTAATACACCAGCTAATGTGGTTTCTTCTAACACAAACCCTTCAACTTTTTCTAATGGAAACGTTGGATACACAACCATTCAGGCTCAAATAAATGGCTCAAATAATGAATACACTGATTTTATTAACATTAGTTGCTCAGGAGAAACAATCAACCAAAACCAATCCATTTGCCAAGGGGAACAGGTCTTGTTTAATGGAAACTACCTTACCCAAGCAGGCACTTATTCCGATACGCTATTGAATGCCCAGGGTTGTGACAGCATTATTGTAATGGTATTGACGGTTAACCAAGTAAATAATATCATTTCCGTTAGTGCAAGCAATGGCCAACAATTGGTTTCTAGCAACGGTAACTTAACTGCATATCAATGGATTAATTGTACTACAGGTTCCAATCTTCCTGGCGCAAATGGTTCGTCTCTACTATTAAGCCAGAACGGTGTATACGCTGTAATTAGCACCGATGCCAACGCATGTTCTGACACCTCGAATTGTATTACTGTTGACTTTATGGGCATAGATGAATTAACTGACCAATCATTTAGCATATCACCTAATCCTGTAATTAGTTCAATGAAGATTTCGTTCTATGATCTTTTCACGGGAAGCATTACGATTACAGATCTAACAGGAAAGTTGGTTTATCAACATGAATTAACAAAGGAAAAGGAAGTCCAAATTCCAATGAATGTTCCGAATGGCGTCTATCTTGTACGTGTTGAAAACAATGTTGGGAGAAAAACATCGCGTGTAGCGAAATTTTGATAGAAATTTTAAATAATAAAACGCTCTTTTGGAGCGTTTTTTATTCAACAATTCTCCCCGTCTATCATGTTTTCTTGGAAACCGAGTAAAAATAGCGGTTGTACTTAATCGGTTTAGTTTAAGTTGTTCGCAATCGCCATTTGCATTAGACGGTTTGTATTCCTGTTAAAAGCAATGCATTTTACTTTCCAAATTATTCAAGACAACCAGTTTTTCAATGTGAAATAGTCGCTGATATGCAATATTCCGTATCGCCACATAAACTTGCCGGTTATTGATTGGCTTATTGTACATGTCTTGGCGTATAACATCTGTAAAATCATTCGGCATGTTCCTTAACATGCGATTTCCCTCCGATGACCAAGTTTTGGGCTGTAAATCCTTCGCAATAGCGATGATGCCTTTCGATCGCTTTTTTGATTACTGTTGAAACTTGAGCATAAGGAGTGCTTTCCTGTCATAGGTTTAAATACCAAATTGAAAAATTCAATAGGGTTGATTCATTTAACTAAGGTCAAGTTGATGTTATTTTATTGATACTGGCGATGCCTCAAGAACTTTTAAAAACACTTTGTCGGGTGGGGTTTCTTATTTCAATTTATTCTTCAAATCCATTCGTTCGTGTAGGATTCTGGCGATTTCAATCGATTGATCGTCCATTACCCGATAGAAAATGATGTGCTTTGAAGTTCTTTTACCTTTCAATTCCGGGTAAATTTCTTCATAAACTTTTCCTATTTGAGGTTTTTTAGCGATTGAAGAGCACGCATTAAGCAAGAGTTTATAATATTTATCTGCATGAGTTTCGGACCATGCCTCAACAGTGTAATACCATATATCGGATAGGTCCTTTACGGCATTGTTCGTTAACTTAAACTTTGCCATTTATTTCCTGCTTCCTTTCAATATTTTTAAGTGCTCGTCAGGGTCAAAATCTTCGGCTAAACCACTATTAATTCCTTCGTCAATAGCTTGACGCAAAGCAATAATTTTCCGTTCCTCTTCTTCAAGTAGTCTTAATCCAGCACGAACTGCCTCACTTGCATTTTTGTACCGCCCTTCTTTTAAAATACTTTGAATAAATTGATCAAAATAACTACCCAAGGTAACCGATGTGTTTTTACTCATAACTACTAATTTTAGGCAATGTACCAAATATTGGTATTTTTTTTCGATATGTATTTTGGAATTTTTCGGTATGTGGATTCAAAAAGGTTTAAGAATTGTTTTTTTTTGGGTTTTGAAACAATAATTACCTAATTATTATTGAAGACTAAATGTTTTTGACTTTAGAAATCATAATAAAATTACTCCCCGAAAGGACAAATTTTGGAAATGCCATGTATAAATGCCAAAATATAACACGACGTTTGTTATTGGCTGGTAATCTTATTCCTCTTCGGACTCACCTAAACGCAAGGTGTGAGTTTTTTCACCTTGTGTACTTATTTTTCTAAAATCCTTGACCGTACGATTATCTTTAAGTTGATAACCTTTATCCGCATTTTTAATTTCGAATGCATTAACAGGATCTATTATAAATGAATACTTACCACCGCCTTTCCATTCCGCTCCTTCGGTATCAACGGCATAAAAGAAATAAGTGCTATATTCCAGGTCTCCACCAATTAGAACTTTGGTTTCACCTGGTTCTAATTCATACCAGCCTCTTGAAAACCAACCAGTAAATGATTCGTCATTTTCATAATAAGCAATAGCAACATGAATTGGATGGTCTTGCGAATTCTGAAATTTTAGCTGAGCATTTGAATAATTAGCAAGAAATAAGCAACATATTGCTAAGATGAATAATTTATTTTTCATTTTTCTAAATTTAATTTTTTCTTTAAAATTAACAATTTTTGCTTTACGAACCATATTTTAATTGGGTGTATGGTCTCCATTTTTTATTTCTTTTGTGCTAAGTCGAATTACAATTGGTTATTTAATACGACATTCTTTTAATTTTCTCTTACTAACCCATTTAACAAAACTGGATCTATTGTGGATGTTTATTACCTATGTTCATTACGGTCATTCCTTGGCGATGCCTCTTTAATCGTTGTACATAAAGCCATGAAAAGGAAGCTCTTTTACCTCGCGTGTGGTTTTGTCCAAATAATGCATAAACCAATCCCCATTCCTTAAGGTGATCGTCAAAATAAAATCTTGTTCAACCCTATTACCCTCGTTAGATGCTGGTGGGTGTAACTTGGCGCAATTGTCTAATTGAATGTGGTCAGGCGCTACCTTTAACGTGCCCTTAAACCTTTTCGAATTTAATACCCGTTCTCCCCTGATCGTCTTGTTTTCTTGTCCAACAAAAGGTGGACTGGGAAATTCATGTTCACTTTCTATAATTAGCTCAGCGATTTTGCCATTGTTTTCGCTGAAAGATTGGATCATCACCATCGGTAGCTTTTCGCTCATTGTTTACTTAATTAATTATCACGAATTCTTTTTCGTTCTGAAATCAACCGTCGGATGGCTAACTGTTTTTACCTTTCTTCTTGCCTTTCAAAACAAAGTGAAACTAATGGAAATCATTCGCGAGACCATAAGAATTTAGGGTGAATAGGAGAACTCCCGTAATTTTAGCGTATTAAATAGGGTTGGAAAGGCTACGTTGGGTATACAAGTACTCGTGTATGCCTATCGAATCAAGGTGATGTGCCCCGTGATGCGGTGTGTTTTGGACTCGTTGTCGGTCCAGTCCAAGACAAAAGTATAGACGCCCATTGGACATTCGTTCCCTTCATACATTCCGTCCCAAGGTGCACCCGATGTTGTAAAGATGCGTTGACCCCATCGGTTGAAAATATAGCAGGTATAAGCTTTCAAGTTTTGAATAACGGGGTACCACAAATCGTTGGTTCCATCGTTGTCCGGCGTAAAGGAATTGGGCGCGTAAATGGTCAAGAGGCTGCAATCCAAGAAGTACAAGTCCAATAGAATCGTTGAATCACATCCATTGTCCGCTACCATCGGGTAACTGTAGCTTCCGCTGGCGAAAAGGGTGTCAATCCCAAAAAGATAAGAACTTCCAATGCATGCAGTGTCGAACAACTGGGTTTCATACGCACCATTCAAAAACAAACTCAATACATTGATGGAATCACACCCGTTTACCGTGGTTGTGGTGTCAAAGTACACGCCTTCATTGGTGTAGGTATTTCCGTTAAAAGTATATGAATTCCCTTCGCACAAATGAACTTCTTGGTTGACCACAATCGGCAATACCACAAAAACACTGGTTGTAACAATGCTGTCACATCCATGCACACTGGAAATTGTATCGATGTATTGTCCATTCGCACTGAACGAAATTCCATTTGAGGTCACCGTTTCTCCCTCGCACAACGTAAACTGCTGAAATCCATAACTTGGGTTTGAATGGAATCCCAAGGTGGTAAATTGAATCGAATCACACCCCATGGTCGAGGTCAAAGAATCTAAATACACGCCTGGTGTAGATTGCATCTGCCCTCCTAACATAACGCTGTCCCCTTGGCAAATCATGAGGGAAACATTCGTTTGCGTAGGTGTACATGGGTTGTTACAACCTGTAGCGTCGAAGGTTAAGGTAATTGGACATGGACTGTCGGTAATGTTAACGGTGTAATACCCTGGAATGGCTGCGGTATAGCTGAAATTTTGACCTGGATTTACCGTGCCTGAAAAAACGGTGTTGCCAAGTGGGTTCACAATGTTGAAGGGGTACGGTTGATTCAAATAACCCGAAACGCCTCCCGAAAGTGAGAAAATCAAGGTGCAGTTTTGATTGTTGTAGGTTGAATTCGCTGCAAGTGGCTGAAGGTACACGATGGGAACTCCATTTTCCACGGTTGAGGTTTGGCAGTCAAAAGCCCCCCAATTGTTGGGAACATCACCCGCTGGCGACAAATAATACACCGTATTATACACTGGATTTCCAAAGGTTCCAGAGCCATCACTTACATGGATGAAAGAAGCTCCAGGGGTTTGCAAAGAGTCGATGAATGTAAAGCCTGAATTGTATACCGGATCGGGCGCGAGAGGGTAGGAGTGCACCACGTAACCTGGACTTAAACAAGAGGGAAGGTTTGCCGTTGAATTCCCAATTCCATCCAATAAAATCGAAGGTTGAAAGGTGTTTCCGTAGCAAATCAGGGCTGTGTCGCCTACCAAAACATCTGCATAAACTCCATTGGAAACGTTTACGGCAACATCACCGGCATCGCTCTCCAATTCTTGGATGTATTCGATGATGTACTGTCCTTCATCTCCAGGTGAGCCACCATCCAATTGAATGGCATACACTTTTCCTGAATCCAAACAGCACAAAGAAACCTGTTGTCCAGTAAAGGTTGCAGAGCCTGAAACAATGGGGGTGATGACGGGGTCGAAACGGGTTCCATTGGTGGTAAAGGTTGCAGGCGCCAAACCTCCGTAACAAGAAGTTCCGTTCAACAATTCAAAAATGTTAAAGCGAAGTAAGTTCATCCCAATGTAGGCCCGCAAGCTGATTTCCACGGCGCCGGATCCAGGCGCTACGAAGTAATGCCATACCGTTTGATTTGCACAGTTCGCAGGATTTGGGTCAATGTTGGGTTCTCCGGCCAGGTATTCTTGGCAAGCCAAAACATTGGTTCCCGCAACGGATTGAAAGGTGGGATTTGCCCCAATGGGGATTACAGGGACTTGATACAGCGGGTTCTGCATGGTAAGGCAAAGAATGTCATTTCCAGGCGGGTTTAGCGTAGGGTCCACCACGCTGGGATCAAAGACCCAAGTTTTAATGGATTGGGAGCTCAAAGGCGTAATCGCATCCGAAGGATCTACCATTCCAAAGTATTTATAGCCAGGTTCTAAGCAAGGTGCGTGTACCAAAGCGCTGGGGTCACCGCCCAACAACCCATTGGGTCCGCCCTCATCAGAATTGATGAATTTCAAGTTGCTGCATAAATAATCCAATGGAACCCCAGGGGAAAAGGAAGTGTCGTATCCAAATAGCGCAGCGCTTTCGCCATAGAGAATGCTTTGGTAATCGGTTTCGAACTTGATTCTTCCTTGGTTGGGCGCAATGAAATTTAACCAAACACTTTCATTCATAGCCGCATTTCCTAGGCCAATGTGGGGATAGTCGTAGGCATGGTATTCATTTGGGTTTGATGAGTTGTGGGCTTGACCTGTTTCTCCTGCACCATTGCCACTGTCAAAGGCACAGCCAAAATTAAGCACCGAGGTGGCTCCGCTGTTTTGTGCCGAAGAAATTTGTGTGGTATTGTACGATACTGTGTTGGATAGGCAAGGAATGTCTATTAAATCGGGTGGTCCACCGCCTAAGCCATTTATGCGAAGCTGAAAATACCCATTGCTGTTCGGGTTGTCAGCACAAATTTGAATGTAGTAGGTTTGTCCTGGAATGAGTTTTTGGTAAGAGATCAAAGGAATGGGATTGCAGGCGTCAAAAGTGATTTCTGCTTCGGGATCGATGTTTAAAAAATCTATGCCATCGGAAAAATCAATGTTGGAAAGGTATTCAAATTCATTTTTTACCAATGCCCCTGTTACGGCATGGATACCGTCGGTACAGTTTCCACCATCCGCTGCATGGTAAATTTGGAAGTAGGTACCGATTTGTGTACCCGCTAAATCTGAAGAAATATTTACAGACCCTGAAGCGGGCGCTACAAATTTCGCCCAGTTAGAACCGGCATTTTGGATGTCGTTGGCGGTAGGTTCATTGGGTTCAAGGGTAGCAGGACACCAACCGAAGGTATAGGTGGTATTCAACGCAAGTGGGTTTGCACTGCAAATGTTGTCTTGTAAAAAGCTTACCACGATTGGAATGCGGTCAACCCGCAGTTGGATGGTGTAGGTTTGTGGGCAACCTGGGTCTACTGAATTGGCTGTGAACGTGTATGTCAAAGAGCCAGCTGCTGCGGGAACAAGCATCACGACATTTTGAGCGTTCGTTTGTCCGTCGTTTAATCCAAGAATGTCATAATTTCCAACGTCGTCATTTTCGTAAGCTTCCCAAGAAAGATTGATTTGGGTGGGTACGTTGGTCGGACATAAATAATCCCTGTCAAAAAACAATCCGCTGTTGGGCGAAAAAGTACCTCCGGGCGATGTCATGGTATAAGGACCGTTGTCGTTGTTTTTGTAGGCGTAGTTAAATCCGAAAATCCCAAACAAAGCGGGGTTGTTGTTGGAATAACCTACGGAATTGTCGGTTCCTGTGAATTCCCAAACATAGTCTGAATTTCCTGAGAAAAAACCATCGCAATCTTGGTAAATGCCCGTTTGTACAGAAAGTACAGTAACGCGTATGGTTGCTTGTGTCCAAGCACTGAAACAAAGTGCAAAACTTAGGAAGGCAAGAAGGTAGGATCTAAGCATCAGCATGTCAGTTTTCGGTTACTCAGAGGAGCATCGAAACTGGATTTTCCATGTAGTTCTTAAAGGTTTGTAAAAATGCAGATCCTGTTGCGCCATCTACGACCCTGTGGTCGCAAGACAAGGTAACCTTCATTACATTTCCTGGTACAATTGCCCCATTTTTTACTACCGGAATTTCTTTAATACCCCCGACCGCTAAAATACAACTATCGGGTGGATTGACAATGGCTGTAAAGGATTCAATCCCGAACATTCCTAAATTTGAAATCGTAAAGGTATTGCCTTCCCAATCGGAGGGTTGAAGCTTTTTATCCTTCGCTTTTCCTGCCAAATCTTTTACTTCTTTTGAAATTTGCATGAGTCCTTTTCCATCCGCAAAGCGAATGACCGGGACCAATAATCCGTCTTCTACAGCTACGGCAACGCCGATATGAACGTGGTTGTTTCTTCGGATGACATCACCAAGCCAAGATGAATTCACAGCAGTATGTTTTTTTAGGGACATTGCAACCGCTTTGATGACCATGTCATTGAAAGAAACCTTCACTCCTTCCATGGCATTCAAGGATTTTCTTGAAGCAATGGCTTGATCCATATCGATGTCCAAGGTCAAGTAGAAGTGAGGCGCTGTAAATTTACTTTCTGCCAATCTTCGTGCAATGGTTTTACGCATTTGGCTGATTGGTTCATCTGTGTATGACTCCGTTCCTGCAGGAACGGCACTGGAAGGAAGAATGGTGTTTCTTGTTGGGTGCGGAGAATAATGATCAATGTCTCTCTTTACCACACGTCCATTTTCACCGCTTCCAGCGATGTACTTAAGGTCGATGCCTTTCTCCGTGGCCATTTTTTTCGCAAGCGGCGATGCTAAAATTCTTTCGTCAGAAGCAAGCATTTGTTTGCCGTTGGTGACAGCTGCGTTGGCTTGGGCAACGACAGGCGACGGAATGGCTACAGGTGCAGCAGTTGGGGTTGTTTCTGTGGCAATAGGCGTGGTATCAGCAGGGGCGCTTCCATTTTGAAGCAGGGCTGAAATATCTTCGCCGTGGTTTCCTATGATCGCAAGAATGGCGTTTACGGGCGCTCCTTTTCCCGTTTCGATTCCTATGTGAAGCAATTCTCCGTCAAAAAAAGATTCGAATTCCATGGTGGCTTTGTCGGTTTCAATTTCCGCCAACAATTCACCTGATTTTACTGAATCTCCCACTTTCTTATGCCATGCAGCCACCACACCTTCGGTCATGGTATCGCTTAACTTGGGCATGTAAATAATTTCCGCCATGGTTAGGTAATTTTAATATTCTTTAATGTAAGGATAATCGCTTTGAACATAAACATCTTCGTACAATGCTTCAGGCGCTGGATAAGGTGAATTTTCTGCGAAGACAACGCTTTCATCTACTTCATTTTTAACCCAAGTACTGATTTCCTCTAATTCTTTCTCGTTAAGCCACTTGTTCTTTTGGATGACTTCAAGCACGTGGTAAATCGGGTCATTGTCCATCCAATCATTTACTTCATCCTTGGTTCTGTATTTTTGAGGGTCAGACATCGAGTGTCCTTTGTAACGGTACGTTCTGATGTCCAAAAGGGTAGGGCCATCGCCTCGTCTTGCGCGGTCCGCTGCTTCTGAAATGGCATTATGAACATCTTCAGGGCGCATGCCATTCACTATTTTCGAAGGCATTTCATAGGAAAGTCCAATTTTCGATAAGTCTGTGACATTTGTGGTGCGTTCTACGCTGGTTCCCATTGCATAGTTGTTGTTTTCAATGATGTAAATCACTGGCAATTTCCATAGCATAGCCATGTTAAAAGTTTCATGCAATGCACCTTGTCGAACCGCTCCATCTCCCATGGAAACAACGGTTACATTCTCAGTTCCATTGTATTGTTCTGCAAAGGCAACACCGGTTCCCATGGGTATTTGTGCACCTACAATTCCGTGCCCTCCCATAAAATTCTTTTCCTTGTCAAAAAAGTGCATCGATCCACCTTTTCCTTTCGAGCATCCTGTGGTGCGACCATACAATTCAGCCATCAATCTTCTTGGGTCGGTTCCCAATGCAATCGGATGGGCGTGGTCTCTGTATGCCGTCATGTGTTTATCTGTTGGACGTACAGCACTTGCGGTACCTACAGCGATGGCTTCTTGACCAATGTAAAGGTGACAAAAGCCTCCAAATTTTTGTTGAATGTAAAGTTGACCGGTTTTTTCTTCGAATTTTCGAATCAACAACATGTCTGTATACCATTTAACATAGGTTTCTTTGGTAAATGCACCTGTGGTGTTTTTGGATGTAGCTTTACTCGCTCCGGCTGTAGTTTTGACTGCCATGGTTCAATTATTTGAGTACAAATATAAGAAGTAATCTATTAATAAAACCAAAGAATCTGCGGCTTTAAGAAGAAGTGAATTTGCGTTTCGTCGCTCGATAAATCAAGAGGATTCCGATGACAACGAAGGGGATACTGAGCATTTGACCGGTATTTAACATCAACTCTGCGTCCCTTGCGGTTTGTCCCTCTTTTAAAAATTCAATTAGAAACCTAAAACCAAAAATGAGCAAAAGGAAAACACCGAAAATATAACCCTCTTGCTTCCACTTGTCTTTTCTCCAATATAAGAATAACAAGACACCGAAGGAAATGAAATAACAGATGGCTTCATACAATTGAGCCGGATGCCTTACCGGAATTTCTGACCAATCGCACAGGTATTGTCCATTGCTAAAATTCAAGCAGTCGTGGTGTAAGAAACGAAATCCCCATGGCACATCGGTAATGTATCCTACCATTTCGTGGTTCACAAGGTTTCCTAAGCGGATAAATGCACCTGCAATGGCAATGGGTGCTGCAATTCTGTCCAAAATCCATAGGTATGGTTTTTTGACCGTCTTTTTAGAGAAATACCAAAGGGCGAAGAGAATTACAATGGCAGCGCCATGGCTCGCAAGTCCCCCTTCCCAAATTTTAACGATTTCCCAAGGATGAGAGAAGTAACCGTCTTCACCCCAATAAGGTCCGTAAAACAATACATGTCCCAATCGTGCCCCGATGACGGTAGCAGGTACCATGTACATTACCAATTTGTCTAATAAATCATTGGAAATGTTTTCTCGTTTAAACATTGCGCGGATCACGAAATAACCAAGAATCATCCCGGAAACAAATAGGAGGCCGTACCAGTTTGGGGTGCGGTAGCCAGGAATGATTTCTGCGTCAAAAGACCAATTGATTGCGAATAACACTTGAATGGATTTGAATTGAACCCAAAGATAAAATTTTATCCCTTTGCTTTGAACTTTATGTTGGAGGATCTTCCTTTTTTGAAAATCAGATTGCTTTTGGTCACCTGCTTTCTGATTTCTTTTTGGTCGGCTGGGGGAAGTTTTTTTATGTCTTTACATTCATCCGAACAACAATTTTCCATTTCACTTTTGCAATCTTCGCACTGGATAAAAAGTAGGTGACAACCCTCAAACGCGCAGTTTGTATGTTCGTCGCTAGGCGCGCCACATTGATGGCAAACGCTGATGATGTCGGGTGAAATTCTTTCGGAACGACGTTCGTCAAACACAAAGTTCTTACCAATGAATTTGTTCGGAAGGCCTTCGGATTTACAGTCGTTGGCATATTTAATGATTCCGCCATCCAATTGATATACATTCTTAAATCCACGGTGCTTAAACCAAGCCGAAGCCTTCTCGCAACGTACCCCGCCGGTACAATACATAATTACATTTTTGTCCTCATTTCCTTTGAGTACCTCAGATTCAATCACCGGCAAAGAATCACGAAAGGTATCCACATCCGGTAAAACAGCATCCTTAAAATGCCCTACTTCGTGTTCGTAGTGGTTACGGAAATCAACCAAAATACAGTTTTCATTGTCGGTGAGTTCATTGAATTCGCTTGCGTTAAGATGCAGCCCTTTATTGGTGACATCGAAGGTCTCATCCTCCAAACCATCGGCAAGGATTTTTGGACGCACCTTGATTTTTAATTTAAGAAAAGGAAATTCAGCCTCCCCTTTATCCACAGCGATGTTTAGGCGAACACCTTCTAAAAAATCAATGCCATACAGCTGTTCTTTAAAGGTTTCAAAATGGGATTGAGGTACCGCAATTTGCGCATTAATCCCTTCAAGGGCAATGTAAACCCTTCCAATGACATCGAATTCAAACCACTCTTTAAAAAGTTGGTTGCGAAAAACTTGTGGATCAATGATTTTAGCGTATTGGTAGAAAGACACGGTCACATATTCATGTCCTTTTTCCCGCAATTTCTTCTCAAGCTCCTCTTTACTGAATTTATTCCACAGTTGCATACTATGTTGTTTACGTAAGATGGCTGTAAAATTAGTTAAATTGAAAATGGCAAAAGGTGATATTTATCACATATTACATTTTCTACATTCGTTGGGTATTGAAATGAAAAATGGCAATGGTGTTAGATCTTACCCTTTAGTTGCATCCATCCGCCGCCGTTGTAAACTTGGTTGTATCCGTTGTTTTTAAGGATGTTTTTTGCCGATGCACTGCGCATTCCAGATGCGCAACAGGTGATGATTACCTTGTCTTTTGGTAAATTCTTAAGATGATTTGACAGATCTTGTAAAGGTATGTTTTTGGATCCCTTGATGTGGCCTCCTGCGAATTCTCCTGTGGTTCGAACATCCACAATCATTGCGCCTTCCTTAACCATAGCTGAAAAGTCGGTGCTTTTTCCGAATAGATTTGAAAACAGTCCCATTTTTATGAATTTATAAATTGATTAACGTCCATCCATCCGCCGCCATTTTCGCAATTGATCCCTAAAGATTTACAATATTGGGTGGCTTGTTCACTTCGAATGCCTGCTGCACAACAAAAGATTAGAGGTTCCTTTAGTGCTTTGATTTCATCGATGCGCTGCATGATTTCTTGCAACGGGATGTTCACAGAGTCAACCACATGGCCTCCACTGAATTCTGCAACGGTTCTAACATCTACGATGGTTCCTTGAAATTCTTTCATTTTTGTTTTTTGATTAATTGATAGATAAAATCGCTCCCTAAAAAGAAAACCACTCCGAAATACAAAATGGATATCCACAAGTTCCCTGTTATCATACAACCCTCTTCGCAACCTTTAAAGGTAAAATACCCATAGCCGAAGACCATTCCTGATAAGGTAGCGATGATTAGGTATGGATTTCTTTTGATTTTCATTTCTGGTACAAAGTTAAGGGAGTGTTATAATTTTGTATGTATCCCAGGTTACATACTTTTGGTTTTGAAATTAATTTTAATTTTAACCATTATGAAACATATCCAAATAGAAAGTATTGAAAAGGCGATTGATATCGTCGACAACGCCAGTGATGAGCGACTGGAAGAAGTAATTAACCAATATGCTGAATTGCAACCTGCACTGTTAGATTACGTGTTGGCAGCACCTACAGAGTATGAAAACGATGACCTAGAAGGACTCATTTTATATTATTTCTGGATTATCATTGAGGCCTTTGTACAAGAAGGTGTAGCTGTAAATGAAATCACAGATGATATGATCGCTGATTTTCAAGAGCCGTTTGCCGCTGTATTGGATGCTTACTTCGAAAGCGATGACGAAGCAACGGAACAAGAATTGGAAGATTTTTGCGACCAACCTCATTTAACCCAATTCATGTCTGTAGAAGTTTCTACCGAAGATGAAGATGGTACAACCTTAGATGAAGAAACAGCAACCCAGTTGTTTATCGTTTGTCTTGGAATGATTGCACTTCTAAACCGAGCAATTAAAGCTTAAATTTTTATAAAAGGCAGGGAGATTACTGCATTCGATTTTTGTATTCGGATGTAGTATAACCCATGGCTTAGGGTTGATACATCTAATGTAGTTCCTATCACTTTTTCTATGGAGGGAGGAAGGAAGGAAGTTTTTAACAGTTGACCTTCCAAGTTGTACACCGTTATCTCAGTGGTACCTTTGTCCGAACCCGTGTTGTTAATCGATAGGTTGAGAACATCCGAAGTTGGATTTGGGAAGATGATTGCCAATTCGTCACCGTTGTAGATTGGACAAGGGCTAAACATACGTCCAGGTGAGCCTCCTTCACATCCCGCAAACCAAAATTCGCCCAAGGTTTGATTTTCACCACCCACTGAATACTCAAAAGTAAAGTCCGTTGCAAAAGGAACGCTTGGCCATGTAGAAACGCTGTCGTAATTAATGCTTTGTATTAATGTCCCGTTAGAATTGTATATCCGCATGGCGTCCTTTTTAGAAATCCCGAAAGGAATTCCGGATAAAATTTTTCCAGTGAAATCTTGATGGCGATAGTGGAACAGACCTGAATCTTTTGCAATCACCATAAATTCTCCCGGTTCCAAAGTCATTCCATCAAGAGGGAAAATGTGGTCGTCTTTTTCATCCTTAAAAATGTATCCGTTCAATGAAATTGCAATACTGCCTGTATTTTGTATTTCTATCCAATCCTCAGCGTTGTAGGGAATTTGGTCCTTGCCAAGGTTGAATTCGCTTACCACAAGGTCTTCACTGCACGGGGAATAAGCTTCTCCAGGTGATCCGGCAATGCATCCGCAAAACCAAACATTTTCATTAAAATCTGTTTTGTTCAATACACCGTTTTCCATGGTGCGTCCAAATCCGTCTGCACATCGCATGGAGGACCAATCACCTTGAAATTTCATGGCAATGACCGTGTCTTGGTTCGGGGCAAAGAGGTAGATTGAATCCTCAGAATTGGTCCAACCAAATCTTGTGCTTCCGATCACATTGGTGACATTGGGGTATACACCCATGAATTGGGATAGGTTTTGTGCGATTACCAAATGGCCTTTTGCAGGTATTTTGGTGTGGTCAGGGAATTCAAACAAATCGTAGAAATCATTGCTTTTTAAAGTCCACGAAGTGAGGTTGATTTCATGATCACCATAGTTGTGTATTTCAATCCAATTGCCTCCGTCGTGTGTTTCGTCGGGGTTGTAGTTTATTTCAGAAAGGGTCAATGTGGTATCTGCTTTTACGCCCTCAAACACAGCGATGAAAAAGCTGCTCGTTGCTATGTTTAGGTCGAGTGATGCTGTTTCTTTAAGTGAGTCGGGAATGTTGCTGTTATTATCCCAAAATTTGAAGGTGTATCCCGGGTTTGCTACGGCGGTAATTTCGACAGGATTCCCATCAAAATAAACCCCTGTCCAAGGCAATGAATCCGGTACAATCGTACTTATTTTTATGTAACCTGCTTGCGGTGGGGCTGCATAAAGCGTTACATCTACAGGTTTTACCAAACCAAAGGTGCTTACGATTTGTTGGCGTACAACCGGCGATCGATTTGCAAACTGATATACGATGCTTTCTTTTTGGTTAAAATAGTTAGCCAATCCTCCTGCGACATCGCCTGTCCATAATTCGAATTGCCTAGGCATTTCTGGCAGGAGCTCATTGTACATTTGATTGATGATCGGGAGGTAATGATTGGGGTGAAAGGTCGTATTCATTAAATCTGCAAAACGATTGATGAAATACTTTTTATAGATTGAATCTTGAAGCAAATTCATGTAAATGTCGTTGTAGTAATTCGGTAAATTTCCGTAGGCAATGTGATCGAACATGTTTGCATTGTAATCGGTCCAACCCCCAAGTCCCCACTCTAGGTCTTGTAAAAAGAACTTCCATCTGTTGTCAAAAGTCCTTGGCCTGGCAATCTTCATGTTGTTCCAAATCCAATCTGTATTGGCATACCAATTTTCACCAATCATGTAATCCGCAAAATTCTTGGTGTCAAGCTTTAAATCACAATATTTTAAATAGTTAGAATCGAGTTTGTCGAAATTCTTTATAAAATCTACCATCGTAAGGAAGGAGGTGTCAGAACCTTTGATGGTACGCAGATAGGATCCGTAAAAATAACTAACGGAAAGCAGGTCAAGGCTGTCGGGGTTGTTTCCATAATTCTCAGTAAAATACCCTTCGTTTGCTTTTTCCCGAAGTTCATAAACCCCAAAATACGAACCGTTTATGTAAACGTTTGCGGGACGATACGCTTGAGAATTTGTCAGCGACTTTCGCATGATGCGTATAAAAGTAGCGTCGCGCTGAGGGTATTGGTTCCAAAAATTACTTCCATTCCGAATGAACAAAGCATAATAATCTTTTACGTGCGGTTTTTCAGGAATGATGGGATAATGAACAGGGTTTCCCGTTCCGAAGGTGTTGTTTGCCGGTTCAACCGTAACACTGTGTTGAGGATGGGACCGGCTTCCTCCGGCGCCTCCGTCTGGTTTTACAGAAGCCTTACTTTCAAATTGTTTGATTCCGTTTTCGTCAAAATATTCGATGACACATCCCCTCTTCCAATCTGTCCACCAATTGTCAAAAATTCCATTTCCTCCATATAAATCCTCGTTGTTAATGGTTAAAGACACAATCGGAATCGTAGAAGTTTCAGAAAACAAAAAGGTCTCTGCCTCTACAGGACTTGGCAAAAGGTTGGTTCCATTTGCAAAACAACGCACTTTCAACACGGCGTTTGAACCTATGGTAATTGGGCCTAAAAATACAATGGAATTGGTGTCTGGATCTTGGCCGCTTAAGGTATAGCGAACAATTCCGTTTTGTGTGGATTGATTGGTTACGTTGACTTGAATGCTGGTCTGAAAAATCCCGCCATGGGTCTGAATAAGGGGAATGGTTTCGTATCCAATATATCCTTGGGCTGCGTTGTTGCTAACATTGGGTGTTGGGTTCGGAAACACTACATGGGGACCAAATCCATCCGTGATTTTGCCAATCGACATGTTGGGCTCTAAATCAGGAACATAAATTGAATCTATCAGTTGTCCTAAAGGATTGGAGAGGTAAATGGTTTCTCCTGTTGTGGCAATGCCGAAATTGGTCTCTATTTCTACCCCGTAGTTGTTGTTGAAATACGGATGGGTATCTCCATTGAATTGCTGGTTAGCCGTTGCGAATCCAAAACTTAAAAAGGGTCTGCAGGTAAGGTCGTCGTCAAAGGGGTTCGTATTGTGAACTTCGATGGCTAAGGTATTTGTTCCATTGTGGAGGACATTGTTCAAGATGCCCATGTTAAGGTTGAATCCCGTAATGGGTTGACCTTGGTACAACAATGCCTCATGATCCGTCGCCACGTCATCGTAATTTGGTGGGTTCCCAACAACCCCTGAACGTGCTACCTCCGTACCGTTTATGTAGGCCACAAAACCATCGTCGTAATCAATGTCGAGAATGGCTTTGGTGATGTCGTTGTAGTCAGAAATGGTAAAATTTGTCCTGGCGTACAACGTGTTGTAAGGTCCAACAATATCCGTGGTATCGTCGCCATCCCCATATCCGATTCCCATTTTATCGATTTGCCAACCGTTTGGAACGAAGTTTTCCTCACGCCAATTGGGTATGTTCGAAACAGGTAAAGTGTAATGCCAAAGATAACTTGTGTCGACCGCTGTTTCATAATGGTTAACCAACGGGATGGAAGTATTCTTTGCTGCCAATATGGTTAGGAATTGCTGGCCTCCTATCTGCGTTGGGGGAAAAAACCATTTTTGCAGTTGGTTGGGGTCATCAGACAATGCATAGCCTTGTAGGGAAATGGCAAAATTTACGGGGTTGTAAATCTCTATCCAATCGGGGGAACTGCCATTTTGCAAGACGTAAACGCTTCCATTTGAATTGCTTGCCTCATTAATGAAGAGTTGACCCCAATAAATGTTCGTCGTCAGTAAGAAAAGAAAGAAGTAAAATTTCCTCATCCTTCCAAAATTACGGAATTATTAATAGAATGAAAATTAAAGGAATAGAAAAGACAGGGTAAGGGAGAGAAGACAAAGGCCGAGGCCAATGATTTTTTGTATAGAAAAGGTTTCCTTGAGGAGTAAAAAGCCTAAGAGACTTGACAATGTTACCACACCAACATTTGCGATAGACAATACTTTTGAGGGTTCCCAACCTGAACTTTCATAGGATTTTACCAATAAAAATATGGAGAAGTAATTCGGGACACCCAACAGAATTCCTGCACCCCAGCTTCGGAGGTTGAATTTCTTTTTACCTTTTAAAACCTGGTAAACCAAAAAGCTGCCCCCAAAAAATCCTGCGAATAGAAATCCTACCGATGAAAACAATCCCATGTGATAACCTACCAAAAATTTCGCTTGAATGAGGTACAAAACAACGTCTAATACTGCGCTTCCAAAAAACAAAACGATCAGCATCCAAAGGTGTTTTTTTTGTTCCTGATTTCCTTTGGTTACACTTACCGTGAATACGCCAACCAAAGACAACGCTAAAGTAATGGTTCCGAATATGCCGATGGCAGCCCCAGAAATGAGCAGTACGGCAATGACCGAGAGTGCCATCGACATTTTAACAGAAATTGAAGTGGTTGAAATCCCATTTTTTTGGGAACTGGTTCCCATAAGTACGAAGAGGGAAATGAATAGAATTCCACAGGTTAATCCCGAAAGTAGTACGGATGTATAATCAATCTTTACAGGAATTTCCTGGTGGAATAACAGAATTCCGCACAAAGCGGCGACAAAATAATTGGAAAGAACGGCTTGAAACGTATCCACATTCCATTTGGGGAACGACTTGAATAAAACGAAGATCAGGCTGGACGCAACGATGCTAAAAATAAGGTCTATCATTTTCTTTTGTAATAATAAAGGGTGTCAGAAGGACCAAAAGGGTGGGATTTGAAAGGCGTTTTGGTAAGCACGGGTGCACGCATTCCTTCCTTGTATTTTATTTTGCTAACAATCACGCGGGCTTCATCCCACACATTGTCGAGGATGAAATATTGCAAAGTTCTGCTACCTCCCTCGACCAAAATGCTGAGGATGTTTCGTTTATAAAGTTCTTCAAGAATTGCCTTCGTCGTTGTTTCTTGAATTTTAACCCATTCGATCAGGCCTTGTGTATCACTTTTGACACGATTGAACACAATCGTTGGGGCTTCCCCCGAAAAAACACTCACGTCCTTACTTAGTTGCAGGTTGCTGTCGATCACAATTCGGGTGGGATTTTTCCCATTAAATTCCCGCACCGTTAAGGATGGATTGTCGTTAAGGATTGTGTTTCTTCCCACAAGAATTCCCTGCTCCTCACTGCGCCATTTATGAACCAAAACTTTGGTTTCAGCACTTGAGATCCAATTGATTCCGGTGTCCTCTTCTTCGCGGTTTCGGTCCAAAAAACCATCCAAGGTTTGGGCCCATTTTAAAATTACATAAGGTCTCCGTTTTTCTTGAAAGGTAAAAAATCGCTTGTTCAAGTACCTGCAAGCATCATAAAGCACCCCTTCGATGACTTCAATCCCTGCTTTCATTAACCCATCTATACCTTTCCCGGAAACCGAAGGATTTGAATCCCTGCAACCAATAACAACGGTCCGAGGTTTGCATTCGATCAACGAAACAGTACATGGAGGCGTTTTTCCAAAATGTGTACAAGGTTCCAAGGAAACGTAAAAGGTCGCCCCCGCGAGGGTACTTTTGTCGGCAACATTTGCAATAGCGTTGATTTCTGCGTGTGGACCGCCAAAATATCCGTGGTAGCCTTCGCCTAATATCTCACCGTTTTTTACAATCACGCATCCAACCATTGGATTAGGTGAAACTTTGCCTTGTCCAGCATAAGCCAAATCGATGCATCGCTGCATGTAAATCTCATGATTCTCCACGGTACAAAAATATACAAATCCATGAGGTAATCGGTATCCTAAAACTGGATCTTCTAACCTTGGTTTTAATTTTCGTACCTTTGCATTTATGGCGCACAAGTCTGGTTTTGTAAATATTGTTGGAAGTCCAAATGTTGGAAAGTCTACCCTAATGAATCAACTTATTGGAGAGAAACTCTCCATTGTTACTTCAAAAGCACAAACCACAAGACATCGCATCCTTGGAATTGTAAATGATGAAGACTATCAAATTGTCTTTTCTGATACACCGGGTGTAGTCAATGCAGCGTATAAACTTCATGAAAACATGATGGATTACGTCAATACTTCCCTTCAGGATGCTGACTTATTGCTATTTGTGACGGATCCTTATGAGCAGAAAATGAACCATGAGGAAACCTTGGAGCGCATTAAAAATTTGAAGGTGCCTGTACTTTGTTTGGTCAATAAAATGGATAAATCTTACCAAGAAAAAGTGGGCGATCGCTTGCAATATTGGAAGGAAGAATTGCCAAACGCAGAGGTTTATCCCATTTCTGCTTTGCATAACTTTAATTTGGACATCGTGTGGGAAAGAATCCTTTTTCATATCCCAGAAAATCCTCCTTATTATGACAAGGAAGAGATATCTGACCGCCCACTAAGGTTTTTTGTTTCTGAAATTATCAGGGAAAAGATTTTTAACCTTTGTCAAAAAGAAATTCCTTACAGCTGCCAAATTGTGATTGATGAATTTCATGATGAAGAAACCATCATTCGCATACGTGCCATCATCATCGTTGAAAGAGATTCTCAAAAAGGAATCATCATCGGAAGAGGAGGGGAAATGCTTAAGAAAATTGGAAAAAATTCCAGAATGGATATTCAAAGATTCCTGGAGAAAAAAGTGTTTTTGGAGACCTTTGTTAAGGTAGACAAGGATTGGCGTTCCTCTGAAACTAAATTAAAAAAATACGGTTACTAATGAGCAATATTATTGCAATTGTGGGGCGTCCCAATGTTGGGAAATCAACCCTTTTTAATCGCTTCACAGAATCTCGTGACGCCATTGTCAAAGAAGTGAGCGGTGTAACACGAGATAGGATTTATGGAAAAGGGGAGTGGAATGGATACCAGTTTTCTGTCATTGATACAGGCGGGTATGCAACCACCAAAGAAGATATTTTTGAAGGAGAAATTCGCAAGCAGGTTGAAATTGCCATCGATGAAGCGAATGTGATTTTATTCATGGTGGATGCCACAACAGGTATTGTTGAAATGGACAATGTTGTTGCGAATATTTTAAGAAGAAGCAAAAAACCAGTCCTTGTAATTGCCAACAAAGTAGACAGCAATGAAAGAATGGGATTTTCGTCTGAGTTTTATGCCTTAGGTTTAAGGGATGTGCATGATGTGAGTGCGAGCAACGGTGCAGGTACAGGAGATCTGTTGGATGAAGTTGTTACATTCCTAAATAAAGAGGATGAAGAAGTATTGGAAAGAGATTCCTTGCCGAGAATTGCGATTGTGGGTAGACCGAATGTTGGAAAATCTTCAATGATCAATGCCCTTACCAACCAAGAAAGAAACATTGTTACAGATATTTCAGGGACAACCCGTGATTCCATTCATACCCGTTACAAGGCTTTTGGATATGATTTCCTGTTAATCGATACCGCTGGAATTCGTAAAAAAGCAAGGGTAACCGAGGATATTGAGTATTATTCTGTTTTACGATCTGTTAGAACCATCGAAAATTCAGATGTCTGCCTCATGATGATTGATGCCTCAGTAGGTTTGCAAAAGCAAGACCTTGCCATTTATTATATGATTGAGAAAAATTCTAGAGGTGTTGTTGTTCTTGTAAATAAATGGGACCTTGTTGAAAAGGACCACAATACCATGAAGGAATACGAGGATAAATTACGAAATGAGTTGGCTCCTTTTAACGATGTTCCCATTCTTTTTACCTCTGCGCTGAACAAGCAACGTATTCACAAAACCGTTGAAACGGCTATGGAGGTTTTTGAAAATCGCACCAAGAAAATTGCTACGTCAAAATTAAATGATGTGATGCTAGACATTATCAATGCGACACCACCACCTGCAGTGAAAGGGAAATATGTAAAGATTAAATACGTACAGCAACTTCCCACCCATTCACCTGCTTTTGCATTCTTCTGCAACTTGCCACAATACGTACCTGATTCTTATAAAAGATTTCTCGAAAATAGATTGAGGGAAACCTTTGATTTTACGGGGGTTCCCATTAAAATATTCTTTAGAAAAAAGTAATTTCTTACCTAAGAACGTTCACAAATCCTGTGATTACTTTTTTCTCGTCTGTTTCTTTATTGGAATAACGAATGATCCAGGTGTACATTCCTGCTTGCACCATTCTACCGTCTGTACCATAAGATCCATCCCAACCTTTGCTTGCGTCGTTGCTTTCCCAAATAATTTCTCCCCAACGATTGTAAACACATAAGTTAAAATTGTATGGATCAAATCCTGTTGTGAAAACGGGATGCCACAATTGGTTGTGTTCGTCTTCGTCCGGAGTGAAGCTATTGGGGACATAATAGATAGGATCACTGATCACTGGAAGATTCAATTCGTAGGTCGTAGCACAACCCAGTAAAGTTGTTGCGGTTAAACTTACAAGGATGTTCTCCGTAATTCCGTTGTAGAAGTGTTCCTCTTCAAATACGGTTGAAGTTAGGTTGTCTCCGTAATCCCAGACATAAGAAATACCTCCCATGGTAGTATTTGTGAAATTAATGGTTTCAGATGTAGAAGAAAGTACATTCGGATTTGCAGTGAAAGTCGTATTTGGATAGTTTTCCATGCATATGTAAGAAGCGTATGTTGTAGTTTCTAAACATCCAAAAAGCTCATAATTTAACGTGATGTCATGACATCCAGCGCTGGTAAACATATAGTCGAACTGGCTTCCTATACCGATTTGGTTTCCATTCCATGTCCAAGTATAATTTGCATTTGGAATTGGCACGGTAGATAAATTCACCATTAAAGGGTTACACCCACTTAAGGTGTCAGCTAAAAATGCGGGTGGCATTGCAGGTACAACGGTAACATCCATTGTCACGGAATCCGCACATTGGTTAGGACCAGGGGTGAAAAAATAGGTAACTGTATCAGGAGTTAATCCATCAATGGTAGGTGGATTCCATGTTCCAACGATACCAGGGTTGTTATTTGAAACCAAAGGAAAGGTTGGTGGAACATCGCCTTGACAGACCAAAGGCAATTGGGTAAATTGCGGAATGATGAGTGGATTGATGGTAATGGTCATTGTTCCTGTTGCCGCACACTGGAATGGGGCGGGGGTGAAGTTGTAAACATTTGTACTTGGTACCTGGGTATTAATATTTGGCGGTGACCATGTGCCATTGATTGGAACAACATTCGTTGAACTCAAAGGTAAATTTACCCCAGTGGTAAATTGACAAAGGGGTCCGATTTGTTGAAAAGTTGGATTGGTATAGTTAAGAACAGTAATATCCATTGTGGTAGGAACAGCACATTGACCAGCTGTTGGTGTAAAGTTGAATGTGAAGATTCCTGCTGCGCTCGTAACAACGTTTGGCGGAGACCATGTCCCTGTATAAGCCGTTGCATTCGTTGAAGGGTTTGGAAGTGCTGGCGGATTGTCGTTGATGCATAACGGCATGATTTGGTTGAAGGTGGGTACCTCGTTAGGTAAAATCGTAACATTTAAGTTCGCAGGGTTTGCACAGAAATTCGGAGAAGGCGTAAAAACATAAGTTTGTGTACCCACAATTGCGGATGAAATAACTTGTGGCGACCATGTTCCTGTGATGCTGGGGTTGTTATTAGATCCTGCTGGTAACCCTGGGACCGCACCGTTATTACATATCGGCGGAATGGCACTGAAAATCGGATTGATTGGGGTGTTTACCACTACCAACGTCGTGGATGATCCATTGCAATTCGGAGTAGTGTAATTCAATGTGTAAGTTCCGCTGTCTAGTGGAGTTGCATTGGGGATGGTTGGGTTTTGTGCATTTGAAGTAAAACCATTGGGACCGGTCCAAGAATAGGTCGTTGCCCCTGCCGTTGCACTCAATGTGATGGTGTTTCCAGCGCAATAAGGACCTCCGTTGGTAGCATTTACGTTTATACCACCTGCTTGAAAGTTGATTGTAACATATCCATGATTTGTGTTGTTTGCTGGTAAACAAGTTCCGCCAGCAGGTACAAGGGATGAACCTGCTCCACCTCCACCTCCACCGTTGGCGCCTGTACAGCAACCATCGTTACCGCCGCCGCCGCCGCCGTAATATCCACCTCCACCTCCACCTCCAGAAGCCGTTTGCCAAAATCCCGCTTGACCACCATTACCAAGGGTTCCAGGAGAACCGCCCGGAGGTGTTCCTGCCCAAGGTGTACCTCCTGCACCACCTGCCGCTTGCGTGCCTCCTTGTCCTCCTTGTCCATAGGTATTACAGCCTTGTGCACCGTTGTTACAATTTGAAGCCCCACCACAAACTGGAGATGATCCGCCACTTCGACCACCGCCGCCGCCGCCAACAATTACCCTGTTCGCTAAGGCAACGCCTCCAATACGTATGTCGCTGGCTCCACCGCCACCCCAAGAGGAATATGTAACATTACCATTGCTAGATGCAAAACCAGTTCCGCCGCCATTCCATCCACCAGAAGCATTTCCTTGTGTCCCCATGCCACCAACATAAATATTTAGCACTTGACCCGGTGTAACGTTCAGAGGGGCAGAAATTCGCGCACCACTGCCACCATTTGCTCCTCCGCCTTTTGCACCAGCAACGATAACGTTAATGGTGAAAACGCAAGGGGGTACGGTCCATGTTTGAACAGATCCTGTATAGTTGAATGTTATGGCTTGTGGTTGAGAATATCCTGTAAAAAATAAAGCGATTGTTACTAGGACAGTTAGGGTATATTTAAGTTTCATAGGCTAAAAGGTATCCAAAGTTAATAAAAAAATTAAAATGGATTACGCGCTTGTTAACCTTGTTTTAAGTAAAATCTACTTTAAGAGGTTAACATGTCCGACGGTAATCTTGTATTCGTCATTGTTTAATACTTTATAACGGATTCGGTATGTATACGATCCTGTTTGCACTAGGTTGCCGTTTAACCCATAAGTTCCGTCCCATCCAATGTTATGATTGTAGGTTTCATAGAGCAATTCGCCCCAACGGTTGAAAATCTGCATACTGTAATTGTATGGGTCAAAACCAGATGTAAAAATAGGTTTAAATACATCGTTGTTTGGGTCACCATCTGGGGTAAAGGTATTCGGGATATAGTAAATAAGACCATCCTGAAATGGAATCAAAAGACTCGTGCTGTCATAACATCCCAAAGGACTGTATGCATATAACCAAATTGTACTACCACCAGAAACGCCTGAGAAAAGGTGTGATGGGGATGTTTCCGTACTGTTCATTCCATCTTCAAATTGCCAATTGTAGGTTGAAGCGCCTACGCTTGAATTTTGAAAGCTTATGGTTTGCGTCGGTTCGGAAAAATAATTCACACTCGCATCAAATGCAGCAATGGGTGGATTTTCAGGACACAAATGGTCCACGTAGATCGTCGTGGTAGAACATCCGTTTAATGTATTCGTCAAACTTATGTTTTGGCAACCTCCACTTAACGAAATACCTGAAATGCTATCGCCTGAAAAAACACCGCCATTAACATTCCATGTAAATGAATCATGAGGTAAGGTTGTATCTGCAAGAAAAGCGAACGATAATGGTGTGCATCCTTGTATGGCCGGAGTAACCACTGTAGCCACGGGTAAAGGGTTTACATTAACCATGGCTGTCACCGTGTTGCTGGCACAACCATTTAGTGTATAATGAACACTGATTGGGGTAGAACTTCCAGGTGTTAGGGTAGCGGTTTGTGGTCCGACGCCACCCGGTGCCCAATCAAATACACCGCCTGCTTGACTTGGAATGGCTGTCATACTGGCTTGTTGACCTTGGCAAATGGTAGTATCATCTAATGCCACCGTGGGTAATTGTGTAACCGTGATGGTGGAAGTAGCTGCCTGACTTGTACAATTGTTTAGGGTATATGCTACAGAAATGGTAGCGGTGGATGGTGGATTGGCGGTGATGCTTTGAGGACCAACCCCGCCCGGATTCCATGTGAAAGTACCACCTTGAATGCTGGGATTCGCGTTTAATTGAATGGAGTCACCGAAACAAATGTTTCCACTGTTCAACGTAACCGATGGTACTACATTTACTACCACCGTACCGTTGGCTGTATTGATGCAGCCATTGTAATTGTATAATAAATTGTAGACAGTTGTTTGGGCGGGAGAAGGGGTGATGCTTTGCGTCGTTTGTGCATTGTTTGACCAAAGGTACGTTCCGCCGAGAACATCTGGGACAGCCGTAAGTGAGGCTTGACTTCCTTGACAAATGGTATCGTTTGCTATGGTAATGTTTGGTATCGGGTATACCGTTACCGTAAGCGTTTGTGGTAGACTGTTGCAGTTGTTTGCGTTGGCAATGATGGTATAATTTACATTTCCGGTTGCTGTGCCTATCGAAGTAATCACATCGTTTATAGCATTGCCATTTCCTGCCGTTGAACCAGTAACTTGTGATTCGGTGTTTGTCCAGCTAATGGTGGCGTTTTGAACATTGCTGTTCATTCCAATTTGTACGGCGTCGCCGCTGCAAATATTCTGTGAGCCAAGTGTGGTTATCAAGGTTGGAATCGGATTTACCGTAATGGTTCCAGTCGCAGTTGGACTTGCGCAATTGGCTGCACTTGTGTATACCAAGGTATAATTGGTGGTTACATTCGGAGACGCTGTTAGGTTTTGTGTTGTTTGTCCCCCAGGTGTCCATACATACGTTCCTCCAGGGAAAGATGGGGTAGCGGTTAAGGTTGCGCTTATTCCATTACAAACGGTATCGTTCACGATGGTGACGGTTGGTACAGGATTTACCGTTACGGTTCCAGTTGCTGGTGCATTTTGACAGCCCGTTGGTGCTGTGTATACCACCGTATAGGAGGTAGTGTTTGCTGGAGAGACTGTAATGCTCGGAGTTGTTGCACCGTTGCTCCATAAATAGGTCCCGCCAGGGATTGAAGTCGTTGCATTCAAGGTTGCATTTTGTCCTGTGCAAATGGTTGCGTTGCTTACGTTAACAACAGGCAATGGATTTACAACCATGCTTGAAGGGGTACTTGAACTTACACAACCCGCAGGAGTGGTGTAAACCAAATTATAGGTTGTCGTTGCATTTGGCGTTCCGCTGATTGAGCTTGTGGTTAAATTACCCGGTGTCCATGCATACGTTCCTCCAGGAATGCTTGGGGTTGCATTTAAAATTGCAGTTTGACCTACACAAATAGTATCGTTTGGAATGTTGAGCGAAGGAATTCCATTCACGGTAACGGTAACACTTTGTGGGGAAGCCGAACAGCCTGTCGCCGCTGAATAACTCACGGTCCAAGTTGTGGTTGTATTCGGAGATGCGGTTAGCGTTGGGCCACTGATGTTGCCGGGATTCCACGTAAAACCTCCGCCTGCAATGTTTGTTGTAGCAGTTACGGATGCTGTTTGTCCCAGACAAATGGCTGTATTGTTAACGGTAATGCTAGGGTTTAAGTTAACTGTGATGGTTCCACTTATTGGGGCACTTGGGCAATTTAAGTTGCTCGTGAAAATTACAGTGTATGTTGTTGTTTGTTGTGGAGAATCTTGAATCGTTGCTGT
>CAMCWF010000014.1 GCA_945882095.1 Chryseobacterium gleum
TCCATGTTGTGACTAACAAAAAGTACTGTTCTTCCTGCACTGGCCACATCCTTCATTTTCCCGATGCATTTTTTTTGAAAATCTACATCCCCCACTGCCAACACTTCGTCTACAATTAAAATCTCTGGTTCAAGATGCGCAGCTACAGCGAAGGCTAAACGAACATACATCCCTGAGGAATAGCGTTTCACCGGCGTATCGATGTACTTTTCCACGCCTGAAAATGCCACAATCTCATCGAATTTCGAACGAATTTCCGCCTTAGTCATACCCAAAATGGCGCCGTTCAAAAAGATGTTTTCCCTTCCTGTTAAATCCGGATGAAACCCCGTACCCACTTCCAAAAGAGAAGCTACACGCCCCCGTAAATGTATGGTCCCCAGTGTTGGGGCAGTTACTTTCGACAACAGCTTCAATAGGGTACTTTTTCCCGCTCCGTTCTTACCAATAATGCCTAAAACCTCTCCTTGCTGTACCGAAAAGCTTATGTCTTCAAGCGCCCATACTAAGTTTGAATTGGATTGTTGCGTTCGGTCGTTGGACTCTGTAATGCGCAAATAGGGGTCTTCTTTTCCCCTTATCCTATGCCACCAATGGTTAAGATCGTGCACCAAACTCCCTTTCCCCACCTGTCCGAGTCGGTATTGTTTAGCAACATGATTAACCTTTATTACTTCCATTGTACTTATTATACGGTATCCATAAAGGACTGCTCGACACGGTTAAAGACAAACACGCCTAACATCAACATCCCAATCGAACAACCTGCAGTGTAAAGTAACCCAATTCCGTCAAAAGAACCAATGCCAAAAAGTGAAAACCTAAAATTCTCCACAACAGACGTCAAAGGATTGTAGGAAATGGCTTTATGCAAAAATCCTTGGGTAAATCGCAGTGGATAAATGACCGGGGTAGCATACATCAACAATTGCACACCAAAGGTTAACAAATAAGTCAAATCACGATACTTGGTCGTTAATGCCGAAAACAATATCCCCAAACCTAATCCCATTAAGGCAAGAAGTAGGATGTAAATCGGAAGAAGACTTAAGCTCCAATCAATGTCAATTTTTTGCCATCCTTGAAAATAAAAAACCACGATTAATAGGGTCAGAATGAGCAGATGTATGAATAACTTCAACAAGCCAGAAATCACAATGGATATAGGCACCGTTAAGCGCGGGAAATATACCTTCCCAAAAATATTTGCATTTGAAATAAAGGTACTTGATGTTTTGGTCAAACATTCCGAAAAATAGTTCCAAACGGCCAATCCCGTGAAGTAAAAAAGAAAAGGGTGCACCCCATTGGTGGGAATGGTGGCTATGCGCGAAAAAACAACATAAAACATCAATGCTGTCAGTACCGGTTGAATGATGAACCAAAGCGGACCCAAAATGGTTTGTTTGTATTGCGCCACAAAATCCCGATGAACGAAAAGTAGGATCAAATCCTTGTAGCGCCAAAGTGCCCTAACGTTTAGAAACATTATGCTTCGCTTGGGGCTGATTATTTCTTCGTAATTCGTTGGAGTCATTGAAACCTTTAACTTATCCTAACATTAAAAAGCGCAAAACAAAAGTAATGAAACTCAGCTACTTTTGGGCATGGCTAAACTTTCTTGCCCTTTGAGTCCGTTTGTCAAGCACTTATCGGATTAACCTCTATTGGGAGGCAAAGGTCGCTATCTTCTTAAATTAATTGCTAAATTTGGATAAATCGTAAACGATCTTATGAAGGGTTACAAGATTTTTATCACATTTTTCTTGTTGATGTTTGGGTTTCTCAAGCTCCACGCCCAACCTTTAAGCGCCATTCTCCCTAAAAACAACGCAAACATCCCAACTTTTTCAGTCGCGTTTCAATGGAACAGCTTAACAGGTGCCACGGGCTACAAGGTAATGGTTGCTTCAGATACCTCATTTACCTTGAATTATGCAGAATCTCCCATACTTGGCGTAACCAATTGGTCCTCCTTTGTTAGCCAGCCCGGTAAATTTTATTGGAAAGTTCAAGGAACCACGGCGTTAGGAACTACCTACTCTCCCATCTACGCCTTTACCTATTTCGTTCCCAACCATCTCAATACAAATACACTTTGGTTAAAGGCAGACGGAGGTATTTCTTTGGATGCAAGCAACAAAGTGCAAAACTGGACTGACCTTAGTGGCAACGGAAACGTATTTGCACAACCGACCGCTGCAAAACGTCCGATCATTACAGCCAATTCCGTGAATGGCTACCCAAGTGTGAATTTTCAAGGAAATCAATTTCTGAACGGAGGAGATGTGTTGGACTTGGGATTTAATTCAAGGTCAATGTTTTTGATAGGAAAAATGGGGGCAAGCAACCAAACCTTTTTTGCAAAATCCAAAGCGGGCGCATTCACCTACCGCTATGCCTTACTGAAAGATGTTGCAAATACAGCCTTTCTCTTCCATGCTGACATCCAATCCAGTGTGTATTCAACTTTTAACACCACCAATTTTGGTTTTTACAATGCATTTACAAACCGAGCGGTTGGAAACAATTATTCTTCAGTTAATAATAATTTATTGGGCACGAGCAGCTTTAACCCTGCCATTCCTATTGATTCCCCCTATCGATTTTTAATTGGGGCTTACAACAATGCAACTGACAATGGTGAACTTTTACCTTTGGTTGGGAACATCTGTGAAATTGTATTCATTGATTCACACGATTCTACTGAAATAAACAAGGTACGAAGTTACCTTCAACATAAATATTCTCCACCGCTAAACCTCGGTGCAGACATTAAGGTGACCAATGGTTTCTGTGCCCAAAACCTTACCGCGACTGCAGGCTTTAGCAATTACCTTTGGAACAGCGGAGCCACAACACAAACCATATCAGCTAATCAAACTGGCTATTATTGGGTAAGCGCAAAAGATCCTTTTGGCTTTACATGGTCGGATACAATTTACCTAAGTTACCCTGACGTAACCCCACCCGTTTCGACGATTCTGTGTGCCAACGCAACCGTTCAATGGAATACGGGACTCGGCGCAGGCTTCACACATGTATGGAGTACCGGTGCTACTCAAAATTCCATTTCAATCAGCCAACCTGGTAATTACAGCGTTTCCGTTGTGGGCGCGGGAGGATGTCCCTACAATTCCGGGAACATTTACTTTAACCTGGACAATTATCCAAACACAACGTACCTTGGTCAAGACACCGCGGTTTGTGTTGGAAACACCATCGGATTGCAAATAGGCGCAGGCCAAACAACGCAATATCTTTGGCAAGATGGATCCACAAACCCTCAGTATGCCGCAACCAACCAAGGAACCTATACAATTTCCCTTACCTCAACAAATGTTAACGGTTGTGTTGCGCAAGACACCATGCAAATTACGGTCGCAGGATTTGCCCCACAGTTAAATTATTCGATCAGTGCCAGTGGTTGTACGAACGCTCCCATTTGGTTCGCAAACAATTCCACCGTGCCCCCACCCAGTTTACTTGAAGGGATACAATGGAGCTTTGACAATGGACAAACTTTTTCATCCAACAATGGCCAATTTCAACCCAATGCAGTCGGATGGATTTACGGTGAAATTGAAGCAATAGCCACTGGAAATTGCATTTCGAGGGATACTTTTTCAACGTTTATTTTCGCACCGCCAAATGTTCAAATTTCCAACACAGGATTTTGTGAAAACGAAAACATTGCCTTTGAAGCAACGGATTCCAATGGCGTTGCGCTTACCGATTTTTCTTGGAACTTTGGGCAACCAAGCGCTCCGAACAACCTTGATACGTTAGAAAATCCAATCCATCTTTACCAATCACCTGGAAATTATAACATAACCTTGACTGCAACGGATGCGAATGGCTGTTTGGATACTGCCAATCATTCTCTTTCTTTACTTACAGCGCCTACCTCTCAATTTTCAGTAACCCAATTTTGTGAACAGACGAACATTCCTTACAACAATACTAGCTTTTCGAATGACACGTCTCTAATTGTTCAATTCCATTGGGAATTTGGTGATGGCAATACGGACTCACTGATAAACCCAACCCATTTGTATGCACAAGAAGGAGTGTATTCAAACCAACTCATTGCTGTTTCTTCCAATGGATGCTCAGACACCATAAGTCAAACGATACAAATCCAACCCAGCCCTGTTCTGTCTTGGAACCTTTCTCCCTCTTGCAAGGACCTTCCTACGGTTTTCGAAAGCACAAGTACCATTCCCTCTGGGAGCATCGATTCCACACAATGGTTGATTAACCTGCAATTTCCATTTGAGGAAACCCAAGGGGCATACACATTTTTAACCAACGGAATTCAATACTTAAACCTGACGGCGATCTCGGATTTAGGTTGCAGCGCCGATACATTAATACTTGTAAATGTAAACCCTGGATTGAGTACTGCTTTCACCGTTAACCCCCAGGTTTGCCTTGCGGGATCGGAAGCGACCTTCACCCCAACAGGATTTGGCTACAATTCCCTGCAATGGCAAATCGGCAGTGAAGCAATAGACACCTTGAATGCCTTTCTATACCTCGTGCCTGATTCTTTGCAAAATGATACACTGGAGGTCCTTTGCATTGGATCCAACGCAGTTGGGTGTGTTGACACAACGATTGTTACGGTGCCTATCCTTGGGCGTGCACTTGAGCTTGGCATTTCCCAATTGTACTTATCTGAAATCAACGGCCAATCGTTTGTGGGCGTAACCCTAGAAAACCAGGGAACCATTCTCATCGACAGCTGTACACTGCGCTTGTCTCTATCGAACAACGTGCTTTTTGAAAACCTATGTACCCAAGTCATTTTACCGGGACAAAATTACATTTATGTTTTTCCATCAAGTCCAATGTTAGGCTCTTTGGGACAGAATGAAATATCGGACCTTCTGTGTGTGAATGCGGTGGTAGAAACTTTTGAAAACATTAAGGAAGAAAGTTTATTGAATAATCAAGGATGTTTGTTGTTGGAAGGCCAATTGTTTGACCTAACCAACCCAAGCCCGAATCCTGCTGCTGAAAGCACGATGGTTCAACTGATTGTCTCTGAACCAATGACAATAACCATGGACTCCTACAACCTTCAAGGTCAAAAAATTGCAACGATTTTGGACCACGTAATGTTAGAAGAAGGTACCTATTCAATCGAAATAGATTTAGCGAAATATGCGAAAGGAAACTACTATTTAGAGGTGGGTAAAGGGACAACTTCTATAAAAAAATCCTTGCTTCGGTGGTAGTTTTTAAATCATGGTATAATTTTCGATATTTGCACTGAAAATTTACCTATGAAATCCTTTTCTTTTACGCTTTTATTATTCGCTTTCATCTCCTTAGGACAGGGATTCGCACAAGAAAGCAAGTCACAAAAAATCCTTAACAAGCTCTCCTCCAAAATCAAGGGATTGAAATCTTTTTACATTGAGTTCAATGCTACCATGAAAAACGAGGGAACGGGTCAAAACGATAACCTATCCGGAAAGGGATGGGTTAAAGGAAACAAATACTACGCTACCTACGGCGACAATGCAATCATTTGCAATGGATTAAAATCTTGGACCGTTGTCGCAAAAGACAAAGAGGTGTATGAATCTGATGCGGAAGGAGACGACGACGCAGTAAATCCAAAAAAACTAATGACCATTTGGGAATCTGGTTTTAAAAATAAATTCATTAAGGAGGATAAAATTTCTGGCGAAGGGGTCGACGTGATCGATTTATACCCTAAAAACCCTAAGAATGCGGATTACAATACAATCGTATTATACATTTCCAGGTCTTCCAACGAGCTTAAAAAAGCGGTATTAAAATCCAACGATGGGACCGTAATCACCTATTCACTGAGTAAGTTCACGTCCAATCCGGATGTGAAAGACACAAAATTTGTGTTTGACAAAAAGAATTACCCGAGTTACAAGGTGATTAAAAACTAACGTTTAAGCGCCCTGTTCATTTCTCGCTGATCGTCCTTCAGTTTTAAATCGTGGCGCTTGTCGTGCATTTTTTTACCTACAGCGCAGGCAATTTCTACTTTAACCCAACCTTTTTCAGACAAAAATAATTTCAAAGGAATAAGCGTATTCCCTTTTATTTTAAGGTATTTCTCGATTCTTACAATTTCCTTTCGGTTCAGAAGCAATTTACGATCCGCCCGTGGCTTGTGGTTGTAAAAGCTACCGTTTTCATATTCATTGATGAACATGTTTCGAATCCAGACTTCCCCTTCGCTGTAAATACAATAAGCTTCTAAGATACTGGCCTTTCCATTTCGAATGCTCTTAATCTCTGTACCGGCCAATTGAATTCCTGCTTGAAAGACATCTTCCAAGTGGTATTCAAAACGGGCGCGTTTATTTTTGATGTTGATTTGAGGCTGGGCCATTTGACAAATTTACGCAAAGCCTTATTAAAATTATTAATTTTGAACATGCATATTCCATCGAAGTACCTAGAAAAAGCAACTGAACAAATTGCAACCCTACCTGGAATAGGCAAAAGGACAGCATTACGCTTGGCTTTGCACATGCACCAAAAGTCCATTGATGACATTCATGCCTTCATTGAATCCATTGTACAACTCAAATCGCATACCTTCCAATGCTCATCATGCGGAAACCTTGCGGACACAACCATTTGTTCCATCTGTACAGATCCAAAAAGGAACCCCAAATTAATCTGCGTTGTTGAGGACATCCGAGATGTAATGGCCATAGAGAGTACCCAAACCTACAAAGGTCACTACCACGTGCTCGGCGGGGTGATTTCTCCAATGGATGGCATCGGACCGCAGGACCTAAACATTGAGGGTTTGGTTGAGAAAGCCAATAAAAACGAACTCGAAGAAGTTATTTTTGCCTTAAGTCCAAACATGGAAGGTGACACAACGCATTTTTATTTGTTCAAGAAAATTCAACGCGAAGGGTTGTTAATTACAACTTTGTCGAGGGGCGTTTCAGTCGGTACCGAGATTCAATATGCAGATGAACTCACCCTAGGAAGATCGCTTCAACAGCGACTTGAATTCAAATTGACTTTTTAAGCCATTTGCGCACCACAACATATTTATAAAACCTTCCCCCAAATCCGATGAGCAGTCCTGCTGCGATGATTATAAAATCTGCTTTGGTAAAAGTGAACGTTTTGTTATCCATTGAATTCTTGAGGATGTGTAACGACAGTGCACTTGCAATAATGGACAACCAGCTGGGATATTCTGTAGCGAAAACACGCATCCAATTAAAACCGATCCCTCCCCGCTTATATTTAAAGGGATTCGGAAAAACCGAAGGGGTTCTTTTTTTCCATTGTCGATAATCCTCCCCAAAGGTGCTGTCAAGAAAAACAGTTTCGGTTCGGATGATCACGGAACTTAATAGAATGTAATAGCAAAAACCGATACAAAATGCCAAATAATTGTTCAACACCAACAAGATGCCCATCCAAAGCAAACCATTTGAAAAATAGAGGGGATGTTGAGACATAGAATAAGCGTCGGTGGTATTTAAATGTTGTGCGACCTGGTTGTGCCGATTCCTACCCGAACTGTGGTCAAACCGAAATCCAACAGAATAGGTTCTGTAGGAAACCCCGGCGAAGATGAGCGCAAACGCCAATAGATTTAAGGTATATAAGTCGGTAAATGCAGGTGAAATGGGACAAGGAAAAAAACATACAACGGGCAAAATAAGAAGCAACACCAATGCGGGAATTTGTCCCCTGTACCTAAAAACCTTAGCACCAATATTTTGTAAATTCATTAGGATTAATTCCGTATCTTGCCGTTGAAAGAACAAAGGTAATAGGTATTTCAAGGATTTATGAAAGAAAAATTTGAATTAGAATACATTTTAAAAACGTCTCCAAGGGTTTTAGAAAGTAAAATATCCACTGCAAGTGGGTTAAGTGAATGGTTTGCGGACGACGTGAATAACACCAATGACCTTTATGTTTTTAGTTGGGATGGACAGCAAGAGGAGGCAAAACTGCTTACATACAAAGCAAATCATAAAATAAAATTTCAGTGGATTGAAGACATCGAAGAGGGTTTAGATACTTATTTCGAGATTGCCCACCAAGTAGACCCAATGACCCAAACGGTAAACCTAATCGTAACCGATTTTGCATACGCCGAGGACAAGGATACAGCGATGCGCACATGGGATCAACAAATCAATGCCCTTCGTAGGCTTATCGGAGCATAAATAATTCAGACAGTAATTCTACCTTTGTTAAAAATTTCATCTTTGAAAAGGTTATACCTGTTCAGTATTCGATCATTCATTGGTCCCTTCTTCATCACCTTGGTGATATCCATGTTCATTTTAATCATGCAATTTTTTTGGGTATACATAGATGACCTCATGGGAAAAGGACTCAGCATCTGGGTGATTCTCGAACTTTTGTTTTATGTCTCAGCAAGCCTTATTCCGCTGGCTTTACCCCTCGCCATTCTATTGTCTTCCTTAATGACCTTTGGAAACATGGCTGAAAGCAATGAGTTAACGGCATTGAAATCAAGTGGCTTATCCCTGTTAAAAATCATGCGGCCCCTTACCCTAGTTGTCATCGGAATTTCGTTTTTCACCTTTTATTTCGCCAACTACGTTATCCCTGTGGCCAATTTAAAGTGGCATTCCTTGATTTACGACATTCAAAACACAAAACTCTCTACACTCATCAAGCCGGGCGTTTACACCACAGAATTAGATGGATACGCCATCAAGGTAAAAAGTGGGAGCGACAGCGTGTTTCATGGCATCACCATTTACGACCATTCCCAACAAAATGCGCTCAAAACCATCAAGGCAAAGCATGCGAAAATCTACCGATCTGTAAGCGGAAATTATTTGTTTTTAGACTTGCGAAACGGGACGATTTTTGAAGAAATGGAATTGGCAAATTTCGAGATGTTAAACATTGGCTTGCCAAACGCCGGTGCAACCAGCACCCACCCAGACCGAATTTCTACCTTCGAGCGGGCTACCTACAAGATGAATGTGACGGGATTTTCCTTGAAGCGTTCTGACGAAGCGATTTTCCAAGACAAATTTGAAATGTTAAATGTATTTCAAATCAACCACGCCACAGATTCCCTACACAACCGTGTCGTCGCCATGAAAAAAGATTTCTCCAAAGGTGTTAAAAGTGGCTTTGCCTCCTTTCAATCCCAAGCGATTCAAAACAAAAATTTCCATTTTGACCCAAGTTTAGAAAATCAAAAAGCAAGCCTGGTGTATTATGAAGACATTCCTATTGAAGATAAAAAACTGCTTATGCGAGATGTAATTTCGAAACTTTACCAAATCAATGAAAACATTACCAACCAAAGTGTATTTCTGGAAACCGTAGGTCATGAGGAAGATCAATTTTGGATAGAATTTCATCGAAAATTCGCACTAACATATGCAATCCTTGTACTCTTTTTCGTAGGCGCTCCTTTGGGTGCTTTGGTCAAGAAAGGGGGATTTGGCGCGCCTGTCGTCATTGCCGCCCTCGTTTTTATGGTTTATTTTATCATTTTGAGCATCGGGGATAATTTGGCTGACACCTATGTCATTCCCCCATGGGTTGGCATGTGGATGAGTGGATTGTTCTTTACCCCCATTGCCATCATTGTCACCTACACCGCGAACAGAGATCTCCCCTTCTTCAGCAAGGAAACTTGGTTGGGATTGCTGCGAAAATGGAGAACTGCAAAATGAAAACGATGCTTTACCTTTCCCAAAAGCCAGCTTTTCCGATTGTGGATGGTGGCAGCAAAGCGATTGCTTCGTTTTTGGAGAATGTAGCTTCCTGCGAAGGACTTAATTTGATTTACGCTCCTATTTGTACCCAAAAACACCCCCTTGACTTGGAAATGTTGCGTGAAAAAATACCTAATCTTCCCGTACACCCCATTGAAATAAACACCCATTTTACGGTCTTCGATTTTCTTAAAAACTTCTTTGAAAAAATCCCCTTAAATGTCAAGCGCTACTTGAGTGAATCAAACTTCCAAACGCTGGAAAAACTTGACGCCTCTCATGGGTTTGATTGTGTTTTGTGCGACGGATTTTATTCGGTTGCCCTGGTGCCAAAGGCATGGTTTCGCACAAAAAAAATCTACTACCGTGCCCACAACATTGAGCATGCAGTTTGGCAACACAAATCCAATCACAGCCATGGAATGAAACGCTGGTACTTCGCAGAAATCGCCAAAAAGTTAAAGCGTTATGAAACCGAATTACTACCAAGGGTTAAGGAGGTTTTGGCAATTGCAGTAGAAGACGCGAAGTATTTTAAACAGCACAATGCCAAAACCCATACTTTTTATCCCACTGCAGACATCGTCCCAACGGGGTATTTAAGCAGCGAAAAATCCCTTTGTTTTATAGGAAATTTTGATTGGCAACCCAATGTCGATGCCATTGATTCTTTCTTGCAAGACATTTACCCCCGCCTACGCGCGAAACACCCAGAACTTCAATTTCACATTGCTGGAAAAGGATCTTCACAATTCACTAAGGAGGCTGCGGGAATCTATGGACATGGGTTTGTGAGCGATGCGAATGCATTCTTGGTTTCACATGGCATTTTCATTGCGCCCCTTCGTTTTGGTACTGGACTGAACATCAAAGTAATGGACGCCTTTTGCTTGGGAAAACCTGCCGTTCTAACTGAAGTTGCCATTCAGGGGTTGTCAAACTGCGAAGGCTTATGCATTGCAAAAACCACAGAACATTTCGAAGATCTTTTGAATGAGGTAATCATTAATAAAACAAAACAAGAGGAGTTAAGCCAAGCCGCGCTTGCGATTGCCAGGATTCATTTCTCAAAAGACACACAGATTGTAGCACTTCAAAACCTCTTCAATGTCTGATCGACCGAAATTGGTATTCATCACTTCGCGTTTTCCTTATCCATTGGAAAAAGGAGATAAGCTTAGGGCCTTCCATTTTATCAAAGGTCTTTCGAAGTCATATGAAATCACCTTAATTGCGCTCACAGACCAATCCATTACCGACGAGTGGTTAAATGAATTGGCCCCTTTTGTGGTGCAAACCCATGTTTTCAAACTAAGTAAACCCAAACAAATTTTTCGTTTGGGATTGAATTTTTTCCTTCACGCACCATTTCAGGTTGCGTATTTTACGGAAAGTAAGGTCAAACGCCAAATTAACCAAATCCTAAAAAACCTCAAGCCCGACCATATTTATTGCCAACTGATACGGGCAGCAGAATGTGTGAAAAATTACCACGATTGCTATAAAACCTTAGATTACATGGACGCTTTGTCTAAAGGAATGGAACGCAGAATGGAAAACGCGCCTTTCTATGCTAAGTTCATCTATCGAATGGAAGCCACACGTCTCAGGGAATATGAACGGAGGATTTTCAATTATTTTGAATTTCATACGATGATCAGCTTGCAGGACACCTACTACATCGCGCACCCCGAACAAGCAAAAATTAAAGTTGTACCGAACGGAATCGACACCCAATTTTTCTCACCGATGGACTCGGTACATAAAGAATTTGACTTGGTGTTCGTAGGCAACTTGAGCTATGCACCCAATGTGGATGCAATGGTATGGTTTGAAAAAAACGTTTTACAAAAGAACAAAGACCTTCGCATCTTGATTGCTGGGGCAAGTCCGAGTCAAAAAATTCTGCAATTGCAAAAAAGGAATGCCCACATCGTGGTTGAAGGTTGGCAGGCGGACATTCGCCACGCGTATGCGAGAGGGAAAACGTTCATTGCACCCATGCAAATGGGTACAGGCCTGCAGAATAAGTTACTCGAAGCGATGGCCATGGAATTGCCCTGCATCACAACCTCTTTGGCAAACGACGCCATACATGCAAAGGAGAACGAGCAGATTTTTGTGTGTAACAACGCAGTGGAAATGGCTACGCAAATAAGACTGTTACAAAAAGATTCGGCTTTGGCAGCATCCACAGGAAAAGCAGGGAGAAAATTTGTAGAATCCCATTACAGTTGGGCGCGCTGTGTGGAGGAATTAAATACAATTTTTAGAATCCAGCATTAAAGCGCTTAAAATGATCGTATTTATCCTTGATAAATGATATTAATTCCATTTCAGTAGCGGTTTTTAAAAAGTCTGGATCCAGGTTCAAGAACAAGATAAAAGCATCGAAATCCACTTCGTTAAGGTCAATGATGTCGTACGCAATGTACAACCGCAAAAGTTCTTGTACGACCCTCCTTTGGTTGTCTTTGTACACTTGTTCTGCAATCCATTTTTTATTTTGTTCCTTCTTCGAAAAAGCTTGATATAAGGCCGTAATGGGGCTTTCTAAGACATTTACACCGGAAACCAACCGAGTATCTCGTAATGCCAAAGCGGCGCGCTCGTCTTTGATTTGTTCCAATGTCTTCAAGGGACGTACAATCACTTCATCTATTTCTTGGGGCAAGCGATCAATGTAGGCAAATACCTTACATTGGCAATTCGAATCAGGAATGGCAATAAACTCATAGATGGGATATTGTTTAACAGACAAGGCGATTTTTTGGTTGGGGACGGCGTAGGTACTGAACCTTCCATCAGGTTGTCCGAAATTGGCTTTTCCAGTTGAACGATTCACCACCAGAAGATTGTAAAAACTTTGTGGACGCAGGGTGTCTAAAACCCTTCCTTGAATCCACACTTTTTCACATTGGGCAAAGCTAACCTGGGACACCCATGCAAGTAAAAACAAGAAAAAACACTTTTGATTTCTAAAAATCTTCATCTACATGTGGGGTTTAAAATGTACGAAGAACCTCCATTGGCAAACGCTTTCGCGCATTAAAGGACAAAATAATCGTTACCTCATGTTTCGCATCTGGTTTTTCATTCCGGATAGATTTCTAGGATTGCTCATCATTTTCATCATTTTTCGCATGTCCTCAAATTGTTTGATGAGTTTATTAACTTCTTGAATCGAGGTACCGCTGCCTTTGGCAATGCGTGTTTTTCTCGAGTTATTTAGTAACGTTGGCGTGGTGCGTTCAGTAGGCGTCATGGAACGAATGATGGCTTCAACACCTTTAAAGGCATCGTCTGGGATATCGACATCTTTCATTGCTTTTCCCATCCCTGGAATCATTCCCATCAAATCTTTGACATTGCCCATTTTTTTGATTTGCTCCAATTGACTTAAGAAGTCATTAAAATCAAACTGATCTTTCATGATTTTCTTCTGCAATTTTCTTGCTTCTGCCTCGTCGAACTGCTCTTGTGCTTTTTCTACCAAGGAAACAACATCGCCCATCCCCAAGATACGATCTGCCATTCTCGCTGGGTAGAATACATCCAACGCGTCCATCTTCTCCCCTGTACCAACAAATTTGATGGGTTTGTTCACAATGGATTTAATAGACAAGGCGGCTCCTCCACGGGTATCACCGTCTAGTTTTGTTAGAACGACACCGTCAAATTGAATTCTGTCGTTAAAAGCTTTAGCTGTATTTACGGCATCTTGACCGGTCATTGCATCGACAACAAACAAGGTTTCAGTGGGTTGAATGGCTTGCTTGACATTGGCGATTTCGGCCATCATTTCTTCATCCACTGCCAACCTTCCCGCAGTATCAATGATGACTACGTTAAAGGAATTGCTTTTGGCATGTTGAATGGCCGCTTGGGCAATTTTAACGGGATTTTTTTCTTCTTTGTTCGAATAGACTTCGATGGAAAGTTGGTCTCCCAAGACATGCAATTGATCAATGGCCGCTGGACGGTAGACGTCACAGGCAACGAGCAAAACCTTTTTGCCTTTTTTTGCCTTGAGGTAATTCGCCAATTTACCTGAAAAAGTTGTTTTACCTGACCCTTGTAATCCAGACATGAGTACAATGGCGGGATTTCCTTTAAGGTTAATTTCCACCTCGTTGTCGCCCATGAGCGAGATCAGCTCCTCATGACAGATTTTGACCATCAGTTGTCCGGGGGACACTGCCGTTAGGACTTCCCTACCAATGGCTTTCTCTTTGACAGCCGTCGTAAACTGTTTTGCTGTATTAAAGCTGACATCGGCGTCCAGGAGTGCACGACGCACTTCTTTTAAGGATTCAGCAATGTTGATTTCTGTAATTTGTCCGCGTCCTTTTAAAATTTTAAAGGCACGATCGAACTTTTCGGTTAAATTTTCAAACATAAAATTGAATAGGCTACAAAATTAAAGAAAAGCGCTGAACATCTATTTAAAACTTAGGACTTTAACAGGGCCGCTTTAGCCAAATTGGAATTTTTCCTGCCATACCCGAAATAGATCAATAGCCCAATGAGCAACCAAATGCAAAAGTAAATCCAATTTTCAAGTTTAATTTCACTCATCATGTAAAGACAGCTCAGCAAACCGGCAAGCGGTATCATGGATAAATTCTTCAAAAAGGTCATCACCGTAATAAACACGGTAAAAAGTAGAAAAATCCAGGTCGGAATTTTACGGGCAAAGTTCATCCATCCAAAATTGTAAAAATGAGATTTCGGCAGATGTAAGAAGCCCAAGTCCTTAATTAAAACCTTGGTATCTTGCCCTGCATAGTACTTTTCGATGTTTTTCTCCAAAGCCAAAAATTTAGGATTTTCTGAGCGAATCAATACATTTTTCAGGGCCACGATTTGGTTTGGATCCAATTTCTGGATGATTTCTACTTTATCCTTCATTTTTTCTTTGTTGAAAATAAAATCATTGGTTTTCTGAGGAAATTGCGTGAACATGACCACTGCCCCAATCACCACCAACATCGGCATGATGTATTTTCCGTTTAGGTAAGGCGTTTTAAACTTCCCACGCGGAATGTCGGTTCGGTTTTGCAACATAAGAACGCCACCACATACCAAGACAAAAGCGAACAAAGTACCAATGCTACACAAATCGGTCACCATCGTTAAGTTCATGAACAACGCTGGAATGGCAACCACAAATCCAACCACTATGGTAGCGAATGCAGGCGTTTTGTATTTCGGATGCACTTGCGCGAACTTTTTCGGTAGAAGTCCATCCCTACTCATGCTCATCCAAATCCTGGGTTGTCCCATTTGAAACACCAACAATACAGAAGCCATGGCCACCACCGCGCTGATGGAAATAATCCCACTAAGTTGATTCAAATGAATGTGGTTAAAGACAAATGCCAACGGCTCACCTACACGAAGCAATTTGTAGGAAACAACGCCGGTCAGTACCAAGGCAATGGCGACATAAAGGATGGTGCAAATAATGATGGACCACATCATGCTTCGTGGCAAATCCCTTTGTGGATTTTCACATTCTTCCGCCGTGGTAGAAATGGCATCAAAACCTATGTATGCGAAGAAAACAGCCGAAACGCCTTTTAAAATCCCTGGGATTCCTTTAGGCGCAAATGGCGACCAGTTGTCAACATCAATGTAAAATACACCCACCCCAATGACCAATAAAATAATGGCCAATTTAACGATGACCATGGCATTGGAAGCATTTCTACTTTCCTTAATCCCTCGGTAGACCAATCCTGTAATAAAAATAATAATAAATAAAGCGGGAAGGTCAAGGATCAAATGAAATCCAAGAATATTAGGACTGTGTTCATAGGCAAGGTAAGCCGTTCGAATTCCTTGATCCAAATCCGTCAACGTTTTTCCAGATTCGAGTAAGGTTAGTGCTTCGCTGTGTCCACGAACTGCGGAAAGGTAATCCATTTGTGACCAAAGGGGAATGTTTACCCCATGTATATTCAAGATGCCAATGTGAAGGTTTCGCAACATATCGGTAAAATAATCCGACCACGATATGGCTACGGTAATGTTTCCAATTGCATATTCCATGATCAATGCCCAACCAATAATCCATGCGACGATTTCACCAAAAGCCACATAAGAATAAGTGTAAGCACTTCCTGAAACAGGGACAATGGAAGCGAATTCTGCATAGGCGAAAGCGGCAAAACCACACGCAACAGCCGTAAAAATAAACAAGAAAATCACCGATGGCCCCGCCTGGTAACTGGCTTCACCGATGGTACTAAAAATACCAGCACCGATAATTGCTGCGATTCCAAAAGCCGTTAAATCCCTAACTTTAAGGTGTTTACCTAAACTTGAATGTGCGTCAGAAAGTTGATTTTCTTCCAACTGACGTAATATATCTCCTACCTGTTTTCTTCGAAACAATGTCTTCATATGCCTATTTTAACCCTCTAAAATATAAATATTTCGGGGATGAAGCCTTTTCGCTACATGTGTTAACTTTGTAGCGTGAAAAAAATCATCGACATAAAAGGTGCAAGGGCGAACAACTTAAAAGGCATTGACGTCCAAATTCCGCACGGAAAAATAACCGTTATTACCGGGGTTTCGGGTTCGGGAAAATCATCCTTGGCATTCGACACTTTATACGCCGAAGGACAACGACGTTTTGTTGAAAGCATGCCGGCCTATGTCCGACAGTTTTTAGGAAAACTCAACAAACCTGAAATGGATTACATCAAAGGTCTTTCTCCTGCAATTGCCATTCAGCAAAAAGTGATTTCCACAAACCCCAGGTCAACCGTAGGAACGACGACAGAAATCTACGACTACCTCAAACTGTTATTCGCTCGAGAAGGCAAAACGTATTCGCCTATTTCTGGTGATTTGGTAAAAAAAGATACTGCAGCCGATGTACTTTATTACATTCAAGGATTGCCTGACCATACACCAATCGCCATCCTTGCTCCCATTGGGAACAATCCAAAACGCGACTTTAAAAATGAGATTTCACTGCTTGAAAAAGAAGGGTTTAGTCGGGTTTATGTCAACCATAAAATTGAATTAATCAACCAACTTGACCTGTCGATTTCACCCGAAGAATTCCACGTAGTGATTGACCGATTCCCAACCAATTGTTTTCAAGAATCTGAAGAATCCAGGGTGGTAGATTCCATTCAAATTGCATTTGGGAAGGGACTTGGATGCTGTGCAATCCTTAACCTTTCCAATCAAGAAATGTCTTCTTTTAACAACAAGTTTGAAAGAGACGGGATGCTTTTCCAGGAACCCTCTGTTTACTTTTTCACCTTTAACAATCCCTACGGTGCATGTAAAACCTGCGAAGGGTATGGACAAGTACTCGGCATCGATCCTGCATTGGTTATTCCAGATGAAAGCCTAAGCCTCGTACAAGGCGCAATTCAACCTTGGAGAAGTGAACTTATGGATGAGTATTTACAGTCTATCGTTTTGAATGCCAAACATTTTGATTTTCCAATTCACAAACCTTTCCGATCTTTAAGTACAGAACAAAAAGCCCTCCTTTGGGATGGAAACAAATACTTTACAGGTTTACATAAATATTTCAAATGGGTTGAAAGTCAATCTTATAAGATTCAATATAGGGTAATTTTATCCAGGTATCGCGGAAAAACGATTTGCCCAGAATGTCAAGGTACCCGACTGCGTGGCGACGCTTCTTATGTAAAGTTTTTCGGTCGAAGCTTACAGGAAATCGTACAGCTTTCCATCGACGATGGCCATGCCTTTTTTGAAAAATCAAAAGCAGAAATTGAATCCAACAATGTACTCAAACGCATTCTACCCGAAATTATCAATCGCCTCAGGGTGCTAAGGGAGGTTGGATTGGGATATTTGACACTGAACCGAGCCACAAACAGCCTCTCTGGTGGAGAGTCTCAACGCATTCATTTAGCCACCTCACTGGGCTCGAGCTTGGTGGGTTCCACCTATGTTTTAGACGAACCCTCGATTGGTTTGCATCCCCGAGACACCCAACGGTTGATTAAAGTTTTAGAAAGCCTGAAGGCTGAAGGAAATACAGTAGTCATTGTCGAACATGAAGAAGAAATCATGCGTGCTGCAGATTATATTATCGACATTGGTCCCTTGGCAGGTTACCTTGGAGGCGAGGTGGTTTTCGAAGGTGATTTCAAGGAAATGCTAAAAAAAGGCAAGAGCCTCACTGCCCAATACCTCAACAATGAGCTTGAAATCACATTGCCAAACCGCAGAAGGAAATCTCCCAATTACATTCAAATCCAACATGCTTCGCTTCATAATTTGAAGAATATCACAACGCGCATTCCACTGAACAGTTTAGTTACCATAACAGGTGTTTCAGGCTCAGGAAAATCAACCTTGATTAAAGAATTTTTGTACCCCGGGCTAAAACAAGTACTGTACGACCCAAAACAAAAGCTTTACAAAGGCGCAACACTATCAGGTGACACTCACCTACTTCACGAGGTAGTTTTCATAGATCAAAATCCAATCGGCAAAAGTTCACGAAGCAATCCGGTCACCTACCTTAAAGCATTTGATGACATCCGTGAAATCTTTGCAAAACAGCCCATTGCAAAAAGGCGTAACTACAAACCCGGATTTTTTAGCTTCAACATTGACGGTGGAAGGTGTGAAATCTGCGAAGGCGAAGGCATCATTACGGTGGGTATGCAGTTCATGGCAGACATCCAATTGACGTGCGATACTTGTTTAGGAAAAAGGTATAAAACCGAAACCTTAGAAGTGGTGTACAGAGAAAAGAACATCGCTGAAATTTTGGAGATGACGATCGATGAGGCGTATGACTTTTTTAATGAAGCTACAGATAGGTTAGAACAGCGGATTGCAGCCTTGCTTAAACCTTTGTTGGATGTCGGCCTTCGGTATTTAAAAGCAGGACAAGCCTCGAGTACGATGAGCGGTGGAGAGGCCCAAAGAATCAAACTCGCTTCGTTTTTAGCCAAAGGAAATACACAACAACCCACCTTGTTTATTTTTGACGAACCCACGACGGGACTGCATTTTCATGACATTGACAAATTGATGCATTCCTTTTATGCATTGATTCATCAGGGACATTCAATTGTGGTCATCGAACACAACATCGACGTGATAAAATGTGCCGATTGGATCATCGACATTGGTCCAGACAGCGGTATAGATGGGGGAACCATTACATTTGAAGGAACGCCCGAGGATTTGGTTAAAATGACACACAACCATACAGCGACTTTTTTAAAGCCCAAACTGGTAAGCCAATGAGGACATTTGATTATTTTTGATGCGATGACTTCCAAAAGAAAAATCACCATAGCCATTGATGGATTTTCCTCAAGTGGTAAAAGCACATTGGCAAAGGACCTCGCAAAAACTTTGGGCTATGTATTTATTGATTCCGGTGCAATGTACCGAGGCGTTACCTTGTACGCCATTCAAAACGGATTTTTTGTCGACGAAACTTTAAATTCAGAAGCGCTTCTTTCGGCATTGCCTGAAATTGAAATCAAATTCATTCATTCTGAAAGCGACAAAGCATTCGCCATGTTACTGAATGGTGTCGATGTAACCGCAGAAATCCGTAATCCCCAAGTTTCTCATTTTGTCTCTGTCATAGCCACACTTCCCGCTGTGCGTACAAAATTGGTTGCTTTGCAGCAAGCCATGGGAACCAACGGCGGCATTGTAATGGACGGTCGAGACATTGGAACGGTCGTTTTTCCAAACGCAGAATTAAAAATATTTGTTACCGCCGACCTTGAAATACGCGCGGAACGAAGGCACAAGGAACTTTCATCAAAAGGTATAGACATTGATGCCTATGAAGTTGCCACCAACCTAAGGAACAGAGACGAAATGGATACACAAAGGGAAACCAGTCCACTGAAACAAGCACCAGACGCAAAATTTTTAGACAACAGCGAAATGGATCGTGAAACACAACTTCAAAAAGCACTGGATTGGGTATCAATAATATTAGAGAATGCATAAATATTTTTTCATACTTGTAAGCGCAATGATGCTCACCGCTTGTGGTGAAAATGAAAGCGAACCGTTGGATACCGAAATCGCAGAACCTGAAAAAGGATCCAATGGAAACCTTGAAACGTATGCGAAACGACATGTGGAAGCACAGCTTCAAATCTTAGGAACGGAAAACTACAGCTTGAAGATTTACAAGGCAAATTTAGATGGGGATGATAAAATGGACGCCATCATAACGGTGAATCGGTATGAAAACGCGTTAAAAACAGCTGCACAGAGTCCCAACCCTTCCAAACAAGCGGAAATTGGTTTTATGGGAAACCACAATTATTTCTTCTTTTATGATGGATCGTTGGATTTAATTTCTCCGCCGATTGTGGTACCTTCCTCCCCTATGCTCCCACTGGAAATTGGTTTCGAAGACATCACATCAACGCTTTACAAAGACATCTTGGTTACCTACAGGGTAAGAAACTCTGCCTACAAAGCTTTTTTCACGGTTACAAACCACAGCCCTGTACGTTATTTTGAATGGCCACTTTATGAAAACCTTGGACAACCCAACTGCAAGGCGAATGGCTTTCAGTACCTTTCCACCGCATCAAATCCTCGGAAGAACATCCTGATTTATGAAGCCATGGTAACTTTAAGTGATACGGTTTCTAATTTTAACATTGCGATACCCACCCTAAAAAACACGGGTAAAAAACGCTACGAATTTTTCTACCTCCCTGCAAAACAAACCTACGTAACCCAAAAATAATCACATGGAAGACATTCAACCTTACGGAATTCCAGAAAAAAAAGCACCGTTCCGTCCGTGGAACATGGAATTCAATACCTTTTTAATGTTGATGCACATAAGCCAATTTGCTTCCATGATTGTCCCTATGGCCGGATGGATTCTACCCATTGCCATGTGGGCGCAATTCAAAGAGGAGAATGTACTCATTGATAAAAACGGCAAGCAAATCTTGAATTTCATGTTGACGTTTGTGATCTACATCATCGGTATGGCCATTCTTTATCTTGTTGGTTTTATCATGCTCATCACAATGGCTGAAGACAGTCAAGGAAGCGGATTAGATTCCCGTGCGTGGATGCCGATACTTCTTTTGGTGATTTGGTTAATTCTATTGTCTATTTTGGTGATTGGACATTCAATTGTTATCATTCTCGCAGGAATCAAAGCCAACAAAGGACAGGTAGGAACCTATCCACTTACGATCAAATTTTTTAAATCGTAAATGAAATCAGACGAGGACGTAATTGGTTTTTACGATGCCTTTGTTGAACAACAAGGGGCTACAGGCATAAACGACCGGATCTTTGGCGTATATGAACGAATGCTTGCATTGGGACTCAACAAACAATCTACCGTTCTTGAATTGGGATGTGGAATTGGGATGATGACGCAACTTTTGAAACGAAAAGTAACCCATGGAAGGATTGAGGCCATCGACATCAGTGAAGCATCCATACAATACGCTCAATCCCATTTTGCAAGTCCAAACATACTTTTCAAAACACAAGACATCACCGAATTTGAAACCACGATCACAGCCCCTTCGTTTGTTACATTAATCGACGTACTGGAGCATATACCCCTTGAAAAGCATGGAATGTTAATTCAACGAATCACGAAAACCATGGGAACACATTCGTTCTTTGTGATCAACCTACCCAACCCAGATTACATTGCACACGACATCGCGTTAGAAGCAGATTCACTGCAGGTAATCGACCAACCTGTTCCGTTTGCCCCACTGATCCAACAATTGGATGAGGCGGGATTGGAGCTGATGAAGTATGAAAAATATGGCATTTGGCACCGCGACGAATACCAATGGTTTATCCTTCGAACCAAGCGACCTTTTGAAGAAGTTTCCCTCGACGCAACCTTAACCTTCGCTCAAAAATTCAAGCGAAAAATCAAGCGGATGAGGATTAAGCGCATAAATAAATAACTGGGTGCTCCCTTCGACCTCGTTTCATTTCACTCACTTCGCTCAGGGACCATGCACCCGGTTATTGCGCACAGTAGTTACTACTCCTAAAAATTCCCCCTCAGCGTAACAATGAAGTTACGACCTGGCGCTGAAATGTTCGATGCGAAATTTCGATAATTCTGATCCAAGATATTCTCGCAAGCTACTTGTAGCGATACCTGACGGGAGAAATTGTAATTCACACGTGCATTCAAAGTGTACCAAGAAGGCATTCCATATACCGTGGCATACGGAAAATTATCTTCCCCTGCCATGTTGTAATCCGCCAAGCACTTCCAACCCGAATAGTTCACAAACAACTCTGTGCGCAATTTCCCCACAGAATACACCAAGCTTACCTTTCCAAAAACGGGAGGGATATGGTCTAAAGGAATGGAATCAGTTACATTTCTACCTTTGGTGTAATTCACGGTTGCCATCATGCTTAAATGATCATTCAATTTCCCAGACAACATGGCTTCAAAACCAAATACATAGGCTTTTCCCGCATTGGTCGTGGTCATCACTTGACTCAATTGACCGTCGTAAACAATTGAATCTTGACCGTTAAAAGTACCCTGACGAACGGTAAGCGCATTTTTCAATAGGGTATAATAAGCCGTCGCCTGAATCGTCAATCCTTCTGATAACACGCGACTAATTCCAAACTCTCCGTTGTAGGCATATTCTGCCTTTAAATTCGGATTGGGCACCAACACGGAGCCTTGCACGCTTTCAAACACCTTCGATAAATCGTCTACGTTCGGTGCACGGAACGCAGTTGAACCGGTTAAGGACATTCTCCATAACTTATTAGGCATATAAATCAGACCAAGATTGCCGTTTAGCGCCAAGTACTGTTGAGCAATATCATCATACGGAAACGGGAAAAACGTTTTGTCAACAAAGGCAGAATTCAAACGAACGTAAGATGCACGAAGTCCATCATTCAAAATCAATTTTTCCGATATCTCCCAGGTATGTGTTGCATATACTGCCGCGGACATCATGGTGGATCCTCCGTCCGGATAGCGCGTATCTAGCGGAGCGATAGTATCAGCAACAATGTCTCTTTGAAATGCCGTTGAGTTCACCTGATTATACCATGCATCAAGCCCATAGCGGAATTCATGAACTCCTTTTTTCTTTGTGAAATCAGCATTTAGCGTAAGGATGTTTAAATGCTCCATGCGGTGATTTAAGAAATTCTTCTTGTACCTGCTGTCCATTCGGCTCTCTTCGATGGCTTGATACCCGAGCGTCACGCGCGCTGCATCATACATTTTCGTTGCATTACTCAATTCCAAGGTATAAGCACTCATCAATCGAAATTGAGGTCCATAATACCATTCGCCGAATTTTGGTTTCCCATTACTGGTTTGCGTTAAGCGGTCGTAGCGGTCAATGTTACTGGAATTCGAAAGCTGGAAATTCAATTTATGTAGGACGCCTTCTTTTTGCTTGAAAGTAAATTTCTGAAGCACATCGTATTGAGAATAAGCGGATCCTACTTGCAGGTTGGAATCTGCATTCATGATCATGGAATCCACGCCATTAATGCGTTCCACATACCATGGCCGCGCCCCAAAACTTCCAACGAAATCATTTCTTTTCGCGCCTTGTCGCAAATCCCCATAGTTTGAATAGGTGAACGAGGTTAATGAACCAAACCGTTTTGTTCCAACCGAAACATCAACATGCGCTGCATATCCGTTTACCGCACTCATATACCGCGTAAAGGCACTCGCTTTGATTAGCGTTTTATCGGTGGTACTCAAGGTAGGATTCTTGGTAGTAAAGTGCATCACACCCCCAATCGCATCGGATCCATATACCACAGAACCGGGACCAAAGACCACCTCTATCCGATCCATCACGCCATTATCCATGGTGATTACGTTCTGGAGATGTCCTCCTCGATAAATGGCATTGTTCATGCGAACCCCATCCACGACCAAGAGCACCTTGTTCGTTTCGAAACCACGAATAATTGGACTCCCTCCTCCCAATTGACTTTTTTGCACAAAAACATTCCCAGAATTCGCCAACACATCAGCGGTAGAGGATTGATTCATTAAGGCCAATTCTTGCTTTGAAATCACCTGAACCTTCTGTGCTAGGTCTTTTCGTTTTTCGTTGAACTTACTGGCTGAAACCACGACCTCATCCACAGAATGTTGGTTCGGAAACATGGGGATTTTACCCGAATTCGCTTTGATTTCATCGGAACCTACGGTTCGAGAAAGGTAACCTTCGGCTTCAATGAGGTAGCACGCCGCATATTGAATCATGGTTACGTATCCTTCGATTCCGGTTTGGTTTAACTTGGTTTGACCATCACAGCTTTTAACCTGTGCTTCATGGATCGGCATGTTCGTATTTTGGTCGTAGATATATAATTTTTGTGCGTAAAAAGCACCCTGGAGCCATGCCAAAACGAGAACAACAAGGAGGAGGAATCGAGTAAATTTAGTCACAATGCGTAAAATTAATGGTTATTTTCGAACCATGGAACATAAACTTGAAGCCAAGAAAACCTATCGGTTTGAATACCAAGAGACAGCAAAACACTATGAACACCCCAAGGTACTCATTGCCTTGCATGGTTATGGTCAATTGGCGAAGTATTTTATTCGAAAATTTGAAGTACTAAATGAAAACTATGTAGTGGTTTGTCCGGAGGGACCTCACCGGTTTTACTTAAAGGGGTCGAGTGGACGGGTGGGTGCCAGTTGGATGACGAAGGAAGCGCGGGAAATGGATATTGAAGACAACATGAATTGGCTCGATGAACTGCTTGAACACCTGAAGCAAAACGTACATCCCGCAGCGATTAGTTTACTTGGTTTTTCGCAAGGCGCAGCGACTGCGGCACGTTGGTATCAACGTAATCCTTCTGCGTTTGACCAACTCATTTTATGGGCTACGGTATTCCCACCCGACTTAGACACAGGAACCTTCCCAAGAGAAAATCAGATGCATTTTGTGTTGGGATCGGAAGATGAATATTACCAAGGTGAAGCCGCCGAAAGACTGAAAGAAACGTATAAAACCCTGGGCTTCGAAGTGCATTCCTTTGATGGAACACATGATATTCAGGGAGGGGTGCTGAGCAGTATATTACTTACGTAGCCTTTTGTTTTCGAATGATTTTACGAAAGATACTCGGCACGAAACGTTTAAGATAAACCGCTAAAATCTCTTTATTCCCGATCAACACTTCCGCTTTGTTTTTTCTTGCGGCGCGCACAATTTGACGCGCGCATTCTTCAGCCGACATTCCCGTTTCTTGGTTGTGGTCCATTTCGTTGTGCCGATGCCCCTGAGCGTTGAGTGCACTGATCGATATGGGGGTATTAATTTTTCCAGGACAAACGATGGTAACATCAATTCCGTGTGCTTCTTCCTCCAGAGCTAAACTTTCAAAGAAGCCATGCAGCGCATGTTTTGAAGCCGCATACGCCGAACGTAAAAAGAACCCAAATTTCCCTGAAATGCTGCTTATCACAATGATTTGCCCATGGGCATCACGAAGCGCAGGAAGCAAGGCCTTGGTTAACCCCACAGCGCCAAAGAAATTAACTTCCATGATTTTTCGGTCCACCTCGATCGGGGTTTCACCCACCAAGGAACGTTGGCTAATGCCTCCATTATTCACCAAGACATCTACCCTACCTACCCGATCAATGACCGATGAAACCACGGCATCCACCTTCGAAAGATCTGTTAAATCTAAGGAGACAACGGTATGAATTTCTGCATTGGGCAAGGTGTCCCTTAATTGATTCAATTTCTCCACATTTCGCGCCGCAAGAACCAGAATTGCCCCTTGATTTGCGAATTCACGGGCCATGGCTTCTCCAATTCCTGAAGAGGCACCAGTAATCCAAACGACTTTATTGTGATAGGAACGCATACTCAAAGGTAAGAAAATATTGAGATTGGGACTTTAAGACGTTCAGACGGTAAGATTGGTCATCATGGTCATCCCCCTCAATCCCCCTACGACGTGGCGGAGGAGTTGGAGGGGGAAGAAGATATTTTCTACATAACCTAAAATCCTATTATCCTAACGTCTCAGAAATACGTAAATTTGAAAAAAACAATACCGATGACAAAAGAAATCATTGCACAGCATTTTGAAGACGCAGCCTATGCTTTGGAAATGTTTCGTACGCCCGAAAACTTCCAAAAAATTGAGTCTGCCATTGAAATCATGCTTCATTCCATAAAATCAGGAGGAAAGATCATTTCTTGCGGAAACGGAGGGTCCATGTGTGACGCCATGCATTTTGCGGAAGAATTAAGCGGAAGGTACCGTCAAGATCGTAAAGCACTTCCTGCCATTTCAATTTCCGACCCTTCACATATGAGTTGTGTCTCGAACGATTATGGCTATGATTTTGTTTTTTCGAGGTTTATCGAGGGATTGGGAAATCCAAACGATGTATTGCTAGGAATCTCGACTTCAGGCAACTCTAAAAACGTGATTTTAGCGGTCGAAGCCGCAAAGGCAAAAGGAATGCGAACCATTGCACTCACAGGAAAAGAAGGAGGTTGGTTGGCTGACCTTGTAGACATCGAAATACGCGCGCCCCATTCCCATTTCGCAGACCGTGCCCAAGAGATACACATAAAAGTTATTCATTCGATCATAGATGGAATAGAGCATGGGTTGGGTTTACAATAAACGATCTTTATTCATATACATTAATTCACATTGTCCTCCCAAAGATTGTCGGTTTTTGGCAATCAAATCATAGACCCAGTCGCGAATGCATTTGGGCACCAGCCACAACCCTAAAAACAGGCTCCAACCGGGCCGAAGAAAGGGAATAAGTTTCAAAACAGCCGTAGATTTCGAGAACAACGTATTTTCGACAAAAACATGGATTGAATCAGATTGAAACCCATCGATGCCATTTTCCGAAAGCCACCTCTCTGTACCCTCCGAATCTATGGATGAAAACAGCATGTTTTGGTTTCGTTCGTTGTTTACAAAAAATCGAACCCAGCGATTACAAAATGCACAATCGCCATCAAAAAATAGAATGGGCTGCTTACTGTTTTTCATCCACAAGATTTCTTACGCCATACCAAGAAAATTCCTCCCCAGAAACCAATTGAATGTTTGCTTTTGGAAAAAGAGACTTAAATTTCAAAAAGTCATCTTCTTTAAAAGGAAAAGGCTCCGAACTTAACAAAACCTCCTCTGGCTCAATCCCTTCAAGATCCTTCAGCATAGGGTAACGATCTTCGTTCACACAATTGTTATACCCAATTTCCGTCATGTAAGAATCAATGTAGGTGTTTTTTCCGACGACCATGATTGGATCCTTCCAAATGACGTACAGTGCTTTTTTTCCTTGGCCTTTATGGGAATTCTGATTTAAATACACTTTCCATTGCTCAACCCATCGCGGACCTTCCGCTGCTACACCAAGTATGGTTGCTAAATCGCATATCATTTCATACATGTCTTCGATGGAATTCACATCGCTCATGTACACGGGGGCTAATTCCCGCAGCCTGTTGATGTCGTCCTCCTGATTTTCTTCTTTATTTCCAATAATTAAATCGGGGGATAGCGCCTTGATTTTATCAAAATCTGGTGTTTTAGTGCCGCCAATACGCGTTTTGGTTTGAAACCAAATCTCAGGATAAATACAGAATTTCGTAATTCCAACGACTCGCTCTCCCATGCCCAATGCGTATAGAAACTCAGTGATGGATGGAACCAAGGAAATGATCCGTTCGGGTTTCCGAGGAATCGAAATGACGCTGCCCAATTGATCCGTGAATTCAGGCATTAGGCCATCGCTGAAATGATGTCGTATCGCGTTACAATATGTGCTTTTCCGTCAGCTAGTTCCACTAAAACAGCCGGCGTATCTTTGTTAATCAATTTGCAAAGTTCTTCCAGTGGTGTATTGTGATTAACCACGGGAAACGGAGCCCTCATGATGGATGAAATTGAAGCATCACGAAGTTCAGGATTATCGACCAACACTTGATACATGTGACTGTCTTCAATAGAACCTACAATTTTTCCATCCTTCAATACTGGAATTTGGGAAATCCCATAGGTACGCATTTTAGCAATGGCATGAGACACTAATTCTTCGGCAAACACCGTAACCAAGGGTTTATCTTTATGTTTTGCAACTAAATCACCTGCTGTTAACAATTCTTCTTCTAAAAACCCGCGTTCACGCATCCATTCGTCGTTGAACATCTTACCCACGTAGCGGCTTCCGTGGTCATGAAACAACACCACCACCACATCGTCTTTGGTCAACTGCTCCCCCATCTGCAACAATCCTTTGATTGCTGCACCTGCGGAATTCCCAACAAAGATTCCTTCTTCACGGGCCAATCGACGGGTATAAACGGCAGCATCTTTATCGGTCACTTTTTCAAAATGGTCAATGATGTCGAAATCTACATTGGCAGGCAAGATATCTTCTCCGATTCCTTCAGTGATGTAAGGATAGATTTCATTCTCATCAAAAATACCTGTTTCCTTGTATTTTTTAAACACGGAACCATAGGTATCAATGCCCCAAATTTTTATGTTTGGATTCTTTTCCTTGAGGTATTTCCCCACGCCTGAAATGGTACCTCCGGTTCCTACCCCAACGACAAAATGTGTGATTTTACCACCTGTTTGCTCCCAAATCTCAGGGCCTGTTTGTTCGTAATGCGCGGTGCGATTCGAAAGATTATCGTATTGGTTAACATACCAAGAATTCGGAATTTCTTCTGATAAACGACGGGAAACGGAGTAGTAGGAACGAGGATCTGTAGGTTCAACAGCAGTAGGACAAACCACTACTTCAGCACCGACTGCACGCAAAATATCCATTTTTTCTTTGGATTGTTTGTCGTTCAAAACACAAATGAGTTTATACCCTTTGATGATGCAAGCCAAAGCAAGTCCCATTCCCGTATTTCCTGAAGTACCTTCAATGACGGTTCCTCCCGGTTTTAGCCTCCCATCTTTTTCTGCATCTTCAATCATCTTTACCGCCATACGGTCCTTTACAGAATTCCCAGGGTTGGTTGTTTCTACCTTGGCCAGTACCAAAGCAGGAAGTTCAGTGGTCAATTTATTGATTTTCACCAAAGGTGTATTTCCAATGGTTTCCAGAATGTTCGAAAAGAATTGCATGCTTAAATTTTAGACAAAGTTAAACAATACAGCGCGATAGCTTCCGCAAAATGTTTTAGAAAATCTCAGATTAAAATCAATATTCATAGTTTCTTATCTTTGCACATGCAATTTTATCGGAAAGTCGCTTTTTACACCTTAGGATGCAAACTCAACTTCTCAGAGACTTCTACACTTTCTCGGAGTTTTCAAGCGGCTGGCTATGCAAAAGTTGACTTTGAAGATACACCAGATGTGTTTGTTATTAACACCTGTTCGGTTACGGAAAATGCCGATAAAAAATGCAAACAACTCGTCAAAAAAGCAAAGAAAATCAATCCAGATGGGTATGTAGCGATTGTAGGTTGTTATGCCCAATTAAAACCAACGGAAATATCCAACATACCTGGCGTAAACATGGTACTTGGCGCCTCGGATAAATTCAATTTGGTCGAACACATTGAAGCGAATTATGACAGCAACGATTTATTTGTAAAACACGATTCCATAAAGCAGGTAAATGACTTCATTCCTTCATACAGTTTTGGTGACAGAACCAGGAGCTTTTTAAAGGTACAAGATGGGTGTGATTATTTTTGTACGTTTTGCACCATCCCTCTGGCGCGTGGCAAAAGCAGAAATGCCAGCATTGAAAAAACGTTAGCAGAAGCTCAAAAAATCGCCGAAACGGAGGTTAAAGAAGTGGTATTAACGGGTGTAAACATTGGCGATTTCGGACAAGGATCGGGCGAAAGCTTTTTCGATTTAATTCAAGCATTGGACCGCGTAGAAGAAATTCAACGGTTTCGGATTTCTTCCATCGAACCTAATCTTTTGACGGACGAAATCATTCATTTTTGTTTGCATGCATCAAAAAAATTCATGCCCCATTTTCACATCCCTTTGCAATCTGGGAGCGACCGAATTCTAAAACTGATGCGGAGGAAATACGACCGATCGCTATACGAGGAGCGGGTGAAATACATCAAGGATCTTGTTCCAAATGCATGCATTGGCGTAGATGTGATCGTTGGATTCCCAGGAGAAACCGATGAAGATTTTAACGACACGGTCGCTTTTCTACAACATTTAGAGATTTCCTATCTCCATGTTTTTACCTATTCTGAACGAGCAAACACGACGGCCATAAAACTTGGTGAGCCGGTACCCCTATCCATTCGGCGTGAGCGAAGTAAATTATTGCATGTATTAAGCGACCGGAAAAAGAGACAGTTTTACGATTCTCAATTGGGAACGACAGGACAGGTTCTTTTTGAACACGAAGAATCGCAAGGAAAGATGTATGGTTTCACCCCAAATTATGTAAAAATTGAAATGCCCTTTGACCCAAAATACATCAATCAATTGGTACAGGTGAAACTGGAAAACCTTAGCCATGAAAACACCGTAACCGCAAGCCATTTGGACGAACCATCAACCATAACATCATGAAAAAAACCTACATCACCCGTAGAGAAACCTTTAATGCAGCGCATAAACTTTGGCAACCCGAGTGGTCAGAGGAAAAGAACAATGAGGTTTTTGGTAAATGTGCCAACAAGAATTGGCATGGTCACAATTTCGAACTATTCGTAACGGTTTCAGGATACCCCGATCCGGAGACAGGATTCGTAATGAACCTTAAAGACCTGAGTGATCTTGTTAAAGAGAAGGTGATAGACGCATTGGACCATAAAAACTTGAACTTAGACGTGCCATTTCTAACCGGCGTAATGGCTTCCACTGAAAACATTGTCATTGCCATTTGGGAACGCTTGGAGGCTCCGATTCGTGCGCATGGCGGCGAACTTTGCAAATTGAAATTGATAGAAACCGAAAACAACTTTGTCACCTATTACGGCGGAAAAGAACCTTTTTAATATACGTTTGTTTTAACAAAAATACCCCAATACATTGAATCACGAAGCGATAGAAAACCATTACAGAGAAATCCTTAAATTAATAGGAGAGGATATAAACCGAGAAGGATTAATCAAAACCCCAGAACGCATCGCGAAAGCCATGAAGTTTTTAACCCATGGAAGTGATATAAATCCAGATACAATTGTAGAACAAGCCATTTTTCACGAAGCCTATTCTGAAATGGTCATTGTAAAAGACATCGAAGTCTATTCCATGTGTGAGCACCACATGCTTCCATTCTTTGGAAAAGCGCACGTAGCGTATATTCCAGATGGAAAAATTGTTGGACTCAGCAAGGTGCCGCGTGTCGTTGATGCTTACGCCCGCAGACTCCAGGTTCAAGAGCGATTAACCATCGACATCCGCGACTGTATACAAAGAACCTTACAGCCTAAAGGGGTTGCAGTTGTAATCGAATGTGCCCACATGTGTATGCAAATGCGTGGGGTGCAAAAACAAAATTCTGTTACGACTACCAGTGCGTTCACGGGAATTTTCATGAACAATGAAGCTACACGTAAGGAATTTATTAACTTAGTGAAGGCTAAACTCCATTAATATGCATCCCTATACAGACCAATCCAATTCTTACGACACCACGGTTGCAAGTCATTTCATTCGATCGGTTTATTCGTATATGTTTATTGCGCTTTCCATCTCAGGGGTCATTGCGTATGCCGTAGGCACCAACCGAAGTCTTTTTGAATCACTGTTCGTTTCGGAAACTGGAAAAACATCCATTCTTTTCTATGTCGTCTTGTTTGCGCCCATCGTTTTAGCGATGGTGATACAATGGGGATTTCAAAAATTAGCGATGTCTACCCTTTTGTTGCTTTTCATCTTGTATTCAGCATGTATGGGAAGCACTTTGTCCGTCATCTTCATGGCATACAGTACCCATGCGATTGTGTTTACCTTTTTTGTTTCCTCCGCTGCTTTTGGCGGAATGGCCATCTTGGGATATACCACAAAGACAGATTTAACGAAATTCGGAAGTTTGCTTTACATGGTACTGATTGGGATGATCATTGGTGGCATCGTAAATATGTTTCTTGGAAGCGGATTGTTTGATTTACTGATCACACTTCTTGGGGTTTTTGTATTTACCGGGCTCATTGCATACCAAATGCAACAACTTAAGCGCGTGGCTCAATCCAACGAATTTAATGCTGAAACAAAAAACAAATTGGCGTTAATCGGCGGGATGCAATTGTATATTTTATTCGTAAATCTTTTCCTTACCCTGCTAAGACTTTTAGGGAACAGAGATTAATCTATTTTGTATTTATATTTTTTATATTTTTGAACAAAATTCAGAACCATGTCAGGAAAATTCTTTGAAGAAACGACCGCTGCACTTGCTACCATTTACACGATTGTTATGTTGGCAATTCTTGCCTCCATCATTTTTCTTGGTTAACAGCGCAATCGCCCTCATTGCATGATTGTCGATGCGATTTTTTCTGCCTACATAAGACAGAGGCTAAAACGCATAGATTCATTTCGTAATTTCCCCATAGAATCTCAAAAAAAAGTTTTTTTAGAACTGCTAAACAGTGGCCTTCAAACTGAATTCGGTAAACACCATCGTTTTTCCAGTATAAAATCCATTAAAGACTTTCAATCCGTGCTTCCGCTTCAGGATTACGATAGCCTTACGCCTTTTATACAAGCGACCTTAGAAGGTAAAAAAAATGTCTTATGGCCAGGACAAACAAAATGGTTTGCAAAAAGTTCGGGTACGACGGGAGGAAGAATGAAAACCATCCCAGTCACCAAAGACTCCTTGCATCAGAATCACTACGCTGGCGGAAAAGACTTATTGGCTAGCTACCACGCAAATTTTCCAAACCGTAAATTATATTCCAAAAAACACCTAATCCTTGGAGGCAGCAATGCCCTTCAAAGCTCGGACAACCAAGCCATCGTGGCGGATCTGTCTGCCATCATCATTGAAAACCTACCGATATGGACAGAGTTCAGAAGGGTTCCCGAGAAGGAAATTGTACTCCATTCAGATTGGGAAGAAAAACTCAACCGAATGGCGGAATCAAGTATCAAAGAGGACGTGGCGATTTTGGCGGGTGTACCGAGTTGGATGACGAGTCTGGGGAAACGAATTTTAGAATTAACCGGTAAAAACAACCTTCACGAAGTCTGGCCAAATTTAGAATTGTACATCCATGGTGGTATGAACATCCTACCCTATCGCCAAACCCTGGACACAATCATTGGAAACGAAGAAATGAACTATGTTGAATCTTACAATTCATCCGAAGGATATTTTGGATTGCAAGATGGAAAGGCCGAAGACGGATTGTTGTTGCTCACAGATTCTCAGGTTTTTTATGAATTCATCCCCATGGATTCTTACAATGGAACACACTCAACTGAAGTTAAGCTACTTGAAGACATTGAGCTTTACAAAGAATATGCTTTGGCAATTAGTACCAGCGCTGGGCTTTGGAGATACATCGTTGGCGATACCCTGTCTTTTGTAAGCACCTATCCTTTTCGCTTTAAAGTCACCGGAAGAACCGCACACTTCATCAATGCTTTTGGGGAAAAAGCAGTCATCATGCACTTCGAAAAAGCAATCGCAAGGTGGCGCAAGCAATACAATGTTGAATTCTCCGAATATACCGTAGCCCCTTATTTTGATTTCACTTCAGGGATTGGTGGACATGAATGGGCCATCGAAATGTCAAATGAATTTTTGAATTTAAATGAATTGGAGCTGGGATTGGATTACATTATGCGAGAGATCAATTCTGACTACGATGTAAAAAGACACAAGGACATCAATATGTTGCCATTGAAAATTCGCAATCTGAAAGCGGGCACGTTTGTTACATGGATGAAAAAAAACGGTAAATTCGGTGGACAGCATAAAATTCCCCGAATCCAAAATGACAGAAAATTTATGGACGAAATTCTTAAAAGTGAATCCTAAAATCATACTTGTGATTGCCTGTTTGGCTTGTGGGTTCATCGGATTTACACAAACGGAAGTTTGGAATGAAAAAGAGAAGTTCCAAATCCCAGAGGGGACAGATCATTGGTACGTGGACGGACAACACAACCTTTATTTCACAAAGAAAGAACAAATTAAAAAAGTAGCTTCGACCAATTTAGCAGCCATGCAAAGCATCAAAGAATGGCAAAGCATCAGTGAAATTGAAGCCATCAATGCCATGAAACTTTTATTGTTCTCCGCGGAGCAACAGCAAATTTGTTTTACAGACAATACGCTTAGCATGCAAGGTGAATGCATTTCACTGGAAGAACTTGGACTTTCCAATGTAACCTCGGTGGCCGTAAGCAAGCGACCTGAGCTCCTTTGGATGTATGATGAAATGAACAGCCAGCTCATCCTCTACAATTTCATGCAGAAAACCATCGTGCAATCCGTTAACAACCTGCGTGGCTTGTTAAAATTAACAGGAAACATTAAGATCAAGGAAACCCAAAATGGTCTTTGGGCAATGGATAGTGAGGGAAAGGTTATTTTAATGGACGATTTTATGAACGAGGTTAGGCAGTATAAACTTCCCAATAAAAACAGCGTACCACTCAACGAAGACCTATACTACATCGCTGACAACTGTCTAATGAAATGGGACCCATTTAGCGCCGAGAAATGCTTAACACACCTAGGTGCAATAGGGAAAACCAATGAAATAAAAGCCTCAGGAAACCAATTATACATAGAATTCAATGGGTTTTTACATGTGTTTATAAAACAATGAGATTTTGGGATATCGTTTTTCTTAAAATGCTTATTTTAGCTCCCTAAATCATCTAACCATGCACATCGCAATTGCAGGAAATATCGGGGCCGGAAAAACAACACTGACAAACTTATTGGCAAAACATTATGGTTGGGATACCCACTTCGAAGATGTAGAGCAAAATCCGTATTTGAACGACTTTTATGAAGACATGCAAAGATGGTCTTTCAACCTTCAGGTTTATTTTCTTAACAGCAGATTCTCACAAATACAAGAAATTCATTCTCAAAATAAGACCGTCATTCAAGACAGAACCATTTATGAGGATGCCTATATTTTTGCACCGAACCTTCACTCGATGGGTTTGATGACTACGCGCGACTTTGAAAACTATTTTTCCCTTTTTAATTTAATGGATGGTTTTGTCAAAGCCCCGGATCTCATGATTTACCTGCGTGCAAGCATTCCTACCTTGGTGAGCCACATTCAAAAACGCGGCAGGGATTATGAAGAAAGCATTCGCTTGGATTATTTAAAGCGTTTGAACGAGCGTTACGAAGCATGGGTCTCTACCTATGACAAAGGGAAATTAATTATTGTTGACATAGACAACAATAATTTCAATGAAAACCAGGAAGACCTCGGTAAAATCATCAACATGATTGACGCCGAAATCAATGGGTTATTCTAATGAAATATAGCATTGTAACAGGAGCTGCAGGGTTTATTGGGTCATGTCTTATCACTGAACTCAAACTGGACAAAGACACCAAAATCATTGCCGTTGACGATTTTTCACATCCCGAAAAAAAAGCGAACCTAGAAGGCAAAGAAATCACACAATTTATTGAACGGAATATTTTCATCCACTGGTTTAAAGAACATGCATCAGAGGTAGCCATCGTGTATCACATTGGTGCGCGAACTGATACAACCTCGCAAGACATCGCCCTTTTCAATGAATTAAACCTTGATTATTCCAAAGCGATTTGGGAAGTATGCGTTGAAAATAACATTCCACTCATTTACGCTTCGTCGGCAGCAACGTATGGTTTAGGAGAATTAGGTTACAAAGATGACCACGAAACCATTCCTTTACTACAACCCTTAAATCCATACGGACATTCAAAGAATGATTTTGACAAGTGGGTACTAACACAAGAAAACCATCCTCCTTTCTGGGCGGGATTGAAGTTTTTCAACGTGTATGGCCCAAATGAATTTCACAAGGGAAGAATGGCATCGGTGATATTCCATGCATTTAACCAAATCAATGCTTCGGGAAGTATGAAATTGTTTAAATCCCACCGTGAAGGCATTGAAAACGGTCACCAATCGCGTGATTTCATTTACGTGAAGGATTTGATCAAGGTGATTCGCTTTCTAAAGCAAACCCAAAAAGATTCGGGTATCTACAACTTAGGTTCTGGCGTAGCAAATACCTTTTTGGATTTAGCAACTTTTACCTTCGAAGCCATGAACAAAGTTCCTGACATTCATTTTATGGATACCCCCATCGACATCCGCGAAACGTATCAGTATTATACATGCGCAGACATGTCTAAGCTCAGGAAAATCGGGTATTCAGAAGATTTTTACAGCTTGAAAGATGGGGTGTCTGATTACGTTCAAACTTTCTTGATTCCTTCGCGCTATTTTTAACGCAGTTTAAAGCATTTACGACCTCTTCCCATGCGGACACTCACCATTCCACCTGCATACACATACCAATCTTTCGTAGTTGGATTTCCACGGTAACCGTGCCTCGCATTGTCTAAACTTCTGTTGGAAAGCTCCCCTGACAATTCGCCATTGGTTGCCGACAAAATGCTTGCATCGACATAATTTGCAGATTTCACATCATCAAGGTAATCGGTGAATGTCTTACGAATGGCAAGTTCCATACTAAATGTAACATTTTTGCCAACCTGAGCCTTTATTCCCGCGCCCAAAGGAATACACAATTGAAAGTTACTGTAGGTTCCCTTGGCATTTAGAGGAGTACCTTGACCTTCGGTTCCGAGGGGTCTTAGTTCTACCTCTTCTCCATTTATGGTTGTACAAGGGTTCATATAAAACATTCCAATTTGACCTAAGAGATAGGCTGTGCCTTGCATTTGTTTTCTTCCATTTTTTCTTCCAAAATAAAAGGGAGCGTAGTAGAATTCTACGCCGCCGGCAATTTCTTTTATTTTTGAATGAAAATCAAGGTTTCGATTGACGAGAATGGGATTGTTTGATTGATAATCAAAGGCTTTGACACTTCCTTGGGTATAATTAATGCGCAGTGCCATTCGAGAATGCAAGTTGTAACGGTACATCAAACTTCCAGCCCACTGGTTGTGATTGAAAGGCATGTAAGGATTTAAATCGCCGATGTAATACATCTGACCAATGCTAATTCCAAACTCAGACTGGGAAAAGAAATTAGCTTGTTGCGCAAATGTTTTTCCTGAAGTAAGAGACAGAAACAACCCAAACATTAAGGGGAGAAAAGCGGTATGTTTTCCTTTAATCTTCATACGTCCACAGGCCGATCTTTTTATCGTCGGACACACTAACGAAAGCATGGTTGTTTTGTTGCACCAATGCATTGACAGATTGTTGGTGAAAGTTCATTTTTTGTATAGGTTCTAAATCCTGTTGATTCCACACTTTGATTGATTTATCTCTGCTTGCGGATAGAAAGCAATTGGGACCTTCTATCAAATCATAAATCACCCCACGATGTGCTGGAAAAGAAAAGGTTTCTTTCAGTGAGGTTCTGTGCCAACCTTTAAGCAAACCATCCTTTCCACCGGATACAATGACATTGTTTTGAAGTATCATTAGCGCGTTGACTCCCTCTTGATGCGCCATCCAAGAATGAATATGCGTGAATGTACCTGCATCAAGGGTGAAAATCTTTCCGTCTTGCGTAGCCGTAAGCACTTCATTTTGAACGGAATCAAAGAGAATCTTTCTTACTTTTCCTATTCCCAACGAGATCTGTATTTTTATTGAAAAGTCTTTCATGGAGAAACCAAACACCTTCCCGTTTCCGGTCCCGATGTACATCAAATGAGTGAAGGGGTTGAAGCAAAGGGAAAAAATTCCTTTAGGATCCAGGTTTTGATTGAAAACAATTTCCTTTTTTAGCAAGTCTATGATTTGTAAATCGCCGTTTAGGAAACCAATGCAAAGAAATTGACTGTAGGCGGTTTCAAGTGAAATGGCAGGAGATTTCGATAGGATGGTAAATCCATCTTTTTCGTTTGTTTCGAGATTCCACCGAGCCACGGATAAATCACTTGAAGCGGTATATAGGTATTTTTGATCTAGGCACATGGCATAAATCGGACCTTGATGACCTGGTAAAACATGATCTAAATTATACACCGTAATGGGTTAGGCTTCTTCTTCGGGCTCTTCGTTTTCGTCGTTCACTTGTTTCAAGCGGTCTGCATAATCTTGGGGAAGGAAATCAAAAAAGGTATCTCCCCGCAGTCCTAACCTCAAGCATTCAAGTGGAATCACATCATTTGGAGCGATGTTTCCTAGGTTTACATTGGCTCCGAAAAGTTTTATAAACCAAACTTGTTGGTTTTTTTGAGGTGCCTCCCAAAGTATTTTATCTGGAGAAACTTTGGCAATGATTCGGTTGATTAATAAGGTATGTGCAGTGCCATTTGGTCTAAACACCCCTACATTCCCTGCTTCGCGCCCTTCAGCAATCACCTTCCAAGAACCTGCTTCGAGTTCTTTTTTCATCCAGTTCACCCATTTTGCCGGAGATACAATGATTCCAGAATCCTTTGAACCCACTTCGGAGAGTACGGTTCGTTCCTTTGACATTCGGCGAATTGCCTTTAATTTTTCATTGTGGGGAATTATGATGGAACCATCGGAGATTTCTGCCAAGTCCAATTGAAATTTATCCAACAACCGAAGGTAATCTTCAAAACACCCTCTTGCGTAGAACGCTTCAAACAAAGTACCACCAAGGTAGGGACGAACACCTGCCTCTTTATAGATTTTAATTTTTTCTGCGAGATGTTTATTCGCATAGGAAGTACCAAAACCGAATTTAACCAAGTCGGTGAGGTGACCCGAAGCTTCAATAAAGTTTTCAGTTTCTCTGAGTCCTAGGCCCTTGTCCATCATCATCGTAACCCCTTGTTCTCTTGGTTTTTCTGGACGATCAGGAAGAAAAGGAAGTGTAAAATTATTCATTCATCAAATTTACGAATTCTTTTCGATTCAGGAGTTTAGGATTCCATTCGAGCAATTCCTTTGCTTGTTCGATGTTGGTTGCAACAATGGAGGAGAAAATCAATGCTGCTTCTTTGAATTTTTTCAGAGTAACCATTACATGCACCAACATTTGCAAAAAGACAGAATTCTCTTCTATTTCGTGTTGGTTTTCTTCCAGGTATTTCAGTGCATCTTGAACGGATTCTTCCATTATAAAGAAAACGTAATCGCTCAAGGATTCTGAATCTAGCGTATCGAGGGATAAACTTTTAAGGAAATGTGTATCGGCAAGTTCTCGTTCGTTTAATTTATGATATGCATTTGCAAGTACAAGGTGAATGGATGCACTGTTGAGGTCAAAGGAAAGGGCTTTTTTAAGAAGGACAATGCCTTCTTTTGTTTTGCCTTCGATGTCGGAAATGATTCCCAACCCCAACCAAGCTTCAGGGAGTTCGGGTTCCAATTCCAAACTCAGGTGATAGTAATTTTTAGCGAGGTCATATTCTTGCAGTTGCTCATGCGCTTCACCTAGATAGCATAACGCCATGGCGTCATCACCGTCCAATTCCATCGCTACTTTAAATCTTTCGATGGCTTGGTGATATTTACCCAGGGTAAGGAATGCATTTCCCATATTGAAATGGGCGGGCGCAAATTCATCAAACACCAAGATAGAATAGTCATACGCCCACACGGCTTTCTCGAAATTCTCTACTTTGGAATAGGCATTACCGAGGTTATACCAGGCCAGATTTGAGTAAGGACTTTCGTCTAAGTAATTTCGGTAGGCATCAATTGCTGCATGAAAATCTCCCATTCTGTCATAGGTAAACCCTAATTCATACAAGGCCAATTCGTTGTTTGGATTGTCTTTGAGCGCTTTTTTCAAAATGGCAATGCTGCTGTTAAAATCTCGAAGAAGGTGGTATTCTGCCGAAATATCTAGATATATCTCATTTCTATCTTCTTGGTCTGCAAGGGACAAAGCCATGGATAGGTTTTCAATTGCATTGTTATGGTCTTTCAGTTGGGAATAGATCGCTGCGCGTGTAACGTAGACCTCAAATTTTGGAAGCGAGGTGGTTTCAAGCCGTCGCATAATGTTGAGTGCGTCTTTAAGGTTTCCCATTCCGCTTAAGGATTGGGCAATGCGAAGTTTAAAAGTAGGATTGAAAGAAAAATTGGCATTACCAATTTCAGCAGCTTTTTGGGCTTTAGCGAATTGGGAATTCATTAGGTAATGGTCGATGATTGCTTCCAAACGATCGCTGTCAATAAACCCTAAAGACTTCCCTTTTAAATGGGCCTCAAATTGAGCTAAATCACCTTCTAAATGATGTTCAAAATGGTCCTCTTCTTCGTCATCAAACATAAACTGAACTCTTTAAGCGAATGTAAGCTTTTCGATTTTGCAGTACCTAAAAAAGGGATTTTTGTTTTCAACAAAATGAAGTTCAATGTTGAAAAACATCAAAAATCAAAGCAATGATTCAATGATTGCATCCATGGTATAACCTTCTGCTTCCGCCTTATAATTTTTCACCAAACGATGTCTAAGTATAGGTTTTGCCACAGCCTTTACATCTTCGATGTCTGGAGAAAATTTCCCGTTCAATGCAGCATGGCATTTAGCACCAATGATTAGGTATTGAGACGCACGTGGACCTGCACCCCAAGTGATGTATTTCTTTGTTATTTCTTGGGTATAAGGGGTATTCATTCTGGTTTTATTCACCAATTTCACAGCATAATCCAACACATTGTCTGCAACAGGCACCCTGCGAATCAAAGCCTGGTATTCCAAGATTTCAGCACCAGAGATTACGGGATTGACTTGGGTTGTTAAACCCATGGTAGTAGATTTTACAATGGTAATTTCATCGTCAAAGGTTGGATAATCGACCCAAATGTTAAACATAAACCTGTCCAACTGTGCTTCAGGTAATGGGTAAGTTCCTTCTTGTTCAATTGGATTTTGGGTTGCCAACACAAAGAAAGGAAGAGGCAGCGTATAAGTGGTACCCGCTGCGGTTACCCTGCGCTCTTGCATCGCTTCAAGTAAGGCTGATTGTGTTTTAGGGGGCGTACGGTTGATTTCATCGGCAAGTACAATGTTCGTAAACAAAGGTCCTTTGATGAACTTAAAATTTCTATTCTCATCCAAGATCTCGGAGCCAATAATGTCTGACGGCATTAAATCTGGGGTAAATTGAATGCGGTTAAAATCAATGCCTAATGCAGAAGCAATCGTATTTACCAAGAGTGTTTTCGCAAGTCCAGGCACACCCACCAACAAGCAATGCCCACCCGAGAACATGGAAATCAACACTTGGTCAACCACATCGTCTTGACCAATGATTACTTTGTGAATCTCTCCTTTGAGCTTTTTATAGCTTTCACTCAGTGCGAGAAGTTTATCGGCATCGTTCATTCGTTTTCCTTTTTATTCCAGTTAATTCTAAAAGCGCAATTTTGATAGTCATTATCAATTCGAATGTAGGCATTTCCTAATTTTGAAAAGACCCATTCGTCGAGCATTTTTTGTTTTTTATCGTTTTCCGCCGCTGATTTTACAAGCGCGTAATCTTCGTTTAAGTTGGCCACATGGGCAGGAATTCGATTCATAAGCCTTACAATCCTGATCCCTTGTTTTCTTTCATACAAATCAGTGTACAAGCTGGGTTGGGTAACATCCCCTGGACGCATGGCATCGGTAAGCAGGTAAATTTGTTGGTCAACCTCATTCAAATCCTTCATATCCCACGTTTGTGCACCGGTGATTGGGTTTGTTATGATCCCTTTGTTCTGTTTGGTATTGACGTCATTTGAATATTTCAAAACGGCTTGGTCCCAAGTGATTTCATTCATTTTCAACATTCTGTAACATGAGTCCATCCTTTGAGAAGATTTGTTAATCGATTGGGTGCTAAATTCAGGTCGGATCAAAATATGGAGACAAACATAATCTTCGCCTGACCTGGAAATGAGTTTTATGATGTGGTAACCGAATTCGGTTTCGATGACTTCAGAAACATCCCCTACTTTTAACTTAAACAAGGTCGCTTCAAAATTACTTACCATCATTCCTTTTGTTGCCGCGATTTTACCCCCCATCGGCGCGCTTCCGGGATCCATAGAATAAAGCCGAGCCATTGATTCAAAGCTTTTACCGAGGTTAACTATGTCTGTCCGTATCTTCGTCAAATTGTCATACGCGGCTTTTTTATCTGCTTTTGTAATTTCTGGATAAAGTACAATTTGTTGAAAACCCAATTGCATGTTGATAAACGGGATGCTGTCTTTTGGAATGTTTGCATAGAAATCCGCCACCTCTTTTGGCGTCACACTGATTCCCCTTGTGATGGTAAGCCTCATTTCGTCCGCCATCATCCGTTCGCGAATGGTTTCCCTGAATTTATCTTTAATTTCATTGAAAGACATCCCATAAAACTCCTCCAGCTTTTGTCTTCCTCCCAATTGTTGTTGGAGTAATCTCAAGCGGTTTTCCATGTCTGCATCTACTTGTTCATCCGCAATGATGATGCTATCGAGTTTTGCTTGGTTGACAAATATTTGTTCAATCATCAGGTTCTCGAGTACTTGACAATCAAAGGCACTATCGATTTCCACTTTCGAATCCTTCGCTTGCAACTTTTGGGTTTCGATGTCGGAAAGTAAAATGACATTGTCACCAATTTGGGAGACGACTTTATCGAGTACAACGGGTTGGGACCAAATCGGGAACCCGATTCCAATAAAAAAACACAATAGAAACCTCATTATTTACCAAGGTTGTAGAGGACCTTTTTGTACACTTTCACTTTGTATTTTCCACGCAAGGAATCAATCCAATTTTTCTCAAGTTCATTTTGATAATCAGATGTTGCAGCGCCTTTGGCTTCTGTAAATTCTTTTCTCATGATGGGGAGTTCTTTGGAAACTTTGACAACATACAGTTTACCTTCAAACTCATACGTAGGATTAATTCCTGCTTTTAGGTTTTGACCTTTAAGGAAGGAGGTTGTCTCGATGTCAAACTTATTCATTTTCACTTTGAGGTTTAATTCAGAGTCTTTGTTCACTTTTTCAATCACATGTTTAGAAGTGATGGTATCATTAACAATCATTTTAGCCACTTCATCGGCAATTCCTTTGTTAAGACATTCATAGACGGTAGCTTCTAAACGCATTGGCCACAGATAGTTGTCGCGATGTGCATTGAAGAATGCTCTCAATCCTGCTGTATCTTTAACCGCCTTGTTCCAGACTTTATCTGACATGATTTCATACAACAAGATGCCGTCATGGTATTCATTTACAAGGGCTTTATACTCTGGGTATTTCACCGGCAATTGGTTTTCTTCGTATTCCAATATGGCCACCTTCTCCCAGTTTTTAAATTGTGTGGATACCACATTTGACGGGGTATCTTTTTTAATACTTCGGTGGTTTTTCTCTAGGTATTTAGCGAATGCCATTTGGGTAAAGGAAGAACCGTTGAGTGTGAAAATGGTTTTATTGGTTTTCAGCGCGTTTGCGGTCCATTTACCTTGAAAATAGGTAGAATCGAGGTTGTTTTCGAACCAACTTAGATTTTCCAAGCCAGTTGCCGCATAGTTGTAACGGTTTTTGAGTTTACGTACAAACGAATCTTGTGTCTTTTTTGACCTTTCATCTTTATTCACTTTGGTTTGAAGTTCTTTTTTCATCGCGTCGAAAGAAGCTACGTCTTTTCTTTCGATTCTTTTAATGATGTGGTAACCGTAATTGGTTTTAACCGGAATGCTAATGTCGCCATCGTTTTTCAGTGCAAAGGCAGCCTCTTCAAATTCGGGCACCATGCGTTGCGTGGTACCTGAACCAAATACAGGAAGTTCTCCTCCTTTTTTATTGGTACCTGGGTCTTCTGAATACAAGGAAACCATTTCTTCCCATTTGGCGCCATTTTTCAACTTCGCATAAATTTCTTCCACTTTTTTCTTTGCATTGTCTTGCGTTGCTTGATCGGCATCTTTAGCGACATTGATCATTAGATGAGCAGATTTGATGGAGCCACGAGACTGCCTCATGTCTGTTGTTTTTAAAATATGGTATCCAAAACGCGACCTAAATGGATTCGAGATTTGGCCAACAGGGGTTTTAAAAGCCATGTCTTCAAAGGAATATACCATTTGGAATGCGGTAAAGTATCCCAAATCGCCTCCATTGTTAACTGCGGAAGGGTCATCCGAACCATTTTTCATTTTTGCTACGGCGCTAAACTCTTCACCTTTGTCCACACGTGCTTTAAGCGACATGATGCGGTTATAGGCAGCCAAGGTATCTGCGGGCGTGGCATTGGGGTCTAACTTCACCAAAATGTGCGAACAACGAACTTCGTTTCGTGTACGAAGATACGCTTCCTTAACAAGGGAATCATTTTGCGCGGAATCAATCAGGTAAGGAATCGAAAGTTGTCTTTTATAGCCTTCGAATTCTCTTTTCAATTTAGGAATGGTGTCATACCCCATGGCTTCAGCTTCGGTAACTTTAAGCTTAAACTTTTGAAACAGGTCCATGTATTCATTCAAGGATGCTGCATCGTATTTTGGGGTGGGGTTGTTTTTTAAATAAATTTGAAGGAACTCACTTTTGTACACTTTCTCCTTGTTGACTTTGAGTACAACCGGATCTTTTTGTCCAAAAACCATTGAAAACAAACAAAAACTTACACTTAATAACAGATACTTTTTCATATTTTTTCTTTATTTTAAACTATAATTTGGTGCTTCTCGTGTGATGGTAACATCATGAGGATGAGACTCTCTTATTCCAGCGGTGGTAATTCTCACAAACTTCGCTTCTTTCAATTTCTCAATGCTTGCAGCCCCACAGTAACCCATTCCGGCTCTCAAACCACCTGCAATTTGATACATAACTTCCATCAAGGTACCTTTAAAAGGAACCCTTCCTGAGATTCCTTCGGGAACCAACTTTTTCATATCTTCAATCTCGTCTTGAAAATAGCGGTCTTTTGATCCTTTTTGCATTGCTTCAATGGAACCCATACCTCTGTAGGATTTGAATTTTCTTCCTTCAAATATGATGGTTTCTCCGGGAGATTCTTCAACCCCTGCAAACATGCTTCCCAGCATAACGGTATCTGCTCCAGCAGCCAAGGCTTTAACAATGTCTCCGGTATATCGAATTCCACCATCTGCAATCACGGGTACACCACTTCCTTCGATGGCTTTCGCCACTTCATTTATTGCGGTAAGTTGTGGGACGCCAACCCCTGCAATGATTCTTGTGGTACAAATGGAACCGGGTCCAATTCCTACCTTGACAGCATCTGCACCCGCAGCTACCAAAAATTTAGCAGCTTCTGCCGTGGCAATATTTCCAACCACGACTTCCAGGCTCGGATATTTGTTTTTAATTTCTTTCAGTTGGGCTACTACGCCTTGGGTATGTGCATGTGCGGTATCGATGACAATGGCATCCACACCCGCTTCAACCAATGCGGTTACTCTTTCCATGCTTTCCTTTGAAACACCAACGGCCGCCGCGACCCTTAACCTACCTAAATTGTCTTTACAAGAAAGTGGATGTTCTTTCACTTTAATGATGTCACGAAACGTAATCAATCCTATAAGTTTGTAGTCATTGTCTACCACTGGCAATTTTTCGATCCTGTTTTCTTGAAGGATTACTTCGGCGGTATTCAGGTTGGTACCATCCGAGGTTGTAATCAGGTTTTCCGAAGTCATAACTTCACGGATGGACTTATAGTGGTCTTTTTCGAAACGGAGGTCTCTGTTGGTCACGATACCGATAAGCACATCGTCGTCGTTTACAACGGGAATCCCACCGATGCTGTTTTCTTTCATTAGGGCCAATGCATCTCCAACGTTAGCATTTTCAGGCAAAGTGATGGGATCAATGATCATTCCACTTTCCGAACGTTTTACTTTCCGAACTTCTGTGGCTTGGTCCCAAACACTCATGTTTTTGTGAATCACGCCAATTCCTCCTTGCTGTGCAATGGCAATTGCCAATCGATGCTCAGTAACGGTGTCCATAGCAGATGAAGCTACGGGGGAATTCACGGCAATGTTCCTAGAGAATTTACTGCTCAATTTTACTTCGCGAGGCAACACCTCGGAATAAGCGGGGACAAGCAATACATCATCGTATGTTAGTCCCTCTGTAATTTGTTGTAAGTTGTTCAACGACATGTTCGAATCTATCAAAATAAATTCTCGCAAAAATAAGAAAAATCGGAGAACTTTAAACGCTCAACAAATGGGGAATTGTTAATAAAAATCAAAAAGATAAAATGATAGGAAAAATATTGTAATCTTGTAAACAATGAAATTCACAGTCCTAACTTTATTCTTATCCACTGCCTTTCTAGCCTTTGCTCAACGAAGCAGCGTTGACACCTCCAAAATGATCCAATTGTCAGGTGTTGTGATCAGCGATGAGAATCTCGAACCCCTTCCCTACACTACCGTTTGGGACCGGTCCATACAAAGGGGGGTAATCTCAGATTATTACGGTTTCTTTACCATGGTTGCATTCCCAGGAGACACCTTGTTTTTTAACTTTTATGGCTACAAAAATTCCTCTTACATTGTTCCCGACACTTTAAAAGAAAACAGATACAGCATTGTACATATGATGCAAACAGACACTTTAAACATGCCTGAAGTCGTTGTGTACCCATGGCCTTCCAGAGATGCCTTCGCTCGGTATTTTGTTGAAATGAAACCGTATGATGATGCCATGCGAAGGGCGCAACGTGAATTGTCAGGTGAATCACTTGCGTTTACAGCGGCAAGGCTGTCGAATGATGCTTCCTTGGCGTATGGCTACGCTCAAAACCAAAGACTCACCAGACTTTACACCAATGGTCAACTCCCTGCAAACAATTTATTCAATCCCTATTCTTGGGCAAAGTTGATTTCAGACTGGAAAGCAGGAAAGTTATCTCGTCAATGATATTTTGGAAAACACAAAAAGTATTTCTCCACAGGTTGCGCAAGGGCAGAAATGTTCAAATTATCAGAAGCTTCTGTCAAGTCAATAATTTGACCGTTTTTCAAAAGTAACTTAATGTTTTGTTTATCCGAGTGATATGCCTTGTTTGTCAAAACATCTTGGTACACAAAAAATTCCATTTCCTCATCAGACACGTCCATGTAGGTTTTAACAAAATCCTTTTCCATTTGAATCCTTTTGGCTGAAAAAGGTTTTTTAGAAATTTCAATTTTGAAAAGCTTCCTATTAACCAATCCTTTCGAAAGTTGTGACAACACAAAATCGTCAGCATCTTGCCAAACCTTCAATGCACCCCAAATGTCATAATCATCCAAATTTGCAAAATGATTTAAAACCGACGGATTGTTCAGAAAATCTTCCTTTTTCACATCATTGTTGAGAAAAAAAGACAACGAAGGTGAGGCGAACAAGCTGACTCCCTTTTTCGAAAGCAACTTAGCTCTTCGCAAAGCGTGAATCAACATAAATTCTGCCACAACAACGGTTTTATGGAGGTACACTTGCCAATACATCAATCGCCTTGCGACAATGAATTTTTCGATGGAGTAGATTCCTTTTTCCTCCAAAACAAGGTTTCCTTCATAGACTGAAAGCATTTCAATCAAACGATCGGAACCAATGATTCCCTCACTGACCCCACTGTAGAAACTGTCTCGATTCAAATAATCCAAGCGATCCATGTCCAATTGACTTGAAACCAATTGATGTAAAAAGGGTTTTGGATAATTGTTTTGGAAAATCTGTTTTGCCCTATCCATGTCTTCGCCAAACTCCGCCGAGAGCCGCTCAATAAAAAAACCAGAAATATCCTCATGTGAAACACCGTTCACAATGTCGTATTCCAATGCATGGCTAAAAGGGCCATGACCAATGTCGTGAAGTAAAATTGCAAGTAAGACTGCACGTTCCTCCTCTTGTGTAATGTCATTTCCTTTTCTTCGCAAGGTATACAACGCGAGGGTCATCAAGTGCATGCATCCCATAACATGATTGTAGCGAGTATGAAGAGCTCCCGGGTAGACCAAATGGGTTAATCCCAATTGTAAAATCCGCCTTAACCTTTGCATGTAGGGGTGATTCAAAACATCAAAAACCAACGCATCCGGAATGGAAATAAACCCATACACAGGGTCATTGATGATTTTCTTTTTGTTGTAAAGGTTAGATAAAGTAGGCAATTTTATACATTTACAAATTAGACAGCAAACTTATCAATTTAAAACCACATGCAAGGAAAAATTCTCTGGGCCGACGATGAAATCGAATTGCTCAAACCCCATATTTTATTTCTAGAATCCAAGGGTTACAAGGTGGACACCGTAACCAACGGAGCGGATGCGATTGACCAAACAGAGGCACACAATTATGACGTTATTTTCCTGGATGAAAACATGCCGGGATTGAGTGGATTGGAAACCTTGACCAAAATTAAAGAGCGTCAACCTTTGGTACCTGTGGTCATGATTACAAAAAGTGAGGAAGAATTCATCATGGAGGAAGCCATTGGAAGTAAGATTGCCGACTACTTGATAAAACCTGTAAACCCAAACCAAATCCTATTGAGTTTAAAGAAAATTTTAACCCAAGGGAAATTGGTTTCGCAGAAGACAAATGTAAATTACCAACAAGAATTCCGTCAACTAGGCATGCAATTAAACGATGACATGGATTCTCATGAGTGGACAGAAATGTATCGCAAATTGGTTTATTGGGAATTGGAGTTAGAGCAAGCGGACGACAAAGCCATGCGGGAAATTTTGGACATGCAAAAGAAGGAAGCCAATCAATTGTTTTGTGATTTCATCGAGGATACTTATTTGGATTGGCTGAATGGCACTGTGGAAACACCTTACATGCTGCACAACATGATTCGCACCCGTGTAATTCCAAAAATCGGAAAAGAAAAGCTCGCCGTGTTGGTGATTGACAACTTGCGTTTCGACCAATGGAAAATTTTGGAACCACAAATCGCGAAACATTATCAAAAAGAAGAAGAGTACATCATCTACTCGATTCTACCTACCGCTACCCACTATGCACGCAATGCCTTTTTCGCGGGTATGATGCCATCAGAGATAGAAAAGAAGTTCCCTCAATACTGGAAAACCGAAGAAGATGAGGGAGGTAAAAATCAATTTGAGAAGGAATTGTTGGAGCAGCAATTTAAGCGCCTCGGAAAACAATGCAAGTGGAGTTACCACAAAATCACCCACCATGAAGCCGGTAAAAAGTTAAATGACCAATTCAGCCAACTCAAGGACAATGATGTTACTTTTATCGTATACAATTTTGTTGACATGCTTTCCCATGCAAGAACAGACATGGAAGTAATTCGCGAGTTAGCCAGCGACGAAGCGGCGTACCGATCCATTACGAAATCATGGTTTGAACATTCGCCTTTGCATGAGATGATACAGAAATTCAAGGAGCTTGGTGTGAACCTTATCATTACCACCGACCACGGTACCGTTAAGGTAAATAAACCCATTAAAATCATTGGTGAACGCAACACCAATTCAAACCTTCGTTACAAAGTGGGACGTGGATTGAGTTACAATGCCAAGGAAGTTTTTGTGGTTAACAAACCCAATGAAGCGTTTTTACCCCAAGTAAAATTGTCTAATGAATATGTATTTGCAAGAGAGGCTGACTTTTTTGTATACCCAAACAATTACAACCATTTCGTTAATTTTTACGGCAATACTTTCCAACACGGGGGACTTTCCATGGAAGAAATGTTGATCCCTTTTATCGAATTATCACCTAAGAAATAGAAAATTCTATTTAGAAGCTTTCAAAATAAGGGATTGTTGTAATTTTACAGCATGAATACTTTCGATGCAGAAGAAATTCGCGCCCATTTCCCCATTCTTCAAGAAGTCATTCACGGCAATCCTTTGATTTATTTTGACAACGGAGCCACCTCCCAAAAACCAACGGTGGTCATTGATCGTATCTCGAACTATTATGCGCGTGAAAATGCCAATGTACATCGTGGGGTACACTTCCTAAGCGATCAGGCAACAAATGCCTATGAAGCAGCAAGACAGACCATCGCCGAATTCATCCACGCGAAACACCCACAAGAAATTATTTTTACCAAAGGAGCCACGGAAGGAATCAATGCCATTGCTTTTTCTTTAGGTGAATCTTTACAAGCCGGAGATGAAATCCTTATCTCGGGCATGGAACACCATGCCAACATTGTCCCTTGGCAAATGCTTTGCGAACGCAAAGGCACCCTTCTCAAAGTGATTCCGGTTTTAGACAATGGAACTTTGGACCTCCAAGCCTTTGAATCCTTACTCAATGAAAAAACCAAATTATTAAGCATTATCCATGTTTCAAACACATTGGGAACGATAAATCCCGTTGAATGGATGATTGAAAAAGCGCATGCTGTAGGTGCAAAAGTACTCTTAGATGCAGCACAAAGCATTCAGCATCTTCCCATCGATGTTCAAGCGCTCGACTGCGACTTCATGGTGTTTTCCGGACATAAAGTATTTGGTCCAACAGGCATCGGTATTCTTTATGGAAAAAGGGATATCCTCAACGAACTCCCTCCTTATCAAGGTGGAGGAGACATGATTGAAACCGTAACCTTCGAAAAAACGACTTACAACGAGCTTCCTTTGAAATTTGAAGCGGGGACCCCCAACATTGCGGGAGCGATTGGATTGGGCCAAGCTTTTTCCTTCATGAATTCGATTGACCTACGCGGAGCGTACCAACAAGAGAAGGAGCTTGGAGATTACCTCCGTGAACGCATGCGAGAAATTCCTGCCATCCGATTCATTGGGGACGCACCAGAAACTTGCAGCACCTTGTCTTTTTTGGTTGGCGACCTACACCCCTTTGACCTCGGCACCTTGCTAGACAAACAAGGCATTGCCGTTCGCACGGGACACCATTGCACCCAGCCGCTCATGCAACGATTCAACATACCGGGTACGGTAAGGGCATCCTTGGCATTTTACAACACAAAGAACGAAATTGATTTATTCATCCACGCGCTGACGCGATCTATTCGAATGTTGTCATGAGCAATACCATAAACCAAATTCAAGATGAAATCGTCGAGGAATTTTCAATGTTTGAGGATTGGATGGAAAAATATGAATACCTCATTGATTTAGGAAAAGAACTGCCCTTGATTGCAGAGGAAATGAAGACCGAAGATCGATTGATTCACGGATGTCAATCCAGGGTTTGGGTCGCTTCGATGATGGAAGGTCCTAAACTTTTGTTTACGGCCGATTCAGATGCGATGATTACAAAGGGTATTATCAGTTTGTTAATACGAATCCTTTCAAACCAGACGCCGGAAGACATTGTTAAAAGTGATTTGTACTTTATTGGGAAAATAGGATTACAGGAACACCTATCGCCTACCCGAGCAAATGGATTGGTTGGGATGATTAACCGATTAAAAAATGATGGATTGAAGCAATTAGCAAAATGATTGAATTAGAAAACGAAATTGTCAAGGTATTAAAAACCATCTACGACCCGGAAATTCCTGTGGATGTATTTGAGTTGGGATTGATTTACGAAATCCGAATCAACGACGCCAACGAAGTGGATGTAGATATGACCTTAACCTCCCCAAATTGTCCCGTTGCGGAATCCTTGCCAAAGGAAGTAGAGGATAAAATTAAAACCGTTGAAGGGGTTGCGACATGCCAAGTACACATTGTTTTTGATCCCCCATGGGATAAGGACATGATGTCTGAGGAGGCAAAACTGGAGTTGGGTTTTCTTTAGTTTGACTTATGAAAAACATACCTAACCCTTCTGTTTAGACTGGTGTTGTAGTACTCAAATTCCAAATCGGTTTTATTGAGGATAAAAATCCTGTTTTTTAGGGTATCATTGGCCTGGATCCAGTTAATTTCATTTTCCTTAAGGTTAAACGCAACAATCCCATTTAATACGAGTGAATCCTTGACCACCGAAGCAAAGGTTTGAAATTCCGAAAACACCGAACAGGTTACGTTTTGTTGTGCGTCAATAGTCAATTTACCCAGACTTGGATTGCTTCCAATGGCCGGGGTGTAAAAAAAGGTAAACCCTTCAGCATCCTGCATTTTCACCAATACACAATCCCAATCCCCTTCCAAAAATCGTGTGTATTTTTTTTCTTTGTTGCATGAACCAATGAGAACCCAAATAAAAAGAAAAACGACTGTTGGAAACGCATTTTTTACTTTACGCATGCTGGAAATTACATTGAATGGATAGAAACAAAGGTAAAAAACTTTTTATGGCAACATTTCTTCTAACGCTAATTTGGTGATGTTCACCGTGGCAATTCGGTTGAAACTGCCCAAGATTTTTGTTTGCAAAACGAGTAAAATGTCCTTCTCTGGTGTTTGTAAGAAATCACAAGGAACCATCGGAATGTTTTTCCCAATGTATTTTTTTCCCACCAAAATACCATTTTCGTTATAAATGCAAAGTAAAAGTTGATTGCTTCGGGTTGAAGAAACGAAGGCCTCATATTTAACCCCTTTAATGGTAATTTCTTTCACCACTACTGTTTTCTCATCATCCAATTCTGAGTTTCCTTGCGCAACAATAGAGGTTGCCATGTCGATATTGGTTGGATCCAATACCACTTTAGGCGCATAAAAGAGGTTGTCATTGGAAGTTCTTGCGATGGAAAAGGCTGATGCGCCTAGGGGCTGCAAAGCACAAATCCCCCCATCGAAACCTGCACCGTTTAAAACCCCTTCGAATTCTAAATTTGTATTCAGAAAAACGGTAGAAAAACTATAATTGTAAAACCCATTCATGATCACAAAATCCTTTTCAGGTGTTGTTTGTAGGAAGAAGGGTATTTTTTTTCCATCGTTGGTTAGGTGATCGAGAACCTTGTCATCCACATTGGTGAAAATATTCAAATAACCAGATTTCTCTACCGTATCCAACGCTTGATTCACCCGATGGACCCCCATCATTTGGCTTTGAAGCGGGCAATTTTGAATGTAAAGGCTCTGTCCATCAAAATGGGCATACGTAGGATACAATACTTCTTCTATGCTCGAAAAATGTATTACAGATTGGTTGGTTTCATCAATTCTGAGCAGGTGAGTATACAAACCGACGGGATCCATGCACACGATTACCAATTCGTTATTGATTTTCATCAACGATGGAACGGCATTCACATAGGTATCTGGAAGTTCATAATTCCAAAGAAAACCACCTTCATTGTCAATTTTCGTGATTTGAATCTTCCAACCATCGTAGGAACTAAGGATTACATAGCCGTTATCTATCGGAGATTTCACAATGGAAAGCGGTAAAAAAGACTTGTTTCCCTGCTTTTCGTCATAAATTTTCATGTATGGAAAGGAATCTACTGGGTCTTTTTTGCAGCCTACAAAAATCCATAAAATAGCCATCAGGCTACAAATCAGTTTTACCTGGATCTTTTTTTTCATGCTTACCATTTTTTATGAATAGGAATCATTAACGTCAATTGAATGTCTAAGTCCAACAACTTAAATTGGTCCATTACATCGAGGTATTCCACCCCAAAACCTGTGAAATCCGAATATCTTTTCTGGTCATCAATGACATTCCTCAATCCGTATTTAACATTGCTCGCCAAGGTCATGGCAAAACTTTCACGATAATAGGTAATTCCTCCTCCGCCAACGAGTCCGACGTTGAATTTTCTCATATGATTCGTAAGGTCGCCCACGGAAGATTGGTTCGCAGATTTTCGGTCAACCTCGCCATCAATCTTGGTATCATAAAAGACAGATTTGCTGGCGAAATAGATAAAATCAGCTGACAACCCTACTTGTAGAAAGGGCGAAAAATGACGGGTTGTAAAATCCCACCTGGTTAGCACAGGAATGGAAACATTGGAGATTTTTTGCCTATGAAGCATCTCCTTGTTGATGTTGGTCACATTTAAGGTATCCTCCCAAGAATACGAGGTCATATAATTGAACCTTTGAGACCGGAATCCTGGTTGAATGATCAACGAAAAATACTTGGTATAGGCGAACGAAACATACAATCCATAATTCCCTCCTCGATTTTGCGCCAAGGTCTTGTATTTTTTCTCAAAATCTCCTGCTGCTGATTGCGGGGTTTGCTCAAGAATGTTGTACCGATCCGAGACCATGGGTTGGGTAAAATTCATTCCAACAAATGAGCCCACAAAAAACCGATCTTTTCTGTATACATATTTTCGTTGTGCATGGAATTGCATACCCAAGCACACGAGACAAGCCAACAGCACTACTTTACCTATTTTCATTATTTATAAAGCATTATTTTTTCTGTCAACGTTGTGTCATTTGCCATCAATTTGATGAGGTAGGTACCATTAACGAGTCGACCAAAATCATAGTCAATGGAATGTTCACCTTGCGAATTAGGCGCGTCTTCAATCAACCCAACGGTTCGACCGGAAAGGTCAAGGATTTCTATTTTGATGTCGGAATTTTTATAGAGCGAATACGAAATGGTCAAGGTAGCCGATGTTGGATTGGGGTAGCACTTCATCCAAAAGTTGGTTTTAAACATTTCGGTGGTACTTAAGTCTTTACATTCTACATAATCAATTCTGCTATCGACAAAATTCTCAAATTTCACTTCTTGAATGGCTTCGTCAGAGGCTTGAAACCAGTCTTTAATCACCGAGGTAAACACCTGCCTGTAATCAAACTGCATAGGAATGTTCCCCCCTTGTAAATTTTGAAAATCTGCATTTGTGCCATACACACCCGGGTTGATGCAGGTACCGTACACTAACATAGGCGCAGCATTTCCGTGGTCCGTTCCATAACTTCCATTCGATGCCACCCTTCGACCAAATTCGGAAAAAGTCATGGTGAGTACGCGGTTGTCCAATCCCATGTTTTGCAGGTCATCATAGAAAGCTTTTACCCCTGCGGAGATATGGTAAAGCAAAGCAGCATGCGAACCCATGGTTGTGTTGTTATTCTCCACCTGATTGGCATGGCTATCAAACCCACCAATTCGACAGATAAATATTTTGGTGCCAATCCCACCACTAATGAGGCGCGAAATGATTTTCAGTTGGGGCGCAAGCGGATTATGCAAAGCACCTCCTGGAGCGATGTAAGGATAAAGGTCAGGATAAACGGTATTGGAATTCATACCTGCTTCATAGACGTTTTTCAATCGCTCAGCATAGTTGTTTGCCTGTTTCTCTATCTGCATGATGTATTCAATTTCATCTCCTGCATGGGTATCGGGCAAAGTAATTGGAGGATCTACCCCCACTGAGTTGATCAAGTTATAGAATGCCACAGGGTCTTGAATCGACAATCCTGCGGGAATGCCATCGTTGCGATGGAATGCCAAGGATACCCCTGTACCAATTTCAATGGCCAACGGATCGGGAATGTTGGGATTCGGATAATTGGTTGGATACCCCGGATAGTAATAATCCAAATACCGTCCCATCCAACCGGAGTTAAAATACTCATCGTAACTCCCGCCCATCATCCAAACGTCCCTGCTTCGGAAATGGGAACCATTCATGTTTTGGTAAGAAACATTTTGAATCACCGCGAAATTGCCTTGGTCATACATTGCTTTGGAGGCTCCCATGTCGGGATGCAAACCAATTTGTTGATTGTCAGGTAAGGAATTATCTAAGGTAATGTATCTTCTTGGACCGGTTTGTGGAATGGCAATGTTCGCGCGGTTGTTGTAATAAGATCCGTATTCGTTGATTGGGATGATTGTATTCAATCCATCGTTTCCACCATGCAATTCAATCAAAACCAAAATCCGGTCATTCATACTGGACTTTGCCATGGCGTGAAGGAGGCTATCCCCTTCAAAAGCATGCAAAGGAATCCCGTTAAGTTTCAATAGCATCCCCGCACCCACCAAGGATGAAAGCTGCATAAATTTTCTTCTGTCCATGCTCATGGTATTAATAGATTTGGTATTCAGGAGACTGCATCATCGCTTTGATCAGCTTTTCCAATTGCGCACGCACAACCGTTTCACTGCTTGTTGTTTGGTAATTTGCCCATTCATTGGTCCAATTAACCGATAATTGGTTGAGGAAAACGTCATCTTTGAAATAGGTAAACCGGTCAGGCTCAAGGGTGATGGGGAACAACCAATCTACGAGTTCCTGTACCAAGACATTTGCATCCGAAGGTATGGAAGCATGGGCATTTACAAAAGCCATTACATCTAACTTCAACAACACACCGCCCGTACCACTGAAACCTGTAATGAGTAATTCGGCGAACTTATAGCGATTGGCCAAATAATTCGCTGAAATCCAATAACGTTGAAAATCCGGGACTTGAAAATAGGGGTCATAGCCGGCCACGTCAGTCGGCTCAAAGAAGTTCAAGCCTTGCAAGCTTAATTGATCGATGAGGTGGTGGTGCATTTGGTAATGTTGTACCAACTGGGTAGAAACATTGGGAGCAGAAAGCCCGAACAACCGCAGGGAGCCAATGACCAGATCAACGGGCGATTTAATAATCGCCCCGATGTTATTATCGCCAGTTGCAGGGGTATCTAGGTCATAGAAATGTTCGCTTTGAAGGAGCATTTCCAACACAGGTTTGATATCGTAGTTGTTCGTTAGAAAAACATTGGCCAAGGGTTGAATGATGTCGTTCTCAATTTCAGGCGTGATGTCAAAATACACAAACTCTCGGTAAATACGTCTGCAAAGGTGGTATGCCGCATTTGTGGAATTCAGAATCAAATCCACTGCATTGTTTAATTCTTGTTTCACAGAATTTAGGGTGGTGTTTCCGTTGACGACATTGGCGGTTTGCACCACTGCATTATTAAATACTTGCGAAAACACTTTTGAGGTAACATCGTGTTGGGAAGAATACACACCATCTGAGGTACGCACCTTTCCGGTTGGAATGCCCGTAATTTGATCGATGGATTGAAAGGTTGGATCGGTATCCCAACCCGTAAAAACTTTGGTTAGGGCCTTAACATCAACCTCCGTAAAGTTTGTATAATCCCCAATTCCAACCTCAATTCCTTTCCCAACGGTAAAAAGCTCCATGAATTCTCGCGCAAAATTTTCTTGACCCGCGCCTTTTACATTGGTGTATCCATCAAGGTGGACGAGCATGGCGTTATCAATACAAATGGCTTTTGCCAAATCCCTGAAATTCCCCAAAGCATAATACCGCAGCAAACGCAAATAATCAATTGGATATTGAGGCATCCCTGAAATGCGCGTCATGATTACGGGAATGTGGGTATGGTAGAACCAAACCATTCTTTCATGAAGATTACATTCGGAAATGCGCATGTTTTCCAACCACCAACTTTTGGTATAATCTGACCACACGTCATTGATTTGATTTGGATCTGGGTTGTTTGGGAAAATCCAATCCGTATTGGTATTTGGATCTTTTGGATAAGGGGGTGTTGGAGACGTTTGCAATAGGGCGGTTAAGGCATCTTGGGCAGTCATCGATGAAAAATTGGCAATGTCTTGTAACGACGGCCCCATGGTAGCCCTCCTCAATAAATGAGAGGCCTTCTGTTGACCTAAAACACCTGAAATCGGATTGAGTGATGCCATAATTTTAAAGCTTAAATAAAAAAACCAAACTTGGTGGTTTTATAAATGTAGTTAAAAAACTGAAAAGTTGTGAATTAAGTCTCTGTTAACCCCTTGTGATTTCGGTAGAAATACGTAGTGAAACGACTTAAAAAATCAGTAATCGGCGTTGAAAACAATGCTCAAAATGGATGACACCCCAACTTTCAATGCATCAGGATGGATGTCAAACTTAGGATGATGCACAGCAAAACTCTCTTTCTTTAGGGGATCTGCGACCCCTAACCTAAAATAACACGAAGGTAAAAGATGACAATAGAAAGCAAAATCATCAGCTGTCATGCGCAAGGGAAGCGTTTCGACATTTTCCGTTCCGAAGTTATTTTTGAATACTTCCATGGTATGGGTAACCAATGCCTCATCATTCACCAAGAATGGATAGCCTTTAACACGGTTAAATTTAATTTTTGCGCCAAAACTTCTTTCTAAGGTTGCGAAATAGCGTTCCGTTACCTCAAAAAAGTGCTTTCTCCATGGCTCATTCATGGTCCTAAAGGTACCTTCTATCTTACATAACCCTGGAATTACATTGGTAGAGCCCAAAGCTTCTACCCTACCAAAACTTAAAACGGTCGGCACATTTTCCGGTTCGAATTGCTTTACAATTCCGGGCAATCCATGTATAATTTCTGCGGCAACCGTAACGGGATTTACACACTTATGAGGCAAGGCCGCATGACCTCCAACCCCTTCAATCTCAATGTGAAGTTCATCGCTAGATGCCATATAAAGGCCTGGGCGAATGCCAATTTTACCGACATGCATTTCTGGGTAGACATGCAAAGCAAAGATTTGTTTGACCTTAGGGTTTTCCAAAACACCGGCTTTGATCATGAAATTCGCACCCCCAGGAGCGACTTCTTCTCCCGGTTGAAAAATCAATTTCACAGAGACAGGTAATGTTTCGCGGTGTTGCCAGAGGACCTCCGCTGCACCCAATAAAACGGAAGTGTGAACATCGTGACCACAGGCGTGCATTACCCCTTCATTTTTAGAAGCGTAAGGAACCTCATTTTGCTCGGAAATAGGAAGGGCGTCTATGTCTGCTCGGAAAGCAATCCAATCCGTTGAATTGTCTCCTGAGGTAATTTCACCAACCACCCCGGTCACCCCGACGCCTTTTTGAAAAGGAATGCCAATACGTTCAAGTTCACTTGCGATGAATTCCATGGTATGGTACTCTTCAAAAGACAACTCTGGGAACGCATGAAGGTGTTCACGGTTTAACTTAACCCGTTCAAAAATAGCCTCTGATTCAATACGAATACGCTCAGGCGTCATGTTGTGACAAACTTGTATACCCACTAAATAATAATTTAACCGAAACATAGGCCATAATCAGCCCAAAAATAATTTTCACCCAGGCGATAGGTATTTTTAACGCCAATTTTGACCCAAGAAATCCACCGATGATAAATGCACTTGCGATAAACAAACCAAATTTCCAGTTGACATGTCCGCCTTTGGCATAGTTCATCACAGCCAGGATCACAACGGGCATTGAAAGCACAAACAAACTGGTACCTTGGGCTTGGTATTGGGAGAATCCCAAAAAGTAAACCAACGCAGGAACAATCACCATTCCTCCCCCTACCCCAACGAATCCACTCAACATTCCCGCAACCAATCCAATCAACACCAAAACCAACATTTCTTGCATGTTCATAAGACGAAGTTACTATTTTTTTGAAATGTGGGATCAATTGCTGCCTTCGATCCGCCTCGGCGGACTCAGGAACCTTAGCACCCATGGATAATATAGCTCCTAAGGATAATTACGCACCTATAACTAACCGTTGGTTATGGTTATTCCAGCTTTGCACCAAGGCGGCGGTTCGTTGTTGATTAAAGGTTCCCGTATGCACAAGCGTTTTACTCGCTACACGTTCTGAGGCCAATTTATCAAAGTACGCCAAGCCTTTGAACATGTTGGGCATAATCGTTTCACTGGCTTTTATTTCCACTGTATTGAATTTATCTGAATGTTGCCAGATTAAATCTACTTCATGACCAACCGCATCCCTCCAAAACCAAAAATCGTACATCAGGTTGTTGTGA
>CAMCWF010000015.1 GCA_945882095.1 Chryseobacterium gleum
ATCTTGGGAAACGGCTCCGTTGGACCATTGGTAAACATAAGGTAAAGTACCATTTGAAGGTGTCAAGTTGATGCTTCCATTGTTAAAGCCAAAACAACTGACATTCGTGTTTGCAAAGGTCAACGAAAGTGCATTCGCAGGTTGGGTGATTGTAATTGTGTGCGTATGTGAACAACCTGCAGCATCCGTTATTGTGACCGTATAAGTTCCAGCAGGTACATTGGTTATGTCTTGGCTGGCTGATCCGTTTGTCCATGCATAGGAATAAGGCGCAATTCCTCCGGAAACAGTTAGGTTTACAGCCCCGGTATTGGTGCCGAAACAAGTTACATTGGTTTGAAGGTAGGAACTTACCAATTCCCCCGGCGGTTGAGACAAGGTGTCTGTTATGTATTGTGTACATCCGTTTGCATCCGTTATGGTTACAGAGTAGGTACCAATCGGTAAATTGAGTAAGTTTTGCTGCGTAGAACCCGTACTCCATAAAAAGCCATAAGGTAAAGTTCCTCCAGAAACGTTTAACACGACGGACCCTGTTGAATCTCCATAACAGGCGACATCATTGTATGAGGAAGTGGCATTAAGCGCTGAATCTGGTTCGGTAATCATTTGGCTTAAGAACAATCCGCAACCAATGACATCTACCACCGAAACAAAATAATTTCCAGGCGCTAAATTGAAAATGTCTTGCATTACAGAACCATTGGACCAAGTGTAAAAATAATTCGGATTTCCTCCCGTAACCGTTAAATCCACAAATCCGTCTGCCCCTCCAAAACAATTTACATTGCCAAAAGTATGAGAGAGTGCCATCCCGTTTGATGGGTCTAACAAAGGAACGGTAAAGGGTATTTGACAACCATTCGCATCGGAAACCATCACTTGGTAAATACCTGAAAGCAATGTATCAATGTCCTGTGTGGTTTCGCCATTATTCCATAAGTAGGTATAACTTGGTACACCGCCACTTACACTTAAATTAATGTTTCCACTCGTACCCCCAATGCATGAAGGGTTTACATGCGTTTCAGTGATAATTAGGGCGTTAAGTGGTTGTGAAATTACCGCGGTTAAAGAATCCGTGCAAAAATTCGCATCTGTCACAACGACGGTGTACGATCCTGCTGAAAGGTTTGAAATGTCTTGTGAAATAGACCCGTTAGACCAACTGTATGAATAATTTGGTGTACCTCCAGCAACGGTAAGGTTAACAGTTCCTGTTGCAAAACCATTACACAAAACATCTTGATGGGTTTCAGAAAGCAATATCGGTTGTGAAAGTTGAATAACCGTTTGGCTTATGGTGTCTTGGCAGCCGTTCGCATCTTGAACCGTTACAGAGTAGGTTCCCGCTGGGATGTTATTAAGGTCTTGACTGACAAAACCATTGCTCCAAAAATAGGAATAAGGTTGGGTACCCCCAACAGGTGTTAAATCTACAGAACCCGTAGAAGCACCGAAACAGAATATATCGGCATGCGAGGCTGAAACACTTAATGGCGCAATCGGTTGACCGACAAAATAACTTCCTGATAATAAACATCCATTGGCATCGGTAACATTTACACTGTAGGTTCCTGTAGGTAATCCAGAAATAATCCCTTGGGTCATACCATTGCTCCAAATGTATGTATATGGATTTGTTCCACCCGATACCCCCATGTTAATGGCTCCGTTGCTTCCTCCAAAACAACCAACGGGAGTGATAACTGCTGAGTTTGACAATGGAGCGGCAGGTTGGTTTACAACCATTGAGAGTTGACCAATACAATTGTTTGCATCGGTAATGAAAACAGTATAAATTCCAAAAGGTAAATTATTCAAGTCTTGTGTAGTTGCGCCAACATTCCATGAATAGGTATATCCCGGCGTACCACCGATCACCGATAAATCAATAGACCCTGTTGCGTCTCCGTAGCAACCAACATCAATATGGGTTTGCGTTGGAGTTATTGGAAGCGCTGGTTGAAGAATGGTTGCACCGGTGTTTTGTGAACATCCATTGACATCCGTCACAATCACCGTGAAATTTCCTGCGGGAAGATTGGTTGCGTTCTGATTGTTTGTATTGTTTGACCAGTTGAAAGTGTAGGGAAAGGTCCCTCCGGTTGCCGAAAGTGAGATAGAACCGTTAAATCCACCAAAACAGGTTACATCTGTGTGTGTGGTTGATAAAACAATGGGTGTAGGTTGAGTAAGGAATACTGTGTCAAAGGCTGTACATCCATTCGCATCGGTTACAATGACAGAGTAGGTACCAATGTTAAGTCCGGTTGCAACGGCAGTAGTTTGACCATTTGACCATAGGTAAGAATAGGGAAGGGTTCCACCGGAAGGCACAACGGTCGCAATTCCATCCGAAGCGTTAAAACAACTGATTTGTTGACCATTGTAGTTGGAGGTCACCGTTGCAGAGGCTATTAACAAGGTGGGTTGAATGATTTGATAGGTTGCACTGGACTGACAGGTGAAGGCATCTGTAGCTGTTACCGTGTAGGTACCCGGACCTAAATTTGCAATGGTTGGTGTGGTTGCGCTGTTACTCCAAGAATAGGTATAAGGCGCGGTACTGTTTGCGGCGACTTGGATGCTTCCATTTGCGAAGTTGAAACAGGTAACATTGCTTAAATTTACTAAGTTAATCGTTGGATTCGGGCGAACCACAACAGTGTCTAATAAGTTAAAGAAGGCGCAAGTACTTCCGCTAAAAGTGATGTTTAACTGATAAACGCCAGTGTTTGAAGGTGAAACGGGATATAGGGTAGGTGATGGAGATGTAGATGTAAAACCATTTGGACCTGTCCAAGAATAAGTGGCTAAGGGACTGAAAGGTACGGAGAAGATTAGCGAATCTCCAATACAAAGGGGATCTAAATGGGTAACATCCACTGGTGGACAGCCTGAATTTACAGTCAGTTGATTATTGCTTGATGTTGGGCAACCAAACACATTGTAAAAATCTGAAATTCCGTTGTTGGTGTTAAGGTTACCAGAAATGTTTCCCGCTCCGAAAATGTAAGCTTTATTTTCCAATGTACTGTCGCAGTTGAATAACAAGCAATCGTTTATTACTTGTACCCGGTATTTTACCACCGCAGAATCTGCACCGTTGGGAGAGTTTTGCATTGCACCTCCGATAATGGCATTGGCCCCCGTCTTAACACGTGCCTTAATGCATTTGTTAACGGCATCGTATTCGGCTTGATCATCTCCACTGACGTCTGTTTTGGCACCAATAAAAGGGCCGTTTACGTATGATATCGATCCAGGAACAAAAGTGGTTCTTAAATCCAAAGTGTCAACCATGAATGTATTGTTTGATACATCGCTTCCAATGTTTTTACCAACCATGGTATATTCTAAAATATCACCCGGCAATACCTGGCCACCATTTAAATCTTGCACATAAACCGTCGCCCGTAAATCAGGTTCGTAAATATCAATCGCAGAGGTGATGGTTCGCGGAATGATAACGTCTTGATTGGTACTAATGGTTAAAGTCGCAGAAGTGGCATTGTTTCCCAAAAAGTTGAGTGCGGTATTGTTTGGGGAAAAAATAGAGGCATCATTCCCTAGGGTGTTGTTGTAATTGGGATTTCGGAAGGGGGTAAGCACTCCGTTGTTCGTATAACTGCTGTTAAAAAAATTCGTGGCGCTGTGGGTTGCATCCGAAACAGTTACCCCATTAAATTGTAGGTAATCACCTTGCAAATCCCTGTCCCCGTCGTAAGCAATAAGACCGAGTTGAAAGTTAACAGGACCTGTGGGGGGAGTTGTAAACCCACTGAATGGAATGTTCAATATGGTATTTTGATTTACGTTTGCCAATCCATCAAATACCGTTAGGTTTCGCATGGATTGCAGTGCATTTTTATACACCACAACAATGGACCATCCTCCCCAAGAATTTCCTCCTGTTTGGGAAACGAGGTTTGCAAGGGTGTACCTTGTGTTTAATCCTGCACCAGCAACAATGGAGGTGATGTTTTTATAACAATAATAACTTGGGTGAGACCAAGATTGTCCATTAATGGTTGGAACATCCATGGTTTGGTCAGCGGTTAATGTTTGATAGGCTCCTGTATTTAATTTCAGCCTAACTTGGCTTCTGTTCGCATAATTCGTGGTCGCGGCAGAAATCCGAGCTGCCCAGTAAATCCCTGCCCATAAAACCTCGCTGCAATTTGGCAGAATTAAGCTGTCGCTACTCGACATAAAAGTGGTAGCATCGTTGTCTATGTCCACATACCCCATGGTCAACGAGTGGTTCCCCCAGGTTCCTGCAGGGGGGATTTCGTTTTGGGCTGTTGTACAATTGTTTCCAGCAGAACATCTTAATGAAGTGTTGGAAATGATATTGATGCTTCCTTTTGCATTCGTTTGGTATCGAACACTCATGGGTGTTACAACTTGAGAAAGGAAAGCGTTGAAAATGCTTAATATGTAAAAGACACCGATGAGAAGATAAGTTTTACGCTTAAAGGTATCGTAGAATTTCTGCATTTTATTTTCTGCCTTTACGAACATACTTTCAATTTAGTTGCTCAATCGTTATTTTAACCCAATGCTAATGCTCACGGGTAAGTGGTCGGAGTAGCCTGCCAAGTATTTAGATCCCGCAAAGGTTCTTTTAGGTTGAACTTGTTCCTTGTAGGTTTCCATTAGAAAATCAAAATTGTAAATCTTCCCGGAATTTGGAACAACATGAAATTTTCCTGTCGTAAGTGAAGAGGAAACATAGATATGATCTAGAATCCCCCACTCATTGTCGTAAAAATGCGTCCCATGCGTTGGGCCGCTTTCTTTGGTAATCATCGGAATCAAACGCTCCTCAATGATCTTCGGCGCTGTGTTTTCTGGATGATCATTCAAATCCCCTAAAAATATCATGTTCTCTGTTGTTTTCATTCCTGCTTTTGAGGATACAACTGCGTTTAGAGAATCAATAAAATGCGCAGAAACCTTTGCGGCTGCAATTCTTTTTGCATCGCTTTCATCCGTTCCGCCTCTGCGGCTTGGCCAATGATTTAGCATCACATAAAAAGTGGTCTTTTTAAACTGGAATTGTCCCCAAAGCACATCTCTTGTTGTTGCCTTGGTTTCACCGGGAAGTATGAACCTAATTTTACCCGATTGCAGCAGTTTTAATTTCACGCTGTCATAGATCATGGCTACATCAATTCCTCTGGCATCAGGGCTTTCATAGTGAACCACCCCATAGTTTTTAAATGCTTTTTCATTTTTTATGATGTCTCGAACAACGGAAGCATTTTCAACTTCGGAAAAACCTACTACCATTGGCTTTCCTATGCTAAGAAGTACTTGCCGAATGTGGGCGAGTTTTTCAAAATATTTTTGTGAATTCCATTGATACTTGGCAAGCGGTAAGAATTCAGCATCGTCATTGGTACCATCAATGGTATCAAAGAGGTTTTCTACATTATAGAAAGCGACCTTTTGTACCTTTTGAGCATGTAATGAAGTTCCGGTAGTTAGTGTGATGCAAATGGCTGTAAGAAAAATGATTTTGTTCGATTGTCTCATTGTTGTAAAATTAAATAGCGCCAAAATAACGTTTGATAAACCACTCAGTACTTAAGCATAACAAAATGAGAAACAACAAAAATCCACTGTCAATCAAATTCTGAAACAGGGTGGTTTCATGTTCAATGATGGCAATGTCATCCCTTTTTTCTATGCGATCCAAAGTTCGTGAAAAATTCTTCAGCAAATTAAAGTTGCCCCCTGAGTTTTTGGATAATTGTTTTAACAAACCATGGTTGGCAACATTAGAGCTGAATTCAAGGGAAATGTCTTCAACCACAAAAAATCCTTTTTTTACGTATTTCTTTTTTTGATATTGGGTGTTTGCGATCCAATTATAGGTGCCTGGTGGCAGGGTTCCGAGGTCGAGGTAATAGCCATTCCCAGCAACGTTGAATTTTGAAAGGTATTTTTTTCCACGTTGGTCGGTCAAGATTAAATTGATTTCCGGTGTAGTTATGGGTTCGAGACTCGCATTATAGAAGTTTGCATTGACGCCAATTCGGTCGTATTTGCTGAATTTCTTGTCGAACTGAACCGTAAGCCCCATCCCATATTGTTTTACCAATAAATAAGAAAAACATTTTGAGAACAAGGTGTTGAATCGCTCGTGGTTCTGGTGTTTTACATAGTCTTGAATTTTCCAACGCCAAACCCCTTCTCCATAAATCACACCGTATGGGGTTTGTTGGGAATTTTTACCAAAATACAAAAGTGGATCGGATTTTACAGCGTTGCCAATTCGTTGGTACATCAAGATTTCTGATGAGCCGATGGGGTTTATTGCGCCGAATTTGGTAACCAAAGGTGGGTAAAAGTCCATTTCTCCTTTAATTTCGTCGGGGAGATCGAATGCAGTAAATCCAGAATTATACCTGCCTTGCGTTTCATCTGTTTGGTTGCGTGAATTACTGGTGCTAAATCGTTTCAATTTTGTGATGACTTGCGACGAGGTATTCGGAGCAATCACAAACAAAACTGGGATTTTGTTTCTTTCAATTTGATTGTAAAACGCTTCGTCAAATTGATTTCCTGGGTCATTCCAAATGAGTAAATCCGGTTTAATGTTCTTTTCGAGTGCTTGTTTTGGGGTGTAATACGTGCAACGGTAATTCTCATTGGATTCTGCAACGCTGCGAAGCGCGGAGACATCGGGGTGCGGACTGTTTGAGACAAAGCATAATTCGTTTCTCGAGTCAATTACTTCGATGTAACAGGTTTTTGTATTGTTGTATTTACTGAATTCACCGGCTAGGTATTCTATGCTGATGGTATAAGGTTGAAATCCAACTTTGTTGGCAATGACTTTGAAGTTTTCTTGAATGAAGTGATAGTTATTGTTTGCATAACGAATGGTTTTTGTTGCCAATGTTTTGCCATTAGAGCGCAAGGTGAGTTTCGCAGTGGTATTTTTGATTTTGAAGGTCTCGATGTCGACCTCGATGGGAAACTCGTCTTTCAAAAATACGATGTCGTTGTAATAAAGATTTTGAATGCTTTGGTCTTTTTTTGGGGTGGTGTCTCCAACGCCCAGTGTGTAAATGGGGGTGAGGCTTAGTTGTTCAGCAGCATAGGTAGGACTGTCACCAACATTGTAATTCCCATCCGAAACGAAAATTAAGGCTCCCGTATTTCGGTTTAGGTATTGTTCTGAAAGGGATTTGAAGGCCATTTCATGGTTTGATTTCTGCGCATTGAAATTCAAGTCTTGTGAATTTTTCAATTGTGAACCAATGGTGTAAAAAGCAAGTTCATACTTGTCTGAAAACCTTGCTTTCACTTGGTCAATGAGTCGTTGTGAATTGTTTTGTATGGAAGCGCTGTCCTTGAAATGTGTCATGGATTTAGAGACATCGATAAGGGTAAGAACAATCGGTTTTTCTTGATCTGACTGGGTGTTTAAGAAGACGATGTCAAGCAGCAAGGTAAGGATGCAAAAAATGGCAATGGCCCGCAGGGTTGGGAGTATGCGTCGAATCCACTTTTTTTGTGATTGAAGCCAATCATTGTTGCGATAAAAATACCATGCAACAAATACGGAAAGTAAAATGACAGGAATCCACCAAAGGAAAGAGGCTGATGCGGATAGACTCATAGGTGCAAAAATAAAAATTCGAATCCATACCTAGAAATTATTGACGTATGAATGCAATAAATGGGTAACTTCGTGCAAAAAAAAAATGTCAAAAGTAGTTTACATTGTTTCCGCAAAACGTACCCCAATGGGATCGTTTTTAGGTGGGCTTTCTACCGTGCCTGCAACAAAATTAGGTTCAATTGCCATTCAATCTGCGATGGATAAATCAGGGGTTCCTGTGAATGCCGTAGATGAAGTTTTTATGGGGAATGTTCTCCAGGCAGGGGTTGGTCAAGCGCCTGCTCGACAAGCTGCTTTAGGCGCAGGGCTTAGCAACAATGTACCTTGTACTACCATCAATAAAGTCTGTGCATCAGGAATGAAAGCCATTATGTTGGGTGCCCAAAGCATCATCACAGGGGACAATGAGGTGGTGGTCGTTGGAGGTATGGAAAGCATGTCCCAAACACCACATTACCTAGAAGGTCGTTCCGGAACTAAATTCGGTAACATCGCAATGTTAGATGGCATTACCAAAGATGGTTTGTTGGATGTGTATTCTAAAGTACCTATGGGAAATTGTGCTGAAATTTGTGCAAAGGAACACAACATCACCCGAGAAGCGCAAGATGCCTTTGCCATCGAATCCTACAGAAGGGCTACACAAGCCTGGGCGGACGGTAAGTTTACCGAAGAAATTGCGCCTGTTGCTGTACCTCAAAGAAAAGGGGATCCAAAAATCGTGGATACCGATGAAGAATTTACGAACGTTTTTATCGATAAAATTCCAGGCCTAAGACCAGCGTTTGACAAGGAAGGAACCATTACCGCTGCGAATGCATCAACATTAAATGATGGAGGTTCAGCTTTGGTATTGGTATCTGAAAATGCATTAAAAACCCATAACTTGACGCCTATTGCAAAGATCATTGGATTTGCAGATGCGGCCCAAGCGCCTGAATGGTTTACAACGTCTCCTTCGTTAGCCGTTCCGAAGGCTTTGAAAAAAGCTGGTTTAACCATTGAAGATGTGGATTATTGGGAATTAAACCAGGCGTTTGCTGTGGTTGGGATTGCAAACACAAAATTATTAGGATTGGATCCTCAAAAAGTAGATGTGAATGGAGGAGCCGTAGCGCTTGGCCATCCTCTTGGAAACAGTGGATCTAGAATTGTAGTAACCCTTATCAATGTATTGAAGCAAAACCAAGGAAAAGTGGGTGTTGCTGCCATCTGTAACGGAGGAGGAGGGGCATCTGCCATTGTGATCGAAAATATTTAATATTCTTATTAGGGAGAGGAAGTGTATTGAATATATGCTTCCTTTTTTTTACCAGCTTCCGCTGGCACCGCCTCCACCGAAGCTGCCTCCGCCAAATCCGCCAAATCCAGAGCTTCCGCCTCCACCGCCTCCACCATAACCTCCGCCAAAACCGCCCATAAATATTCCTCCGCCAGCGAGGGTTGTTCCCCCGCCTTTTCCGCCTTTGCGGACTATGAAAACAATGATGAGTACGACCATTACTACGATGATTAAAACCGTAGATTTCCCAAGGTTTCCTTTTTTATGATAGGTAGAATGGTTGTATTCTTTTTTTGAAAGCGCTTTCAGGACTTTTAAGCTTTTTTCAATGGCTAGCATTGCGTTGCCGTTTTTCATTTCAGGAATGAACTCTCGGTCTATGATGTCGATGCATGCCAAGTCAGGAATGATTCCCTCTAAGCCTCTTCCAGTTCGTATGCTTACCTGTCTTTTTCCTTCGCCAAATGGCTTGATGAGCATGACGATTCCGTTGTCTAAGTCCTTGGTTCCTACACCCCAAGATTCACCTAAGTCATCGGCAAATACTTCGATTTCCATGTCTTTGAGGTCGTCTACGACAACGACAACAATGGCGTTGGAAGTTTGTTTTTCAAAATCATCCAGTTCTTTTTCAATTTGGTTTTCTTCAGAGGGGCTTAAAAAACGAGTGGAAGTTAAATCGTTATATGCTTTTGGAGGATAAGGTTTACCAGGGATTTGGGCGAACAGCGATAAGCCAAAGAACAAAAATAACAGGGTGCATGTTTGCTTCATTCTTCAGAGATTTCGTTGCTTAGTTCGTTGATGTCGTTTTTTTGAAAAGGGAAAAACTTCCCCAATTCGATGCCGGCCTTTTGAATTCCTAATATTAAGCCCGTCTTGTAATCTCCTTTTGAGAAATGTTCTGACATGATTTTATAGGTATCATCCCAAAAACCTTCAGGTACTTTTTTGTCAATTCCTGTATCTCCTAAGATGGTCAATTGCTTTCGAGGAAAACATACGTAAATCAATACGCCGTTCCGTTCTTGCGTCTTTGTCATTCCTAACTTCTCGAACGTTTTTTTTGCTTCGACGAAAGGGTCTTTGGATCCTTTAGAGTCAATATGAATGCGTATTTCGCCACTGGTTGATGTTTCAGACGCTGTGATTGCGGAAATAATTTCTGTTTTATCGGCTTGGGATAGCATGTGTTTAGAAATTGACTTCTGGGGCTACATCGGCTCCGCTCATGGCTTGGAACATGTCTTTTTTAGGGAAAGTTTCCTTGTTAAGCAACATGCTGTTGAAGAATCCACGAATGTGTGTGTTGTAATCTTTTACAGATTCATTGTAAAGGTCGCGTTCGCGTTTAATTCTGTTTTCGGTGCCTTCCAATTGTATTTGAAAGTCCCTAAAGTTTTGGGTAGATTGGATGTTCGGGTATGCTTCGTACATGATGTTAATGGCTGTGTTGATTTTTTTACCCATCAACTCCATGTCTTGGGGTGTTTTTGCATCCACAATCCCAGCGCGGGCTTGGGTTACTTTCGTGAGTATTTCTTTTTCATTGTTTGCAGCGCCTTTTACGGTTTTCATCAAATTAGGAATCAGGTCTAATCTTCTTTGGTAGGCTGATTGTACATTTCCCCATTTTTCATTCACATTTTCTTGGTAGCTCACCGCTCGGTTGTATGCGTTGTAATAGGCAAAAAATCCCAATAGCAATACGCCTGCTATGGCGATAAGAACGATGTATCCTTTTTTCATTTTTATTTTTTTTATTCAAAGCTAATCGCTTTATGGGTTTGGATTACGTATTTAACAAAAATTATTTGTTTTGCCTTTATTTACAGTCGGATTGATGGTCTTTGTGTTTAAATTGAATCCAATATTCTTTGAATTTCTCTTTTGTTTTGTAATACTTGGTTTCCATTTTTCCGATGCTTATTTTTTTGAGGGATTCGATTTGTTCCGCCAACCTTCTTTTCAGGAAGTAGTTAGGTTGATCGTTCCAACTTCCGCAATGTTCAACCCCTGTAAAGGCATTGCATTTTTCGGTTTTGACAAAGGGCATGTGGATGGTGTAAACCACGCTGTCCATTTGGTCTAAATCTTTGGTGTTTATTTTCGTGTTTTTTAAATCAATTTTTAAATAGATGCCTTCACGGTATTTCGCTTTAAGGTAGGTCCCTACTACATTTGCCACCTTGTTTGAAAATTGATGAGCGATGTCGCCTTGTTCATTAAATTCCAATCCTTTGTAGCTTCCGAACATTCCTTTTTCGTCGATGTGGACGGTATCGCTTTTGGGTATTTGTATGTGTGTAACTTCCTTTTTATCAGAGGATTTCTTTTTGTTTTTCGAGGAGTGACATCCTAAAAATAAAAGGGCGGGAATGAGAATTAGGAGGTATTTCAGCTTCATAAAGATTAAAAATTAATCAATATTATTGATTAGAAAGTAATTATTTAGTATTTTTGTACCAATCAAAGATAAGCAATACATTTTTGTAAAATCGAATTAAAAATTAGGAAGGATGCCGGTATTGCGCTCCATAGTTCACATGGATTTGGACACTTTTTTTGTGTCTTGTGAAAGATTGTTAGACAGTCGTTTGGTAGGAAGACCGATTCTCATTGGGGGCACGAGTGACCGAGGGGTGGTTGCTTCTTGCAGTTATGAGGCTCGGTTGTATGGGATTCATTCGGCGATGCCTATGAAAATGGCGAAAGCACGTTGTCCTGATGCGATTGTAATCAAAGGGAATTCAGGAATATACAGCCAATATTCTCGGATGGTAACCGACATTGTGAAAGAAGCGGCACCTGTGTATGAGAAAGCGTCTGTGGATGAATTTTACTTGGATTTCACGGGGATGGATCGTTTTTTCGGCACCTTGAAATGTGCGACGGAGTTGCGTCAAAAAATCATTCGGGAGACGGGTTTGCCCATTTCTTTTGGTTTGTCTGAAAACAAAACGGTTTCTAAAATCGCTACCGGGGAAGCGAAGCCAAACAATCAATTGAGTGTTTCTTATGGAGAGGAACGCGGTTTTTTGGCTCCTTTGTCGGTTCAAAAAATACCCATGGTGGGTACAAAAACCTACCAAACCCTTTGTAACCTTGGGATTAGGAAGATTCACGCGATCCAGCAAATGCCTGTTGAAATGATGCAGGGAGCCTTGGGTGAAAATGGCGTGGGCATTTGGAAAAAAGCACAAGGTGTAGACCTTTCTCCGGTGGTTCAACATACAGAGCGTAAATCCATCTCGACAGAACGAACTTTTGATCAGGATACGATTGATGTGGTTAAGTTGAAAGGGATTTTGAGCGCCATGGCGGAAAACCTTGCCTTTCAATTGCGAAGAGGTTTAAAGCTTACAGGGTGTGTGACGGTTAAGATTCGGTTCTCTGATTTTCAAACCCAAACCTTGCAACGCAAAATTCCTTACACGGCTGCTGATCATGAGCTGTTGCCTTTGGTGGCAGAGTTGTTTGAACGGCTGTACAACCGAAGACTGCTGGTTCGTTTGATTGGAATTCGTTACAGCGATTTGGTGGGTGGAAATCATCAGCTGAGTCTCTTTGATGAAACCATCGATTACGCCCGACTCTATCAAGCGATGGACCGCATGCGTCTGCGTTATGGGGACCGCGCCGTCATACGCGCCTTGGGGATGGAAGCCCGTACCATTGGCAGGTGGAATCCCTTTGATGGTGATGTGCCTCCTTTACTTGCCAATCGCAGGGTTTAGCTTTTCAATGTAACGATATGAAACTTCATTCACATTTCAGTTTGAAATATGGGGTGCATGCGCCCGAGGTATTGGTGGCTTGGGCCAAAGAATCGGGGTACGAATCGGTGTTTCTTGCAGATATCAATTCGACCGGTTCGGTGATGGCTTTTGTTCGCGAAGCACAAAAACTTGGTTTGCACCCCGTTGTGGGTGTCGAATTGAAAAATGGAATGCAAACCATCGCCACGTTGATTGTTAAGAACAACATGGGAATTCATGAAATGAACCTGTTTTTGAGCCAATACCTACACCGCGCTGAAAGCTTTCCTCAAACTTTGCCACACTTTAACCACTGCTGGGTTTTCTATCCCTTGGAAGCGAAAATCTCTCGAGCAATGGCAGACAATGAGTACTTCCAAATCAACCTTCACCAGCTTAGGAATTGGGACATCCGGTATCAAAACAAAATCGATGAGACACGTGTGGTTTTGCTTACGCCGATGATTTTTAATGGGAAACGAGATTTTAATACCCATCGATTGCTTAGAGCCATTCACCATAACACCTTGCTGTCAAAACTTGCTCCTCAAGATCAGGCAGATGAAGATGCACGATTGTGTACCAAAGAGGCGTTGGAAGGCTTATGTGGACATCACCTAAAATTTTGGCATAAAACCTTGTTTTTTTTCAGTGCTTGTCAGGTTTCTTTTGCTTTTGGTGAAGCGGCGAAATCCCAAAACCTAGCCACGTATACAGGTTCTAAAACAGCAGATGAAAACCGTTTGCGTGCGTTGTGCTTGGAAGGGATTCCGTATCGATATACTGCATTGAACAAAGAAATTTTGGACAGAATTGAGAAGGAAATAGCCATCATTGCAAAGAAAGATTTTTTGTCTTATTTCTTGATCGCTTGGGATTTTACTTCCTATGCCCGTTCCAAAGGCTTTTTCTATGTAGGAAGAGGAAGTGGGGCAAATAGCATTGTCGCCTATCTTTTGCGCATTACCGATGTGGATCCTTTGGAATTAGATCTCTATTTTGAACGTTTCATTAACCTGTACCGAAAAAGTCCGCCCGATTTTGACATTGATTTTTCGTGGAAAGACAGAGATAAAATCATAGAATATTTATTTGAAACCTACCCAAATGCAGCTTGGCTGTGTACCTACAACACCTTTCAATACCGCGCTACCGTTCGAGAGTTGGGGAAGGTATTCGGTTTACCGAAGGAAGAAATTGATAAAATCAGCAATCGCAACATCCCGGTAGAAAAAATGGACACCCTTTCGAAATTGGTGGTGCGTTACGCGGCTTACATCAAAGACATGCCTTCTCATTTGAGCGTGCATTCCGGAGGCATTGTCATCAGTGAGAAGCCCATTGCTTTTTTTTCTGCCACTTTTCTGCCACCGAAGGGTTTTCCGACCACGCAGTTCTCCATGCTGGAAGCGGAAGATGTTGGCCTGTACAAATTTGATGTGTTAAGCCAACGTGGATTGGGGAAAATACGAGAAACCTTGGATATTATCGCTTACAACCAACCGGATGTGTATGTCGAAGACATTCACAACATTGATGCTTTCAAAAAGGACCCAAAAATTCGCCAGCTTCTCAAGAATTCGGATGCGTTGGGGTGCTTCTATGTTGAATCTCCCGCCATGCGGATGCTGATGGTAAAGCTACAAGTTCAGAACTACATCGGATTGGTCGCTGCAAGTTCAATCATTCGTCCGGGGGTATCCCAATCAGGGATGATGCGCGAGTATATATTGCGGCACCGAAATCCAGAACGCAGAAAACAGGCGCATCCCGTTTTGTTGGACATCATGCCTGAAACCTATGGCGTTATGGTGTATCAGGAAGATGTAATCAAGGTAGCCCATTATTTTGCAGGCTTGTCGTTGGCTGAAGCAGACGTATTGCGAAGGGGGATGTCTGGAAAATTCCGTTCAAGGGAGTCGTTTACCAAAGTAAAACAAGCTTTCTTTGAAAACTGTGGTCAAAAAGGTTATGCAATCACCTTGGTGCAGGCTGTGTGGGATCAAATTGAAAGCTTTGCTGGCTATGCGTTTTCCAAAGGTCACTCTGCTTCGTATGCCGTTGAAAGCTACCAAAGTCTCTATTTAAAAGCCCATTTTCCCTTGGAGTACATGACGGCAACCCTTAATAATTTTGGAGGGTATTACCGCACGGAAATGTATGCCCATGAAGCCCGAAAATTTGGGGCGATAATCGAAGCGCCTTGCATTCAAGAAGGTGAATATGCCTGCGTGTTGATTGGGAATCGGTTGGTGCTGGGCTTTGTGCTTTTGGAAGGCTTTGAGGTGGATGTAGCCCGTGAAATTTTGCATGAACGAATGAAAAATGGACCTTTTAGAGATTTGGATGATTTTTTAGACCGTGTACACATTTCGTTGGACCAAGTATCCATTCTCATTCGCATAAATGCCATGCGTGTTTTCGGGTTGTCTCGGAAGGCTTTGCTTTGGAAAGCCCATTACCGCTTGCATAAAGCACCTTTACATTCATCGGTCAACACCTTGTTTGCAACACCAGTGAAATCCTTTGTGCTTCCAGCGTTTGAAGAGCATTCCATGGAAAGGGTATTTGACCAGTTGGATTTGTTGGGATTTCCTTTGTGTAACCCTTTCGATCTTCTTTCGGATCCTTTACCAAACCATGTTTTTGCCCGCGAATTGCCTACCTCCAAAACGCTGAGAATTGAAACGTATGGTTACCTTGTCGCTGTAAAGAAATCCAAAACCAGCAAAGGAGACTTCATGTATTTCGGTACTTTTATCGACATTGAAGGGAATACCATTGACACCGTCCACTTTCCAGAAGGCGCTCGTAAACATCCATTCCAAGGAAAAGGAATTTATCATTTGAAGGGGGTGGTAACGGAATCTTTTGATTACTTCTGTTTGGAAGTCGGTGAAATGCGCAAAATGCGGTGGATAGACGATGTGCGTTACAGGGAGGTGCCCTTCGATAAGTCCTGATTCCTTCAAAACAATTTATTCTGCTCATGTGTTATGTTTGCATGTACCAACTCAAAACCACCCAAATCGTGAAAACCAACATGGAAACGTGTTGGGATTTCTTTTCCTCGCCAAATAACCTTTCCAAAATAACGCCATCCTCCATGGGCTTCATTGTACGCACAGAGGTTCCAGAGAAAATGTACGAAGGACTGATGATCGAGTATACGGTAAAACCCTTGTTGGGAATTCCCATGAACTGGGTTACGGAAATTAAAACCGTACGTGAAAATGCCTTTTTCGTTGACGAACAACGCGTGGGTCCTTACAAAATTTGGCACCACGAACATCATTTTAAAGACCTTGGAGGTGCCGTGGAGATGACAGACATTGTCTCCTATCAATTGCCTTTTGGTGTTCTTGGCCGCATCATGCATGCCTTGTTTATTCGAAAGAAACTCCAAACCATTTTTGCGTATCGATTTGAGGTCGTAGAAAAGCTTTTCAACCAACATTGAGCAGATTACTTACCTTTGAACCATGAAGTTCAAGGATTATCCCCTGCATACCAATATTTTAAAAGCCATAGCGGAGTTGGGCTATAATCGCCCTACAGATATCCAACACAAAGCCATTCGCCACATCCTTAATGGAGAAGACGTTATGGCGGTTGCCCCAACCGGTACTGGAAAAACAGCGGCGTTCGTCATTCCAATTTTACATAAGTTGGAAAAATCCAAAGGAAAAAAAGGATTGAAGGTGTTGGTGATGGTTCCTACACGCGAATTGGCCAAACAAATTGAAGAGGTATTTATGCAGCTTGGTAAACACACTTCGGTGAAGGTACTTGCGGTTATTGGAGGCGTTGAACAAGACCCTCAAATCGCACGGTTGAAAGATTCTGTGGAGGTGTTGATTTGTACGCCGGGACGGATGTTTGACCTCATTGCACAAGGTTTTATTGACCTATCTGGCATTCATACGTGGGTATTGGATGAAGCAGATCTTATGCTCGATCTTGGTTTTGCAAGAGACATTAAGGATGCACTGAACAAATTACCCATTCACAAACAAACCTTGTTTTTTACGGCAACCATAGATAAAAAAATTAAATCCTTGGCGTATGACGTCGTGCGAAGTGCCATTCGCATCCAAATATCCCCGAAAAATCCCGTTTCAAAGAATGTAGCCCACGCGGTGCTTACGGTAGAAATGGATGACAAAAGGTTTTTTTTAGAGAACTTAATTTCGGAATATGAGGGGCAAAGGTTTATTGTTTTTGTGCGGACAAAAGTCCGTGCAGAAAGGGTTCACGCCGCCATGGCTCGCATCAACATAGCCTCAGAGATTTTGCATGGAAGCATTGAACAACAGGAGCGCTTTGATATCTTGGATCGTTTTAAGGCAGGGGAAAACAAGGTGCTCATCACAACGGATGTAGCTTGCCGAGGCATTGACATTCCCAATGTTGAATATGTTATCAACTACGATTTGCCTGACAACCCAGAAAATTATGTACACAGATGTGGGCGAACGGGTAGGGGGACTTCACGTGGACAAGCACTGTCTTTTTGCAGTCAGGGCGAGCTTCCCTTGTTGGCTGACATCGAAGTATATGTTGGCGAGGAAATTGAAAGGTATGACCTTACCACCGAGGAATACAAACAAATTCTCGAAGACCGAATGGATCCAGATGAAAATTGGAAAAAATTAATGGAAGAGAATGATATCGACGAGTGGGATTAGGCCTTTTTTGTGCATTCTACCACGATGGCTTCATCTACTTTTTCTTTCATTAAAGCCAAGTCCAGCACTTCCTTCATGGTTCCAATGTAATGTATTTGCAAGCCTTTTAGATACGTAGGTTGAATCTCATCCACGTCTTGTTTGTTTTTTTCACAAAGGATGATTTCCCTAATTCCAGAACGCTTTGCGGCTAAGATTTTCTCCTTGATGCCACCCACAGGCAACACTTCTCCTCTCAAGGTGATTTCTCCTGTCATCGCGAGGTTTTTCTTTACTTTTCTTTGGGTAAAAAGGGAAGCCAATGAGGTCAACATGGTAATTCCTGCACTTGGTCCGTCCTTAGGTGTGGCGCCTTCGGGTACATGCAAATGCACATCATGCTCGTTAAAAACGCATTGGGGTAGGGAGAGCCAATCACTGTGAGATTTCAAGAACGCCAAAGCAATGACGGCACTTTCCTTCATAACATCCCCTAAATTTCCAGTTAAGGTAAGTTTTCCATTTCCTTTAGAAATCGAAGATTCAATGAACAAAATGTCACCCCCAACCGAAGTCCATGCCAGTCCCGTTACTACGCCAGCAACCTCGTTTCCGATGGTTTTGCTACGGTTTCTTCCCGCGCCGAGGAACGTAAATAAATCCTCCATGACGATGGTTACATTGTACGTTTCATTCGTTGCTATTTGTTTCGCACGGTTTCTAACCAATTTCGCCAGCGTTTTGTCTAAACCCCTTACTCCTGATTCATTGGTGTAGGATTCTATGAGTTTTTCAAGTACTTTTTTATCAATGGAAAAGACCTCCTTTGACAAGCCATGCTCCTTTAATTGCTTGGGAATTAAGTGTTTTCTGGCGATTTCAATTTTCTCTTCTACGGTATATCCGTTCACTTCGATGATTTCCATACGGTCTCGCAAAGGGCCTTGGATTTCAGATAGGTTGTTTGCTGTTGCGATGAACAATACTTTCGACAAATCGAATTCATTCTCCACAAAATTGTCGTGAAAGGTGGAATTTTGTTCTGGGTCTAGTACCTCCAAAAGTGCAGAGGAGGGGTCGCCGTGGTTGCTTCTGCCCAATTTATCGATTTCATCGAGTACAAACACAGGGTTGGCAGATTCTGCTTTTTTCAAACTTTGAATCACCCTGCCTGGCATTGCGCCGATGTAGGTTTTACGGTGTCCTCGAATTTCGGCTTCGTCGTGTAAACCACCCAAAGACATGCGGACGTATTTTCTGCCCAGTGCTTCAGCGATGGATTTTCCCAATGAAGTTTTTCCGACGCCCGGAGGGCCATAAAAACACAGGATAGGGGAATTCATGTTGCCTCGGATTTTGAGTACAGCTAAATATTCCAAGATTCTTTCCTTTACTTTTTCGAGACCGAAATGGTCCCGTTCCAAAATTCGTTTTGCCCGTTTTAAATCAAGGTTGTCTTTTGTGAATTCGTTCCAGGGCAAGTCCAACAATACATCTAAAAAATTCATTTGAACGGTGTATTCCGCTCCCTGCGGGTTCATGCGTGCAAGTTTGTCCAATTCTTTGAAAAAAGATTTCTCTACTTTTTCATTCCATTTCTTGGCCATACCTCGTTCCCTGAACTCATTCAAATCTTGTTCTTGCGGATTGTCTCCCAGCTCATCTTGAATGGTTCGCATTTGTTGATGTAGGAAGTATTCTCGCTGTTGACGATCCAAATCTCTTTTAACCTTGTTCTGGATTTCGTTTCGCATTTCAAGCATCTGCACTTCCATAGTCAAGTGTTCGAGCACCATAACCACCCTTTTCTTAAGGTCCATCTCCTCGAGCATTTCTTGTTTTTTTGCCACATCGGCATTCATGTTTGCAGAAATGAAATTCACCAAAAACGTCGGGCTGTCAATGTTTCCAATCGCAAATTGCGCCTCAGAAGGGATGTTTGGACTTTCCCGTATGATTTGCAGTGCCAAATCCTTGACGGTTTTTATCATGATGTTTAATTCCTTGTCCTTTTTGTTCATCACGGGTTCCTTAAAAACCTTAACCGTTGCTTTCATGTAGGGATCTGTTTCGGTGGGGGTGATGATTTGAAACCTACGTTTCCCTTGTATAATCACCGTTGAACTGCCGTCAGGCATTTTTAGAAGTTTAATGATTTGTGCAACCGTACCGATGGTATTGATGTCATTAAACGAAGGAGATTCTTGTTCTTGGTTCTTCTGGGATACAACACCGATGATTTTATCACCCTTGTTTGCATCCTGGATCAGCTTGATGGATTTGTCTCTTCCAACCGTAATGGGAATTACGACCCCTGGAAAAAGCACGTTGTTTCTCAAGGGTAATATGGGGAGCTGGTTGGGAAAGGATTGGCTATTTACCGATTCTTCTTGTTCCGCCGTAATCAAAGGAATGAACTCGGCATCTCCTTCCAGGTTCGACAAATAATTGATGTTCAAAAAATGTTCTTCCATATATTTTTTCATTTGACATTTTGGCAGAAAATTTCTTTCCCAACGACATGAATTTGCGCTTTTAAAAATGCCTACAGCGTTTTTCAACCTATATGCCAAAAGCGAAGTACGGAAATTTTGTCTGATTTACCTTGTCTTGCGTGACAAAAGAATTGTATTTTTATACACTGAATTTTTACAATTATGAATAGATTTTTACTTTTTGTTTTATTGGCAATGCTCGGCAATGGTGTTTGTGCGCAAGATACTACCTGGGTGCAAACCTTCACGTATGACTCCATAACCAACCGTCACGATCAATTTGTCTTTCCGGCGTCTTTGGATTCGCAGCGTTTTGAAAAGGTACTCATGTACTACAAGCTAAAATGCAGCCCCCTTACCACATGGGATCAATACGACTGTGGAGAATGGGATTACCTAACATATACAAGGGTTTTTGACCATACAGGAAGTTTTGATTCTGTCAAAAAGGACGGATTTAAATACATTTCGAATTTCCACACGCCGAATGTTATTCAATACAACGATTCTACCGTTTCCAGTCAAATCATGGATTATTACCAGCGTCCTCAAAATTGGAGAACCGGAGATACCCTTCAAGATTTTACAATTAACGCAGGAAATACCTTGTCAAATTTGCCTTTTCATACCCAATCCAAAGGTGGAACCTACCAGTTTTTGGTAAGTGCGGCCTCTTTGCTTTCAGCAGGGGTGCAGCCAGGAAACCTTGAGTCGATCACTTTAAATTTTTCCAATGTAGGACTGAACGAGGGGATTCCATTTCCTAAAATCGGAATCATTGACACGACCCTTGCGGCGTTGACCAAATTGGTTCCCAATGGATTTGTAAACGTATTTAATCAACAAGTAGACTCAGGAATCCTTGTGAATGGTCCTAACAAATTTTTGTTCTATCAGCCATTTTCTTGGAATGGTACAGATAATCTTTTGGTAGAATTGAAATTTTCCACAGATTTTCCAACGCTTTCAAGTCCAAGTGTTCAATCCGAAACCACAGCTGCTTATGCAACGCCATATTTTCAAGGACGAAATGGAGCTTTGCAATTTGATGGTACCAATTACGCGATGTTGGAAATGTCAGATACCCTGTTGGGTGGGGATCTTTCCGTTGAGTTTTGGATGAAAGGAAATGGCATATCCGGAACAAATACCACCTTGTTGGAAGCGTATGACACCTTGAACAACCGTGTGCTAAACATTCACATGCCTTGGAGTAACAACAACATGTATTTTGACGCTGGAAATGCGACGGGTTACGACCGAATCAACAAAACAATGTCTGCTGCTGAAATACAAGGGCAATGGAACCATTGGGCCTGCGTGAAAAAACAAACGACGGGTCAGATGTTTATCTTCAAAAATGGACACCTTTGGCATTCAGGAACCAATTTAAACCGTACTGCAGGGTACATCCATCGCTTTATTTTGGGTGCAAGTGCGGATCAATCCATCAAATGGAAGGGACAATTGGATGAGTTTCGGGTGTACAATATCGCGCTGGACTCAACAACCATTCAAGCCCATTACCAGAAAAAAATAGACAACAGTCATCCAAATTTTTCCAATTTGATGGTATATTATGATTTTGACGATGTGAATTATGCCAAAGACCGTACTCCGAATGATTTTAAGTTGATGTTGTCTGATGGTTTTGACCTTGGGAACGGAAGCATGATCAAAGAGGTGGCACCTGTTGCTGGTGTACAGATGTTAAATGAACGTCCTGTCATCGCCTTTGGCCAAGGCGTCGTTTCGGGTGGGATGCAAAGCAGCATTTTGTTACAGCCTTTACTTCGTGAGCCGATTACCATTTTTGAACAAGCGCCCGTTCATCGTCACTTTGAGATTGTCAACAGCTTCCAAGGAGTGGAAAAGGATACATCATATGTTTTCAACCAAGTGGGTGGCGTAGTTTCTTTCACGCCCATCGGGAATAATTTGCAATGGATCAACGATTCTATTTTCTACCATCAAAAACCCTATGAAATCGTTAAAGATGTTGAGATTGCAAGGTACATTACCCCTTATGGGATAAATTTCGATTTAGGTCCAAATGGATTTGCATGGATTTATGACGTAACGGATTACCAAATGTATTTGCATGATACCGTTGATTTGGCGGCACACAATACCCAAGAGCTTTTGGATTTGAAATTTGCTTTCATTTCTGGAATTCCACCAAGAGATGTTAAAAAACGTGAGCCCATTTGGTCCGATTGGAGGTCCTATAATTTTGCCAACATGGCCACCGATGTGGTGTTGCCCAATAAACCCGTAGTGTTATCAGATTCCGCTCAAATGTTCAAAATAAAAACACGAATGTCAGGACATGGTCAAGTGGGAAATGGTGCATGTTGTGAATGGGTGCCGAACGATCATAGAATCAATGTGGACGGCGTGAATCGCTTTAATTGGAATATTTGGCAAACCAATGAGTGTGGGGACAATCCAAACATTGGACAAGGCGGTACTTGGCCGTATGCCCGCGAAGGATGGTGTCCTGGCGACCGAGTGAAGGAACATGAATTTGAATTGACACCCTTTGTGCAACCCGGAGATACCGTTATGTTAGATTATCAAATCAATCCGGTGCCGCCGGGTGATCCAGGCCAAGCAGGAGGGAACTACATCGCTGCGTTTGACTTGATTTCCTATACACAGCCAAATTTTCAAAATGACGCTGCCATTGCCGATGTCCTAAATCCAAACAATTGGGAGTATTATGGCAAATTCAATCCAACCTGTTCAAATCCCAGGGTGGTTATCAAAAACACCGGTCAAACCAACCTAACTTCATGCTTCATTCGATGTTGGATTACCTATGGCAATGAAATTCAATTGAATTGGACAGGAAATCTTGGTTTCTTAGAGGAAGAAGTCGTTGAAATCCCTGTGTTGGACAACGCATTTTGGATGGACATGGATTCAACAGAAACGTTTACGGCATATGTAAGCAATGTCAATGGAGTTCAAGGGAATGACGATTACCTGCAGAACAGTGTAAAACAAGTTAAGTTTGATGCACCAGAGGTAATCAATGGTCCTTTCTTTGTCTGGTTAAGCACCAATAACAAAGCCGTAGAAAATTCCTACAAACTCATCGACGGTGCAGGAAACATCATTTTCCAAAGAAACCAATTGAATAATTCAACGCAATACAAGGACACCTTTAACCTTGCACCAGGTTGTTACAGCATCATCATAGAAGACACGGATCACGACGGGCTGGCTTTTTGGTATTCTTCGCAAGTGGAAGGCGAAACGGCCGGGCAAATGAGAATAAGGTATGTGGGAGGTAGTTACATTGAAATGTTCCCTGGGGATTTTGGTCACTACCATCGTTATGATTTTTCAGTTGGATTCGGGGTAGGACTCACAGAGCAAAAACTAGATCATCAAATTGCTGTGTTTCCAAACCCAACCAAAGGAGAAACAACGATTGAATTGTCAGGATTTGTAAACGGTAAGGCTTCTTTGGAAATCTATGACCTCATGGGTAGAAAAATGCTGACATCTCCAATGAATTCTTCTCAGAATTTTGCAGATTGCCACCTAAATTTATCGGATTTCCCCAACGGGAATTACATCATAAGAGTGGTTACCAATGATCAAGTGTATACAAAATCCATGGTAAAACAATAAGCCATGGGACTGTTAAAGCTCATAAAAAATTACTTTCCTGATGTATGGCAGTACCTTGTCATTATCTTTATTTTCATCATCGCTGCGCTCATCATTCTTTAACAAATGAAACATCTTACCCTTGCTCTTTTCCTCTTCGTCTTTATTCAAATGCATGCGCAATTGAACATAGATTCCTTATCGCACATCTCTTACCAACAATTGCATGGAGCGGACCTAAACGATGTTTGGGGGTATGAAGATGAATTGGGGAATGAATATGCCATCGTCGGAACCTCAAAAGGAACTTCCATTGTTGACATTTCCAACCCTTCGGCTCCTGTGGAAATATTTTGGTATCCAGGAACGGAATCCATTTGGAGAGACCCCAGTGTCCATGGTAATTACGCCTATGTGACCACGGAAGCGGAAGATGGTATGTTGATCATTGATTTGAGTCCCTTGCCTCAGTCTAATAACCTTCCCGTTACGGTATACTCAGGTCCGCCAGGACAAACATGGACCTCAGCGCATACGTGCTTTTGTGACGAAAATGGCTATGGGTATGTTTTTGGCAGCAACCGTGGGAATGGAGGCGTTATCATTTTAGACCTAAATAACAATCCCATGCAGCCTGACGAAGTAGGAGTGTTTGACAATTGGTATTGTCACGATGGCTACGTCCGCAATGATACCATGTACCTCGGTCATATTTTTGATGGGTTTTTTAGTTTGGTTGATGTAACATCCAAAAGTAATCCTGCGCTCATCGCTTCCCACAATACCCCAAGTAATTTTACCCATAACATTTGGCCTTCCCAATCGGGACAGTATGTTTTTACCACGGATGAGGTCTCGGGTGCATTTATCGGCGTTTATGACATCTCAAACCCTGCTGCCATTTTTGAAGTGGAAAGAATTCAGAATTCCCCAGGCGCTGGTGTGATTCCGCACAATACCCATGTACTGGGAGATTATTTGATAACCAGTTATTATTCGGATGGCATTGTTGTGCATGATTGTACCCATCCAAACAATTTGGTGAAAGTCGGTCAATTCGATACCTACGTAGGGCAAACCCCTGGTTTTGATGGATGTTGGGGGGTGTATCCATTTTTTACCAGTGGCACCATTGTCGCTGCTGACATCACCGAAGGATTGTTTGTACTCGGCCCGCACTATCAAAAAGGAAGCTACCTTGAAGGAAATGTTACCGAAGTAGGTTCCAATGCACCGCTGAACAATGTAAAAGTTACCCTAGGGACGAATGATCAACCTGATTTCACCCTTGCAAATGGAGATTATGCGACTGGTGTTTACCAAACAGGGGCTGTAAACGTGCTTTTTGAAAAAGTGGGATACATTCCTTTTTCTACCTCGGTTAACTTGGTGCAAGGACAAACAACAACGCTAGACGCTCAGCTTGTACCGATGGATCCCTACAATGTACTTGTGATTGTAAACGATGCGGTTACAGGCATTCCGATTTATGACGCACAAGTTCAATTGATTCACCCCTTGATTTCGCACAGCGGTACAACCAATGCCCTTGGTGAAGAAAATTTTACCCTTTACTACCAAGATAATTACCAAGTGATAGCGGGGAAATGGGGGTATAAAAATACCTGCAGCCAAATGATGATAGATTCGCTGACCGGAACCATTACCCTTTCGCTTCAGCCAGGGTATTACGATGATTTTGCCTTGGATTTTGGATGGGCTGTAAATGGAACGGCGCATACTGGAATGTGGGAAAGAGGCGTGCCGCATGCAACTTCAAGCGGTTCCGTGGTAAATGCTGATGTCCCTTGGGATTGTGGGCAAAAATGTTTCGTTACAGGGAATGATCCGAATCTACATCCAGATTTCGACGATGTAGACCAAGGGAATACGGTTTTGAATTCGCCAATCATGGATTTGACAGGGATGCCGACGCCGCATTTCAACTATGGTAGAGGTTTTTATTGCTACTATGGTCCTCAATTGGTTGATGATACCTTGAAAGTTTTTGCAAGCAACGGGATTGAAACCGTATTGATTGACCAAGTAAATCCTCCCCAAGGAACAGCCATGAATTGGGAATACAAAAGCGTCCCACTGGCAGGATTGCTTGCGATTACGCCCAACATGCAAATATTGCTTACGCTGTCGGACGAGGATCCGAATGTGAACATCACGGAGGCTGCTTTTGATGAATTTTATGTTACAAATTATAGCGTTTTAGGTAACGAGGAAACAAGCATGGATATCGAAGTTTTTCCAAACCCTGCGAAGAATGCAGTCAACGTTTCAGGAGTGATTCCCAATGAAAATTGTAAATTATTTGATGTCTTTGGAAGGTTGGTCTACCAGGTGAAGCCAATCCATTCCTCACTTCAATTGGATTTAACATCTTTACCGAATGGAATGTATTCCTTTATGCAAAGGGATCGAAGTGTACGAATTATCAAACAAGATCAGTAGTTTTGTCCTAAATTTATTTGAACATGCACCAAACAAGACCACAAATCTCTGTTGTCATCCCCTTGTTGAACGAAGTAGAATCTTTGCCTTCGTTGCACGAATGGTTGTTGCAAGTGTTTAAGAACAATGGTTTTTCTTATGAAGTGGTTTTTGTTGACGATGGCAGCGATGATGGATCATGGAAAATGATTGAATCCCTTTGCGACGCAGATCCGAATACTTTTGGTGTGAAATTTCAACGAAACTACGGTAAATCAGCTGCAATGCAAGTGGGTTTTCAGCACGTGAAAGGAGACGTAGTGATTACCATGGATGCGGATTTACAAGATTCCCCTGATGAAATCCCAGCACTCTATAAAATGATTGTGGAGGATGGATTTGACCTCGTGTCAGGTTGGAAACAAAAAAGGTATGATCCCTTATCAAAAACGCTTCCTACCAAACTTTACAACTGGGCTGCGAGAAGAATTACAGGCATTCATCTACATGATTTTAATTGCGGTTTAAAAGCCTATCGACTCCCGGTTGTGAAAAGCATCGAAGTGTATGGTGACATGCATCGCTACATGCCCGCTTTGGCAAAATACGCTGGTTTTAAAAAGATTGGAGAAAAAGTCGTTCAGCACCAAGCCAGAAAATTTGGGGTGACGAAATTTGGATTGAACCGGTTCTTAAATGGTCCACTGGACCTCATGACTGTGGCTTTCATGGGTAAATTCGGTAAGAAACCCATGCATTTCTTCGGCGCCTTAGGCACCTTGATGTTCATTGTAGGCTTTGGATTTGGGTTTTTCCTGGGAATCGATAAGCTGTTCATTCATACCAATGGAATTAAATTGGCACAACGCACAGAATTTTTTGTTTCCCTTACGGCCATGCTGATGGGATTACAGTTCTTTTTGACAGGTTTTATCGCCGAGTTGATGGGACGAAATGCGTCGTCAAGAAACAATTACCTCATCGAAGAAAAATCAGGATGGGATTGAAGCTTTGGGGATTGAATCAAGGGTGGACCCTTTTTCTAGACCGTGATGGAGTGGTGAATGAACGCATTTTTGATGGCTATGTCTTGAATAGCGCTGATTTCCATTTCACATACAAAGCCCTCGAAGCCCTGCGTTTGGCTCATTCAATGTTTAATCGAATCATCCTGGTCACCAACCAACAATGCGTAGCGCTTGAATTGATTTCCTTGCCAGCATTGCAGGAGATCCACCAACACATGTTGACCGAAATTGAAGCGAATGGAGGAAAAATCGATGCGGTTTTTGCAGCCATTGAACATAAGAAAGATCCAGATAACCGAAGAAAACCCAAGCCAGCCATGGCGTTTGAAGCAAAAAACATTTTCCCGGAAATAGATTTTTCCAAATCCATCATGGTAGGAGATACCGATGGCGATATGAATTTCGGAAAAAACCTAGGCATGCGCACCGTACTTGTTCAAAGTGCCGAAATTGTTTCTGTAACACCCGACCTTGTCGTTGGTTCTTTGTATGAATTTATCCTTTCCCTATGCGAATAGTATTGTTGTGCTTCCTACTGATGCAATGCGCAAGCATTTTGTCGCAAAATAAAACCGATGCCAAAGGAAACAAACAAGGCCCTTGGGTGAAATACCATCCCAATTCAAAAAGCATCCTGTATACTGGGCAGTTTAAAGACAACCATCCCGTGGGGGAATTTAGGTATTTTTATCCCTCAGGTGCCGTTAAAGCCATCGTCCAACACGAATCCCTTCATCACAGTTTTGCATGGTATTATTATGAAAATGAACAAATGATGTCACTCGGGAAATACGTCGACCAGTTGAAAGATTCTGTTTGGATGAATTACAACGCTGGCGGTTTCCTGGTCAGCAAAGAACATTTCAAAAACAACAAATTGAACGGCGAAAAAATCATTTATTACGTTGCAAATCAAGTAGAAAATGGAGAGCTTAAGATCCTCAGTGTAGAACATTTTTCCGACAGTGTTCTTCATGGTCGTTACCAAGCTTTTTTCTCTACAGGAAAAATGAAAGAGCAAGGAAATTATTCCTTTGGTGTAAAGGATGGCGTTTGGGAATCCTTTCATACCAACGGAAATGTAGCAACACGTGTAAAATTCAAAGAGGGAAAAGCCTACGGCTATGCGTACTCGTATGATGATGAAGGGGAGGAGACCTATAAAGTTTTTTACCTTAAGGGAGAGAAATTGTCTAAAGAAGCCTTGAAAAAATACCTAGAGAATTGCGCGAAAAATGGAATTACTCCTGATGAATAACTATCTTTAAAGCATGAAAAGTTTTTTTCATTTGGTAGGGATTGTTGGGTTCGCATCGCTTTTGGTGGCGTGCAACAAAGACAATCCACAAGTCACCCTTGCCGATTACCATTATGATTATTTCCCTGTTAAACTCGGAGCCTATTGGATGTATGACGTTGTAGAAATTTCCCATGACCAAAATGCTGCCATTCCACACGATACACTTTCCTACCAACTGAAAACCGAAATAGGGGATACTTTAATCGACAATGAGGGGAGAATTACCAACCGTTTTTATCGCTACAAACGAAATACTTCCTTTGATTCTTGGGTCTTGACAGATGTTTGGACCACGATTGTGGTGGATAACCGTGCAGAGCTTGTTGAAGAAAACATTCGCAAGGTGGTGCTGCGTTTCCCAATCAACAGCAGTCTGGTGTGGAACCCCAATCAATTCAATTTTTTGGCTTCTCAACAAGCGTATTACGAGGATATTCACAACCCCAATTCCGTAAATACCTTCTCCTTAGACAGCACCGTAAAAGCTTTGAGCGTAAAAGAACTCAGCCTTGTTTCCTATGCCCATCAATATGAGGTGTACGCGAAAAAAATAGGACTGGTGCGGAAGTATTACAAAGATTTGAAAATTTTAAATTTTGACACCTTGAATATCCTTTCAGGCAAAGAACTTTATTATACCTTGACGGATTATAGCCATTAATCCTTATTTTTGGTGCAGATGGAATTTTCAGAGGTAAAAAGAGATTGTAAATATTTTAAAGGTCACATCCCTTGTGATTTCAATAAACAAAAGGGAAAGGTTTGTCGGACATGCGACGAATATCAACCCATTGAAACACGCATCCTAATCATCAAACTTGCAGCCTTAGGCGATGTGATTCGTACCACCCCACTGTTGGCTAAGTTCCGTTCGAAGTACCCCAGTGCCCACATTACTTGGATGACCCAAAGTCCAGAAATATTACCTAAAAATCAAATTGACCTGATTCTTCCTTTTGATGCAATGTCAATTTTTCTCTTGGAAAACAGCCTTTTTGACCTTGTCGTGAATTTGGATAAGGAACCTGAAGCCTGTGTATTGATGGCCAAAATTGAAGGGAAGCATAAGTATGGATACACATGGTTGGACCATGGTGTGGCGCCCTGTACCCCCGCTGCAGAACATAAATTGATGACGGGTTTCTTTGATGAGTTGTCGAAAGTAAATACCAAAAGCTATCCCGAAGAAATTTTTGAAATTTGTCACGAATCCTTTGATTATGAGCCTTATGCCATACAACTTAACCAAGAGAAGTACGAAGAGTGGAACCACAAGTTTAGTGCGTTAAAAGGAAACAAAAAAGAAGTGGTTGGACTCAATACAGGGTGTGGTCCAAGATGGAAAACCAGGCTTTGGGACGATGAAAAATGGATTCAACTGGCTCGCGAATTGGTCGAATTAGGACATTTTCCCGTATTTCTTGGAGGCGCACTTGAGCATGAAAAAAACCTTCGTTTGGCTAAAGAAGCCGATGCCTATTATCCTGGGCATTACGACCTTGAAACCTTCATTTCTTTGACCCATGCTTGTGACATCGTGGTGACCCAAGTAACGATGATGATGCACATTGCTACCGCATTGCAGAAAAAGATGGTGCTCATGAATACCATTTTTAATCCCCATGAATTTGAATTGTATAACCGCGGTGTGATGGTAGGTCCTCCAAAAGACTGTGAATGTTACTATGGCAATGTTTGCAAACGAGGGGTTCCTTGTATGAATGACATTCAACCTGAATCCATTGTCACTGCCATAAAGACCCTTACCTAACCCATGCGTTTTGTCTTTTTATCCACTTTTTATCCCTTTCGTGGTGGAATAGCCCAGTTCAATGCGTTGGTATATCGAGAACTCGAGAGGAACAACGAAGTGGTAGCCGTTACCTTCAAACGTCAATACCCAAAATTGCTCTTTCCAGGTAAAACACAATACGTTACCCCAGAAGATACAGCGGATAAAATACCTTCCTTCCCTTGGCTCGATACCATCAATCCCTTTAGCTATGTTTCAACGGCGAAAAAAGTTCGAAACCTGAAGCCAGAAGTGGTGCTTACCAAATATTGGATGACGTTTTTCGGGCCTTCGCTTGGGTTTGTGTTAAGCCGACAATCTCGTTTTGCCAAAAGAATTGCCATCCTCGACAATGTCATCCCCCACGAACGACGGTTTTTTGACCACGCGTTCAACCGCTACTTTCTAAACCGCAACGATGGGTTTATTGCGATGACAGAAAAAGTAAAAAATGACTTGCTTTCCTACATTCCGGATGCGAAATGCATGCTGATTCCTCACCCTATCTATAACCATTTCGGCGCAAGATTAGCCAGGGCAGAGGCATTGAGAAATTTGAACATTACCGTTAAAGAAGACAGCCGCGTACTTTTGTTTTTCGGAATCATTCGGGATTACAAAGGATTGGATGTTTTGATTGAAGCCCTTTCATTATTGGACAATCGCTATGCGTTGATCATTGCTGGTGAGGCCTATGGAGATTTTAAGAAATACGAGAAATGCATGGAGCGATTTGAGGTGAAGGAACGATGTTTTGTTTTCGAGCGGTACATCGGAGATGAAGAAGTACCAAATTTCTTTTCCGCCGGCGATGTGTGCGTATTGCCCTATAAATCAGCAACCCAAAGTGGGATTACAGGGATTGCACAACATTTTGAATTGCCGGTAATTGCTACCAACGTGGGTGGATTGGCGGAAACAATAGCGCATAACAAGACAGGTTTAATCGTTGATCATGTAGACCCAGCCGAACTGGCAAGTCAAATTGGATTTTACTTTGACAATCAATGCAGGGAATCCTTTGCGGTCAATATTCAAAACCAAAACAAGGAAAACAATTGGGGCTCCTTTGTGAAGAAATTGGAGGCCTTCGTCCAAGAAATATAAGGCAATGGGTCGGGCTAAATCCACACTTGCCAATTACTAATTTTTAAAAGTTGATTTTACAAATCGTAAATCCTATATTTGCACCCTTGTAATTTACAAATAAAGCAGAATAAATGAGAAATAAGGGCTTTTTTTGGTTTTTAACCATATTATTGCTTGCCGTGTCTTTGTATCAGTTGTCTTTCACCTGGTATGCCGTAAAAGAAGAACGAAAAGCTGAGAAAGAGGCGGTTTTAAAAGTAAACCAACTTCGCGAAGAATCCTTTAAAAATGAAGGAGATCAAAAAGGAATAGGCTACTTGCCAAACAATACCACCGTAGATTTTAATTCTCCTGAAGGAGAAGCGTTGGCAAAAGCAGCGTTTATCAATGAGATTTTACGTGAGCGAGGATCAAAAGAGGTGTATCCAATCTTTGGTTCTACTTTCTCTGAAGTAAAAAAACGATCGCTGGCTTTCGGACTCGACCTTGTCGGTGGAATGAGTGTAACCATGGAAATCTCTACCGGAGACCTGCTTATCAGCCACGCGCAAAGTCCCAATTCCGTGAGGTTTAAAACCATCTATGCAGAAGCAAATCGCAAATACAATGCAGGAAAGGGCGATTTCTTGGATTTGTTCATCCAGGCTGCGGAGAAAAACAATACAAAACTTAGCCTCATTCTTAAGGGCGATGGCATTGGAGTGAACTCTACCAACAATGAGATCGAAAGGTATTTCAAAGACCTTCTTAAATCTTCCATGGATGGAGTAGAACAAATCATGTATCGCAGGATCAACCAATTTGGTGTAGCACAACCTAACATTCAAAAAGACCTTGCCACCAATCGACTTTACATCGAATTGCCAGGGGTGCAAGATGAAAATACCGTAGCGCAAAAACTAAAATCTACCGCTAACCTTGAGTTTTTTGAAACGTTTGCCCCAAGTCAAATAAAAAACGAATTGGCCAACGCAGATTTAATCAGTAAAAATGCTGAAAGTACAAAGTCAGACACTACAGACACCGCTGATACATCCTCAAACATGCCTGCAAAGGAAGAAGGAAGATTGTCTTTGGGGGGTAGCAGCAAAACCAAAAGTTTGATGGATTACATTCAGCCAGTGGGAGATTATGCCATTGGTTCTGTTTTGGCATTGGACAAAGGTTCTGTAGACCAAATTTTGAAACGAGAAGACGTAATGGCAGCTTTGCCACCAAACATTCGATTCATGTGGGGTGCAGAGCCCAATGAAATGGATAAGAAATCCAAACAAATCGGATACATGCTTTATGCGTGCAGGGTTCCTGAAGATGGCAAAGCACGTGTGAATGGACAACACATTTCCAGTGCTTCAACCGGTTTCGACCAACGCGATGGTAAAATCACAGTCGATTTGAAGATGACACCTGAAGGTACAGATGAGTGGGGACAAATGACAACGGAAAACAAAGACAGGATTGTTGCCATAACCATGGACAATGTGGTGTATTCTGCGCCAACCGTAATCAATGCCATTACTTCTGGAAGTACGCAAATCTCTGGAACGTTTACCTTCGAAGAAGCAGAATCTTTGGCTGGTTTGTTAAATGGAGGGGCTTTGCCCGCTCCGTGTTTAATCAAAGAACAAAACCGTGTAGGTCCGAGCATTGGGGCAGAGAATTCGCAAGCAGGATTGGTTTCTTTCGGCTTTGCCTTCTTAGCGGTATTGTTGTACATGTTCTTTTATTACGGAAAATCCGGTATTGCGGCGAACATCGCTTTGTTGGCCAACGTCGTTTTCATCATGGGTTGCTTGGCATCCTTTGGTGCTGTACTTACCTTGGCAGGGATTGCAGGTATCATCTTGACCATCGGTACCGCGGTCGATGCGAACATCCTTATCTTTGAACGTATCCGTGAGGAACAACGTGCAGGGGTGGAAACCAAAACCGCCATTGACATCGGATTTAAAAAAGCACTTCCTTCCATCATCGATGCGAACATCTCCCACTTATTGGTAGCTGTAGTATTGAAGTATTTCGGAACCGGTGAGATTGAATCCTTTGCAACCACATTGATTGTCGGAATCTTTACTTCTGTATTCTCCGCAATCTTTATTTCACGTTTGGTTATCAACTTTTGGATAGAAAGAAACAAAGGCGTGGCTTTCGATACAAAATACTCTAAAGGTTTGTTCCAAAACTTCCATTTCAATTGGATTGGTGCACGTAAATATTTCTACATCTTCTCGATTTCAGTGACGGTAATCGGTATGATCAGTTTATTTACACGTGGATTGAAACAAAGTGTGGAATTTACCGGGGGAAGAACTTTCTCCGTGAAATTTGAGAAAAAAGCAGACATTGAAGCGATACGTGCGGAACTTGAAAAAACATTTGTTGAAAACAAAGAAGTTTCTTCCATTGAGTTGAAAACCAAGTCGAATGATTACAATGTGGAAATCATGACGAATTATAAGTTGAAAGACGATGGGGCAACCGAAGAAGTAAAAACAAAAATGAGCGAAGCCTTAAATCGACTGAAAGGAAAATTAGGGAATCATACTTTTGAAGGACAAAGAACGGTGAGTGCATCTGTCTCCAGTGAATTGTGGAACTCTTCTGCGATTTCTTTGACGGTCGCTTTGATTGCAATCTTCCTATACATCCTCTTCCGATTCGGATACTGGCAATATTCACTCGGTGCCATTGTCGGATTGATCCACGATGCCTTTTTCGTAATTTCCGTTTTCTCGCTCTTGCATGGCTTCCTGCCTTTCAGTCTGGATGTAAATCAAGCCTTTATTGCGGCCATTCTAACCGTCATCGGTTATTCGATGAATGACACCGTAATTGTATTCGATAGGATCCGTGAAAACCTCCGCGCCAGCGGTCCAGAGGATCATCATTATGAAATCGTCAACCGTTCCTTGAACACCACCCTAAGCAGAACCTTCAATACCTCAATGATCCTCTTTGTCGTTGTGTTGATCATGTTTATTTTCGGTGGACCTGCGATTAAAGGTTTTCTATTCGCATTGTTGGTTGGGGTAGTCATCGGTACCTATTCATCATTGTGTGTGGCAACGCCTATTCTTATCGATTTCTCCAAACGATTGAAAGCGTAAGCATACATACTTGCTCATTGTAAAACCACCTCTAGAGGTGGTTTTTTTATGCCTGATAATTTGATGGGCATTTCGGATGGGTTTTTAAACGCTATTTGTTCATAATTCCTTTGTTTCGTGTGTAGACTGACCGCCTATTCATTCTAAATTTGAGTTCACCGTAACATACATGGCCGAAAATCAATATACCGAAGACAACATACGCTCACTTGACTGGAAAGAGCACATTCGCCTCCGTCCGGGAATGTATATCGGTAAATTAGGGGATGGCGCATCCGCAGAGGATGGTATTTACATTCTGGTCAAAGAAGTCATTGACAATTGCATTGATGAATTTGTGATGGGTAACGGTAAAAGAATCGATGTCAAAGTTCAAGATGGAAAGGTAACGGTAAGAGATTTTGGACGTGGCATTCCCCTTGGGAAAGTCGAAGAAGTGGTTTCCAAAATGAATACAGGGGGTAAATATGATTCAAAAGCCTTTAAGAAATCCGTGGGCCTTAATGGGGTAGGTACAAAAGCGGTAAACGCGTTGTCCTCCCATTTTAAAGTGTACGCAGTCCGTGATGGTTCCTTGAAAGCCGCTACTTTTTCCATGGGTAACTTGGTGAAATCCTTTGAAATTGAAGAGACTACAGAACAAAATGGTACCTATGTAGAGTTCATTCCCGATGAACAGGTATTTAAAAAATATGCCTTTAAAACCACCTATCTCCAAAAGATGATGTGGAATTATTGCTACCTCAACCGAAATTTAAGCATCTACTTTAATGGGGAGAAGTTTCAATCCAAAGAAGGATTAAAAGACCTGTTGGAAAACAACATGGATGGCGATCCCTTGTATCCGATTATCCACTTGGAAGCAGAAGACATCGAGGTAGCTTTTACGCATGGAAGGACCTACGGAGAGGATTACTATTCTTTTGTGAACGGACAACATACCACCCAAGGTGGAACCCATCAGAGTGCCTTCAGGGAATCCGTTGCAAAGGTGATCAGGGACTTCTACAATAAAAACTATGAGGCTTCTGACATTCGTCAATCGATTGTGGCTGCAGTGTCGGTCAAAGTGGTAGAGCCTGTATTCGAATCTCAAACAAAAACGAAACTTGGCTCGCAAGAAATTGAACCCGATGGAAAATCGATGCGTGCGTTTATCAATGATTTCCTAAAGGACCACCTCGACAATTATTTACACCGAAATCCTGAAGTCGCAGACATCCTTGAGAAAAAAATAAAGCAGGCAGAACGCGAAAGAAAAGAGTTGGCAGGCATTCGTAAAATTGCCCGTGACCGTTCTAAAAAAGCAAGTCTTCACAACAAGAAATTGCGCGATTGCCGCATTCACCTTACGGACTTAAAAGACGACAGGAGGGAGGACACCACCTTGTTTATTACTGAGGGTGACTCGGCGAGTGGATCCATTACCAAATCCAGGGATGTCGGTACCCAAGCCGTGTTTTCGCTGCGTGGTAAACCCTTAAATGTGTATGGTCTCACTAAAAAAGTGGTGTACGAAAACGAAGAGTTTAACTTGATCCAAGCAGCCCTAGACATTGAAGAGGAAATGGACAACCTGCGCTACAATCGCATTGTCATTGCAACCGATGCCGATGTCGATGGAATGCACATTCGCATGCTACTGCTCACTTTTTTCCTTCAGTTTTTTCCGGACTTGGTGAAAAGAAACCATGTCTATGTACTGCAAACACCGTTGTTCAGGGTGAGGAATAAAAAGAAAACCATGTACTGCTATTCAGATGAGGAAAGAAAAAATGCGATTTTGGAAATTGGTAAAGGGGCGGAAATCACAAGGTTTAAGGGATTGGGAGAGATTTCACCCGATGAATTCATACATTTTATTGGAAACGACATCCGTTTGGAACCTGTAGTCCTTACAAAAGAAGCTTCCATAGATTCCATTCTTTCTTATTTCATGGGAAAAAATACACCGGAGCGACAAGAGTTTATCATTGATAACTTAAGGGTGGAAAAAGACGAGGCAGACGCAACGGATGAGACAGAATTGGAATTGACATAAAGCAAAAGGGTGGACGAAATAGACGACATACAGCCAGGGTCAAACGAAGAACACAATCCGTTTGAAAACAAGAAAATCGATGAGAAAATTGTCCCGGTTAATGGGCTCTATGAAAATTGGTTTCTTGATTATGCGAGCTATGTGATCCTCGAACGTGCGGTTCCTGCCTTGCAAGATGGTTTAAAACCTGTACAACGAAGATTGCTACATTCCATGCGTGAATTGGAAGACGGTCGCTATAACAAGGTTGCCAATGTCATCGGAAATACCATGAAATATCACCCGCATGGAGATGCTTCCATCGGTGATGCCTTGGTGCAGTTGGGACAAAAAGACCTTTTGATAGATTGCCAAGGAAACTGGGGGAATACGGTTACAGGAGATGGAGCGGCTGCACCGAGGTACATCGAAGCGCGTTTGTCGAAGTTTGCCTTGCACGTAGCATTTAATCCGAAAACAACCACTTGGTTGTCAAGTTATGATGGCAGGAACAAAGAGCCAGAAACCCTACCTGTTAAATTCCCTCTGTTGTTGGCACAAGGGGCCGAAGGCATCGCAGTTGGAATGGCCTGTAAATTTCTTCCGCATAATTTCATTGAACTGATCGACCAATCCATAAACCACCTTCGAGGGAAAAAAGTCGAAATTTTACCCGATTTCCCGAATGGGGGCATGGCTGATTTTACGAATTACAATGACGGTTTGAGAGGTTCACGCGTTCGGGTGCGGGCGAAAATCCGAAAAGTGGATACCAAAACCTTGATCATTCACGAAATTCCCTTTGGAACAACGACAACCTCCCTGATTGAATCCGTGCTTAAAGCCAACGAAAAAGGGAAAATCAAGATTAAAAAAATAGAGGACAATACCTCCTCGCATGCCGAAATCATCATTCACTTAGCGCCAGGGGTGTCGCCTGACAATACCATTGATGCGTTATATGCTTTTACCGATTGTGAAGTTTCCATCTCGCCGAATTCGTCCATCATTGACAAGGATAAACCAAGGTTTTTAGGCGTTTCTGAAATCTTAAAAATCAACACGGACCACACGGTTAATTTGTTGAAACTGGAACTGGAAATTCGACTCGATGAATTGGAAAGACAATGGCATTTTTCCACCTTGGAAAAATTGTTCATCAACCACGAAATGTACATCGATTTCAAATTGTATAGCGATAAAATAACTTTGTTTGAATATTTGTACAATCGCTTTAAACCTTTCGAAGCACAATTGATTCGTGAAATTGAGGATGAGGATTTACATAAGTTGACGCAAATCCCCATGATCCGAATTACCCGATTTGACGCCAATAAAGCAGATGACTTCTTGTTGAAAATTGAAGCCGAGATGGCCGAAGTGAAACACCACTTGGAAAACCTTGTAGATTACGCAGTTGACTACTTCAAAGACCTCAAAAAACGATTTTCAGCAGGGAAAGAACGGAAGACAGAAATCAAGGTGTTTGACACCATCAGCGCGACAAAAGTCATCATTGCCAATCGCAAGCTTTACATCGATTTAGAAGAAGGTTTCATCGGCTACGGATTGAAGAAAAACGAACCCATTTCAGATTGCTCGGAAATTGACGACATCATTTGTTTTTTCTCTTCAGGAAAAATGATGATAACGAAGGTGGCAGATAAGAAGTTCGTCGGCAAAGGCCTCATCTATGCAAATGTTTGGAAGAAAGGCGATACCCGTACCATTTACCACCTATTTTACCAAGATGGGTTGAGCGGCATTACCATGATGAAAAGGTTTTTTGTGAACTCCATCACACGCGATACCGAATACGACCTCACCAAAGGAGCCAAAGGGTCAAAAATGACCTATTTTTCGGTGCATCCGAATGGGGAACGAGAAGTGGTGACCGTGTTGCTTCGACCAAGGCCCCACCTCAAAAGGTTGCGTTTCGATGTTGACCTTGGTGAATTGATCATAAAAGGGCGAAACGCTGCAGGAAATCGCGTGACCAAAGAAATCATTCAAAAAATCATTCAAAAAGAAGTAGGCGGAAGTACACTTGCCTCACGTAAAATTTGGTACGATACCGTTGTGGGTCGATTGAATGACGAGGGCAGAGGTAAATTTTTGGGCGCGTTCAAAGGGAACGATAAACTGTTGACGCTTTACAAAAATGGCGAATACCGCTTGTCAACCTTTGATCTCTCGAACCACTTTGATGAAGACATGATTCACATTGAGAAGTGGAACCCGGAACATCCGATTTCTGCCGTTTACTACGATGCTGACAAAGAATTGAATTATGTCAAACGCTTTCTTTGTGAGGTTCAGTCCGATAAAAGGGTGCCTTTCATCTCCGAGTCGGAAGGTTCGTACCTACACGTAGTTTCAACGGCTTACCGTCCAGAAATTAAAATAGTATTCAATAAATTACTTCGCGAAACCAAAAACCTCTCCGATGCTGTGTTCAATGTTGCCGACCTCATTGAGGTAAAAGGGATGAAAGCGCAAGGAAATCAGGTAACGAAGTTCAAGGTGAAAGAAATTGTGCTTACCCATGAAATTGGGGAAAGTCCAGAAGCTTGGCCAGCAGAAGAAGTTCCTTTCGAAATTGAAGGAACGATAGAAGACGTGGAAAGCGTGGAAAGCGTGGATGGTGAAGAAAACATAACACCTGATGTGCCAACAGATGGAAGCGTAGAATGGGATTTTACCAAAAAGAACGACGAGGACCAGCCGACCTTGTTTGATTAGTTTCCGATAAACACTTTAACCGTTTTTCCATTCGAGCCTTGAATCATGTAAATTCCTGAGGGAACATTTAGGCTTAATCGAGTCTGTCCGTTGCCTAAACGATGTTCAGAAACTTGCATGCCCAATGCGTTCAATACCTTATAGGTTGACGGTAAATCGTTTTCTATAACCAGTTGGCTGCCATCAAACCATGCGTTCCAAGCCACATTCAATTCAGAAACAGACGCAGGATTCTCTAAGAGTACTTTGGTGACATACGTGACAATGTTTTGGCAGGAATCGTCGTAAATCGCGTAGTTAACCAAGCCTCTTGTAATGTCGTCGTACCCATCATAAATGCCATTTTCTATCGTCGTGGAATCTTGGGAACAAAAACAATTTAGGTTTACTTGGTAGTTTTTATCTGTTAAATTCTCCAAGTTGTGAATGCTGTTGTTGCAAATGCTGTTGCTGTCAATTACCGTAGTACTTGGATTGTAGGCCATTACTTGAATTCCAATGCCGTTTCCATTGATTTGATTTTTACTGACAGTGCCTGCATCCCCAATCTTGATGGCTACGCCGTTGTTTAAAAAGGTAGAGTTGGTGATGACACAATTCGAATTTCCTTCAATACCCGTCGTGTTTCCTTCGAAATAGCAGTCGTTTACGTTGATGTTGGAACTTTCTGCAAAGCCAAAAGTATTGTTGAGGAATTGACAGTTTTGAATGTTTCCCGGAGATCCTATGATGTTGTTTTGGTTGCCAACGAAGGTGCAATTGGTGACATTGATGTTGTTTGACCAAGTGAACGAACAAATGTTGTTAGAAAACATACAATTCGTTGCCGTAAGAGAACCATATTGAATTTGAGCAGCTTGTCCCACACCGTTTGATTCAAATGTACAGTTGTTGTAGATTAAGTCGGCATTCAACTGAAGTGCGTAATTGTTCGACCTGAAATAACATTCATCAAAGGTATAACTCACGCCCGGTTGGGTGATGTCGTTGTAAATTCCATACCATGAATTGTGCAATTCAAAATGGTTCATTTGTACCGTTCCCCCTTGACTTCCTTTGATGCGAATGCCTTCCCAATTGTAGAATCCGGTGGTGGTATCCGTGCTCGTGAATACAACAGGGATGTTCGGTGTTCCATCTGCGATAAGGGTTCCCCTGATTTCCAAGTATAGATAATTTCCAGTGTTGAATGTCATGTCCGCTGTAAAAATAACTTGTACACCCGGCTCTATGGTCAATGTTCTGTTTGGAAAAACGACGATGGATCCTGTAACCAAATAAGGACTTCCTGCTAAATTCCATGTGGTGTTTTGGTAAATGCCACCTGAAACTTGGGTTTGTGCAAACATTGAAAATGAACAAAGCGCTGCTAAGAAGAATAGGGTTGTTTTCATAGGATTATAATTTAATGAGTTTTTGGTTGACGGTTTGGTCATTGGCTTTCACCAAAACATAAAAGCCTGGGGCCAATGTAGACATGTCGAATCGATTGTTTCCCATCGATTGAAGGGTGATTTCTTTTCCATTTCCGTTGAACAACTGTATAACCGAAATTGCAGGGGGGCCAAGGAATTGTATAAAATCTCCCACCGGATTTTCAAATACAAGTTCATCCATTTCACTCGTAGGAAGCGAAGCGATAAAATTAAATTTCAATACAGTGCCGAGTAAGACGGTGCAAGAAGTGTCAAATATTTGGTAATTGATCAATCCTTTCGTAATGTCATCATATCCATCGATAATCGACTGTTCAATTCCTGCAGAATCAAGACCGCAAAAGCAGTTGGTTAACAGTGAATAATTCACATTGGTATTGTTGTTCACATTGTAATTGATGTTGCCACAAATCTCATTGTTGGTAACAATCGGCGCATTGACAACGCTTGAAATTCCTGAAATTCTTACGCCACCTATGTTGTTATTGATTTGGTTGTTCACCAGTTCTGTCAAAACAGACACGTCAACCGCCACTTCATTGTAATTGAATACATTGTTGCTTATTTTACACCCATAAGAACTTTGAATGCCTGTAGCGTTGTCTAAAAAAATACAATTTTCGATCTTTCCATTGTTGGGATTACTTAGTGCTGTCCCATTATTTTGAAAAATACAATTGTCTATGTACATAGAATCAAAAACACCTGCGGAAAATGTAAGGCCTGTATTGTTTTCTACAAAAGAACTATTCGTCATCGTAAAGGCTGTAGCGTAGGCATTAATGGCAGTACCATTGTCCTTAAAAAAGCAATTATTCAAAGTGAAATAGCTCCAACCATAAACGGCAGCATTGTTTCCTCTGAATTGGCAATTGTTCAAGATGGTTTCATTTCCTACGGTTATGGCTTGGCCACAATGGTTAAAAGAGCAATTGGTATAGGAATAAAGGGCAAGCGGCGCTTCGTAATCAAAGGGCGTTTGCGCATTGGATATGGAGAAACGATTTGCATTCAACACCCCGCCTTGAGAAGAAGTGCAGATAAATCCAAGCCAACCTATGTTGGTCGTATCGATTTGTGTGCGTATGCTAATCGGTAACTGATCGGTTCCCAACATATTTAAGGTTCCCCTGGTTTCGATGTAGATTGAATCATTAACCGTATTGTTTACAATGATTTGTACGCCCGGCGCAATGGTTAGGGTGTTTCCTGGAAAGACCACAACCGGCCCGGTCACCACATATGGACTGTTGTTAACGGTCCAATTTGTATTTTGGTAGATTCCCCCAGAAACGAAAGTTTGAGCCTTCACGTTGGCGGAAATCACCAATACCAAAAGACTGAGAAATAAAATTTTCATGCCAATTTTTTATAACCAACAAACTTACGCAATTAATTGTTTTCAACTTGCCAATAGATACCATGCTATGGCAGTCAATAGAAACAGCAGGAGTCCTAAACTTAATGCAATGAGCAACCGTCGGACAAAGGTTTTTCGATTTTCTACAATGGGAAGCATTTGTATTTTCACCTCAGCGCTTTGGTTGGGGGTAAGAAAGGTAACGACGATCCAAATTAGCGATGTGATAAGGGTTACCACCAGCACGCGTGATTCTTCCATGGGATAATGCTTGAAAGGTAAGCTTGAATGAAAACTTGGGTACAACAGTGTAAAAACAGCCGAGCTCAACATGGCACTTAGTTGCGACCACGCATTGATTCGGAACCACACCCACCGCAAGATATAAACCGGAGCGACACCAGCGGCAATTGAAAAAGTAAGTTTTACCAAGCTTTGTAAACTTTCAATCTGCCATGCAAAAACGATGGATAACAGTGATAAAAAGAACATTGAAGCAAAGGAAACCGCACGGATTCGTTTTTCGGATGCAGCAGGATGAGCATACGTTTTGTAGGCGTCGATGGTTAGAAACGAAGCGCCCCAATTCATCAAAGATTCCGCATTTGCGATGAACATTCCGAAAAACCCCAATAAAACAAAGCTTTTCAATGCTTTAGGGACAACCGCGAAAATCCGTTCAATGTATTGAATCTCTTCATTCCCATTTAAATCGGTGGAACCTAAAATCAATAAAATATGTCCCAAAAGGAAAAAGCTTAACACAAAAGAAACGAGTATGGGAACCAAACCCGTGAGGATGGCATTTTTTTTACCTTTTACTGCTGTGAACCTTGCCATTTCAGGACCGCCTCCATCAAATAAATAACAGCTCCACCATTGGACGCCCACGAAAACAAGCAGGGAAAACCATGCACTGGAATCGGTTGAAGCGGGAAACAGTTCTTTTTTTTGTGGATGTTGTTCAAAAAAGGAAAAAAGTCCATGCCAACCATTGTTTGCCTTCCACAAAGAAAAAAGAATGATACCGAAGCTTATGAAATAAATGACAGAATGCAATACATCCACTTTCAATTTAAGGTCGAAGATGTTTTTCAACGCAAATAAGCACAATGCAATTCCGGTTAGCAACAGGGAAACTTTGGGGTCAATGTCAAAATAGGTTTGTAACACACGGGCAAATCCCAATACGTGGAAACACAGGGACAACGAAACCACCAATCCACCAACATATATGGCCCGAAAGAGGTGCAGCACTTTTCCACTTTTTCCCGGAAATCGGAAACGTAAGAATTGGTTGTCAGTAATAAAGTCCATTTTCTGCCACAGTGGAGCAAAAACCAGAGGGACAACAAAGATTCCAAGCCAACCAGCCCAAACCATCCACAAACCTTGCATGCCATGTTCAGCAATGATTCCGGTAAGCAATTGACCTTGGTCCACGGAGAGGTAAAGCATGTAGAGCGACAGTCCGGAAATGATCCAAGAAACTTTTTTACTGGATTTGAATGCAGGGTGGAGCCAATCTTTTTTTTGAAGAAGGGTGAAAGAAAAAATCACCAAGAAATAAAGGACAATGACCCACACAATCGCAAAGATAAAATTAGCTTTTAGCGGTATAAATTTACGGAGAAAGAGGGTAAGGAGCGAGTTGAAGTAATGTTATGAAAATAGTATTCCTCTGCCTTTTTTCGTTTCATTATATTCGAGTAAAATTTCTTTTATTTTTCTCACATCGCTTTTCGAAAAGCAAAATACGGAGGCTTTTCCTCCAACGACCTTAATATGCATATCGGCCCCAATTAAATGTTCGTCAATTGTGATACTGCGAATGAATTTAAATGCAAGTGTTTGGCTGTCTTTTCCGATGAGAAACTTATTGCGTTTTGAGACAGTTATTGTTTCTTCATCAGTATCGATAATTAAGGACCAGGGATTTGCAATGTGTGCGCCTTTTGAATTTGCCATTAATGAGCTGGAAGAGGAAGATGCTTTGAAAATCATTTGTTTTAATTTGTTGTGTATTTAACTAAAAATAAAGCCCCAACCGATTGAACGTATTGAGGCAGTTAAGAGGGAGAAGGGGTAAAAAACTAATCCTTTATGCAGCGTACCGCGAGACCATCACCTGCGGCACCAGTATGGAAATAAAGTTCTTTAGCGTAAGAAGCTAACATGAAGTAATCTGCGAATAATTTACCATCAGATTGAGATGTTTTAGTGGTCCAATAATAACCATCACCACCACCATTGAAGTCCCAGTCTAAATCTCGGTAACCCGAAAGTAAACCCGAAAATTTGTATTTGTTGTAATATATATCTTTTCCATTAATTATTAAACTTTTTAGATTAGCTCCCGCTATTGATGCCCCACCTACAAACATCATAAGGGTTCCCACTTCAGCGCTACTGCAAATATGCCACCCCTTTGGTGCTAAACCTCTTGGGTCGATTACTGCATATAAATTGTATAATTTACCGAACTTTTTATTTTTGGAATTTAAACTATCATTATTGAAATAACACCAAGCAGCTTGTTTGTTAACGTTGGCTAATTTCCATTCCTCGAAGGACCTAGCTTCTTTGATCGAATCTCCGTTTTTAAAAGTGCAAACATTTAAATTTTCTGACATCCAAATTTGACTTCCTATTGTAACTTGTTTTACAGTTTGAGAAATTCCGCTGATAGGCATTACAGCGAAAAAAAATATACTTAATAAAAGATTCTCTTTTTTCATTTCTTGTGTTTAAAATTATTAATTCTCATTTCAAAATCCGATATATATATTCGAACGGAATATAGTTCTTTGCACTATTGATTCGCTTTGTATCTCATATCTGGTGTACCATCCTTTTTGCGTGGACCCGCTTTTTTTGTAGCGAAGCTGGCAATAGAGGCTCCGGCATCTTGTAATAATCTTGAATCATCCCAGATTCTCTGTAATCCATCTTCTTTCGATGCAAACCTTACTTCCGATTTTTCTCTTATTGTATAATTGTAAAAATAACCATCTCTAAAAACCAATGTGCCGCTATGTCCATCAGAGAATTTAACCTTCATAAATTTATCGTTTTCGCGTTTTCTAAAATCGAGGATATCGCTTGGACCTTTTTCTAATTCTTCCTCTTTAAAACTCTTCGTGTAAGTGTATGATTCATAATGAATTGCTTCCTTGGCGTCTATAATGGGTGCTTCTGACTCTTCCATGTCCTCTTCCTCAATTGCTGTAGAAGCTAAGGTTGTATCTTCTAATCCAGCTGTCTTTAATTTTGAGCCATTGGGTTTGTTTTCATCACATCCTAAAAGAATAGTAGCAGTCAGAACTAATGAAAGTGGAAATAATGTAAATTTTTTCATCTTAATAATTATTTTTTTTAGTGAAACCTAAAGTTTTACAAGTTTAAGTTTAATTGTTGATAATAAACCGTACGAAAAATTGCATCTTACTTCAACTTACCTTTTGCTGAAATCAAGAGAAAGAAATTCGTTTCTTTGAATATGTCTAAGCCGAAGCAAAAGGAATTATACCAAAACATCTTCAATGATATTCTGCGTGAAAAGTTGATGGAAATTTCAGGCATCATCGTGTCCAAACATAAAGATTGTGAGGGCTTAGCGCAGAAAATAAGTAACTCGGGAAATTTAATTTCAGCCCATACACTTGCGCGCTTCTTTGGCATTTTACCCGCTCGAAATACGTATCCTGCCACTTTGGACATCCTGGCCAATTACATTGGTCATGAAACTTTTAATCATTTTATCCAACATGAAACACGCAACCTAGATCGAGGTTTGAGAATGCCAGAAAATGTTTTCGGTCTGGGTTCCTATTCAATGGGTTCATTGGAGCTTGCCATTGAGACAAACGACACTATGAATATTCTTGAACTTCTTGAATCTGTAGACTTAAACAGTCCTGAAAGGTCGAAAGTAACGGCGTTACTTGGTAGGAAAGTACGATCCTCAAGAAATCAAAGTGAGTTATTAGAGACATTAATTTCAACAGTGAGTGGTAGACTATTATTCTATGAAAGTTTTGTGGATGAGGATGACCCCAATGGCTATTTTTCATCGGCTCTTGAATCTTATTATCTCCAGCATGCATCAGTCCTTAACAATAAAATATTTGGGTACTGCTTTCTAATTTCGAAGCGTATTTATGCAAATAAATCAGTTGGCCATCTAATCACCGATTTTGAGAATTTTAAATTATTGGGTAATTTAAGTGAGCTTCATTTTCATGAAATTTCTCGTTTCATTGAGTGCCAAATATTAATGGATGGACTTGCTGGTACAATTAAAAAGACATACACCCATTACATAGATAAGCTTTTGGCTTTCGAGGAAGTTTACGACCATCCTTCTTATGCGTGGATCCTTGCCCGTTCAGTAAAAGCTTTAGCATTTAATGGATTGTTAAAAAAATCACTTCAATCGGTTCCGTTTTCTGAGGCAATTGTTCGATGTTATCGAAAATCAAAGGTGGATTCAGTTGCTTCGTTGATTCTCCAATTTGTAGTTCATTCGTGTTTCAAAAATAGGGATGAATTGTTTTTGCATCCACCGCTTCGTTTGCCTTCCTACAGCCATGAGAATGAAACCAATGCGCGTATTCTTTTGGAATCATCAACTTCTTGTATCTATGCAGCAGGAAGGGTAAAAGATGTTTTGAATAATAACATTCGAACCTTCGCCAATCAAACCCATCAAACCTGGGTGCTTGAAATGATGAGGTGAGGGTTAAAGTTTGAGCTGAATACCTAATGAAGTAACATAATAATAAGAATCGATAGGCAAGGGCCGAAAAGTATCCAGGTTTTGATCGTAATGCATGATTTTCTTGAATTATTACCCCCTGAACCTTTGGACTTTATCCCATAGGTTGAAGCTACGGTTTAAAAACCGAAATTTGTCTCATGAGATGGATTGTCTGCTGGGTGTTTTTTACCAAAATTTATGGTTGCTTGGCGCAACCCCAAAATACGGCCTCCCTCGGGTATCGGTTTGATGTCCAAAAAATGGATTTCTTTCACACCCTGTCTTACCGTCAAACGAAAAACTACCTTGGTATGGAAGCCTATGCCGGTGCCGGTCATCGGAATGCCTTTTCCAGGGCTACGTTTTATCCGCAGATGGGATTTCAATTGCAATTTTTTCCGCTGGCCAAGCAAAAAGGATGCTTCACGTCCTTTTATTTGCATGCAGATGCTTCCATCGCCTACCTGGCAAGGCCCTTTGCCTTTGTGTATCCAAGGTTTCAATGTGGCTACGGATTTTTATATACCTTACCGGGAAAACAAGCCATGCATCATTTTCAAATAAGTCACCAAATGGGAATTGCTTACAATACAGAAATTTCAAATGTTGAAAATGTGCCTTTCCTTGACTACCGTTTTTCCTTAGGTTTGAATTATGTTTTTACGAAGTAGTTTTTTTCTGGGTTTAACCCTCGTCTTTTTGGGATGTAACAAACCCGTTACGTCTGGGACCCCCCAAGTAATAGGCCATGCAGCTACCGGTTTAAAAATGCCCAATGCCATTTACCACGACAATTCAGAAGCAGGAATCGTTTACACCCAGAACCTCCCATTCTGTGACGGCGTTGAAGTCGATGTAAGGATGGATAAATCAGGGGAATTATGGCTTTTTCACGATGAGACCCTGAACCCAGAGACAGCGGAAAGCGGATGTATCGAAACCCATGGAAGCGAAGCTTTGTCGCAGTTTAAGTACCGTGGCATTCACCAAGAACCCCTGTTTTTACTGACTGCAGAAAGTGCAAACATTTTTAAGGGGAAATTTACCTTTTTCGACCTGAAGCCATTGAACGCCTGTGAAAATGTATTGAAGGATCCTGATGTATTCAAAAATGCGTTGATTGCACTCGGTCTGGATACCGCTTCCTTTGCCGTTATAGTGCCGGATCAAACGTATTTTCATGCCTTGAAAGATGATTTTCAAGTGTTTTTGTCCATTGAAACCCTTTCTCAGCTTACTTCTTCATTTTTGGAAAATGAACCGAAATTGAGGGGCGTGGTCATTAGGAACAGGTCCATTCGCGTGGAAGAGGTTAATTTTCTTAAATCCATTCACAAAAAAGTAGTAATTTTTGAGGTAAGGTCAGCGAAAGGTATAAAGGAAGCCTTGAAAAAAAATCCACATTACCTCTTAACCGATGATGTTAAACTGACCGTTGGGCTTATTCACTAGCTTTTTTTATTCTTTCGCATACGGATGTTGAGCATCTCCACCAATAACGAATACACCAAGGCAAAATACACATAACCCTTGGGGATGTCTTGATCAAAGGCTTCGGCGACCAAAAGTACCCCAATCGTTACCAAGAAACTTAAGGCAATCATTTTCACCGTTGGGTTTTCACTGATGAACGTACTGATGTGCTTCGCAAAAAGCAGCATGATGACCATAGAGATGATTACGGAAGCGAAAATAATCGCAAGGGGATTTGAATGTGTTTGCACTTGAATTCCATTCGTCATACCAATGGCAGAAATTACAGAGTCAAAACTAAATACGATGTCAATCAAAACGATCTGTAAAACGATGGCACGGAACGAAGTGCCTTTTGTTTTTGAGGCTTCATCATGGCCCTTGATGCTGTTGTGCATCTCGACGGTGCTCTTGTAAATCAGAAACAACCCACCTGTCAACAATACCAAATCCTGTCCTGAAATTTCTTGTTCGAAAACAACAAACAAGGGTGCTGTCAATTGCATGATCCAGGAAACGATGGTTAACAAAAATAAGCGAACAATTAATGCCAAGCTAAGCCCTAGGTTCCGGGCTTTTCTTTTGGTTTTTCCCGTGAGGCGGTCCGTGACAATGGAGATGAAAATGATGTTGTCTATGCCCAATACGATTTCAAGCAGGGTAAGTATCAATAAATAAATCCAACCTTGCACATGCGTAAAAATGTTAAAATACTCCATCATTTAATAAAGGTAAAAAAATCGTTTAGAATCTTCGGGTTTACTTCTCTATCGGTTTGAATTTCCAAGATGGATTTATGGTCTGAAGCTAGGAATGTAGGAAGTGCATCGGCGAATTCTTTGGCAGTTGATACAGCGCTGTATTCCCATCCCAATTGCGCTGCAAAGGCTCCCGTATGTCCGTGTTGCGCTTCAAAATACCTTTCCAATTGGTCAGATTCTCTTGGACCTGGAATGATCCTAAAAATACCCCCGCCGTGGTTGTTTATCAAAAGGATTTTAACATTCGATTGGGTGGTTTGGATTTGAAGTGCCGCACTGTCGTATAGAAAGGAAATGTCACCCACAATGATTACGTTTAAACCTTCATCCTTCGTGGCGTAACCCAGGGCGGTGCTTAGGCTGCCATCAATGCCACTCGTACCCCTGTTTGCGAAATAGTTACATTGGTGAATGGGGTCGAACAATTGACAATATCGAACCACGGAGCTGTTGCCCATGTGAAGGGTGGTGCTTTCTTCCAAGGTTCTCATCAAAATTTGATACACTTCAAAATCGGTAAAATGCTCCGTTTCTTGCGTGAATCCTGCCAAGAGGTCTTTTCCTTTGTAATCCAATTGTTTCCATTTCCCGAAGAAATTAGACTGTGATTTCAACGGTGCTGATTCGTTTAACTGGCTGAAAAAGTCAATCGGATCGCACAAAAAAGAATGGGAGAGCTGTTGATACGTATCCATTTCGGGAAAGTCAAATCCCACCTTGATGTGCATTTCCAAAGGCGTGGTACGCAAGAAATCTTTTATTTTTTTGGAGACAACAGCCCCTCCAATGCTGATGAGGATTTCGGGTTGAAATACTCCCAAATTTGATTCTGGTAGGCTTGCCAATGACCTGTCAATACATGCGTTAAAGCGTTCGGATTGGAGATTGCTGGTATTTTCTACAAGTATAACAACGTCGTTCCGTTCGCTGAAGGTCGCTAAGACACTTTGTAGTTTAGGGTTGGGAGGCATTTGGCCACAGATGACCATGGTTTTTTTACCTTCGATTGCCTGTTGAACCAGCTGGATGTTGTCTTCGTCTACAGAACGATTGATGGGAAAATGAATCGTTCGGGATAGGTTTGTGGTTTTTTCCGCTTCACGGTACAAAGGTTCGGACAAACCAACATTGAGGTGAACGGGGCCTTTGTTCATGCCCGTCGCCTTCGAAAACAACAATGCAGTCTCGCGTTGGTATTGCCATTGTGTGGTAGGCGTGAGGTTTCCATCTTCTAAATGACAGGAATACCTTACAAATTCTTTGAACAATCCCAATTGTTGGATGGTTTGTCCATCTCCTTGGTTGATCCAAGCGTTGGGACGGTCGGCGGAGATAACAACTAAGGGAATGTTCCTGTAATAGGCTTCCGTTATAGCAGGTAAGTAGTTGGCTGGTGCTGAGCCCGAGGTACAGCAAAGCGCGACAGGGGCTTCGGTTTTTTCTGACAATCCAATGCCGAAAAATCCGGCGGAACGCTCGTCGTGGATCACATAGGTTTCAATCAAGTCATGCTTAGAAGCGGCGATGGCAAAGGGCGCATTCCTAGAACCGGGAGAAAAAACAATGTGCTTTACCCCATGTGCAACACATTGGTCAATGACCAATTGTACAACCCACTTATCGCTGCTTACCATGGTGTAAAATTAATCGATTTCGATGAGGTCGAACAGGGTTTTGCTTTTATTTTCAGTTTCCAACCATTCAAGTTCGGGATCTGAATCTGCTGTGATGCCTGCGCCCACAAAAGCATACAATACATTGTCAATGATTTTTCCACAACGAAGGTTTACATAACAATGGGTATGGTCGTTTTCAAACCAACCGATGAACCCTGAATAGAGCAATCGGTCATGTTCCTCTACCAGTGAAATTGCTTCTGCTGCCATGCTTCGAGGGAGTCCACAAACGGCAGGGGTAGGGTGGAGGTGTTGGATAAGAGCCTTCTCAAATTGAGGGTCTGCGTAAAAGCCGATGTCGGTGCGAAGGTGTTTTACAGGGCCAGCGACATGGTCGTAAGGACCCATTTGTTCCACTGGTTCGATGTTTTGAGCGGATAATTCCGTGCAAATGAAATCGGTTACCAACAACTGTTCATTTTTTTCTTTCTCCGTCCATTCCCTGTTTTCATTTAATTTCTGGGTTCCTGCAAGGGACATGGTGAAAAAATGTTGTTTTACCCGTCGCAGTAAAATTTCAGGGGAAGCGCCTACCCACTTTCCTAAAATGGCATCTTCGAAAGCATACACAAAAGCATTGGGATAGGCTTCGCACAGCCTGTCGAAATAGGTCGCCTGTTGGTTTATTGGAAAGGTTTTTATGGTGACGCGAGAAAGCACCACTTTTATCAAGCCGACTTGGATGGCATATTTGATGCGCATGACTTGCTCTTTGAAAACCGATCGGGAAATAACTTTTGGGATTTCGGTTTTAACAGGGGAGGATTGCAAGGCATCTTCTGTAAAAATATATTGGGTCTGACCGGAAGCGTTTGACACCACGAAACCTTTCAAATCGAAGGGTTCTGTACGTTTTGTGAATTGACCTTGTAAGGTTACTTTTTCGTTTCCTGGGATTCTGTATTGAAGCATGGTTTATTTTTTAACCATCAGCATGGTCAGTCGACCTGTACACACCAATTTTTTTGTGGTTTCTTCAATGATGTCTACGTTCCATACATGGGTGGTTTTTCCTTGGTGTAACAAGGTGCCTGTCCCTAATACAAAGCCTGAGCGCACGGCTCGCACGTGTTGTGCATTCATTTCCAATCCCACTGGGCGTTCTTTTTCGAGGTTGGCCATCAGGTAGCTACCAAACGAGCCAATGGTTTCGATCAATGCAGCGCTGGCACCCCCGTGCAAGAGCCCCATGGGTTGGTGAGTTCTATGGTCAACTGGCATCCGAAAAGCAAGAAATCTGTCACCTAACGCAATACATTCGATGCCCAAAGTTTCCATGAGCGTACCTTGATTCAAGGCATTTACTTCGGTCAGATTTAACGTAGAAAAATCCATGGAACAAAAATAGCATTTCTGTTTCAAAGCCGTGGAAAAATCCAATTTTAGTCTAGGGTTATTGAATTTACATAAAGAATTATTACTTTTGCCTCGGAGAATTGGCAGAGTGGTCGATTGCGGCAGTCTTGAAAACTGTTGTACCGCAAGGTACCGTAGGTTCGAATCCTACATTCTCCGCCAAAGAAAAAAAGCCAGCCGTTAGGCCGGCTTTTTTTGTTCGCATAAGCGTCAAAAGCTTGCTTTTGTAAGCGACATGGGGACAAAAAAAGACGAAGCTGCGTAGCGGCTTGGCTTTGGTTTCTTTGAAGCCATCCCCACAGGGATCACGGGGCCGCCATTGCGGACACGTACTCCTAATGAATTGCGTAACAATGAATTACAAATAGTCCCTATAAAAGGACTTCCCATCAAAACCACTTGAGCAGGATTTTTTAACTTAATGATTGTTCTCAGGTTTTTCTGAAAAGGATGAGGTACCTTTACCCAACTTTGTTTCAAGTCGTTCACAGATGTTTTTATCCTTTAGGAGGGTGTGTGAACTATTTTTTCAAACGAATGTTTAAGATTTATGGCTTTAATTTCTGTTTCTAACCTTTCCAAGTCTTTTGGTAGCTTCAACGCAGTGAAAAATGTTTCCTTTGAAGTAAGGGAAGGTGATGTTTTTGGTTTTTTGGGACCCAATGGCGCGGGTAAAAGTACAACCATTCGTTGCCTGCTTTCTTTGATAAAACCTTCTGGAGGCGAAATCCAGTTTTTTGACAAAAACCTTTCTTCAAACCGCAACGCTGTGCTTTCTAAAGTAGGCTGCATCATTGAAAAGCCAGATTTTTACAAATACCTTTCTGCCTATAAAAACCTCGAAATTTTCGCGCGAATTTCAGGGAAAGACCTAAGCAAATCAGACATTTACAGGTTTTTGGATTTCGTAGGCTTGTCGGGTAGAGAAAAGGATAAGGTTTCTGGTTTTTCCCATGGCATGAAACAACGATTGGGCATTGCACAAACCTTAATGCATGACCCCGACATCATTATTTTGGATGAGCCTACTACAGGATTGGATCCGCAAGGCATCATCGAAGTACGTAACCTAATCCTTAGGCTAAGGGACGAACAGAACAAAACCGTATTGCTTTCATCTCACCAACTTTCTGAAATTGAAATCATTGCCAACCGAATGGTGATCATTAACAAAGGCGAAACCATTGTCGAAGGAAGTGTTCAAGAATTGCTTGAAAAACAAAGCTTGAACTTACAAATCAACGTAATGAACGAAAGTATTTTCGAGTCGACCCTGCTGCAATCATTCCCTGAACTTAAGTATCACAAGGTATACCCCCATAACTATCACGTGGAAATGCTTTCAGATACCAGCGCCCAATTGAATGAGAAACTGGTAAATGCAGGAGCGGGGGTGAAATCCATTGTTCCAAAACGCAGTTTGGAAGATTTCTTCATTAAAATGACCGAGAAATGATGCTTTGGAAAAACACAAGGAATGAGTGGATTAAAATCACTTCAAAAATCAGAAGCTACCTAGGAATTGGTGCTTTAACGGTACTTATTGTCGTCGTTCAAGTTGCCCTCAAAGCAGACGGTGGTTCTTTTATTTCGTACGTTACCGCCTCATTTGAACAAACCCTAAGCTTCAATGGTAAACTTCTAAATGGAAACCTCGTGGCTTTCATTGTGCTCCAAATGTTAATTGTCCATGTCCCGTTGCTCATTGCCTTAGTAACAGGCGATTTACTTTCAGGGGAAGAGGCCGCAGGAACCATTCGCATGCTGGCAACGAAACCCATTTCCAGAACCCAAATTGTACTTTCCAAATGGATTGCCGCAGCGCTGTACACCTTTGTGATGACCGCTTGGCTGGCATTTTTATCCCTTGTCGTTGGAAAATTTATCTTCGGCGAAGGCGACCTCATAGTTTTAAATTCCAGCGGGTTGAACATCATTGCATCCGACGACCTTCCTTGGCGTTTTGGGCTTTCCATGTTGATTGCCTTTTTGGCCTTGCTAACGGTATCCACCCTTTCGCTGTGTTTTTCTGCCTTTGCCAAAAACAGTGTCGGTCCCATTGTGGCCACCATGGCTGTAATCATTCTTTTTACCATCATTGGAACCTTGGATGTAACGGTGTTCGATGCCATTAAACCGTACATGTTCACCACGCATATGGCCGCTTGGCGAAGTGTGTTTGAAATTCCCTTACCTTGGGATGCTGTGTGGGAATCCATTATTGTATTGGTGGTTCACATTGTGGTACTCCTGGGAATTACCATTTTACGTTTCAATAAAAAAGACATTACCTCATGATCTTACGCTTATCCCTGTTTGTTTTTTTAGCACTTGCACACACGTCTTTTGCGCAAACTTCTGAGGAATTACTCAAAGGAGTAATCTTGAAAATCAACAGCGTAAAAGATTACAAAGCAGAGATTTCCATCAAAGCAGAGATTCCTTTTGTGAAAGTCCCTATCGCCAAAGCGACCCTGTATTTCAAGCAAAAGGATAAGTTTAAGGTGGTATCAAAAGGCATCGCGATTTTACCAAAGCAAGGAATAAGTGACTTAACCAGCTTTCTAAGTAATGAAAGCAAATACACTTCTTTATTGGGAGATTCAAAAACCATTGGGGACATTAAAACAAAATTGGTGACTGTAATTCCAAATGGTGAAAACAATGAAATCATCCTTGCGAAGGTCTACATTGATCCAACAGAATCTTTGATTTATCGAACGGTTCTTACGACCAAGGAAAGTGGTACGGTCACTGTGGATTATACCTATGGCCAGAACAAAAAATACGGTCTTCCCAATAAAATGACCTTTTCTGTCGATGTGAAGAAATTCAAGATGCCCAAAAGCGTCGCCTCAGACATCCGAAACAGTGAGAAGAAAACGAAAGATAAAAAGGAAAACAAAGGGGTGATCACCATCACGGTGATAGGCTACGAAGTCAACAAAGGTATTTCCGACGATACGTTCAAAAAGGATTAATAGATGTTTACTTCGCGTTCCAAGCGAATGTTGAATTTCTCCCAAATGTCGTTGATAATGGCTTCTGACAAGGCGTAAACCTCAGCGCCCTCGGCCTTTCCATAATTCACTAAGACAAGTGCTTGTTTTTCATGTACACCCACCTCTCCGATACGTCTCCCTTTCCATCCAGCAGTTTCAATCAACCAACCCGCTGCCAATTTGACTTTTCCGAGAATGGACGGGTAGTTAGGACAGTTGGGATGGGTTTTTTGTATGTTCTCAAGGATTTCAATGTCAACAACGGGATTTTTAAAGAAACTCCCTGCATTTCCAAGTACCTTAGGATCGGGAAGTTTAGAACTGCGAATGGCAATCACTGCCTTTGAAATGTCTTGTATGCTCGGGGAAGTGATGCCTTGTTTGGATAATTCTTCTTCAATCACTCCGTATTTTGAATTGATTTTCGGATGCAATTGCAACCTAAATGCCACTTTTGTAATGATGAATTTTCCTTTCAATGCTTGCTTAAACACACTTTCACGGTAACCGAATTGACATTCTTCGCGCGAAAACTTTCGCGTTTCACCTGTGGCGATTTCAATGGCGAATAGGTATTCAAAAACATCCTTAATCTCAACGCCATAAGCGCCAATGTTTTGCATGGGGGAAGCGCCCACGCAACCAGGAATCAGCGATAGGTTTTCGATGCCACCGAATCCTTTTTCAACGCAATCCAGCACAAAGAGGTGCCAGTTTTCACCTGCGCCAGCTTCGATGACTACTTCGTTCGCATCACGGTACACTTCATGAATTCCTTTGATTTGGTTGCAAAGAAACAACCCTTCAAAATCTTTGGTAAACAATAGGTTGCTTCCCCCTCCAGATACCAAGGTAGGATGCATACGTACTTGGGGAAGCAATTGGATTAATGCGGCTTCACTATTGAAAACATCGAACCATGTAGCTTTTACATCGATGCCAAACGTATTGTAGGACAGTAAGGACTGATTTTCGTGCATGGTCAAAACTAAATAAATTATTCAATCAGCGGGTGAAATAA
>CAMCWF010000016.1 GCA_945882095.1 Chryseobacterium gleum
TACGCAATTCGTTGTGGATGAATATGATAAAAGTTTGGAATTTGGTTTTGAAGATCAAATTAAATTCATTTATCAAGAATTACACGCCTTGGATTTTACAACGTTGGTTTCAGCCACGGAACACAAGGAATTCCCTGATTATTTAGCGTTTCGCAACCCTGAAATCGTAAACCATTTAGCAAATTCAGAAGCTCCAGCGATTACTTTTTGGAATTATCCTGTTCGAAATAGCAATAAATTCGAAAAGCTTTTTGATTTACTTTGTTCGTTCAATGGAGAATTAACGATTGTGTTTTGCAATTTTAGAGAAGCTACTGAATCGGTTCGTAATCATTTGCTCGACAACGGTTACGATTCGATTATTTATCACGGAGGAATGGAACAAGACGAGCGTGAACGAGCTTTAATTCAGTTTCGAAATGGCAGCTTTCACACCTTGATTTGTACCGATTTAGGTTCACGCGGTTTGGACATTCCTGAAATTCAACACGTTGTCCATTTTCAGTTTCCACAAAGCGAAGAAGCATTTATTCATCGAAACGGTCGTACGGCACGAATGAAATCGAATGGATCTTCCTATTTATTGCTCAACAAAGACGAAAACATCCCAGATTATTTGGAAGTTCCAAGATCAGAATTCAAGTTACCAACAAACCTACCCCATCCAGTTGAAAGTCCTTTTGTGACCTTGTATTTCAGTGGAGGAAAAAAAGACAAAATCAATAAAATCGACATCGTAGGATTTTTAGGTCAAAAAGGAAATCTATTAAAAGAAGAAATTGGCTTGATTACGGTTCTTGATTTTGCGGCTTATGCTGCCGTGAAAAGAGACCATGTGAAATCGCTTCTTGCATCCATTCGCCACGAAAAAGTGAAAGGGAAGAAATTGAAGATTGAACTCTCCAAATAATTTCGATTTTTTTGAATGTCTTTCTTATCAACAATGGTTTCGAGAACCACCACCATCCATAGCCTCAAGCACTGAAAAAATGTCCGTAATTAGTGATAATGAACTTTTATCTCTTAAATTGGTTGATAAATACTCAACTGCCATTTTTTGAACACGTCTTCCACTACGTTTGATTTTACATTTATCGGCCTTGGCTGTGCAAATTCCCTTCTGTTAATGGAATTGCATCGGAAAGATTTGATCGGTAAGAAAAAAATAGCCATCATTGAACCCAATGCCAAAGAGAAGAATGACCGAACCTTTTGTTTTTGGTTAAGTCCATCCGAATTAAACGAATTTGAAATTGCACATTTGGTAAGCCATGAATGGGAAAATGTTGTTTGCAATGACCTGCCTGCACAAGCAATGGAAACCTACCGTTATTATTACATTCGAGCAGAATCTTTGTACACCCATGCGAAATCGATTCTTGAACACTATGATTGTTTATGGCAACGAAAAGAATTTGATGAAATGTCCGATCAATGTTCGGGCTTAACTTTTGATTCGCGTCCACCACAAAAAGTTGTTTTGCCTCGTCACGAACGCTTTCTTATCCAGAGTTTTTATGGTTGGGTGATTAGGACAAAAGAGGCTGTCTTTGATGCCACCACTTTTACCATGATGGACTTTAATGTCGACCAAGGCGGGGCTAGTCAATTTTTATACGTACTACCTTTTGATGAATACACCGCGTTAATTGAACCGACACGATTTGGAACTCATCCCCTCAAAGAAGCTGAGGCTGAAGAAATTATCCAACATTACTTAACGCAAAAGAACCTAAGTTTTGAAATCATAGAGAAAGAATCGGGGTCCATTCCCATGTGCAGTTTACAACCTGATTTATCTTTAAGTCATTCCACACATTTGGCTATGGGATCTAGGGCGGGTCAATTAAAACCCAGTACTGGATATTCTTTCATTAGAAATTTAGCAGATGCCCGAATCATTGCGGAGCACATTGATGGTACCTCAAATCTTGTCGCACGAAGGGTTTCCTTAAAGCGATTTCAATATTACGATCGCTTGCTGTTAAGGATACTCCATGACTCCCCAAAGTTTGGGAAAGTTATTTTCACGCAACTTTTTGAAAAGAATAAAGCTGAAAACGTATTGCGTTTTTTAGATGAAAAAACAACCATTCGTGAAGAAGTGAAATTAATGCGCAGCCTACCCATTGGGGTATTTTTGACCGCTGCAATGAAAGATGTTTTTTCCAGAGGATCCATCCTGTTTAGACAAAAAACACCAATTATTTGGGTAGGGCTATTGGCCTTAGGCTTGCAGTATTTAGGTGTTATAAACTTCCTCACTCCATTGTTGGTGATTGGTTTGCTTGGCATTGGTATTCCTCACGGGGCATTGGACCATCTGCATCAGATTAAAAAATTCACCCTTCTACAGGTACTACGCTTTATCTTTCAATATGTAGCCATTGGAAGCCTAATGTACGGTTTGTGGTTTGTTAGCCCATCACTGGGTTTGCTTCTGTTTATTCTGTATTCGTCTTGGCATTTCGGACAGGCTGATTTCGAAGATTATCTCGGTAAGCCCAATCGTTTCCTTTGTTTTACGTGGGGTTTACTTTACTTGTTAATCACATTTTTTACCCATCCGTCCGAGACCCGTTCCATCCTTCAATCCATGAATGTTGATTTATTATTCATTCCGCAGTACATGAGCTATTTCATCGGTTATGTGCTTATTGGATTCTTATGTATAATTCAACTAAGCATACGAAAGCATCACGTGTTATTGTCAAGCATCGTTTTGCTTATCCTCTCCATCAAGCTTCCGCTGCTCATTGCCTTTTCCATTTACTTTATCTTTCAACACAGTATTCAAGGTTGGAACAAGCTTAGAAGCGTTACGAAGCGTTCTTCCTTAAGTCTTTGGTACAATGCCCTACCCTTCACACTGGGCAGCCTCTTGCTTTTCTTTATCGGATACGTTTGGATTGAAAACATAAGTTGGGGCTATGTTTTTATTTTTCTTTCTGCCTTAAGTTTGCCGCATGTTTACCTAATGAACAAGACCTATGCATAAAAGGATTTAACACATCTGATTCATAGGATTAAGATTGAAGGTGATTTTATCTCAACTTAACCCAAAACCTCCCCTCCATTAACCCCTGACTCTTTTTAAGGTATTTACCCCTAATGCCAAGGCCATTCCTAGAACCGAACGAAGTACTGAACGATGGATGTTTGGGTTTTTTCCTTTGCCCATCAGGTGAATTTGATCGGTATACCAAACAATTTCTAAGGGGAAGGTTCGATCCAAAAATGGAAATCCTGTGGTAAGCGGTTTAACCAAACTCTTCACATCCTTACCTGAAAGCAATTCATTCGAGAAATCTGGATTGAGGGCAAGAGAACGCGCTAGGCCAATCATGTCGCAAACACCCGTGGCCAATGCGTCGTTCATGCCTTTTGAGGAGCGAAATCCACCTGTTAACATTAAGGGTGTGCTTACTGTTTTTCGGACTTCTTCACAGTAATCCATAAAATACGCTTCGCGTGCTTTGGTGGATTCCTTCACATTCGTTCCTGTCATAACGGGGGTTTCATACGTGCCGCCGGAAATTTCGATAAGGTCCATTCCCAATCCAGACAAGTGCTTAACCACTGTCATTGAATCTTCCTTCGAAAACCCACCTTTTTGAAAATCTGCAGAATTTAACTTAATGCCTATGGGGAAATGCGGTCCTACTTCCACACGTATGGCTTGGTAAATTTCGCTGACAAAACGCATACGATTTTCAATGCTTCCACCCCATTTGTCTGTGCGTTGGTTGTGGGTTGGCGAAAGAAATTGACTCACCAAATATCCATGTGCGCCGTGGATTTGTATCCCGGTAAATCCATTGTCCTTGCAAACTTTTGATGCATACGCAAAGCGTTCAATGATTTCCATAATTTCAGTATCGCTCAAGGCACGTGGGGTATTGAACACGCGGTTCAATGGTTTCTTCAAAGGAATGGCTGAGGGAGCAACGGGCAAGGTGCTTAAAAACTTTGGAGATTGTTTTCCAGGGTGATTCAACTGAACCCAAACATGCGCATCGTTGCTTTTTCCTGCATCCGCCCACAATTTTAAACTTGGGTCGTTTATGCCTTTTTCGATGACCACATTGTGCGCTTCTCCCAAAGCACGTTGGTCTACCATGACATTTCCGGTAATCAGTAAGCCTGTTCCCCCATCCGCCCAACGTTGATAAAGTGTTTGAAAAGAGTGGTTCGACAAAAATCCCTGAGACCCCATGTTTTCACTCATGGCCGATTTGCCAATTCTGTTTTTGATCACTGCACCACATGGAAGGGTTAAAGCATCTGTTATGTTGATTGAACTCATGTAAAGTTGATTGTTGCGAACACTGCAAAGGTATTTAATTCATCGGAGGTGGTGAGCGAGGTTCGAAATTGAAAATTAGCTCCTTCCCTTTCATTGTAAACCTCTAAAATTGACTAGATTTAATGCCTAAAAGTGAAACAACGGCATCGATTCAACGAATTCGAAAGATTGGATGCGTTGATTTAATATGTTTACCCAATGCGACTTAATAAATTCATCAGTGAAAGTGGCCTTTGTTCGCGACGCGAAGCGGATCGGTTTATTGAACGTGGTTTGGTTACCATCAACAGGCGAAAAGCAGTCATCGGCGACCAAGTAAAAGTGGGTGACAAGGTAAGTGTCAATGGACGTGAACTGGAACCAAGAGAAGGTGAAGACGTGGTTTTTATTGCGTTGAACAAACCTGTGGGCATCACCTCAACAACCGAAGAAAGTGTGCACGACAACATTGTTCACTTTGTGAATCACAGCAAGCGGATTTTTCCCGTGGGTCGATTGGACAAAGATTCACAAGGACTTATCTTTTTAACGAACGACGGAGACATCATAAACAAAATTCTACGTGCGGGAAACAAGCATGAAAAAGAATACATTGTAACCGTTAACAAACCACTTACCCAGGAAATGCTTACCTCTATGTCGAGAGGAGTCCCCATGCTTGGCGTAAACACGAAAAAATGCAAAATTGTACAGGAAGGAACGCATGTTTTTAGAATTACCCTGATCCAAGGGCTGAACCGTCAAATTCGCAGAATGTGCGAACATTTTGGGTACGAAGTCCAAAAATTAGAGCGTGTGCGCATCATGAACATCGGTTTGAAAGGATTGCCGCTCGGAGAATGGAGGGACTTAACCGATGAAGAAATGGACGTGATTTATGGCCTCTTGGAAGGATCTTCCAATGAAGACGTTTCAAAAACCCCAAAAAAACCGACGCAAAATAAGGCCAAAACGCCTTCCCAACCAAGCAACGCACGTACCTCAAAATCTACGTCGCCCGGAAATCCCGCAAGGGGAACTGCACACAGAAAGACGGATAAAAAAAACGTTTCAAGGAAATCCAAACCGAGAAAATAACAGAAACCTCCCTCCTATTTAATCGCTTCAAAAAACTCCAAAGCGATTTGCGCATAGTTGTATTTCTTTTTGGAAACCGCCGGGAATCTTTTTTTTCCGAATTCAGAACGAATCACTTCCTCAGATTTGTAAAACCCCGTATTGTAAGCGGTTGCATAGAACTTTAGCTTTTCTTCTTCATTGGCAAAATCAATTTCCCGTTTCGCAAGGACCGCACAAAACATGTCTAGGTAATGAAATTGCCCCTGAACCGATTCCAAGGTTTCCAGCCGTTGGCTTCGTGCATTTCGGTTGTTGTGCTCATAAAGATAAGCTGCATAGCTCTTTTTTAATTTCGAATGCTTTTTTACCTCGGTTTCCAAGTGTTCGACAAAGGAAGGTTTCATTTGAAATTGCCCCACAGAAAAGTCCCCGTAATCTGATCCCAGCTGAAGGTATACGAGCTTGATGGCATTTAACTCCATGAAATTCCTCATTTCCGAGAAGTTGGCCAATTCAGGAGATACGATGCAAAATACAAATTTCGGGGAGAGGTGATGATTTGTAGCAATCTCCGAGAATTGCTTTTTATGTTTTAGGTAAAACGACTTTGCTTGTGAAAATCCTTCTGAATGGCTCGCTTTGTAAGATTGCCCCCAATTTGAAAAACAAAACCATAAGAGTAGACAAGCAAAAAACAATCCCTTCATCCTTCAAAATTAAGCAAAAGGCCAAATTAAGGAAGAAATAAATTTCAGCGACATTCCCATGGCTTTCATTTCAAGGAAATTACCATTCCATTTGTTTTATTCTTTTTGATTTTCCTTACTTTTGCCGAACCTTTTTTGTGGAGATACTTTAAATGACATCTGAAACCCCTGTACAAAAACCTAAAATTGCCAAAACAAAACGCTGGAAACGCGTATTGAAATACAGCTATCTCACAGCGCTTCACATTCTCGCTGGAATCGCGGCTTTTTTGATTTTTACGGCGTTAGCTGTTAAATTCAAATGGACCAACGACAAAGGAGATGTAGACATGAACAATCGTTATTACGAAGACATCGCGAACAAATACGGGAAAGACTTAAAGACCGACAGCTTGTCTTTGGTAAAAGATGAGTACATCATGTTTCAAAAACTCGGCGTCTTGGCAAAATACTACCCCCAAAATGCCAAAATCATTCTCGATGCCTACCTACAAGAAAAAAACATTTACACAGGACTTCGGATGCTGGATGCAATTTCAGTAATGCTAAAGAAAAACAAAGCATTTATGCGTGAAATGAATGCAATTCGTGCCAAAGACAACATCAGTAACCAATCCGCTTATGAATGGTCGAATTACAAAGTGTGGAAAGATTTCTGTAAAACCATCACAAAAGACAAGGCATCCATAGATTCGGTATCAAGGTTAACAGGTGTAGAATCGAGAATCATTGTGATGTGTGTGGTTGGCGAACAATTGCGCATGTTTAATTCCGGCAGGGAAAAATTCAAACAATACGTTTATCCATACACCCGATTGATGATGCCGACCAACCGAGGGTATGGCGTTTCAGGAATCCTTGAACACACCGCCATTCGAATCGAAAGAACGCTTTTCAACAAGGAAGATCCATTTTACGCCGGCGATTACTTCCAAAAATGCATCAACGTAAATGATTCGTTTCCTCAAGTAATCAATGATACCATTGCTGCGCATAAGTATAAAACCATTCAACGTTTGATTAAGGGGGGAGATCATTACTATTCCTATTTGTATACTGCCTTTTTGATGCGTCAATTTCAATCCCATTGGGAACGCGCTAACCTAGACCTATCCAATCGTCCAGAAATTCTCGGAACCCTATTTAACCTTGGCTACCAGAAAAGTAAACCTAAGAAAAATCCAGAGGTGGGTGGATCAACCTTTAAGGTAGGTGAATGTGACTATACCTTTGGAGGACTGTGTTTTGAGTTTTACTACAGTGGCGAATTACAAAAAGAATTCCCAGTAACGGGAAGAGGATTTATTCCGGTCAAAGAATTGGAATTGAAAAATAAAGAATGGTTGGAAGCGATTAAAAAACGCATTGAAGATCAAAAAGAGGAGGCAGAAAAACTGCGTCTGCTGCAACAAGAGGGCAATTAGCTCAGTTGGTTTAGAGCACTACCTTGACAGGGTAGGGGTCACTGGTTCGAATCCAGTATTGCTCACATCTCTTGGGTCCGTCGGAAACGACGGGCTTTTTTTGTGGGTAAATTTGAAGGGGACTCCCCTATTTTTCTCCCCTACGGAACCAAATTGAATTCAAGCACGCTGATCACATCGGTTATACAAGCCGATCGAAGGGTGCTGTTGGCAGGCAGCCACATGGGCAATGAATTCCCTACTGCCATATAGGTCCCTGAACTTCCATGACCTGGAGATCCATTGATCAAATAATACGGCTGGTTGTTGACAATCATGGGGTGATGTCTCCCCGGAAAATTACATGTGGTACCAAATTCCGTCATATCGGTTATGGTAATTCCACTTTGCATATAGGATTCAACTTTCCAAACTTTTCCCGCAGGTACCGTTTGCGTGGTATTCCCCACCAAGATCACTTGGTTTAACTGAAGATTGTATTGCGCTTTCATGCCAAAACAAAGCACTAAGAAACAAATCGCAAAAATGTACTTGGTCATGTCAATTGGATTTTCGTCTGAGGTATTTTCCTCGGGTTTTGTAATAATACCTAGACCTGTTTTGAGATTTCACCGCGTCTTTCTTGGTGCTAACCTTAGAACGTACATAGCCTTTTCTAAATTTGCCATACCTGGAAATACTGGGCTTAACATATTCGTAGCTGGAACCTCCAGAACCACAATTAAAGAGAAAGAAAGAAACAAATAGAATAAAAAGAAGGTTTCGCATCCGTTTATTTGACTTGCGGAAGGAATGTCATTCCTGCGGCAACGATGTGACCATCTGCATAGATCGAAATGTCGAAATCGTTTTTCTCCTCCCCCAGTCCGTTGACCAATCCGTATCCTGTTGCGGGTTGAAACGTTAGGTTTGTATATAATTTTCTTTTTCCATGCTCATTGGAAAGCACTAACGTTGGTTGGTTGTTCAACAGTTCTATCTCCAATTGCATTGGATAATCACCCAATTCCTCACTGCGGAATTTATTCGCTGTAAGAAAACCCATCACTTCCTTTTCATTATTGACGTCGATGTTAACTTGACCGATAGATTGAAAGCTTAAAAATGATACCAAGCAGAATAAAAATAAAGATTTCATAAGTGTAAAATTTTAATTCAAATCTAAGAAAATTATCCTTAACTGCAATGGTAAAATTGACTAAAAAAAACGAAATTTAAATCCCTCAATAAATGATCATTTTCTCCTTGGAATCACCATGAATTTTAACCGCGCCCTCCAATGCCTGACTGCGTTTTGCCGATTGTTGTAGCTGACTTCAAAGTTTAATTGAAAATTTTCATTATTTTCGCAAACAAAAAAATCAAATGGATAAATTCAATTGGAACTGGGACGCCATTAAAGCAAAGTTTAAAGAAAGCAAACGATTTCAAATCATTGTATACATCGTAGGAGGCAGTTTGGCTTTGGTTATTGGAATCCTAGGCTACCGTCAACTGATGTGGATGCCAGCAGATGAAAAAGCAAATGATGGTTGGTGGTCCGCCCTAAACTACATTGAAAAAGATTCAACAGACCAAGCGATTAAGTTATTGGTGCCTTTTGTAAACAAATATGACGGTCACACCGGAGGTGAGATTGGACAATTTCTTTTGGGTTCTCAATACATGAAAAAAGGCGAGTTTAGAAAAGCGCTGAATGAATTGGAGTCTGTTAGCTTAAACGATACCTACGTTTCTGTTATGTCTGTTGGACTGCAAGGCGATTGTCAATCTGAGTTGAAAAAATATGAGTTGGCGATGGAGAAATATGAAGATGCTGCTGAAATGGATGAAAACGATTTCACTACACCAATGTTTCTTTTTAAAGCAGGTTTGAATGCTGAAGCAGCAGGTAAAATTGAAGAGGCGGTTGGTTTCTACACGAAAATACAAGATGAGTACGCAGATTTCGGAAATCAAAAAACCATCGAGAAGTACATCGCTCGCGTATCTTCCGTAAAATCTAAATAAATGGCGACTGAAGGCCGTCCATCCTCATCGCTTCTAGATACTGATTTACAAGACAGTGCCACTTTTAACATCGGAATCGTCGTTTCTGAATGGAATGAAGACATTACAAATGCACTCCTAGAAGGTGCTTTGGTGGTTTTTAAAAACGCAGATGCAAACATCATCCATTTGGCCCATGTGCCAGGCGCATTTGAACTCCCTGTAACTGCACAAATGTTGTTGACAAAAGACCCGCAATTGGACGGAATTCTTGTCATCGGTAACGTAATTCAAGGAGAAACCCGTCATTTTGACTTTGTTTGTCAAGGCGTAACCCAAGGCATTATGGATGTCATGTTAAAATTTAACAAGCCCATTAGTTTCTGTCTGTTAACCGACCTGAACCTACAACAATCCGTGGATCGGTCCGGAGGTAAACATGGAAACAAAGGAACAGAGTGTGCTGTGACCTTGCTTAAAATGATTCACCTACAAAAAGCCATCAAGTGACATTAATTAAATCGATTTCCGGCATACGAGGCACCATTGGTGGGCTTCCCGGAGAAAACCTAACACCCTTAGATACGGTCCTTTTTGCTTCTGCTTACGGAAGTTGGGTGAAGACTCAATTCCCAGAAGAGAAAGTCACCATTGTCATCGGTAGAGATGCAAGGATTTCAGGAGAAATGATTTCAAATTTGGTATGTCAAACACTTTTGGGATTAGGTATAGATGTAATTGACCTCGGGCTTTCCACCACCCCTACCGTAGAAATTGCTGTGCCTTTTGAAAAAGCGCAAGGAGGAATCATTCTTACCGCTTCCCACAATCCAAAAGAATGGAATGCACTGAAATTATTGAACCACAAAGGCGAATTTATTTCGGGAGAATCTGGTGCCCAGGTATTGGCAATGGCCGGGGCCAATCAATTCTCTTATGTTGACGTAGACCATTTAGGAAAACTTACAAAAACCGACGTGTATTTACACAAACACATTGCATCCATCCTAACCTTGCCATTGGTGGATGTCGAAGCAATTAAAAAAGCCAATTTTAGCATCGTTGTGGACGCTGTGAATTCAACCGGAGGCATCTTTGTACCCGCTTTGCTTCGGGCCTTGGGTGTTCAACAAATTGTTGAAATGTATTGCGAACCTACAGGACATTTCCCACACAACCCAGAACCCCTTCCGGAACACCTTGGAGATCTTTCCAATGCCATCCTCAGCCATAAGGCGGATCTCGGGATTACCGTAGACCCAGACGTAGATCGCTTGGCGTTTGTCTGTGAAGATGGAAGTATGTTTGGCGAAGAATACACCTTGGTAGCTGTGGCCGATTATGTTCTTTCCATAAATCCTGGCCCAACGGTTTCCAACCTCTCCTCTACCCGCGCGCTCAGAGACATCACAGAAGAAAAATACAACCAACGATATGAAGCCGCAGCCGTAGGCGAAGTAAATGTCGTTGAAAAAATGAAATCCATTGGTGCCGTAATTGGAGGTGAAGGAAACGGAGGAATTATCTATCCAGAATCCCATTATGGACGTGATGCCTTGGTAGGAATAGCTCTGTTCTTAAGTCATCTCGCTAAAAAAGGCGGAACGGTAAGTGAATTGAGAGACAGCTATCCCAAATACACCATTTCCAAAAATAAGATTACCCTAACGCCGTCTATCGATGCGGATTTCATTTTGAAAACGATGGGCGAACGCTACCAAAGCGCTGAAATTGACACAACGGACGGATTGAAGATCTACATCGAAAAGGAATGGGTGCACCTTCGAAAAAGCAACACAGAACCCATCATTCGGATTTATTCGGAAAGTCAAGATGCCTCTTCAGCCAATCGATTTGCAGAAAAAATAATCGCTGAAATTCAGGGACTTATAAACTAATTCGTTTTTTTTCTGAACCGAATGAGCATCGGAATGTACAAGACGCCAAACCAAAAATCATGAAAAAAATATGGCTATTCGCTTGTTTGACATTCACAAGCACCCTTTTATGGGCAAATGACAAAGACCTTATTAAATCAACCCTTTCGGAAGTAACCGTTTTTTCCCAAGGCGCGCAGATGCATCACAAGGCAAATTACACCCTTAAGCCTGGAATCACTGAACTTAGCATTGAAGGAATCAGTTCCTATATTGACCCAAAATCACTGCAGTTAAAAGCTACAGGGAATGTAATCATCATCGACACCAAATACACCCTTTTTTACCCACAACCTGAACCCAAAGCAGTTGAAGGCATTCCTTTAAAAATTAAAAAGGAAATGTCCCAAATTTCAGATTCGATTGAAACATTGCTTTTCGATTTGAATGAAATTCAAGATGAAATTAATGTCTTGAAAGCTGCGCAAAACATTATCTCGAACAATGGCGCAGTAAAAGGCCAAGGAAAAGTAAACGATTCCATTAATTTATTAAAGTCAACCGTTGAATATTATTCAAACAAAATGAATGAAATCAATAAAAAAATGTTGGCCTTGGAGAAACGAAAAAAAGAAAAAGGGAAAACCAAGGACAGATTGCAACAGCGTTACAATGATTTAAGCAATTACCAAAACCAAACCGATAAACCGCAAAACAACAACGCGCCAATCCCAAGAATTGTCGTAACCCTTTCATCGTCAGAAGCCGTGACAGGTAAGATTTCTTTCAGCTACGTTATAGCCAATGCTGGATGGACACCGATTTACGACATTCGCAGTGAGTCCACCACCGGTAAAATCTCTCTTACCTACAAAGCGCAGGTCCACCAAACGTCTGGAATGGATTGGGACAATGTCAAGTTAAACATCTCTACCAACAATCCTTACGCAAACAAAACGAAACCAACCCTAAATCCTTGGTATGTTGATTACTACAATAATTATGAAATGCTAAGAGAGGATATGAACATCAAAACAATCAATGCCATTCCACAATCCGCATTCAACCAAGGTTATTTTCTTAACAAAAAAGACAACAACGACGATGATAAAGCAATGACTGCAGATCAGTTCACAACGGTGGTTCATCAACTCATTTCTGCCGAGTTTAAAATCGACCTTCCCTACTCCATTAAATCCAACAACGAACAACACCTCGTACTGGTAAAAACCACAGAACTGAACACTACATTCAAATACTTCGCAGTGCCTAAGGTAGACCCAGGGGTTTACTTGGTCGCACAAATGACTAAATTGGATGACCTTCAGTTGGTGCCTGCAAATGCAAACATCTTCTTTGACGGTTCTTACATTGGTGAAACCTACATCGACCCTACATCCATGGACGACACCTTAAACCTTTCCCTTGGAAAAGACCCGAACATCAATGTAAAAAGAACCTTGCTCAAAAAGGATTGTAAAGACCGAATCATTCAAGACAAAAGAGAACGAACCTTCTCTTATCAGATTGATGTGATCAACAACAAGTCCGCTAACATAGAATTGATCATCCAAGACCAAGTTCCGATGACCACCAATGGAGACATCACCATTGAGGTCCTTGACAAAGGAGGTGCAAATGAGCTTCCGGGCACAGGTGTGTTGGAATGGAAGATGAACCTGAAACCAAAAGACACCAAGAAATTTACATTTGGATACCGCATTAAGCATCCAAAGGACCAACAAATTAATCTTTAACTTTAAAAGGCTACCCATTCGGTAGCCTTTTATGTTTATCTTTGTTTTGAACCTAAAGCCGTATATTTTGGTTCGATAAAACCATGAAACAGTTCGAAATACCCGCGTTTTACCGCTCCCCAATCATTCAGCAAGTAAAAGCGAAACGAAGGTTAGAAGACCCAAGGAAAAAAGATTTTACACCAACCGAAATTTCATTTAACAATGTAGTCATTGTAATTCCAAGGCATTTTGGATTCTGCTACGGCGTTGAAAATGCCATTGAGAAAAGCTACCGGGCATTGGAAGAAAATCCAGGAAAGAACATCTTTCTTCTCAGTCAAATGATCCACAATCCCGAGGTCAACGCTGATTTAGAAGCGAATGGCATACGTTTCATGCAAGACACCGATGGCACACAACTCATTCCTTTTGACTCCTTAACATCGGAGGACATCGTATTGATCCCCGCTTTTGGTACCACTTTGGAAATTGAATCCATATTGAAGAACAAGGGAATTGACATTGTTACCTACAATACGACATGTCCATTTGTTGAAAAAGTATGGAATCGTTCTCAAAAACTTGGAGAAAAAGACCATACCATCATCATTCATGGCAAACACGACCATGAAGAAACCCGCGCTACGTTTTCACACAGCCAATCGAATGCGCCTTCACTGGTAATCAAAAACATGAACGAAGCCATTCTTCTAGGTAAAATCATTTCTGGAGATGTTCAGATGGAAAAATTTTACACAAGTTTCGAAGGAAAATTTTCCGAGGGTTTTGACCCTGAAATTCACTTGACCAAAATAGGAATCGTAAACCAAACCACAATGTTGGCCACGGAGACACAATCCATTACGGATTACCTTCGCCAAATCATGGTTGAAAAGTTTGGGGAAGAAAACATTAAGAACCACATAGCGGATACACGTGACACCCTTTGTTATGCAACCAACGACAACCAATCGAGCACCTACGCGCTTATGGAAAGCAATTTAGATTTATCTATTGTCGTCGGAGGGTTTAACAGCTCAAATACAACACACCTAGTGGAAATACTGGAGAATTCATCTCCTACGTATTTTATCAATGGTGAACAGCACATCATTAACACTACCGAAATTCATTCTTTTAACATTCATCAAAAAATCTTGGAGCAGCACCACGATTTCCTGCCTAACCATCGCCCTCTGCGCATAGGAATTACCTCGGGAGCTTCATGTCCGGACGCGATTGTTGACAAAGTATTGATGAAACTGTTGAACTTATTAGATGAAGTACCCAACCTGGAAGAAGCATTGAAACATTTAACATGAAAATATACACGAAAAAAGGAGACAACGGATCAACTGGATTGATTGGGGGAACCAGGGTTCAAAAATCTGACATACGCATTGATGCCTACGGTACCGTGGATGAACTCAACTCTTTTTTAGGGCTGGTGAAAGATTCATTTGATGTGCCATTCTTCCAAAATCAAATACTCGAAATTCAAAACGATCTGTTTGTCATCGGATCAAAATTGGCAACTTCACCTGAGGGCACCAAAATGGAATTGCCAAAAATCGACTCAGCAGACGTCACTAAATTAGAGGATTGGATGGACCATATGGATTCCGAACTGCCCCCTCTCACCCATTTCCTATTACCTGGTGGACATGTAACCAATTCTTATTGCCACGTCGCTCGTTGCGTTTGCCGAAGAGCTGAGAGAAAAGTGGTGGCACTTGATGAAATGACGGAGAATCACCTTGAGGTTCAATACCTAAATCGTTTAAGTGATTATCTTTTTATGCTTTCAAGAATCATTTCAAAAACATTGAAAATTGAGGAAGTTAAATGGATTCCAAAGAAATAGAACCACAAAAAATAAATTAAATAGGCATTTCAGTAAAATATATTTGCACGATACAAAATAAAAACTACTTTTGCCGAAATTGTATTTTTCGTAAATTATAAATTATGTATTGGACTTTAGAATTAGCTTCGTATTTGGAGGACGCCCCTTGGCCAGCATCAAAAGATGAGTTGATTGATTTCGCAATACGAACAGGTGCCCCACTTGAAGTCGTTGAAAACCTACAAGACTTGGAAGATGAGGGCGATGTTTATGAAAACATTGAGGAGATTTGGCCAGATTATCCTTCGAGAGAAGACTTCTTGTTCAATGAGGACGAGTATTAGGTCTTTCGCTTAATTTCGAGGGTGTTAAATCAGCCTTTATTTCTTAAAAACCATTCCACTTAATTGCTATACAAAGCCCCGGTAGAACTTCCATGGCATGAATTGCATGCGCCTGTTGTAAGTGAACTTCCCATAAATTGGGTTCCCGTTGCATTTTTAATCGCCGGATAAAGGCCATTCAGCCCCATGATTTTTGTGGTGTAAAAATTACCTTTTGCATCCAACGGAATCGTATACACAAGTGAACCCATAAACAAAGATAGGCTTAATAAAACCCATTTCAGCTGAAACATTTAACCCCAGAGGCTTAAAGCCCGATTATTTATCAATTTAAGTTCTTTTCCCTTGATGTTTCACTCGCTTCCGATTTTCTTCCGTAAATTGGACCTAGATTTAATTTACTACCAATGAAATACCTAACACTTGCCTTTTTACTTCTTGCCGCCAGTACTTTTGCTCAAAAAGAAAACAGTACGTCTTGCGCTAAAAGAAATCGCTTTTCGAATGCGCAACTAAAAAGCAATACCCTCTCGGTTGCTCAAATTGCAAAAACCGAGAAATACGATGTGCATTTTTACGGACTTGACCTCAATATGACCAATACCACCACTACTTTGTCCGGAAACGTAGAAATGAAAGCAACAACCCTACAAGCTTTGGACACGGTATTGTTTGAACTTTTTTCTACTTTAACCATTAGCTCTATCCAACTCAATGGCAATGTTGTGCCTTTTACCCGAAGCAATTCAGCCGTTAAGATTGCGGTAAACTTCCCCGCAGGTACCGCATTCACGGTAAAAACATTCTACAACGGAACCCCCCCAACAGCGCAAACCAATCCCTTGGGAGGAAGCGGAATGACCAATGCCAATTCTCCAACTTGGGGCAATGAAGTCGTATGGTCACTCTCCGAACCTTTTTCTGCTTACGAATGGTTTCCTTGCAAACAAAGTTTGAAAGACAAAGTGGATTCGTGCGATGTTAAAATCACCGTGCCAAACAGTTGTAAAGCAGGATCCAACGGAATCCTAACCCAAGTTGTTAATTTAGGAAATGGAAATTCCCGCTATGAATGGAAACATCGCCACCCGATTGATTATTATTTAATTTCCGTTTCTGTAGCCCAATACATTGAATACAATATTTATGCAAATCCAGTGGGTGCGCCTGCACCCATTCTCATTCAAAATTTCATTTATAACAACCCGCAAACACTTATAAATTTCCAACCAGAAATCGACGAAACGGCTACCATAATGGAATTGTTCTACGATCTCTTTGGTCCTTATCCTTTTGAAGATGAAAAATACGGACACTGTATGGCGCCACTTGGCGGAGGCATGGAACACCAAACCATGACCACACAAGGAACATTCAACACGGGGCTTACCTGTCACGAACTTGCACACCAATGGTGGGGGAATTATGTCACCTGTGCATCTTGGTGTGACATCTGGGTGAATGAGGGGTTTGCTTCATATGCAGAACAAGTCACGCTAGAAAACCTTTACCCTGGACAAGAAGTTCAAAACATGGCAAGCGTTCACAACAATGTGATGAGTCAACCCGGAGGCAGTACTTGGGTATTGGACTCATTAAATGAAGCCCAAATTTTTAGTGGGCGACTTACCTACGACAAAGGCGCTGCAATCGTACACACCATCCGATACATTACGAACAATGACAGTTTGTTTTTTGCCACACTACGTAACTTCCTTGCATCAAAGGCTTACAGCACAGCGTATGGAATTGATGTGCGTGATGCCTTTACCCAAGCTACTGGCTACAATTTTACGCCTTACTTTGAACAATGGTATTTTGGAGAAGGATTTCCAACCTATTCCGTTGAATGGAAACAATCAGGAAACAATGCGTACGTCAAAATCAACCATACTTCTTCGATGCCGAACATCACGCCTACCTTTACCAATCCCATCGATCTTAAATTTACACGTCCAGGTTTATCCGACACAACCATTCGTTTTGACATCACAGCTAATACAAATACTTTCCTAATCTCGGGCATAGGTACAATCAACAATGGCATCGCAATCGATCCTCAGAACTGGGTGGTCAATCAAGCAGGTAGCATCACGATGAACAATGCGCTTTCAATCGAGAACATCCATTTGGAATCCATAGAAATCTATCCAAATCCTACCGCAAACAACTTTACAATTAGCCACTTAAGCCAAAATGCAAAAATTGAAATCTACAATATGTTAGGTAAGGTCGTGCTTACACAAAACATGGCTCCAGGAGAAAACATTTCAACGGTTAACCTTGCGAACGGAAATTATTTGGTAAAAATCTACGAAGGGAAAAATCAATTTTGTAAACTGCTTACAAAACAATAAGCTTTTTTAATCTTTCAGTTTCGATTTAACAAACTGTATGGATTGATTCATTGCGATAGAAGCATTTGCGTCCTCAGAAACGAATGTAACTTGTTCCCTAAAATCGTCAAATAACTTTGTTACCTCAACACTGGAATGACTAGGTTGACGAAATTCAAAAGCCTGTGCAGCTATAAACAGCTCCATAGAAATCACAGAAATTGAATTCTCTACCACCCGGAACAATTTGGTCGCCGCATTCGCCCCCATGCTTACATGGTCTTCTTGTCCTTGACTTGAATCAATCGTATCCACACTTGCTGGCGTGCAAAGTTGCTTGTTTTGACTGACGATAGATGCGCAGGTGTACTGCACAATCATAAAACCTGAATTCAGTCCACTGTTGGAAATTAAGAATGGAGGCAAACCTCTTGTTCCTGAAATCAACTTGTAAATCCTACGTTCTGAAATGGAAGCCAATTCAGCGACGGCGATAGCTAAAAAATCCATGGTGATGGCCAAAGGTTGTCCGTGGAAATTTCCTGCCGAAACAATCTCATCAGTTTCAGGGAAAATGGTAGGATTGTCTGTTACCGCATTTATTTCATTTTCAATGATTTGAGATGCGTAATTTATAGCATCCAATGAGGCCCCGTGAACCTGAGGTATGCACCTAAAAGAATAAGGATCTTGGACATGTTCCTTGGGTCGGCTTGCCAATGTACTGCCCTCGAGAAGCGTTAAGAATTGGCGTGCAATTTCAACCTGTCCCTGTTGCTTTCGAATTTCATTTACATTGGATTGAAAGGGGCTCAATCTTCCGTCATACGCCTCGAATGACAAAGCTGCAATCTTTAATCCGACAGTTGACAATGCTTTGGAAGTAGACACAAGGTAAGAGCCATAGGCACTCATAAACTGCGTGCCATTTAGCAAGGCCAAACCTTCTTTCGCTCTAAGCTCAATCGGAGATAAATTAAATTTTTCATTGACATCACTCGCTCGGTGAACTTTACCTTCAAAAACAACTTGTCCCTCACCGATCAGCGGAAGACACAAATGTGCCAATGGTGCCAAATCTCCTGATGCACCTAAACTTCCTTGCTGATAAACCAATGGAAAAATATGGTGGTTGTAGAAAAATAACAATCGATTGACGGTCTCCACTTGCACCCCAGAATGTCCTTTGGAAAGCCCAAGTACTTTGAGCAGCAACATGCGTTTTACCAAAAAATCCGGAACACGTTCCCCTAGACCGCACGCATGAGAGCGAATCAGATTTTCCTGCAAACGCGTTAGGTCAGATTCTGAAATTTTAGTGTTGCACAAGGAACCAAATCCTGTATTAACTCCATAGATAAGGTCCTCGTTGCTTCTCAGTTTTTCTTGAAGGTATTGATAACAAGTATTTACTTTTGAAACAACAGCATCACCCAGAATTACTTTTCGTTCAGACTTGATTAAAGCATCGAAATCACTTAGTGTTAAATGATCTTCATTAAGTATAAAAGGTTCCATTATTTAGACATAAAGGTTGCGAAATCCTTTGCGAAATAAGTCAAAATCCCATCTGCGCCTGCCCTTCGCATTCCGAGTAGAATTTCAGCAACAATGGACTCATAGTTAATCCACCCTTTTTCGGCTGCAGCATATACCATTGCACATTCGCCACTCACATTGTAGGCTGTAATAGGCAATACTGTATTTTCTCTCAACAAATGAATAACATCTAAATAAGCCAAGGCAGGTTTAACCATCAACATGTCAGCACCTTCCAGCGCATCCAATTCCGCTTCAAGTAAGGCTTCTCGTTTGTTAGCCGGATTCATTTGATAGGTTTTCTTATCTCCGGATTTTGGTGCGGAATTTAGCGCATCTCGAAAAGGACCATAAAAAGCACTGGCATACTTCGCGGAATAAGCCATGATGGAAACATCCGTAAATCCTTGTCCATCAAGAGCAGATCGAATATGCCCAACACGACCATCCATCATGTCACTGGGTCCAATGATATCTATTCCTGCTTGTGCTTGCGCAATGCTCATTTTTGCTAAAATTGGTAAGGTATCATCGTTAACAATTTTACCATTTACCACCAAACCATCATGTCCATCTGATGAATAGGGATCCAAGGCGACATCGCTCATAAGCAATGCTTCTGGAAATGCAGACTTAAGGGTGTGGATGATGTTTAGGTAAAAGTTGTCATTCGCGTAACTGTAAGAACCAACAGCATCTTTTAAATGATCATCTACAGCAGGGAAGAGTACAAATTTGTTCAGCCCAAGCTTTAAGGACGCCTCTATTTCGGGTAAAAGTGTATCGATTGACCAACGGTAATTCCCAGGCATGGAAGAAATCTCTTCCTTAATACCTAACCCGTCCTTCACAAACAAAGGGTAAAAAAGATGGGCGACGTCTAAATGGGTTTCCTGCACCAAATCTCTTATGGCAGCAGAACTTCTATTTCTTCTTGGGCGCGTATTCATTGTATTACATTAACATCCCTCCACAAACGTGTAGGGTTTGACCGGTAATGTATGAAGACATATCGCTGGCTAGGAATACCGTCGCATTGGCAACATCTTTTGGTTGACCCCCACGTTTCAATGGAATGGTATTTCTCCATTGGTCTACCACGGTGGCATCCAGTGCTTCCGTCATTTCAGTTTCAATGAATCCGGGCGCGATGGCGTTGCAACGAACATTTCTTGATCCCAACTCAGCAGCAACAGATTTTGTAAAACCAATCAATCCTGCTTTTGACGCTGCATAATTGGATTGTCCAGCATTTCCTTTCACGCCTACGACAGAACTCATGTTAATAATGGAACCGGACCTAGCTTTTAACATTGGCTTGAGAACCGCTTTGGTAAGGTTAAAGGCTGACTTTAAATTGGTATTGATAACTTCATCCCATTGGGCCTCGGTCATTCTCAAAAGCAAGGTGTCTCTTGTAATTCCTGCATTGTTTACCAGGACATCAATGGTACCAAACTTCTCCATAACCAAGTCAACCAAAACATTTGCTTGGTCGAAATCTGACGCATCGGATTTAAAACCAACGGCCTCTCCTCCTTCTTTGGTAAGTTCAACTTCTAACGCTCTTGCCTTTTCATCCGATGATAAATAGGTAAACGCAACTTTGGCGCCTTGAAGTACACATTCCTGTGCAATGGCTTTACCGATACCTCTCGAGGCTCCTGTGATTAACACAACTTTTCCTGCTAATAACATAAATCAAAATATTTTGCCAAATATACATAAAGTCATTAAATCGCTGCCCGACTTTCATTTTTACCTATTTTTGAACGCAATGAAAAATTCAGGATTTACCATTTGGATGAGCGGACTTTCCGGAGCAGGTAAAACCACACTTGCCACAGAGCTGTCAACCGAAATGAACGCACTTGGACTTCCCACCATTGTTTTGGATGGAGATCAATTAAGAAATACACTCAGCAAGGATCTCGGGTATTCATTGGAAGATCGAATGGCTCAAAACACAAGGGCTGCTTACATCGCAAAACTCTTAAATGACCAAAACGTGAACGTAATCACTGCATTGATTTCGCCAACCGAAGAAATCCGAAGCATGGCAAAGGAAATCATTGGAGCGGAAAATTTCAAAATGCTATTTATCGATTGCCCTTATGAGGTATGCGAAGCAAGAGACGTAAAAGGGCTTTATCGCCAAGCTAAAAATAAAATGCTAAATGAATTCACAGGAAACGATCAGGCATTCGATCGTCCCATAAATCCTTGGATGAAGATTGAAACAGACAACCAAACCATCGCTTATTGTATAAACAAAATCATTGAGGGAATAAAGGGTATTGAGTCGAATCAATTAAAGTAGTTATCTTTGAAACCATGAAAATTTTAAAAGCTACCGAGTGCTTTAAGATGATAGAATCGAACAAAGCCATTCACTGTGTTGACGTACGCGAACCTTATGAGTACGAATTTGGGAATTGTGGTTTTCAAAACATTCCAATGGAAACACTAAAACATCAGGCGGAGCAGATGGATAAAAGCATTGAAATCATGCTTTTATGTCGATCAGGTAGGCGAGCCGAAGCCATAGGTAATCTGCTTGAGGTTGAACATGGGTTTGAACGCATCATCATTGTTGAGAATGGAATGCAGGGATGGCAAGAAGAAGTCGACACAACCTTATCAATTTACTAATGGAAATCCTACAATCCTCCTTGGACCTCTTGATGCATTTAGACAAGTATTTGTTTAAGCTGATTATGACTTACCACAACTGGGTATATCTAATATTGTTTTTGGTGATATTTATCGAGACAGGCTTGGTAATCATGCCTTTACTTCCTGGTGACAGCCTGTTGTTTGCCGCAGGGACTTTTTGCGCAGGAACCGTTCAAGAGGGTGTGGAGGCAAAATTAAATTTATGGTTTTTACTCATCCTTTTGATTATCGCTGCCATTACGGGCGATGCCCTTAATTATTATTTGGGCAAGAAAATCGGATTAAAGGCATTGAAGTGGAAAATTAAGAATCGTCCTTTGGTTAAAGAAAAATACCTCACGCAAACCCATGATTTTTTTGATAAACACGGCGCAAAGGCCATAGTCCTTGCCCGTTTCGTGCCCATTGTTAGAACCTTTGCACCCTTCGTAGCAGGCATAAGTGAAATGAAATATTCAAAATTTTTAAGATACAATGTCATCGGAGGATCCGGGTGGGTTCTATTGCTGACTTTGAGTGGTTATTTTTTCGGAAACTTAGAGATTGTCAAAAACAACTTTGAAATCGTCATCTTTTCCATCATTATAATTTCATTATTACCAATGGCAATTGCTTACCTAAAGCAAAGATTTCGAAAATAATTGACGATGTTTTATTCCTCAACTTATCTTTTTTTTCTCCTTATGCAATTTTACCTTAAATTCGTACGTCAATAGCGCGTTGTCACAAAAAATAGACCCATATGAAGTTTTTACATTTACCTTTCACTGCCTTATTCATTTTGTTTTCTTACCTATCTGTGAATGCCCAAAGCCCTTGCTTCAACGCGGATTTCGAAGACAATTCATTTACAAATTGGACAGGTGCCACAGGTTCTTGTTGTCCCCTAAATACCTTTAACACGGGAATTCAGGCTGGTGGCAATCACCAAATCATGGTAGGCCCAGGAAATGACCCTGCGGTTGCTGCTTGTGCTAACTTATCAATTGTAGCGCCGGGAAGTAATTTCTCAGCGATGGTTGGAGATGCAACAGGGACAGGCGCCCAAGCTTCTCGTTTACAATACGTATTCACCATTACGCCTCAATCTAACATGATCATTGTTCAGTACGCAGTTGTTTTACAAGATGCTGGGCATTCCGTTTCACAACAACCACGTTTCGAAGCTCAATTGTACGATGCATCCGGAAATCCAATCCCTTGTACATTTTACCAAGTAGCAGCGGCGAATGGTGTTCCAGGTTTTATTGCTTGCGGTCAGGTCAGGTACAAAGATTGGACAACGTTCGGAGTGGATGTGACGCAATTCATGGGGCAAACGGTTACCTTAGACATTGCCACAGGTGACTGCTCCTTAGGTGGGCATTATGGTTATGCGTATGTTGATGCTTCATGTACCTCATTAAACCTTTCTGCTTTGTATTGCCAAAACGGCGCAAGCAACACAGCTACGTTACAAGCCCCGAATGGATTTGCGAATTATGTTTGGACCAACGCATCAAATGGTCAACAGTTGGCAACTGGACAAACTGCAAATGTTAACATTTCTGGAGTAGACACAGTAAACTGTACAATTACGTCGGTAAACGGTTGTATTGCTACGCTAACGACAGCTGTTCTTCCTGCAGAGGTTATCGGATCCATTGTTGATTCAAACGTTTGTGCAGGAAATTCAACCTTACTTTTCAATACCACTTCTTTTCAAAATTCATCATATGACAGCTGTGTTTGGACTGCTTCTGATGGCTACAGCGATACGACTTTCAATTTTAACCATACTTTTCCTGGTCCTGGACAATATACCATTCAGTTGATTGTTGAGAATACTGCCAACTGTGTGGATACCGTTACAACCTTGGTTGAAGTCTTTGAAAACCCAGTAGCCGGTTTTGGATTCAACGATGTTTGTCTCGGGCAAATAGCAACTTTCAATGCAAGCAGTTCATTGTTAGGAGGCGATACCATTACCAATTATTGGTATGTAAACAACGATACTTTGGTGGGTGATACCGTTACGGTCAACTTTAACGGTCCAAACGTTTACCAAGTAGACTTAATTGCTTTAACGGAAAATGGTTGTGCCGACACAGTCTCCCAGAGCTTCACCGTATTTAACAACCCAACTGCGAATTTTTCCATTACTGAATCTTGTATAGATCAAGCCGTTCAGTTCAACAACACATCCGCAAGTTTGTCAAATTCGACCACATTTGAATGGGTTTACAACAACACATTACTCGATACATCGATGGATTTAAGTTATGTTTTCAATACCCCTGGTCTTCAAAACATTTCCTTGATTACAACCGATTCTTTCTCGGCGGCTGTGCAATGTGACGACACCATTACTTTGTCGTTCTTTGTACATGATTTGCCAGTGTTCATCTACCTAGCAGACACCATTCAATGTGAGGATGTAGGTTTCGTCATCAATGGTTTCCCTACGGTATCTACCAACGAACCATTGTCATACGCATGGGAGGTTGATGGGATTTTAGATGACACGACTGTTAACCTTAATACGGTTATCGCCAATCCAGGTATTCACCCAATTACCTATACTGTAACTTCAGACTTTGGTTGTGAAACAGATACTACCTTTGACATGTATGTAATGGCTACACCTTTGCCACCGGTACTTAGCTTTAACATTCCTGAATGTCCGGGCGATCCTTTCTTCTTAACTGCGACGGGAGAGCCAAATTCTACCATCGCTTGGTCAGGCCCTAACAACTTCAATTCGAACTTGTTCAATATTACTTTTCCGTTGGGTGTTGACGGAATGGGAATTTACACAGCGTTCTTAACCTCAGAATACGGCTGTATTTCTGATACTACCCAAATAGATGCAACCATAACGTATATCTTGAGCTTTGATGATTTTGATTTTCCGAATGTCATCTCAGCAAATGAAGACAACACAAATGATTTCTTAGACCTAAAATCTTATTTTCAAACTTGTGATGAGTTCACGTTATACATCTTCAACCGTTGGGGGAATATGGTATGGGAACAAAGCCAAGACTCCCCTTTCTTCCGTGGAGTTGACAAAGGGGGTAAAGAGCTAGAATCAGGAGTGTATACTTACAAGTTGGTTTTTGAAAACTTCGAAAAACAAGGATTCATTCACGTGGTAAGATAATTAGAGCAGCAAGCGCATTTCAGCTTTTATTGCATCGAGCGCAATTTCAGACGGCAGGGGATTTACCTCTGCCGTTTTTGTTAATAAGGACGTTGCAAAATCCATGGCGGAAGATTCAGGTGTCATACTTGATGCGGCGATGTTAATGAGTTTCACCGTTTCTTCCTTCGCTTCTTTCATTAACGACCAATTTTCTTTGGAAATAAAAAGCTGTTGTACAACATTGTGGTCGTATTCATCGCGAATGGTTTTGAGCAAAATACTTTGCATAGCCAATGCATTCAGACCTGGCTGATTTAAACGCATAATCAAACTGCTTGGATGGATTCTTTCCAAGAAAAGCAATGCACGTTGATAGGCTTCCAGTTGATGTGGCAAGAAAAAGGTCTGTCTCTCCTTTTTTAAATCACCTTGGATTCGAATAGAATCTTTCAGCGCTTCTTTTTTCAAATGTCGAGAAAGAAGAATCAAAATAGAAAGAATGGAAAGAATGATGACAACAAACAAGGCGATAATAGGATTCATGATTTTCGTTTTTCTGCAAATATAGATGACTTTCTTAATCACAATCCAAGAATTTGGATCGGTTGTTTTTATTTTCACCTCCTTTTTGGTAAAATACTATTTTTACAAAATGAATTCTATTGTTTTATTGTTTATCCTCCTTGGGTATTTTGGTATCTTGTTGTTGATTGCTTTCGCGACTTCCAAAAATGCCACTTCGCATAGCTTTTTTACCGGAGACAAAAAGAGTCCATGGTACTTAGTTGCTTTTGGAATGATAGGTACCTCTCTCTCGGGCGTAACTTTCGTCTCTGTTCCTGGTAAGGTAATGGACAATGGTTGGCACTATTACCAATTGGTATTAGGGTTCTTTATTGGTTATTTTGTGGTGGCCTTTGTACTCCTCCCGCTCTATTACAAACACAACCTGAGTTCCATTTATCGATACCTAGAATTGCGGCTTGGTCTTTCTGCTTACCAATGGGGCGCAGGTTATTTCATTCTTTCTCGAACACTTGGGGCGACCGTGCGACTGTATTTGGTAATCAACGTTTTACAGCTCTTTGTTTTTAAGGAATTAGGCATTCCCTTTTGGCTCACTACGTTGGTTATCATCGCTATGATCATTGCTTACACATTGAGAGGTGGCGTTAAGACCATTGTTTGGACAGATACCCTGCAAACGGTTTTCATGTTGTTGGCATTGGTTGTCTGCATTGTTTCGATTCAGCAGCAACTGCACCTCTCATGGTCAGACATTTTAACGACCATGAAAAATGAGAAGTTGTTAGATCTTTGGAGCACCAATCCTAGCAAAGGAGATTATTTCTTGAAGCACATCCTAGGTGGCGCATTCATCACCATTGCAATGACGGGCTTAGACCAAGAAATGATGCAAAAGAACATCAGTGTCAAAACCTTACGTGGCGCACAAAAAAACATGGTTGTATTCAGTGTAATCTTACTCTTCGTAAACGCCCTTTTCCTTCTCCTTGGAGGCGTTTTAACCTTGTTTGCAAATCAACATGGATTAGACCTAAAACCCGACGATTTATTCCCAACCATTGTACAAAAATATTTGCCTTTAGGTGTTTTCGTCATTTTCATCATAGGTCTGATTTCTGCACTTTTCCCTTCTGTAGACGGCGCAATCACCGCTTTGACTTCGTCATTTTGCATTGACATCCTTGGTTTTGAGAGAAAGAACCTCGAAGAGAAAGAAAGACAAAGAATCAGAAGGTTGGTGCATTTTGGTTTCGCAGGACTTTTTATGCTGATTGTATTTATTTTGAAATGGTACAACAACAAGAGCATCGTTGATTTGATTTTCGAAATCGCAGGATACACCTACGGCCCGTTGCTTGGTTTGTTTGCTTTTGGCATCCTTACCAAACGAAATGTTAATCCCCGAAGCATCCCTGTTATTTGCATCCTCTCACCTGCCGCCTGTTACTTTTTAAACTTGTATTCTAAAGATATTTTCAGCAACTATGCCATCGGAAACGAAATGTTGATCCTGAATGGATTCCTCACCTTCCTCCTATTGTTCACCTTCAGTAAAAAAAACAAATATGTCCCTGAGAATTAACATCGATGCCCATCCATGGTCGTTGCGTTTTGCACCTATCTCACTTACTAAACCTATATCAGCATTAAGATGCGGCATGTTTACCAATCTAGAGAGGTACCAATTATTGGCCCCTGAAATTGAAATCGGGCACCTTCTGGACAACCACCTAAAAACCCTCTTCCCTTCGATTTCTGACGCCATTACGGTTTGTGGGAGCATCGTTCCGAATGCCGAATTTATCATTGCTTTATCAAAACTTTCTGTTGGGGACTGCTTAAAATACAACGGCAAAATACTTGCGTATGTAAAGTCAGCAGACAATGACATTCAATATGTGGGGGAGCCAATGGTTGAATTAACGGAACGTTGGGATTTATTCAAGAAAAACGAGCAAGTGCTGAAATCCGATTTTCTTTTGTATACCAAAGGAAAAGAAAGCGCACCCCTCCCTACCCATTGCACCTTGATTGGAGATCCCAATTTTTTATTTATCGAAGAAGGAGCTGTACAAAGTGCCAGTATTTTCAATACAACCAACGGTCCGATTTATCTAGGAAAAGGCACTGAGGTAATGGAAGGATCGATGGTTCGTGGAGCCTTGGCTCTTTGTGATAATGCCCAGTTAAAAATGGGAACTAAAATTTATGGAGCGTGTACAATTGGACCCCATTGTAAAGTAGGTGGCGAGGTAAACAATGTCATATTTGAATCCTATTCGAACAAGTCGCACGATGGATTTTTGGGCAATGGTTACATTGGGTCCTGGTGCAATATTGGCGCGGATACCAATGCTTCCAATTTAATGAACAATTACGGCGTGGTCGATGTGCATTGTTATGAAACCGGGAAAACAATTTCGTCAAGCGAACAATTTGTAGGGCTTTTCATGGGGGATCATGCGAAATGTGGCATCAATACAATGTTCAATACTGGAACCATGATCGGAGTTGCATGTAATGTCTATGGACCTGGATTCTTTAAAAAACACATTGCCTCGTTTTCGTTTGGAGAACCCACGAGAACGGTCGCGTACCGTTTTGAAAAAGCATTGGACGGAATGGAAAGCATGATGACAAGAAGAGGAAAATCCCTTACCATCTTAGAGAAGGAAATACTCAAGTACCTTTACGAGAACCGCGAATTATTTTAGTTCAAAGACGGGTAACATTCGGTATGACGGTTCAAAATAAGGGCTGTGTTGGTATAAAAAATACAACTGTTGCCATTCGGATTTTGCGAACTCATCATCCTTTTCTTTCTTTTCATCAAATTCCTGTTTAAGTCCAGGATTGCTAAATAAAATACTGCGGACTTTTTCCACAAACACATAATTCGAAAAATACTCCTTCTCTTGTAGGTAGGAATCAAAGTAATTCCAGGTAAAGTAGGAATCCTCTGTAAGCGGTTGAAAACAATTGTGCAGAAAAAATGCACCGTTTTGATTGGTTGGAATCACAACATCTCCTGCTTTAAATTTGACTTTTTTGGTCACTTTTTCAACTTGTTTGTCTGTATGCATGTAATGTCCTTCGTATGGATTTGACAAACTGCTGAATTGCTTGACAATCATACAATTCACTTCAAGTTCTTGTTCTTTTCGCAACGTTTCAAAAAGAATTCCATGGGATTGAAGATTGCGAATGATTCTTGTTTCATGTCCTTTTACAATGTAAAAACTTGGGATTTCGACGGAATCTTTGGCTACAAAATGACGGAAATAAGGAATCGTTTTTTGATAAGGTTTGGTTCGGTCATATTTCAAGTGTGACAATCCTGTAAACTCATTCGAATCTAATACCGCTTCAAATCCTTTAAAAAGTATCGAGTCCTGTTCTTCTGTTCGTTGAAAATTGTACATCAAATGCTTTTGTTGAGCATCCCAAACCTTTGCTTGGTCTCGCGCCAATTCAATTTTCTCTTGGTTTAATACACTCCATTTTACAAGCTCATCTAGAAAATCATGGGTAGCCTTAACCCTATTTGGAAATGGTTTCAACATGTGGGTCTCCACAGTGATAGAGATGCAATGAAACAAGGATGCGAATCCCATGGCATACCTCGGCAAATCATTGAATTGCACAATACCAGAATCTGGAATATCAGATTTCGTTTCTACATAAGGAAACAAATCCCATTTCATCCTTTTCAATTCTTTGGTTAGCACAGGTAGCATCTGTCCATAGATTAAATGCCTAATGGAAGGAGCCAAACGCTCCCTCACTGAAGTGATGTAGGTTAGTGTATATTGGTAATCAGCCCCATTGGATACGTGGTTGTCCACAAAAACATCTGGATCCAAGGCATGAAAAATTTTGGCAAACGTATGCGCGTTCTCACTGTCCATCTTCAAAAAATCACGATTTAAATCTAAATTCTGGGCATTTCCTCTAAACCCATACTGTTCTGGTCCATTTTGATTGGCTCTGCTGGTACTCGAACGAACGAGCATTCCTCCGACATTGTATGCGGGAATGAAGCAAAAGACAGGGTCGTTGGGGTTGATGCTATCCCTTTTAACAAATTGATCCAAATAAATCAAACAGGCATTGATTCCATCAGGTTCGCCAGGATGTATTGCATTGTTAATTAAAAGAGACGTCCCGTTTCTCGCTTTTTCAAAAGTTTTTAAGGAATCTCCGGATCCATTAACGATACATAGGTAAATGGGCAGACCAACAACATCTGAAGCACCCATTGCATAAAGTTCAACACGGTTACTTTCCTTGTCCACTTTTTTTAGATACTGAATCAATTCAGCATATGAGGGAGAGGTGTTACCTATCCAAGGTGATTGCGCATGAAAACCTAAACAGACAAAAAAAAGCAATACCCAAGTACAAGTCAACTTATTCATGGTATAAAAATACGATAAGGACAGAAAAACGAGTGTCATCGAATACTTTTTTCTACTTTTGAACATGCGCATAGACATCTTGACCATCTTACCCCAATTGTTTGACGGCCCTTTTTCAGATTCCATTTTAAAGCGTGCTCAAGACAAAGAACTGGTAGAAATTCATCTCCATAACATAAGGGATTATTCCGATGACAAGCATAAGAATGTTGATGACTATCAATACGGTGGAGGCGCAGGAATGGTTATGCGCATTGAGCCCATAGCGAAATGCATAGAACTGCTCAAATCTCAAAGGGAATATGATGAAATCATCTACATGACACCCGACGGAATAATCTTGGAGCAAAGCGAATGCAACCAACTTTCTTTGCGAAACAACTTGATGATTTTATGTGGTCATTATAAAGGGGTTGACGAGCGCATTCGAACCCACTACATCACAAAAGAAATTTCTATTGGGTCCTATGTGTTATCGGGAGGAGAACTTGCTGCAGCGGTATTGGCAGACTCAATCATCCGAATCCTTCCTGGGGTTTTGAACGACGAAACCTCTGCCCTAACCGATAGTTTTCAAGACAACTTACTTTCTCCACCGGTATACACCCGGCCTCCTGAATTCAATGGTTTAAAAGTTCCTGACATCCTTCTAAGTGGGAATTTCAAAGAGATTGAATCTTGGCGAGAAAAAATGGCAATGGAGCGTACCCAAAATCGCCGACCTGATTTACTCGATTCATCGGATTTACAGACTTAATTTCGTATTTTTGCACACAATCTTTACGCTATGATTGAACTTTCAAAACGGTTGAATGAAATGGAAGAATCTGCTACCTTGGCAATGTCACGCCTCAGCAGAGAACTTAAATCACAAGGAAAAGACATCATTTCACTGTCCCTTGGCGAGCCTGATTTCAACACCCCACAATTTATAAAAGACGCCGCTGTTCAAGCGATGGTCGATAATTTCACCACCTATTCTCCTGTCTCAGGATATGATGATTTGCGTGAGAGCATCTCAAGAAAATTCTTGCGCGATAACCAATTGCATTACACCAAAGACCAAATCGTAGTGTCTACCGGTGCCAAACAATCCATCGCCAATGTAGTTTTGAGCATCATTAATCCTGGCGATGAAGTGATCATTCCTGCTCCATATTGGGTTTCTTACATAGAGATTGTGAAAATGGCAGGTGGTATTCCCGTAATCATTCATGCAGGTATTGACCAGGATTTCAAAATTACTCCTGAGCAGTTGGAAACAGTCATTACCCCAAAAACCAAGATGTTCATCTTCTCATCCCCTTGCAATCCAACAGGATCTGTATATGGCAAAGAAGAACTTAGGAACCTCGCGAACATCTTGTCAAAACACAAGCACATAGTTGCCATCAGCGATGAGATCTATGAGCACATCCATTTCAAAGGACACCATGAAAGTTTGGCACAGTTTGAAAACATCTATTCTCAAGTGGTCACCGTTAACGGAGCGTCAAAGGCTTGGGCAATGACAGGATGGCGCTTAGGATACATCGGTGCTTCGAAAGAAATTGCCGATGCATGCAACAAAATTCAAGGACAATTCACTTCAGGAACCAGTTCTATTACACAAAAAGCAGCCATCGCAGCACTGGATGCAGATCCAATTGTGCTTAAAGACATGGTTGCCATTTTCCAAAAGCGTAGGGATTTGGTGTTATCTTATTTACAAAACATGGAGGGTGTTAAATGCAATAAGCCCGATGGCGCCTTCTATCTTTTTCCAGACGTATCATTCTATTTTGGGAAAACCTTTAATGGAAAAACCATCGCAAATGGAGATGATTTATGTATGTATTTGTTAAGCGAAGCAAATATCGCCTTGGTGGATGGGAAAGGTTTTGGGGCACCCAATTGCATTCGAATAAGTTACGCAGCATCTGAAGAGAACCTAAAAGAAGCCATGGTAAGAATGAGAGCAGCGCTTGAAATTTTAAACAAATGAATTTCGACGAAATCTTTAGTGGGTTTGAAAAGTTAAAGGTTGCCATTATTGGCGATGTAATGTTGGATGCCTATACCATTGGTAAAGTAAATCGCATCAGTCCAGAGGCTCCTGTACCCGTAGTTTTCTTAGAAAAAGAGGAGCAGCGAATTGGCGGTGCTGGAAATGTTGCCCTTAACTTGCGTGCACTTGGGGCTGAAACCTTTCTTTGCTCGGTAATTGGAGTTGACAAAGCGGCAAATACACTCTTAGGGTTATTGGAAGAATCTTCAATCAACCAAGAAGCAATGATCCAACTTGATTCAAGGAAAACCACCATCAAAACAAGGGTCATTGCAAACCATCAACATTTGCTACGAATTGACCAAGAAGACACCCATTCCATTGACAAAACTACAGAGATCCTTCTCATTGAGGCAGCCAAGAAAATCATCGACAAAGGAATTGACGCCCTTATTTTTGAAGACTACAACAAAGGCGTTTTAACACCCAAAGTCATCCAAGAGCTTACCACCTACGCAAACAGTAAAGGCGTATTTATTACGGTAGACCCTAAAAAGGACAATTTCCTATCCTATAAAAACGTAAGCTTATTCAAGCCTAACCTAAAGGAACTCAAGGAAGGATTGAACCTTGAAATTGACCTCAACAAGGATTCCAACGCATTGTCACAAGCATCTGCTGTGCTTCAAAAGGAATTAAACAACACACTCACCTTTATAACCCTTTCAGAACGTGGAGTTTACATCACTGATGGAGAAACGCCTCACCACATTGAAGCGCATGTCAGAGACATAGCGGACGTGAGCGGCGCAGGAGATACCGTAATTGCCGTAGCGACCCTTTGTTTGGCCTCTAAACTAAGCCCCTTGTTGATTGCAGAAATCTCGAACATTGCGGGAGGCTTGGTATGTGAACACTCCGGTGTCGTTCGGATTGACAAGGAACAACTACTGATTGAAGTTAAAACACTCTTAAACCCAAGAAATGTCTAAACCCATTGTAAAACCATACAATACTGAGCGATCAAAAAAAGAAGAAGTAGCAGAAATGTTTAATTCGATTTCATCAAGGTATGACTTCCTAAATCATTTCTTATCCTTGGGAATCGACCATATTTGGAGACGCAAAGCCATTCGAGAGTTGAAATCACTTCAACCCAAAAGAATCCTAGACTTAGCTACCGGTACCGGTGATTTTGCCATTGCAGCGTTGCGCCTTAACCCGACTAAAATCGTGGGAATGGACATCTCAAAAGGAATGCTGTCCATGGGAGAAATAAAAATGAAAAAACGCGGGTTCGACCGTGTGATTGAAATGAAACTAGGCGATTCCGAAGCCATTCCTTTTGAAAACGATTCGTTTGATGCCATTACGGTTGGGTTTGGTGTACGCAATTTTGAAAACCTTAACCTGGGACTTTCTGAGATGTTGCGTGTCACACGAAAGGATGGTAAAATAATCATTCTAGAATTTTCTAAACCCAAAAAATTCCCTGTGAAACAAGCTTTTCGCCTTTATTCAAAGTACTTCATACCCTTTTTCGGAAAGCGTATTTCTAAAGATGCCAAGGCCTATTCTTACCTGCCCGAGAGCGTAGCCGCCTTTCCAGAAGGTGAAGAATTCAAAAACATACTTTCGCAAATAGGATATAGAAATGTACAATCGAAGTTGGTAAGTGGTGGGATTGCGACCATTTACATTGCAGAGAAATAATGCAACTTAAACGCATCTTTTTCGTTCTCTCCCCGATGAAAAAAATCATGATTCTTTTTATGCTGGTGTTGCCCGTGTGGATAGGCGCCCAAAGGTTTAAGCAAGAACGTTATAAGAATTTTGACAAAAGGGTTTTTCATTTTGGATTCATGTTGGGGTTCAATACATCGGATTTCACCCTTTACCCTGTTCAAGATGCCTATGAAAAATATGGTCTTTTGGAAATTCAAAACGATGCGCAACCGGGGGGACAACTTGGTATTCTTACCACTTTACGATTGGGGACACCGATGGTGAGGCTACGTTTAATCCCAACCATTTCTTTTGAAGAGCGCGCAATACGCTATAAATTTGAAGATACCAGCAAGCTTGGCTATAAACTCGAAGAACAACGCATAAATTCCACCAACCTTGCTTTCCCCTTAATGATGCAGTTTCGTACCAAACGCTTGAACAATTTCGCAGCGTATTGTTTGGTTGGCGGTCAATACTCCATTGATTTACAATCACAAGAAAAGGCATCTCAGAATTTTATTGATCCTTTTATCAAAATTCATCGTTACGATTGGCAGGGACAAATTGGAGCAGGATTAGAGTTTTTCGCACCTTATTTTAAATTTGGACTCGAGTTGAAATTCAGCCATGGGTTTACGAATTCCTTTATCCAGGACAATACGAATGTTTCTAAACCCATTCAAACGCTTTACAACCGCGGTTGGTGGGTTTCCTTGATTTTTGAAGGATGATTACGATTGTCGAATTCACTTGTAGTCCTGAGGAAGCTAAGGATGAAATTAGTCTTCAAAACCTTATTCGTACCCATTCAGGGAAATCTTTCCCTTATTTTCGTTGGAAAAAACGAAGCATCGATGCGCGTAGCAGAAACATAAAAATCAACGCAACTTTTGAATGCTCGGATGAACCCCTAAACTCTTTGGTTCCTTCATATGACTTTAAAAACGTAACCAACGCCCCTGAAATACACATCATCGGAGCAGGACCTGCTGGACTTTTCGCCGCCCTACGCGCTTTGGAATTAGGCTACAAACCCATTGTTTTCGAACGTGGTAAAGATGTACGCGCGCGCAGAAGAGATTTGGCAAGGATTTCAAGGGAGCAACAAGTAGATGAGGAATCCAATTATTGCTACGGAGAAGGAGGTGCAGGAACCTATTCGGATGGTAAATTATACACCCGTTCAAAAAAGCGCGGTGACGTTGACAAGGTGCTTCGGATGTTGGTTTATTTCGGTGCAAATGAAGATATTTTGGTCGACGCACACCCTCATATAGGGACCAATAAACTCCCCAACATCATCTCAAAAATTAGGGAAACCATACAAGCATTTGGCGGCGAAATCCACTTTTCATCAAAACTTACCCAGCTTAAACGAAATGGAAATATTATTCAATCCATTCAAATAAATAACGATTATTGGTTGAATGTCAACACATTAATTTTAGCAACAGGTCACTCTGCGAGGGATGTCTTTCACTTGTTGCACAACAACCACATAAAGATTTTGGCTAAACCTTTCGCGCTGGGGGTACGGATTGAACATGCCCAAAAATTAATAGACCAACTGCAATACCATGGAAGAACAAACGACGAGCACCTCCCTCCAGCTTCTTACAGTTTGGTAACCCAAGTAGAAGGAAAAGGCGTTTATTCATTTTGCATGTGTCCTGGAGGCATCATCGCGCCATGCGCAACAGCGAACGGAGAAGTGGTCACCAATGGTTGGTCTCCCTCCAAACGCAACAATCCATATTCAAATTCAGGAATCGTTGTATCCATTGATCCTGGTGACTTTATAAACCCTGAAGACCCTTTCGTTTGCTTGAATTTTCAACAGGAAATAGAACGCAGTTGTTATGAAGCCACTGGAGACAATCAAAAAGTACCTGCCCAAAGAATGAAGGACTTTGTCGAGGGAAAGCTGTCCACTGACTTTCCAAGGACGAGTTATACGCCAGGGATTGTGAGTGTTCGATTGGACAACCTTTTACCTGCGTTTATTTCAAAGCGCTTACAAAAAGCTTTTTTAGATTTTGAAAAGAAAATGCCGGGGTATTACACCAACGACGCCGTTATTCATGCACCGGAATCAAGAACATCCTCCCCTATTCTTGTTCCCCGTGACCGAGAAAAACTTCACCATGTAGACATCACGAATTTATATCCTTGTGCAGAAGGCGCTGGATACGCAGGAGGAATTGTTTCGGCAGCGATTGACGGAATGAACTGCGTGGAAGCGATGGGCGTGCAAATGCGAAGGAGTTAATCTTCTATTTTATTACCTATTGCAAACGACAATGCAAAGTTCCGTTTGGATGATTTTCTTTCTACGCAATTTGTAGATAGTTTCATTGCAGCGTGTACCATCCGAAGACCTTATTTTTCCTGTTATAATTGAATGGTCCTGAAGGTTAGGTTGATTCTTGGATGGTTTATTCTTTTGGTGGGAGGCAGTCGGTGCAGCCAATTTGATTGCGTAGTACCTTTCATTACCAGCAAGCTACCATGTTCCAAAAGGATAGAAATGGTTTCTTTGGTTTCCTTGTGTTTAAATGCAAATTTACGTTCGGCACCAAAACTCAACGATGCGATGGCCCCATTTTTTTTCAAGTCTTTTTCGTCATCACTGTGCCAAGCCATTCCTTCATCTCCATCGTGGTAGAGGTTAAGTAAGCAAGAATTAAATTTTTCTCCCGAAAGTACTTCGCAATGTAATTTCAACGCCGACAATTCATTGGTCCATGGCAAAGCTCGTTTCGTTATGTTTGAATAGGTATATTCAAAATCTGTATCGCCATACCATGCGACCTTTCGTTTTGTAACCATTCGTTTTCCGAAAATAATGGCTTCGTCGTTTTTCCATTCAATCGTATGTAACAACCTTTCAAAATAACGATGAGATTCTTGATTGCCAAAGCATTTTCCAAAATAATTAACCACACCATCCTTTGGCAAAATGTTATTTAGGCTTTCCATTTCATTCGTAAACAAATCCATATTTCTGCAAGGGATTTAGGTGCGTTACTAAGGTACTTATTTTTTTGCCTGTCCTTGGCAAGCCAAAGAAAACCCTTCCGGCTTAATTTTTTACCTTTACGAAATGAAACGAGTTGTTGTCGGATTGTCCGGAGGAGTAGATTCAAGTGTAGCGGCCTATCTTTTGGTACAACAAGGCTATGAAGTCATTGGCATGTTTATGCGGAATTGGCACGACGAATCCGTCACCCTTTCCAACGACTGTCCATGGATCGACGATGCCAACGACGCCTTGCTGGTAGCGCAACACCTTAACATTCCGTTTCAAGTAGTAGATCTGAGCGAATCCTATAAAACACGGATTGTGGACTACATGTTCAAGGAATACAGCGAAGGAAGAACGCCCAATCCTGACATTCTATGCAACCGTGAAATTAAGTTTGATGTTTTTATGAGGGAAGCAATGGCCTTGGGAGCAGATTATGTAGCTACGGGACATTATTGTAGGAAAATCAGTCACGATGACGGTACTTTTGGCCTATGCGATGGTTTGGACAAAGGGAAGGATCAATCGTATTTTTTATGTCAAGTATCTCAAGAGCAACTAAGCAAGGCGCTTTTCCCCATTGGGGATTTACAAAAATCTAAGGTTCGGAAAATTGCGGCAGAAATGGGGTTGGTTACTGCGGAAAAGAAAGATTCTCAGGGATTATGCTTCGTAGGAAAAATCAGTTTACCCATCTTTTTACAACAACAGTTGGCACCGAAAGAAGGTGTAATCATTGAAATACCCTCAGATTTAGCGATTTATAAAACATACAATGCCTTGCCTGAAGATTTTGATCACTTGGAAGAATTGTCTGCCCCTTTTGTTTATCAAAAGGAGGATGGAATAAAAGTAGCTGACCATCAAGGCGCACATTACTACACCATTGGTCAACGAAAAGGATTGCATATTGGGGGGAGACCAAATCCGAGCTTTGTATTGGCAACGGACGTTAAAACGAATGTGATTTATTCTGGACAAACAGATGCACACCCAGGGATGTACCACAAAGCTTTAAAAATCTCAACAGAAGGAATCAATTGGATACAAAAAATCCCTGAATCTTATTTGATTAAGGGATGGAAATGCAAGGTTCGCATTCGATATAGACAAGGACTTCAAGATGCGAGAATGTACAACAAAGACGGCGTATTGTACATTCTATTTGTGAAACCTCAGCGAGGCATTGCCCCTGGACAATTTGCTGCATGGTACAAGGGCGAAGAGCTCATGGGTTCGGGTTGTATTACCTATTAGTTTAAGTTAACGGAAAAGAAAATTGAGTTATGCGCTTCTGTTTCCGTAGACCACGACCTAATTTTATCCATTAAATCTGCTACTTGCAAAACATTCAAGTCAGAGCCTGAACCTCTCTCTCTGTGCTCAGAAAGTTTCAATTTCGCTTGTCTTAATCCTTTGGTCCTTAAGTTTTCGTTGTAAGTTGTCATAAGTATTTTTTGTTAAACTGAGACGTCTTACGGACGAAGTAGACCGAGGTTACAAAAATTTACTTTTGACTTTATGGTTGATGCTGATAACAATAGCCACTTTCATCTAAAGTCATTCGTTTGCAGCGGTTTCCGGCTTTGGTGGTTCCAAGGCATTGAGTCGAAATCGAATTCCCTCCTTGATTCGTTCGTGATGAATGGTTTCTGGTTACATATCGCGCCCCCCAAGTCCAACAAGAAAGACATAATTCCGACTCTAATTTGTTTTCCGACACATCTTTTAATTTTGGATAAAAATCAATCCCAGTGACCTTCTCAACTTGATCTACAGAGTATGCATAGGATTGAATGTCTTTTTTACTTCCCTCATTGGGCATGACGAATCCAATGGCTTTCACTTCCTCGCCTGTGTAATCTAAAATCACTTTGTAATAATACTTCGGAACATCTACACCATCGGGTCCAATTTCAGAGAGCTTTCCCTTAAGTACAGGACCTGTTACCACATAAATCTTTTCATTTTCAACCGCCCAAGAACGCACCTGCTCTTCCAATCGTTTCCAAATCCCTCGGTTAAAACTAGGGTCTTGCGGACTCATGTTGCTGTAATAAAAGGACTCTTGCATGGATTCCTGCGACCAACTCATATCGGCGGCTGGTGCCAAGTGTCCGCGGTCATAGCCTGATCGTTTGTAATCTGCATCTTGTGCAGAACCCGTCGAAACCAATGGGTCCTCTCTAAAATCGTTTGATCTTTCGTAGCCTTTCTGTGTTTCTTCCTTTGTGAGTTCATAGGCCACCCAATAGGCTTGCTCTTGTTTTTCAGCATATTGAAGCGCATAACCAAAGTGACGAAGGATGGGTGCAGGCACGTCAAGTGCAGGAATTTCTAAGGAACCAATCTCATCCACTGGCAACTGTACCAAGGAATCTGTATCCGCGACTTGCACCTGTACCTGCGGTTGTGCTGTGTTTTTTGGTGTGCTCGTTTTAACTTGCGGAGGGTTACATGAAAGCACTATCCAAATGAACAGACCTAATCCAAATAAAATGATTCGGTAATTACCTGATGTTTTCTTCATGTTGTGTCAAAATAAAATGAAATCCTTTGGGCTCAAAACCTTGGTTGTAAAAAAACTTATGCGCCTTAAAATTGTTGGTATATGAGTCAAGCGCAACCATGTTGCAGTTGAGTAAAATCGCTTTATCCTTAAGGAAATCGACCATTGTTTTACCAGCCCCTAAACTTCTATGCTTCGGATCTACGACGATGTTATCGATTTCCAAATACTTCCCACACCACAATTTATTGCCAAACCAAAACCCTGAAAGTCCTATGCAACGTTCTTCTAAAAATACCGCGACCTGACCGTAATTGTGTTGCAACATAAAATCCAGTTCTTCAGCATACTTATCTAAGTTAAGTGTCGGATACAAGGTTTGTAAAATCGGAAGACATTCCAACATTTCTTCCTTGCTTTTTAATTCTCTAATCTCCATGGCTATTTCTTTTGGGTGAGTTGGGTTTCAAAAAGGTTTAAGATTCTTCTGTATTCATCATGCCAAGAATACGCTTCTTGAAAACCATGAGATTCAACGGGATAAGCAGCCAATTCCCAATCCTTTTTTCCAAGTTCAATGAGTCGTTGCTGCAACCTTACAATGTCTTGAAACTGCACATTATCGTCCACCATTCCATGCAGCATCAACAAAGGTTTATTCAATCCTTCAGCGTAGTAAATGGGTGAACTTCTGCGGTAAGACAAGGAGTCAGTCTCTGGATAATTCAAAATGTTTGAGGTATATTCTTGGTTGTAATGCGCCCAATCCGTAACCGAACGCAATGCAGCTCCACAGGCGAAAGCATCTGGATGTTGAAACAATCCCATCAACGTAACAAATCCGCCATAAGAACCTCCATAGATTCCAACACGGGTTGAATCAATATTTAATTTTTCTACGAGGTATTTTTTTGCATCTATGAAATCTTGTACGTCCCTCCCACCCATGTTGCGATACACTGCGGTTCGGTAATCCCTTCCATAGCCTGCACTTGCACGGTAGTCAACATCCAACACGGTAAAACCTTTGTCTACCAACAAATTATGAAACATGTACTCACGATAATATTGACTCCACCAAGTATGTGCATTTTGCAAATAACCTGCACCATGGACAAAAAGTACAGCGGCACCGTTTTTCGCTTCTGGACTAGGTTCATACAATCGCGCATGGACTTCCTTCCCATCACTGGCAGTAAAACGCAAATAATTAGGGGTCTTCCAAGTATAATCTTTAAAAGATTGACTTTGGGAATACGTTATCCGGGACACTTTTCCCTCCCCTGTTTTCAAGCAAATCTCCCAAGGATTGGTCGCTGTTGAATACAGATAAGCGAAACTTTGCTCATCAGGCGAAATTGCAACATCCTTCACCCCACCTTCATTGATACGCAAGAGCGAAACCCTTTTCTTATGTATGCGGTGAATGGAAGCCAAGTTTACCACCCCTGTATTTGAAAAGTTGTCTGTCACAAAATACTTTGTACCATCAATACTTAACGCAACGGAATGCATTTCGAAATCAGCAGTCCCCGGAAGGACCCTTTCCTTTTTCTTGCTGGAAAATTGCCATTCATACAACTGAGAAAATCCATTTTCCTCCGATTGAAAAAAGACCACTTCATCCTGTAGTGCAAAACCCAGGGTACCTGCTTCCATGTTCCACTCTGAAATACCCGGTCCTCCAATCCATGCCTCGTCATGCTGATGCTCAATCTCTGTAACTTTCGCTGTTTTCAAATCTACCAGTACAATCCAACGATCCTTGTTGTCAGCGGCACGAACATCCAATAAAGCCAACGCTTTAGAATCGGCAAAAACAGGGTCATGGATGAACAAATTGCGGTTTTGTTTGAACAACATCCCACCCGTTGTATCCATGTAACTTGGTTTTTTTCGAATGTCCGTCAATGCATTAAAATCAAGCTGAATAAGGGTGTCTTGGCTGATCAAATGCAGGTACATTCTTTGGTTGGGTTCGTTGTTACTCACCTTCGCCCTCGCATCCACGCTTTGCGTATACCCATCGGAAGTGATAAAGGCAGGAACCGAAGTGGACTTGTCATTCGTAGGGTCTTCAACCCGCAGAAAAACAACCTTTTTAGGAAGCTGTAAAAAACGTCCTGAAATAGAACCAAAATCAGATGGCAATTCCGTTTCTTTAATTAGGTCAAACCTTGAATAAATTGGACTCTTTGTTTTTTTTGAGTGATCGCTTATGTATTGAAACAATTCAACCTGTTGACGCTGTAAGTAGGTTGAATCCGGTGTTTCTTGTTTTTTCGGTTCGACATAATGCGTCAGTTGCACAAAACGATTCATGCCCGAGACTGAGAAATCCACCGCATAAAAATCACCATCCAAGCGCAGGGAGGCATAATTGACCGAAACCCTTTTCAAATCTGACAAAAGATGATCTGTTTGAAACAATATGTTCGATACGCCTGTTTTCCGGTCGGTGAGTACGAGGCTATTTCCCAGAATGGAAAGTTGATTTGGAAACTTTGCTTGGGACTTGTCAAAAAACACCACTTCGCGGTAATCTTTTTCACTGATTTCATTCAATACAGCAGTCTTAACCCAATATACGTAAGGTTCAGCTTCTTCTTTACCGTCCTTATTCCAACGAAAGTAAATGGCAGTACCCTGAAGGTTCCAAGACGGGGATTCTGGCCAAAAACCGGTAAACGCTTGTCCCTTCATGATTTCTTTTAAATCCAGGGCAGGTTGAGCCAAACCGACAAAAAAGCTTAACAAAGCTATGAGGAGAATCGAATATCGCATAGAATTTTCGATAAAAATAGCGACAAAAACCATACTTTCGCAACAATGATTTACCTAATCAAAAAGTGGTTATATCGGATATTGCCGACCTCGTTGTATTTATATGCAATGCAAAAAGGTTTTATTTTTTTGTATGATTTAGGGCTACTTAAAAACGATTCACGTTTCAAATTTCATTACGGGATCAAAAAATTGGTTGCTGAGGACGACATCGTTTTAGACATCGGCGCGAACCTAGGCTATTTCTCCATGATTTTTGCTCGCTTAAATCTGAAAGGTAAACTTTATGCAATTGAACCTATACCATTATTTTTCAATCGATTAAAAAATATTCTTTCCAAATACAAACACGCCATTCCTCTGCACACAGCTTTCGGTGAAAAGGCCGGTACTTTATATATGGTGATGCCTGTACAGCAAGGGACCTTACGCACTGGACTGCCGCACGTAATAGATCCAAGTGAACTTGCCAACCACTCAAATCCTTTGGAAGTACCCGTGCTAAACGCAAGCGAATTTTTAGCATCCATCGAGCGCTTAGACTATATAAAATGTGACATTGAGGGCTACGAATGGGTAGTTTTTAATTCCATTCAACCACACATTTCTCGGTTAAGACCCGTGGTTCAGGTAGAGATATCAGAGGTTAACATTCCGTTGTTTCTTAGTTATTTTCAAGAATTGGGGTACGTTCAAACTGGAATTTACAACCACAAGTTGATACAGGAAACCGGAAAACAAAAGGAAACCTCAGACTTTTTGTTCATTCCCAAAGAACGAATGTCGGCCCTTTTCACTAAATTCAATGCGTAATGAAAAGAATCATTTTATACACAACTTTATTTTTATTGGCTTTAGGATGTGAAAAAGGCGCAGGTACTTTTAAGGTAACAGGCGCCATTTATGACGACTCTTTCGAAAGTCCTTTGGCGAATGCCAAGATTGAACTGTATGGTGTATCGGTAGGAAACAATCAAATATCTATGGTGGCGAGTGGAATCACCGACAATGCAGGAGAATACCAACTGTCCTTTCCCCGAACACGAACTGAGAAATACGTGTTGAAGGTGATTAAAAATGGTTATTTCACTTTGGAAGAGGACATTTACTATTCATCGCTGACATTGAAAGATGACAACGTGCGAAACTACACCACAACCGCAAAATCTTGGGTAGAAATTCGCATCAACAACACAAATCCAGCAGGTTCAGACCACCTTCAGTTTATCCGTCAGCTTGGGAAAGCGAATTGCAGCGAATGTTGTGGCTCAGGCTTACAGCATTATTATGGAGCTCAAAACACCTCTCTCTTTTGCGTGAACGATGGTAACAAACCTTACTCCATAGAATATGCCGTTTTTGGTACATCAAACACGGGGGTTTTGCAGGTGAATACCACGGCATTCGACACAACGGTGCTTTACCTTACCTATTAAAAATCCACTTCGGTTAAAATGGCCTCGTAATGCGCAGCAGCAAATTTCCGGCTGCATGCGTTGAAATGCCACCATTCTGTTGCTAGGTTAGTAAAACCGCCAGCAAACATTGCTTTTCTAAGAATTTTACGGTTGGAAACCTGTTCTGACGTCAGCGCACCCGTTTTCAAAAAATAAGTTTCCATGGAGGGATAGGCAATCGACCTGATGTCATCATACCCTGCCCCCATATCCAATGGATTTCCTTCCGCATCGATTAGGGTGATGTCCACAGCACAACCATAGTTATGCAAACTTCGGTTGTTAGGATTGCTGACAAATTTCACCCTTTCTTTCACCGGAATGGTATCCAAAGCCTTCCACATTTTCCGTTGAACGCTCACGGGTCTTGCAGCATCATAGACCAAGAAACTGTAGGAAGGATTTGTTTTTTTTAAGTTCCGCAGCGCGGTATTTAACTGGTCAGCTACTTCTTTTTGAAGGTAAGCATCTTTCCATTTTGTATACAGCACTTGTTTCATGAAATTGTCTGACGTGGCGTATTTTAAGTCTACTTTGATACCTGGACAATATTGTGAAACCGCGACAATGTTATTGGGAAGCAATGCTACTTTTGACTCTGGTTGTGTTTTTTCCAATCCCACGGACACCTGTGAGGACGGTATGTCAATGGACTTTTCTACAGATGATGTACAAGAGGCCAACCATCCTTGAATCAGCAAAAAAGCAATGAACCTCAATTTAAAGGGATAAAATTCTTTGGGTCTCTTTTTCAATTTTACTTCTTAGTGCAGCGTTAATAGGGAACAATGGGAGCCTCATGTTTTCTTCCATTCTTTTCATGGCTGCCAAAGAAGCTTTAACGCCTCCAGGATTTCCTTGTTCAAAGAACATATTCGTGATTTCAAACAATTCAAAGTGTTTTTGTTTGGCATTGGCAAAATCACCCTCAAGGGCACAGCTCACCATTTCAGAGAACAAACGCGGGAATGCATTTGCAACCACAGAGATCACGCCTTCAGCACCAAGGGAAATCATCGGAACCGTCAAATTATCATCGCCGGACAAAACAGCAAAGCCTTTCGGGCGGTGTTTTAAGATTTGCATAATTTGAGACATGTCACCCGATGCTTCTTTTACAGCTACTATGTTTGAAATTTCAGACAAGGCCAAAGTAGTTTCTGCGAGCACATTGGACCCAGTTCTGCCAGGGACATTGTACAAAATCATCGGTAAATCGGTTGAATCCGCAAGAATTCGATAATGCGCCAAGATTCCTTTTTGGGTAGGTTTGTTATAGAATGGCGAAACGGATAAAATTCCATCAACACCTTCGGGCACTTCTTCCAAGGTACGAGCAACACCCATGGTGTCATTACCCCCAACCCCAAAAACGACTTTACAACGTCCTTCACTTACATCAAGAACCGTATCTAAAACCTCCCATTTCTCCTCTTTACTCAAGGTTGGCGATTCGCCGGTTGTACCTAAAACGACTAAAAAATCGGTACCGTTTTCAATTTGATATTCAACCAATTTTTCAAGTGCATCAAAATCTATTTGAAGGTCCTTTTGAAAAGGCGTGACCAATGCGACACCGGTTCCATGAAAAATGTTAGTCATAGCGTTCAATTTTATCTAAAGTTTCGGTTACAAAGGAAAGTAAATCTGTTGGATTTTCTTCGTTTGATTTCAAAACCAAGTCAAAAAACGAATCTGAGTCATTCACGACTACCTTTCGAGCGAATGAGGTATTTTTCAATTGATTGAACACTTTTTTCTGGGTAGCCCCAATCCATATCAACAGGTCGAATTTTTTCTCAAATTCCCTTTGAAGCAAGACATCCTTTAGTTTACCCATGAAAGAGTAATCATTAGGACTGTTGTAATAAATCAAAAAGTGGGGAGGTAATTTGGTTTTATCAATTTCTTTGGGAAGATTGACAATGATCAAAAGGTTTTTCACGTGGCTGGAATCCAGCATTCTGTCCAACGCTTTACGGTATTCTTTAAGCTGCAAATCATTTGCATAATTAAAAACCACCATCAAGGATTGGGTATTTGACCAAATGCTATTATTCTTCATAACCGATGATTTTCATTAATTCATCTACTCCAATGATTTTCACCCCTAAATCCGTTGCTTTTTTAAGTTTCGCAGGACCCATTCCTTCTCCAGCTACAAGGTAGTCAGTTTTCGCTGAAACGGAGCCTACATTTTTTCCACCATGCTTTTCTATCAATAATTTCAGCTCATCTCTCGACAAATTCTGGAATACACCCGAAACCACGATCGACATCCCTGCCAATGACTCAGAACTTAGCTCCACTTGTTCAGCCTGAAAATTCAAGCCTGCCTCTATTAATTTATGTATCAATTGTTGATTGCTATCAATGGCAAAGTAGAAAAGAATGGAGTTGGCGATTCGCTCCCCAATTTCATCCACTTCAAGCAAGGCTTCAAAGCTTGCATTCATAAGTAAATCAATGGATGGAAATGCTTTCGCTAGTCTTTTTGCTACGGTTTCTCCAATGTACCGAATGCCCAATGCAAAAAGCACGCGATGGTAAGGTGTTGACTTGCTTTCTGCGATGCCAGAGAAAAGGTTATCGACAGATTTTTGTGCCATTCTATCTAGGTTGAGCATTTGAGCCTCGTCCAACACAAAAATATCTGAAGGATTTTTTAGCAATCCTTCTTGTACAAATTGCACAACCGTTTCATCCCCAAACCCATCAATGTTCATTGCTTTTCTGGAAACGAAATGCTGTATTTTTCCAATGATTTGAGGAGGACAAGCACTTTCATTCGGACAGTAATGATGAGCTTCTCCGGAGGTTCTAACCAAAATTGAATCACACTCAGGACAACGATCGATGAAATGTATTTTTTCCGAATCTTCGGCTCGCAACGTTAGGTTGACACCTACGATTTTTGGAATGATCTCCCCTCCCTTCTCCACCTGAACCCAATCCTTTAAATGCAATCCAAGCCGCTCAATTTGGTCTGCGTTGTGCAAGGAAGCTCTTTTCACGGTGGTACCTCCCAAGGAAACGGGATTTAGGTTTGCAACAGGCGTAATGGCTCCGGTCCTTCCCACTTGGTAATCCACAGAAATTAATTGTGTTTCTACCTGTTTGGTTTTAAACTTGAAAGCTGTAGCCCATCGGGGGGACTTCGCTGTAAAACCCAGTTGTTTTTGTACCTTGTATTCGTTTACTTTAACAACCACCCCATCAATGTCAAAGGGAAGAAATTCTCTTTTTTCATCCCAATACTTGATAAAATCCATTATGCCTTGAACCGTTTGTGTTTTAAGAATATACTGTTCTGATACCGGAGGGATTTTAAACCCCCACTTCCCTGCTGCATCTACGGAATCAAAATGCGTTTGGAAAGGCAAATTTTCGCCGTAAACGCCATAAAGAAAGGTGTCCAATCCACGGGATGCAACCACCGCAGAATCCTGTAATTTCATAGAACCAGCGGCGGTATTTCTCGGATTGGCAAAGGGCTCTTCCCCCATGTCAACACGTTCATTGTTAAGCTTAAGAAATTGCGCATGCGGCATAAAAACTTCGCCTCGAATTTCGATGTTTTCAGGGAAATCGCCTGTTAATTTTAATGGTACGGTACGAATGGTCCTCACATTTGCCGTGATGTCTTCGCCTTTTTCACCATCTCCTCGGGTAACGGCTTTCACCAACTCACCCTTTTCATAGCGAATGCCGATGGCAAGTCCATCGTATTTTAACTCGCAAACAAACGCAAAGGGAGACTCTGTTGATTTCGAAACCCGTTCTGCCCATTCCCTAATTTCGTTTTCATCGTAGGAATTGGACAAGGATAGCATGGGATACTGGTGCGCTACGGTTTCGAATTTCTTGGTAATATCCCCTCCCACCCTTTTGGTCGGACTGTTATCAGAGGCCCATTCGGGGAATTGCGTTTCTAAATCCGATAATTTCTTAAGGAGGGAATCGAATTCAAAATCAGAGATTTCTGGTCGCGCAAGGACATAATACAAATGATTGTGCCTATTAAGCACTTCGGTCAATGCAGCGATCTCGATTTTAGCTGTTTCAGCGTTCACGTGTTAAATTTAATATTTGTGCTTTAATCATTCGGTTTTTTCCTTGCATATCTTTTTTCATATACAAGTTTCCAAAACCGTATGCTTTCAATAAATCAACCATTTCAATGGCGCTGTCCTCATGGATTTCCAAGTAGATCGATCCATTCGGCTTAAGGTTTTGCTTGGCGAAAAGGGCAATGCTTTTATAAAAAATGAATGGGTCTTCATCCGGGACAAAGAGGGCTATTTCTGGTTCAAATTCTACCACCAAAGAAGACATATCCTTTTTTTCAGAGGCAGGAATGTAGGGTGGGTTTGAAATAATTAAATCGAATGGTTTTGCGAATTTTTCTCCTGCGGATTCCTTTAGGATGTCGCACAACACCCATTGAACATCCAGGTTCAACGCTGAGCCATTTTTTTTCGACAAAACAAGTGCGTCCTCGCTTACATCGAGGCCAGTGATTTCCCATGCCTTTCGGACGTTTTTCAAGGCCAATGGAATGCAACCTGTTCCCGTACCAATGTCCAATACATTCAAAGGTTTTTCGCCGTTTTCCTGTACAATCCAACCCACCAATTCTTCAGTTTCAGGTCGAGGAATCAACGCAGATGAATCACATTGAATGTCCAAGCCAAAAAACTCTGTAACGCCCAAAACATACTGAATGGGTTCTCCAAACTTAATGGTTTCAAGGTCCGCAAAAAGAACATCCTGTTCAGCTTGACCAATTAAAGAGAGTTTTGCAAGGAGTACATCGGCGCCATCTAAACCCAGGCGATGTTTAACCATCCGTTGAAAAATGGATTTACGTTCCCTTTCGTCATACACCTCCTGTAATTCAAGATTAAAGTGATTGCGAAATTCGAATAAGGTCATGCGGCTAGTACTTACGAAGTTTTATAAATTCTTGAATTTTCTCATTTTCGATGACCACATTGAGGTTGTAATAGGATAATTTCCAAACACCGCGTGATTTTTCACAAACTCCTACACCCCTGCAATCCAACATCCACGTTTGAAGGTCCTCATCGAACCATGCTGTCTTTCCATTTTTTGAAAAGTTCCAAACCCGATTGGTAGGTGTAAATCTCCATGTTTTCAGGCTGTCGAAATAAGGTTTTGAAAATGTTTGAAACGATTTTTTATCCCATTTCTCAGCGGGTGCTGTACCGTAGAAAATGAATCCATCGGATGTGGCGCCAAAATAATCTTCGAATTTCGCCAGGGTAGCATCTTTGTGCCATTTATCCATTAAGAAATTCAAGGACTCTACATCTTTTGCGTTTTGGGCAAATGTGGCATAACAGAAAAAGAAAACATGAAAAAGAAACCCAATTTTTCTCATGCAATTATTTAAATAAATTCTTTAGGTATACCGCCGCATTGTAAACATTTACAACACCTGATGTACTGCAATAACCTATCAACTCATCGTGTTTGGTTGCCGTATTGGTGATTGCCTCACTGATTTGATACATCGTAGCCTGCGGGAACCTAGATTTAAGCAAGGCTGCAACCCCTGCAACCATCGGCGCTGCCATTGAGGTACCTTGTAAGTTCCTGTATTGACTTTGAGGTATGGTGTTGTAGATTTCGAATCCCGGTGCAAAAACATCAACTTGTGTCATTCCATAATTTGAAAAGGATGCAATCAAAGCGTCTCCACCGTCTTTGGTATTGGCACCAATGTTAAGAAACAACTTTTGGTTCAGGGAATCTACATAGTTGTAATAAGGTTTCTTCGGAAAATTATCGGAATATTCAATATCCATTGCATCGTTACCAGCTGCGTGAATCATGAGAACGTCTTTTGAAACTGCGTATTCGATGGCATTTTGTACTTCAATTTCATAGGGAGAAAACCCTTTTCCAAAAGACATGTTGATTACTTTCGCACCGTTGTCAACTGCATAACGAATGGCCAATGCAACATCTTTGTCATTTTCATCTCCATTGGGAACGGTACGAACCGACATGATTTGCACGTTATCTGCGACACCGTCTCCACCTTTCTTGTTTCCACGAACGGCACCAATGATACCAGAAACATGGGTTCCGTGCAATGCATCAGGACCTTCCACATTACCATTTCCGTAAAATTTATCCTCAAAGTCATTTGGATTGTCGCCTATCAAACTTCTGTCATCATAGTCAACATTCAGGTTTACCAACATTTGGTCTTTAATGTAATTCTCTGTTTCTTCATCAAACATTCCTTTTCCGAGCATATCCATATAGGGTTCAAATTCTGCCATATCCTCAGCTAGAGAAGATTGTGCATTTTGAAACATATAAAAAATGGGGTCATATGAAAGCGACTCGCTGTCAATGCCTTCATATTTGTCCTGGTATTTTTTTACAATCCTTGCTTTTTCTAAACGTGCTTTTTCTAGGTTCTCACCTTTTGAATTGCCTAAGAAATTCCATCCGTGAACGTCATCCACATACCCATTGCCGTCATCATCTTTGTTATTGCCAGGTACTTCCTTAGCATTGGTCCAGATTTTTCCCTGAAGGTCTTCGTGTTCAATATCTACCCCTGAATCTATCACAGCAACAATCACAGGAATTGATTTTTTCTTTTTAAGGATTTTCTTGTAGGCCAATTCTGTAAACATCCCATTTCCCTTTCCGTTGTACCAATTCAATGTACCTTCTATGGGTTGAGAAAAACAAACGGAAAACAAGGAAGTAAAAAGTAAAAACAAAACGGTAGTGAACTTCATCTCTTTTTTAATTAGTTATTTGACAATCGAAAATATCTTTTCAGTGATTTCAAAAATAACGCTTATTTTTACTTGGAATCCTTTTAAGATGACGATTTTTAACTTTCAACACAAAAAAACAGCTTTACTCCTTTTGTTCACAGCATTAAACCTGGGACTGATTTGGGGACAAACGAGCGATTTTTTAGGCTTTAATTTTGAAACCTTTGCAAGTAAGCATCCCGAAGAAAAAATTTGCTTAAGTGCTACAAATTCGATTTCCAACAAACTTGCTTTGGCATCCATCGGAATTCAGGTAAAATACGAATCTCCGAACTTTTTGTTTTTCAATGCTTCTCACAAGGAACTTTCTTTTTTGAAGGAAAATCAATCCATTCAAGGATTGTACTTTTCATTTTCCAGACCCAAATCTTTAGGAGACAGTTCTTTATTGAAACACAAGGTCCATTGGGTGCATCAAGGATTGAATGGAATAGATACCAATTACACTGGCAAGGGAATCATCGTAGGGATTGTCGACCAAGGAATTGATTTCAACCACCCAGACTTTAAAACGAATACGGGTAAAACACGTGTCTTGAGGTATTGGGATCATACGGTCAATGGTCCAAACCCTCCTCAGCCTTACAATTACGGATCCGTTTGGGACAGTTCATCCATCAACAGTGGAACCTGTACAAGTTTAGAGACCGTCACTGCGCATGGAACCACGGTTGCAGGAATGGCTGCAGGAAATGCCCGAGCAAATTTGAAGAACAAGGGAGCTGCGCCGGAGGCTGACATCATTGTGGTAGAAACGAATTTCAATTTAGCCAACTGGACTTTAACCATTGCTGACGCTTGTGATTACATCTTTAAAGTAGCAGATTCGCTGAACAAACCCGCTGTAATCAACCTATCCCTTGGAGATTATTTAGGGAGCCATGACGGAAATGATCCAGCTGCCGATTACATAGAATCTCTGTTGGACATGCAGGATGGAAGAATCGTCGTTTGTGCTGCAGGAAATGCAGGAAACCAAGGCAAATTTCACGTGAAAAATGCTGCGATTACCTCAGATACGAGTTTCTTTTGGAACATTCCCAACACAGGTGCTACCGTTGCCGGTCCGAATAAAATTGTATTTGACCTTTGGTCTGACACTGCAGATGCGCATTACCATTTCGCCTATGGGGCCGACAAAATCACCCCGAACTTTTCTTACCGAGGACACTCTACTTTTCGTTATGCCACCGCCAACATGGCAGCTGTACCTTTGTATGACACCATATACAATGCCGTTGGTCAAAGGATTGCGTGCATAGAAACGTATCGGGAAATTGTAGGGGCCAATTACCATTTATTGTCCGTTTTTCAAACCATTGATTCCATGGCCTATCGATATCGGTTCATGACAACAGGATCAGGGAAATACGATGCATGGGGCGGAAGTTGGATTCAGCTGAGCAATTTTTCTACAAGCATCCCGACGGCGCTTCAATATCCAGCGATACAACATTATGTGATGCCTGATTCTTTGCAAACCATTGTAAGTTCTTGGAATTGTTCAGAAAAGGTAGTTTCTGTTGCCAACATGCGAAATCGCAAAGGATACATTGATAAAAACAACAATTATTACACCCCGGCTTCCACTACGCCCGTTGGAAAGTTAAGCGAAAACAGCAGCAAAGGCCCCAACCGTCACGGACTTAACAAACCTGACATCACAGCCGCAGGCGATGTTACCCTATCGGCAGGCCCTATCTGGTATTTGAACAATACCGCCAATAACAGCACCATAGACCAAGGGGGGTTCCACGTTCGAAACGGAGGCACTTCGATGGCTTCGCCTGTCGTAGCAGGAATAGCAGCGCTCTACTTACAAAAATGCCGCACTTCAAATTACCTGTCATTTAAAAATGATTTAACAAACCATGCGGTTACTGATGCGGCTACAGGGGTTACACCTAACAATGGGTATGGATTTGGGAAAGCCGATGCCTATGCGTTGATGCTCTCCAAAAACATCAATGTCTACATCGATTCCGTTGCAGGTATTTGCACCGGAGGGACTGCAGCGTTAACCGCCCATACAAATGCCACAGTTTACGATGCGCTTTGGTCAAATGGTGTCAGTGGACTGAATTTAACCACGGCCATTGTTGGTCCATATTCCATAAAAATCGAGGACAGCGTTGGATGTTATACCCATTCACCAGCGATCACTTTAAGCTTATTGCCCTTGCCTTATGTTGATGGAGGCGCAAGTTTTTTCACCTGCCCTGGCGTACCGGTAACACTCACGGGTACAGGAACTGCAATTCAATACACTTGGTCTGGTGGTGTGGTAAATCAACAAGCATTTATCCCAACCCAAAACCAAACATTTTATGTAACGGGAACAGGGCCAAACGGATGTCAAGCGAGTGATTCGACCACAATTACATTGTTCAATGTCAACCCCGTTCAATACAATGAGACGACTACCAATGTGTTTACGGGATCAAATCCATTCAACGTAAGTCCTGGCATTCCAAGCGGTGGGGTTTACAGCGGCTCGGGCATCATTGGAACCTCTTTCCACCCGACTTTGACCGGTACTGGATATTTCACCATTCTTTACGCAATCACAGATTCAAACGGATGCATTTCCAGTGATTCCAGTGTCATCCATGTGGTCTCGGGGGCAGGGATTGAAATAAATAACAAAGCGTCTATTCTCATCACGCCAAATCCGGCAAACGATGTAATTGAAGTTCAAGGATTGAATGAAGCGATCCAAGTACAAGTTCTAGATGCACAAGGAAAACTTGTTGCTACCATGACGTTGACACCAGAAAACAGAACGATAAATGTGCGAAGATTTACTTCTGGGGTGTATTTTCTAGAGACACCTTACGGAAGGTATAAATGGATAAAAAACTAATTACTCCAAACGGTACTCACCAATACGGCATTTGAAAATTCTTCCCCATTAATGATAGTGTTTCCCGAAAAACCACCAAGAAAACCGAGGGTATCGCAATTGGATGTCAATACATAGGATGCGAAATCTGCTCCGCAAGATCCTTGGTCAAACACAAATACGCTTTCTTGTTGAAATGTATACTCCTTTACGGAAGCACCTGAAGCACAGCAATCATTTTGAAAGCTGGAAATCTTAGCATTTAAACATTGGGAGGGAGTGTATTTATCGCATTGAAAGGCCATTAAAAGTCCCATTGCAACAAAAAACAGACTCAATAATCGTGGATTCCTTATCATTTTTAACATAGAACCAAATTTAACAATTAATTTTGCACCATTAAAAATAGAACAAAAAGATGAGTAAAGCACTTGGAAACCACATCTTGGTGGAATTTATGAATTGTGATCCGCACATCATGAACGATGTGGCTGCGATCGAACGCGACATGGTGGATGCGGCGAAAAAGGCTGAGGCAACGGTAATCAATTCAACCTTTCATCATTTTTCACCTTATGGTGTTTCAGGGGTGGTTGTGATTCAAGAAAGTCACTTAGCCATTCATACATGGCCTGAATATGGTTACGCAGCGGTAGATGTATTTACTTGCGGTGACATGAATGCTTGGATTGCTTTCGATCACTTAAAGGAATGCTTCAAGAGTAAATCTTATTCAGCGATTGAAATCAAAAGAGGATCGGTGAATTTATTGACCAGAAATGACTTCGACATTACCACCATGCGATCAAAAGCAAGCGAGTGGGTAAATCCTGATTTTTATACGCGCAACGTTTGGTTTACGGATAAAGACGAAAGCCAAGCCCTCTCCTTGCGATTTACCGGTGAAGTCTTTTTTGATGTCCAATCTCCTTTCCAAAGGGTTAGGATCTTAGAATCATATAAATATGGTAAAATGTTGGCGTTGGACGACATGGTGATGACCACAGAAAAAGATGAATTTCATTACCACGAAATGATTTCTCATCCAGGTATGTTTATGCACCCCAACCCTAAAAATATTTTGGTGATTGGCGGCGGCGATGGTGGAACCATTCGTGAAGTATTGAGACATGAGTCCGTAGAAACTGTGACGATGGTAGAAATTGACGGCGCTGTAATTGATGCTTGTAAAGAACATTTACCCCAAATCGCATCTTCATTCGATCATCCAAAATTGACCTTAATCGTGGGTGACGGAATTGCCTTTGCGAAAGAAGCCGTTCCAAATACCTACGACTTGATTTTGGTGGATGGTTCTGATCCCGTTGGTCCAGCTGAAGGGTTGTTCTCGACTGCATTTTATCAAAATTGTTATAATGCGTTAAAAGAGGACGGGATTTTGGTTGCCCAAGGAGAATCTCCAAAATTTAACGAGAAAGCATTTAAAGAATTGAACTTTACCTTGCAAGAAATCTTTGGAACAGACAAAGCACCCGTAAGCTTATTTTTTGTATCCACCTACCCTACAGGAATGTGGAGTTTCCAATACGGACTGAAAGGAAATGTTGGACAAAACCAAGTACCTGAGAAGCTTGTTATCGATGCTTTCGTATCAGAGAATGGCCTAAGGTATTACAACCATGGATTGCAAACGGCAAGTTTTGCGCTTCCAAATTTTGTTGCCGACTTGGTCAAAAAATAAAACCCAATTGTTTAAATCATAAATTCAAAATAAAATCAACATGAACATTGCAACGAACACCGTGGTCTCTTTGAAATATAAGCTATCCAACCACAAAACAGGCGACCATATTGAAATCACTGACGAGGAGAATCCTTTGGTGTTTTTGTTTGGAGCCAATGCTTTATTGCCAGATTTTGAGCAAAACATTCTTGGCAAAGCCAAAGGAGATTTGTTTGATTTTGCAATAACCGCAAACAACGCGTATGGCGAGCACAACAATGACGAAATCGTAATGATTCCAAGCAATGTATTCCACGACGAACAAGGAAATTTTGACCAAGAAATGTTTTCCGTTGGTAAAATCATTCCCATGAGCGACAGTGAAGGACATCAATTAAGAGGTACCATCATGGAAGTAAGTGACGATGTTGTCAAAATGGACTTCAATCATCCTTTGGCAGGTACAGACTTACATTTTGAAGGTCAAATCTTGGAAGTTCGCGAAGCCACTGAAGAGGAAATTTCACACGGACACGTGCATGGACCAGACGGTCACAACCATTAATATTCAACAGATAATCCAAACAAAGATTATTTAGTTATTTTTACAAGTTAAGAAATTGTAAAATTAATAATACTAAATAATCATGGGCACTGTATTTGAAACCCGCTTGATTGGCAACATCGGCAAAGATGCCATTGTCAAACAAATGGAACGAGGCATCATTGCTGTAAACTTTCCTGTAGCACACAACAAAAATTGGAGGGACAAAAAAACCGGTGTCTCCAAAACCAAAACGACTTGGGTAAACTGCACCATTTGGAAAAAAGAAGGCAGTCACATGCGCATTGTAGACTTTCTTAAAAAAGGAGCGCTTGTTGAGTTAACTGGAACCCCATTCGCAAAGGCATACACACAGGAGGATGGTAATGTTAGGACGGAAATCAGGCTTAATGTTTCGGACACCAATATCTTAAGACCGGCCCATAAGGAGGATGAAACCACGGATGATTTGCTTGACACTACGGAATACGATGTGGATTATGAAAATCAATTTGACGA
>CAMCWF010000017.1 GCA_945882095.1 Chryseobacterium gleum
AGTGGAGTCGGAGGGGTTCGAACCCTCGTCCAAACAACGGGAATTCAAGGTTTCTACATGCTTAGTTCTTGATTGATTGTCGGCTTAGAATTGGACAAGAACACCCGGTTTTAAGCTTAGCTTCTTAAATCTTATGTCAGCTTAGAAGCATTGCCAACACCAGCCCGATGGGATGAACCCTCGATTGGTAAATGAAACGGGCGGCCATCTACCGAGAGTGCTCGTCCAACCTACTGTCCTTCAGTCGGATAAAGCCAATTAACATTCAGTTAATTAAGCAGCAAGCGCGTATGACGTATTGTCAATTATTGTTTGTGAAAAGATATTAAAGAGGTTCCCCACAACCCTCTGCATGCTTATACTTGTCTGCCGCTATTGCTGTCAAATCCAATGTCGACCCCAATAAACGTATGCAAACTTACGCCGTTTCTGTCGATCATGTTGCTTTTGTTGTAACGAATTGTATATTTTTAAGGACTTTTAGCATTAAAACCCTAATTTTTAACCGATGAAATACCCGAATCAAATTACCTCCCTGGCTGATTATTCTGAGAAATATAAACAGAGTGTGGAGCATCCAGAAAAATTCTGGGGGGACATCGCTGAAGATTTTGTCTGGAAAAAAAAGTGGGATGCTGTCTTGGAATGGAATTTTACAGAACCAAAAATTGAATGGTTTAAAGGAGCTACCCTAAACATTACCGAAAATTGTCTCGATCGACATTTGGCTGAACATGGCGAACAAATAGCCTTGTTATGGGAACCCAATGACCCTTCAGAAAAACACCGCGAAATCACCTACAAAGACTTGCACTTTCAAGTCGTACAGTTTTCCAATGTATTGATTAACAACGGAGTTAAAAAAGGCGATCGCGTTTGCATTTACATGGGTATGATTCCTGAATTGGTCGTTGCAACGCTTGCATGTGCCAGAATTGGTGCTATACATTCTGTAATTTTTGGGGGTTTCTCGGCGCAAGCCATAGCTGACCGCTTGGCAGATGCATCCGCTTCCTTTGTAGTCACTTGCGACGGTGCGTATCGTGGGACTAAAAAAATCCCCTTAAAAAGTGTCGTTGATGAAGCTTTGCTTTCACCAAATCAAGTAAGTAAGGTAATTGTTTACAATAGAACCGGAATTGAAATTGCCATGAAACCTGGGATGGATGTTTGGTGGCATGAGGAAATCACAAAGGTCGAAGCACAAGGAAATCCAAATGTGGATGCCGTTGAAATGGATGCTGAAGACGTTTTGTTTATTTTGTATACCTCAGGTTCTACAGGTAAACCAAAAGGTGTCGTGCATTCCGTTGCAGGTTACATGGTTTGGGCTCACTATACTTTTATTAATGTTTTTCAATACAAGCATGGGCAAGTGCATTTTTGTACCGCGGACATTGGTTGGATAACCGGTCACAGTTACATCATGTATGGTCCGTTGAGTGCTGGAGCAACCTCGTTAATGTTTGAAGGGGTGCCTACATGGCCCGATGCCGGCCGGTTTTGGGATGTCGTTGAAAAACATAAGGTAGACATACTTTATACGGCGCCTACAGCCATTCGTAGTTTAATGGGATACGGTACGGATTTCATTGAAGGAAAGGATTTGAGTTCCTTGAAGGTGCTTGGTTCGGTGGGTGAGCCCATCAATGAAGAGGCGTGGCATTGGTATGACGATAACATCGGAAAAAATAAGTGTCCGATTGTAGATACCTGGTGGCAGACCGAAACCGGAGGGATTTTGATTTCAAATCTTGCGGGAATTACTCCGTCTTTACCTTCCTATGCTACCTTGCCACTTCCAGGAGTTCAGCCTTGTTTGGTAGATGAAAATGGATTGGAATTAGAGGGGAACGATGTAAGTGGAAATCTTTGTATTAAGTTCCCTTGGCCTGGGATGATTCGAACGACCTACAATGACCATGAAAGATGCCGAACCACTTATTTTGCAGTGTACGAAAATCGCTATTTCACAGGGGATGGTTGTTACAGAGATGAGAATGGAATGTATAAAATTACAGGTAGGGTAGACGATGTGTTAAATGTAAGCGGTCACAGAATTGGTACAGCTGAAGTTGAAAATGCAATCAATATGCATGACCGAGTTATTGAGAGTGCGGTAGTTGGTTATCCTCATGATATAAAAGGACAAGGAATTTTCGCCTTTGTCATTTTGGATGCGGGTGATTTTGACGATAAAGTCATTCATTCAGAAGTGTTGAATACCGTTTCAAAGGAAATTGGACCGATCGCCAAGCCTGATCGAATCCTTGTGGTTTCGGGATTGCCTAAAACGAGGAGTGGAAAAATTATGCGAAGAATTTTACGAAAAATTGCTGAGGGTGATGTGTCGAATTTGGGCGACACGAGTACCTTATTGGACCCAGGTGTTGTGGATGAGATTATTTTTAAACTGGGATTGTAACCAAATACTTAATCATAAAAAAAGGGGCAAAAGCCCCTTTTTCATTTAGTTCTTAAAAGCTTATTGCTTGATTAATTTTACCACTTGTGTTTTTCCATCTACGGTAAAGTGTAAGAAGTAATTTCCACGAGCCAGATCACCTAAGTAGATTTCTTTCTCAGTACCAAACATTTGTAAGGTAGCAATCAATCTTCCTTCCGCAGAATACAATAACAAATCTGATGCGATCGCCATCGAAGATTCAACTTGAATGGTATTGGTAAAAGGATTTGGATAAACTGAAAGCGTAAACGCGTTTTCATTTAAGCCCGCACATGGGTCTGCTGTTACGATGATGGTGTCTGCATCCGTACAGTTAAAGTTATTAGCTGCACTTACGGTTAAAGTGATGGCTCCGTTAACCAATACTGGATTCCCTGTTGAACCATTGCTCCAAGTTAAAGCGGCTCCACTCGTAACGTTAGCCAACACCGAATAAGGAAAATTGTAATCACATACAGTGGTGTCTGAGCCAAGTGATACAATCGGATTTGGATTAACAGTAACAGTTACTTGCGCAGTATCTATACATCCATTTGCATTAGAGCCAGTCGCAGTATAGGTTTGAGTAGAAGTTGGAATGAAGGAAACTCCATTTGCAACCCCGTTGTTCCAAGTATACGTGTTGGCTCCTGTCGCTGTCAAGGTTACTGAAGTTCCCGCACAAACTGTTTGGTTAGCACCTGCAATTACAACAGGTACTGCATTTACAGTTACCGTTACTTGCGCTGTGTCCGTGCAACCATTTGGCAAAGTCCCTGTTAACGTATACGTAAGGGTTCCAGTGGGTGTAAAAGCAATGCCATCCAAAATAGCGTTATTCCAAGTTAGCGTCGGTGCGCCAGATCCCAATAATGTTACCGCTGTACCCGCACAAACGGTTTGGTTGGTTCCAGCGTTTACAGTAGGGGAGTTGTTCACAGTTATGGTTACTTGAGCAACATTCGCACAGCCATTGGCTAATGACCCAGCAACCGTGTATGTTTGTGTGGTTGTTGGTGTAAACGCTATGCCATCGGTTACGCCATTGTCCCATATATAGGTCGCGGCTCCCGTTCCAGATAAGGTGATGACGGTTCCTGAACATACAGTTTGGTTGCTTCCCGCACTAACCGTTGGTAAAGCATTCACCGTAACTGTTACGTTGGCTGTATTGCTACAACCATTAACATCGGTTCCGGTAACGGTATAGGTTTGCGTAGCAAGCGGTGTGAAAGATGCTCCGTTGATTACGCCATTGTTCCAAGCGTATGTTAAAGCCCCAGATCCATTTAATACGATGGGTAGACCTGCACAAACCGCTTGGTTGTTTCCTGCAAAGACATTCGGAAGCGAGTTTACAGTAATTGTTACCTGAGGGGATGTATTTGAACAACCATTTGCATCGGTTCCAATAACCGAATAGGTTTGGGTTGTCAATGGGTTGAAAGGTGTACCATTGGTGACACCATTGTTCCAAGTGTAACTTAATGCACCAGACCCTGAAAGCGTCACTGCTGTTCCTGCGCAAACCGTTTGATTGTTTCCTGCATTTACAAGGGGTAAGGCATTCACAGTAACGACAACCTGAGCAGTGTTAACACAACCATTGGCATCGGTTCCTGTAACCGTATAGGTTTGTGTGTTGAGCGGTGAAAAGGCAATGCCATTGTTAACTCCGTTGTCCCATGCGTATGTTAAGGCACCAGAACCTGTTAACGTCACCGGACTTCCCGCGCAGACAGTTTGTGAAACACCACCGCCAACAGCTGGTAAAGCATAAACGGTAAAATTAATTGCATTCGAAGTGTCCACACAACCATAGGTAGCATTGGTGAACTTTAAAGTATAAACTCCCGCTTGTGTTGCTGAATAAGTACTTGAAGTTGCGTTCGCAATTGGACTTCCATTTAACAACCACTCATAGGAAACGTTTGGTACGACTGTCGCGCTGAACGTGGCATTTTGACCCGCACAAATGTTTGAAGTCGGAGTCGTTATAGGTGTTCCTGACAATTCAGCACAAGAGTTGATTTGATAAATCGATAGGGTAGAGCTCACCTCATTCGCAAGGATTAGCAAGGCATTTCCATTTGGAGAATCTGCAGCTGAAATAAAGATGATTCCTTCAGTTCCTAGATCCGGACCACTGACAGAGGTGGAACGATTGTTTACATATCCAACAAAAACTGGCGCTGTAGGATTGTTGATGTTAAACATAGCTGCCCCTCCAATTCTTTCTAAACCAACAAAGGCATAGGTAGAACCATCAATTGTAGCAATATCAATTCCTTCAGGCTCAGGCCCTTTGTCGTCACTTCTGTTTTTAAGGGCCGGGACACCCGTTGAATTGGAAGCATTGAAGATTGCACCAAATGTTGGGTGATTGGCAGTAATTTGTTCGAGCAACGCTTTTGAATCAAAAACCACCGCGCCTGTAGCTGCATTTCGGATGGAAAAAGACCTTCCTCCCATTACATGTAGCTCATCGTAATCTCCATCACCGTCTGTATCACCACTGTATTTAAGTGCATTAAGTCTTCCCAAAAATTTGTTGTTTTTTAAAATCGCTTGATCCGGGAAAGCGGTTGCATCCAATTGCGCAAAAGTTGCGGATGAGATTCTATTCGCATCAGTTACTGCACCAAATTCGCGAGAATCTCCTTCGTTCGCGGTAACTAGGTATCCTGTTCCCCCCGCAGTATAAAAATCCGTTGCGTCTGGCATGTAAGCACCTTTCACCGGTAAACTTCCAGTGATAAGGACTGCGCCACTTTGGTCAGAAGCATCCATAGCATTTCCAGAAGCGGTGTCGTAAGATGAATACCCCAAAGCAGCTAAGGAAGTCAAGGTATTGGTTGTTAAATCGATGGTAGCCAAGGCATTGTTCTCTTGAAGAGTGACATATGCTTTGGTGTTGTCGTCAGATACAGCGACATATTCAGGCTCTAAATCTTGGGCAACCGATGCGCTGGTTGCAAAAATGCGAATTCCTTGTGCAAGTAAGCTGGCTGATTGTCCATTGTAAGAGGTAAACCCAAGTGTAGTAACATTCGCATTGGTTAAGTTTGTGTATCCTGGGGTAAGGTCTACAATAGAAACACTCCCCTCTGGGTCATTCGCATACGTTGCATCCGGCTCGCCTTCGTTTGCAGTTATGATTTTTGTGTAGTTTTTATTGAAAGTAATCATATCCGGCATTGCACCAACAGTTACTTGACTTATGAAGTTTCCGTTGTAATCAAAGAACACGACCTTCCCATTGTTCTGTGCTGGCACCGATTCTATCGCAAGGGCTACAACGCTGTCGTGGGCAACCACGGAATTTATATTCCCATAAGCTGACAAAACAACAGAATTGATAAGAACAGGATTGCTTGGATTGCTAAAATTTACGATGTCTAATTTTCCAGCGATGCTGTTTGCAATGTAAAGTCTGTCTACGTCTTTGTCAAAAGTTACGATTTCAGCTGAATTGGCAACTGGGGCACCATTGGAAAAAGAGGTTAAAAGACTTAGGTTAATTTCATTTGTTGGCGTAGGTGCGACATAATCATTGTCCTTAATAAAGTTGATTTGGTAGTAATCTGTTGCAGATATGATTGCATTGGTTGCAGAACTTATTTTCACAATAATTCTTTCCGCATTTTCAGCCAAGGCATCGTCGATGATGGTTATGGGCATGTTCGTGATGCCATTCGTATTTGCCGGAATGGTTAAGGTTCCTGCCCATGTAAAATCTGTTGCAACCGTTGCATCGGTATAGGTAGACAATGCAAAATTCAAAACAATCGGACTGGCATTCGCATTTGACACGGTAATCGGAACGTTAATGGTCCCTACGTTTTCATTGTATTGGGCAAAGTTTGATGCTGCAGGAATGGAAACATTTGCACCTCCTTGAATCCTAACATTGTCGAATCTCCATGTACCTCCTGAGGCAATGTTTGCTGGTACCGCTGTGGTTCTGAATTGTCCTGTAGCTTGGTAGTGGGATGCCAACAACCTTACACCGAAATTCGGGTTGTTTTCTACGGCAGCCATACCAGCAAAACTTACAGATATTCTTCGGTAAAGGTCTCCCGTTGCACTGTGTTCGAAACATCCATTGGCGTTAATTGAACCATTACAAAAAGTTGTATTAGCTGCCGTCATGGTGAAATCATTCCAAGTAGTGCCATCGGTTGTATATTTCAATCGAATGGTATTGGCTGCTGTGTTAGAAGCCCTTTGGTCCCATGTAAAACTGATGTTAGCATTCCCAACAGTAGAGGCCATGTACTGAACCCCTGAACTTTCATTGGATATACCTGGACTGGCTGTGAAAGACCAAGCACCAGGGTTTGAACCGTTTTGTGCACCACATCCATTGTTGATGATAGGATCCATTCCGGTGGCTGCTGAAGTGACTACCATGGATCCAACCACATTGGATGTTCCAGTTCCGATGTCTGCTACTGGGGCAGCAGGGGTACCCACAATGGTATTATAGTTCCATAGTGCAATGATGTTTTGTGCTTTTGCAGGTGTTATCGCAAAGGCTAAAAGGATAAATGCATATTTAATTTTCATAACATTATGATTTTAAGTTACAAAAATCCCTAAAAATGAAACGCTACCGTTAAAATGCATGTTATCAAAAAGTTAAGAAAAACATCCGCTTAAGTCAAGCTCCAAAAAATCAATTGCAAAAATACAACACAAAAAAAAAGGGGGCTGAGGCCCCCTTTTATGTAGTAGGTTAAGATGGGTTATTGTTTCACCATTTTGGTCACATGTGTGATGCCATCATGGTTTATTTTCACGAAATAATTACCTCGTGCCAATCCTTCTAATCTGATTACTTTCTCTGTACCAATCATTCTCGTGCTTGTGATCAAACGTCCGTCAGCCGCATAGACTTCGAGGTCATTGTCCATTGCAATGGACGAAACAATTTGAATCACATCTGTAAATGGATTTGGATAAACGGAGATGGTATAGCTGTTCTCGTCCAATCCTAAACAAGGATCCGCAATTACATTGATCACATCTGTCGCTGTACAGTTAAAGTTGTTGGTAGCAGTTACCGTAAGGGTCGTTGGACCTGTAAGTAACACTGGATTTCCAGTAGCTCCATTGCTCCACGTTACATTTGCCCCTGCACTTACATTGGCTTGAATGTTAACAGGGAAGTTGTAGTCACACACCGTTGTATCACCACCTAAAGAAACCGTTGGACTAGGTTTTACAGTTACAACCACATGTGAAGTATCAGAACAGTTACCAGCATTGGTGCCCGTTACAATATACGTTTGTGTAGTTGAAGGGGTAAACGCTGTACCATTCGTTACGCCATTATTCCATGTATACGATATTGCGCCTGAACCTGATAAAGTTACTGGGGTTCCATCACAAATGGTTTGGTCGTTTCCTGCATTTACATTCGGTGTTGCAATTAAGGTTACAACCACTTGGTCTGTGTTTATACAACCACTGGCGTTACTTCCTGTAACCGTATATGTTTGCGTCATGGTAGGGATGAAAGGAATCGCATTTAAAACACCGTTGTTCCATGTGTATGAACCTGCGCCCAAAACGCCTGTACCTGAGAGGGTAACCTGTGAACCATCACATACGTTTTGGTCAGGGCCCGCACTTACTGAAGGTAATAGGTTAACCGTTACAGTTACTTGCGCTGTATTTGAACAGCCGTTTGCATCTGTACCAGTAACCGTGTAGGTTTGCGTAGCAATCGGCGTGAAAGGCGTAGCATTCGTAACACCGTTGTTCCAAGTGTAAGTTGTAGCACCTGAACCAGATAAGGTTACTGGCGTTCCAGCACAAACTGCTTGATTCGAACCACCACTTACGGTTGGCAATGCATTTACGTTTACAGTTACTTGTGCCGAGTTTGTACAGCCATTTACATCCGTTCCTGTAACCGTGTAAGTTTGTGTTGCAATCGGAGAGAAAGGTGTGCCATTGGTAACACCATTGTTCCAAGTGTAACTGGTAGCACCTGATCCAGAAAGGGTTACTGGCGTTCCAGCACATACAGTCTGGTTGTTTCCAGCACTAACTGAAGGCAAGGCATTCACATTCACCGTTACTTGGGCCGTATTACTACATCCATTTATATCTGTTCCTGTAACCGTATACGTTTGCGTAGCAATCGGTGTGAAAGGCGTAGCATTCGTAACACTGTTGTTCCAAGTGTAACTTGTTGCACCAGATCCAGAAAGCGTTACAGCCGTTCCAGCACATACCGTTTGGTTGTTTCCAGCACTAACCGAAGGCAAGGCATTGACGTTTACTGTTACTTGCGCTGTGTTGGCACATCCATTTAAATCTGTTCCTGTAACCGTATACGTTTGGGTAGCAATCGGTGTGAAAGGCGTAGCATTCGTAACACCGTTGTTCCAAGTGTAACTTGTTGCACCAGATCCAGAAAGCGTTACAGCTGTTCCAGCACACACCGTCTGGTTGTTTCCAGCACTAACGGTTGGCAATGCATTTACGTTTACAGTTACTTGTGCAGTATCTGTACAGCCATTTCCGTCCGTTCCTGTAACCGTATAGGTTTGTGTCGCAATCGGCGTGAAAGGTGTAGCATTTGTAACACCGTTGTCCCAAGCGTAACTTGTTGCACCAGAAGCGGAAAGCGTCACTGCCGCACCAGTACAAATCGTTTGGTTGTTTCCAGCGATTACCGTTGGTATTGCGTTGACATTCACCGTTACTTGTGCAGTATCCGTACAACCATTTCCGTTGGTACCGATAACTGTATAGGTTTGTGTATTGGCAGGGTTAAATGAAACACCGTCATTTACACCGTTGTCCCAAACATAGGTTGCGGCACCTGAACCGTTTAACGTTACGGAGTTACCCACACAAATGGTTTGGTTATTCCCAGCACTTACGGTTGGTAATGCATTCACAGTCACAGTTATCTGCGCTGTATCTGAACAACCATTTGCGTTGGTACCAATCACAGTATATGTTTGCGTTGATGCAGGAGTGAAAGATACACCGTCTGTAACACCATTGTCCCAAGCATACGTTGCTGCACCGTTTCCACTTAGGGTTACTGGAGCGCCTGTACATATTGAGATGTTGTTTCCAGCACTTACGATTGGTGCTTGTCCAACCGTTACAGTAACCGGAGTTACAGCAGAGACACATCCTGTTCCTGTCCAAGTAATTTTAGCGACTCCATTTCCAGCGTTTCCGGTCATGGTTCCTCCATTTGGATTTGGCATGATGGTATTTCCAGCAATGAGTACGTCATTAGTCATCTGGTAAGTAGGGGCAGGGGTATAGCCTGGCGGAACATAAGAACTGGAGGTATAAACATATCCAGAACCACCTGTTGAAGTACACCAACTGGTACATCCACCATACCATCCACCACCAGCACCACCATTGGCCCAGTTGTCAGCACCGGCTGCACCACCATTCCATCCGCCCACAGAACAGATGTTTGACATCATATTGGCATTGGCAAATCCAAATGAACCAACCGCAACACCAGCACCGTAAGGAGAAGAACCTCCTGCGGTTTGAGAACCACCTACAACGTTATATCCACAAGCATTGATGTTTGGCGCAGTTAAGCCCCCACCATCATTACCTACATAGGTTACGCCCTCATAGTTGTTTCCATGGCGTCCACCACCTCCACCTGCTACGAGGATTCTGGAGTAAAGACCTGCGTTGTCATTCCAGTTTCCACCCACCAATCGGAAGTCGGTAGCACCACCTCCACCAGAAGATCTCCAGTAAGCCGCGTTACATCCTGAACCTTGTCCACCGACATATACGTTGATGGTTGTTCCGGCTGTCAAATAAACATCTCCTTTAGAATAACCACCTCGGCCACCAAAAACAGAATTGGGGAAGTACACATCATTACCCCCTTGTGCACCCCAAGCTTCGAGGGAATAGGTTCCGCTAACCGGTGCGGTAAAGGTTTGCGCTCCACCTGTATAGGCAAAGGTCTGAGCCCCACCTTGAGGTGTTGTAGATTGAACATAGTAGGTAGTTGTATTATTCAAGACAGGTGTTGTGTAAACAGCTCCGGTACCTAAAGCACCCGTAGCATTTGCATTTGTCCACCAAGCATAGTCATTTACACTTCCACTTGCAGTAAGGGTCGTTGTAATCGCGTTTTGACCACAGAAAGCAATGTTTCCAGCTACAACAGGTGCAGCAATAGGGTTCACTGTAACTATTACTGGCACAGCTGCAGAAGCACATGGGGTAGTTAGGGACGTAATGGTTACAAAACCATGCCCCACATTTACACCACCAACATTCACTGGATTGGTTCCTGCGTTGTACGAACCTCCACCAGAACCAGCCAATGAAGTTTGTGTTTCACCAGCACCACCAGAATATCCACCACCACCTGCGCCACCGCCGGTATTTCCGTGGGTACCGCCGCCGCCGCCAAATCCACCTACACATTGTGCATTAGAAGAGTGGTTTCCTCCCGTACCTCCATTTACAAATGAAATACCTCCGGTTCCCCATGAGCCATTACCTCCATTTGTATTAAATCCACCGCCACCAGCAGCTCCACTTCCACATCCATTTCCTCCTGCACCTGCAACTCCACCTGATGTACAAGATGAGTTTTGACCATTGTTGGTTGTTACAGCATGGGCATTTGCAATGGCTGAATTTGGATCATATTGACCACCACCACCACCGGCAATAACCAAAGGAAGGTTGGCAGAGGTAACCACATAGGATCCACCACCACCAGAACCTGATTGTGCGAATCCACCGGATTGTCCAACAAGAATTTGAAGTTGTTGACCTGCAGTTAAGTTAAAGTCACCTCTCATTTGTGCTCCTCGACCAAAGTTGTTGTTTCCACCTCCTTGTGCTCCAAAGGCTTCAATTCGGTAAGCACCTGTAGAAGGTACAGTCCACAATTGAATTCCATTGGAAGAAGTTACGTTTCCTGCAAGGTTAGTGGCTGCATACGCATTGTTAACTTGACCTTGACTCGGACCATATTGTCCTGTTGCAGAACAATTTGTAAAGGTATATACGTTTCCATTTCCAGCACCGCTGTTAGATGTCACATAATAGGTTGAAGTTCCTACAAGGGCAGGAGTGGTTAGGGTTGCACCCGTACCCACTTGAACCGTTGCGGCAGAATCAGAATACCATGTATAGTTGTTTCCACCACCACCGGCTGCTGATAAAGTTACTGTTTGACCACAGTTGATCGTTGCATTTGCTGCAATCGGTGAAGCAGGAGCATTTACCGTTACTGTAACTGGATTGTTAACAACCGCACAAATTCCGGTAGAACTACTCACATAATACGTTGTTGTATTTCCTAATTGAGGTGTTGTAAAGCTTGCGCCAGTCCCCACTTGAATTGTACCTGCAGCATCACTGTACCAATAAATATTTCCATTACCTATTGCCGTAAGGGTTGCTGTTTGGCCACAGTTTACTGTAGCATTTGCTGCCGTAGGCGAAGGAATAGGGGTTACGGTTACGGTAACAGGTACCAATGCAGATAGACAACTTGCATTAACCGGTGTAATCGTTAAGGTTCCGCTTGTTTGTGCAGGCGCTCCTCCACCGACAATACTTGTAATGTTTGATGCCGTTGCGATAGCGAAACTGCTACCACCACCGCCGCCACCGCCGCCACAGCTCGCACAACCTGGTGTTGTAGTTCCACCACCACCACCAGTATATCCGCCGCCGCCGCCGCCGCCGCCTGATAATCTTTCTTGAGATCCACCGCATCCACCAGTACCACCAGAGGCGCCACCACCAAATCCACCTGCACCAGAGTTACCTCCCCAAGAACCGTATTGAGATGCAGCTCCAGCAATACCGTCGCCACCACCACCACCACCAGTTCCGAAATCGCCTTGCGTTGCACCACCTAATCCTCCACCTGCTGCGTTACCCGCGGCACCAGGAATACTTCCTGTTCCGCCTGCACCACCAGCTGGAGAAACGGCATTGATACCTGCAGCGCCCCCTAGTCCACAAGAGCCTTGTGTTCCAGAAGAAGCACCTCCATTTCCACCATTTCCAATTTGTGGACAGCCTTCATTACCAGCTGCACCACCACCACCACCAGCAGAAACCAAGTGATTGTTTGCTGCATCGAGGACGCCCGTGAAACCTCCACCGCCGCTTCCGCTGCGATTATATTGACTGTTTCCACCAGCTCCACCTACGATAACAGACAACACTTGTCCAGGTGTAACAGGTATGGTCGCTACCATTTTTCCTCCAGCCCCTGCTTGGCCTCCGTTGCCAGGCTGAGCTCCACCTCCAGCACCGTTTGCATCAACTGTAATAGAAGTTACACCAGCAGGAACGGTATAGTATTGAGTGTTTCCTGAATAAGAGAAGCTTACAGGTTGTGCATTGTTTATATTTCCTGAGGCTACATAATACGTTGTATTAAGGGCTAGGGCAGGCGTTGTAAAGTTCGCACCATTTCCAACCACAACGGTTCCAGCTGAATCTGAATACCAAGTATAGGAATTTCCACCACCACCAGCAGCTGTTAATGTTGCTGTTTGACCACAACCAATGGTTGTCGGTGAAGCGGTTGGCGCTGCAGGAGCAAGAACTGTAACGGTAACTGGATTGTTTACCAAAGCACATTGACCTGTACCTCCACTCATAAAATAAGTAGTTGTTGAAGACAATTGAGAGGTTGTATAAGTAGCACCAGTTCCTAAACCATTGGTACCTGCGGCATCGCTGTACCAGTAAATTGTACCATTTCCAACGGCATTTATAGTCGCTGATTGACCACAGTTTATCGTAACATTGCTCGCAGTAGGCGCAGGAATCGAATTTACTGTCACCGGAACTGCTACAGGAACGGAAGCACAAGGTGTAATCAAAGAAGTAATGACAACATAACCATGACCTGTATTTACCCCACCTGCATTCACTGGATTGGTTCCTGTATTGTAGGATCCGCCTCCGCCGCCACTTCCATCATTACCGCTATGGTAACCACCAGCGCCACCTGAGTAACCTCCACCACCGCCACCGCCACCGGTGTTACCGTGGGTTCCGCCACCGCCACCAAATCCACCGACACATTGTGCAGCAGAAGACTGATTTCCTCCATTTCCACCGTTTAGGAAGGAAAATCCTCCTGTACCATAAGAACCGCTACCACCATTGGTGTTGAAACCACCACCTCCTGAGGCACCGTTGTTATTACAACCGCTACCACCTGCACCGGCAACCCCTCCAGAAGTACATCCAGACGCTTGTCCATTGTTTGCTGTAACCGCGTGGGCATTATGAAGGGATGAGTTTGAATCGTATTGTCCGCCACCACCACCAGCGATTAGCAAAGGTGTGTTCGCAGCAGTAACCACGTAGGATCCTCCACCACCTGAACCTGATTGTGAGAATCCACCAGCTTGTCCAACAAGAATTTGAATTTGCTGACCTGCTGTTAAGTTGAAATCTCCTCGGATTTGAGCACCGCGACCGAATTGGTTGTTACCGCCTCCTTGCGCGCCAAAAGCTTCAATTTGGTAAGTACCTGAAGCGGGTACCGTCCATGTTTGAATTCCGTTGTTTGAAGTTACATTTCCTGCTAGGTTGGTTCCAGCATATGCGCTGTTCACCTGACCTTGTGTTGGTCCAAATTGTCCAGTTGCAGAACAGTTGGTAAATGTAAATACGTTTCCATTTGCTGCACCAGAACCTGAGGTTACATAATAAGTTGTTGAAGTTGTTAACGTTGGTGTTGTCCATGAAGCACCTGTACCAACCAAGTTGGTAGCTGCTGCATCTGAATACCAGTTGTAGGTGTTTCCACCACCACCAACTGCTGACACAGTTGCGGTTTGACCACAACTAATCGCCACAGGCGATGCTGTTGGAGAAGCAGGAGGCGTAACCGTTACAAGAACGGGTACCAATTGAGATAGACATCCGGCACCTGACCATGAAATTTTAGCAACGCCATTTCCAGCATTACCGGTCATCAGACCACCAGCAGGGTTTGGCATCGAAGAGGCTCCGTCGGTTACTTGGGTTAACAATAGGGAAGGAGCTACATAGCCTGAACCACCACCGCCGCCGCCGCCAGCATGACCACCGGCGCCACCACCGTACCAGCCACCGCCGCCACCGCCGCCTTGAATACAGTCTCCTCCTGAAGTAGAAGAAGTTGCACCAAGACCGAAAGCAGAAGCTACGGAAGGAGATTGAGATGAACCACCTGAATTTTGTGTACCACCTGAACCAGCAGGACGATAGCCACAATCATTTCCACTACACGTACCTGATACGCCTGAAAGTCCACCACCAACACCACCGTTTCCTTGATATTGGCAAACGCAGGTTCCACCTGCGGCACCACCACCACCACCTGCAACAAGAAGTACAGCATTTTGGTTACCTGAAAGCGAAGCAAGTGTTCCGTTGGTCGTAGCAATGTGCGTAGCCCCACCACCAGTGTAGCCAGGGTCATTACCATTAGGATTACCTGCACCACCACCGTTGTATGCATTCGTATTTGAAGATTGGAAACCTTGTTCACCCAATGCTAGGTAAATGGTTTGACCCGCAGTTAAGGTTACGTCGCCTTTTGAATATCCACCATTTCCACCAGAACCAAAACAATTAGATCCACCGCCACCTTTAGCACCCCACACTTCTAAAGTATAGGTTCCAGTTGAAGGGGCTGTAAAAGTTTGAACGCCACCATTGTAACTAAAAGACTGTGAACCAGATGCTTGCGAAGCAGCTGAACCTACGTAATAGGTCGTTGTTGCATTTAAGGTTGGGGTTGTCCATGAAGCACCCGTACCTACTTGCGTAGCACCAGCAGCATCGGAGAACCAGTTATAAATAATTCCATTTGTAGCTGTTAAGGTTGCAGTTTGACCACAGTTAATGGTTGTACCATTTGCTGTTGGAGGAGGGGTAGGGATTACGGTTACGACAACTGGGTTGTTTGCCAAAGCACAAGCACCTGTACCACCACTCATATAATAGGTTGTGGTTGAGGATAAAATAGGCGTCGTAAAGCTGGCTCCTGTTCCTAATCCATTTGTAGCAGCTGCGTTGTCATACCAATAAATGGTACCATTGCCAACCGCATTAATCGTAGCTGCCTGACCACAGTTGATTGAAACATTACTTGCTGTAGGAGCAGGGATAGGGGTTACGGTTACGGTTACTGGCACCAACTGTGAAAAACACTGTGCACCAACAAAACTAACATCCACAAAACCATGGCCGGTATTAAGCGTTTCAGATACATAAGTTCCGGTGTAGAAGCAACCGCCTCCGCCTCCAGCACCAACTCGGCATCCGCCACCGCCGCCACCAGAGTAACCACCACCACCACCACCGATGGCTTCGTAACTTGTACACATTCCAGCACCGCCACCGCCACCGAATCCACCATTGGTACTTGAGTTCCAAGACCCACATCCAGATAGATTGATTCCACCAAGACCACCTTGAGCGAAGGTTTGACCTATTCCCCCACCAAAAGTTCCTGTTGACCCTTGTCCATTCCAACCAGCGCCACCGGCACCGCCATAAAGACTGTTAGGAGCACCGCCACCTAATCCTCCAGATCCATTTGTCCCACCAGGACCAAAAGAACACCAACTTCCAGGTGATGTTAAACCATTTCCTCCTGAAGTATTGTTATATGAACTCGCATCGCCACCATTGATGGTATAGGGGTAAGAAGGACTACCTTGTCCGGCACCACCGCCACCACCTGCGGCAGCAATCAATTGATTTGTGGTTTGGTTGAACAAAAAGGTTCCACCACCACCACCGGCAGCCCAACCAGTGGAGAAATCAAGGAATCCTCCTTGTTGACCCACCAAAATTTTAATGACATCTCCTTGGGTTAAGGTAGTTGTAAAGGTAAGCGCACGTCCGCTTCCACCGATTGCATTGTTTGCATTTCCGCCCTTCGCACCTGCAGCTGTAATTGTGTAGGTACCCGTTGAAGGAACTGTCCATTCTTGAATCCCTTGAACCGAAGATGATACCAAACCGGCTAAACCTGTTCCTGCATATGCAGCAGTCATTTGAGCAAGTGTAGGGCCCGTATTTCCGGTAGCATTACAATTGGTAAAATTCAATGTTGAGTTCGCTTGGCCATCTGTTGCTTGAACGTAATAGGTTGTAGTTGTAGATAGGGCAGGTGTTGTAAAGGATGCGCCATTGCCAACTTGTGTTGTTCCTGCAGAATCAGAATACCATACATAACCATTTCCTCCTGCAGCTGTTAAAGTTGCCGTTTGGCCACAGCCAATGGTTGTTCCGTTTGCCGTTGGAGGTGTAGTTGGAATCACCGTTACTGTTACGGGTGTATTTTGAGCACCGCAAACTCCAACCAGATTACTTAAGTAATAAGTTGTTGTTGCAGCCAAGGTTGGGGTTGTGAAAGATGCGCCTGTAGCAACTTGCGTTGTACCAGCAACATCGCTGTACCAATAAAAAGGACCATTTCCAACTGCATTTAATGTAGCTGTTTGACCACAGTTTATGGTTGCATTGGATGCTGTCGGTAGGACAATAGGGTTAATGGTAACAATTACCGGAACCGTAACGGAAGCACATGCTGCACTTAACGGCGTAATGATAACATTTCCATTCCCTGATTGAATCCCTTGGGTATTCACTGTGTTCGCTCCAGAATTGAACGATCCACCGCCACCACCTTCGTAGTTCGAGCCGTGGTAAGAAGCCGATCCACCAGAGTAACCACCACCAGCACCTCCACCGGTATTGTTAGAGTGCGTTCCTGCACCACCACCAAAACCACCTTCTCGTGATCCTGATGAGGAAGAACCTCCAATGGCAGCGCCTGAAATGAATCCAGAACCGTATTGACTTCCGTAGTTACCACCTGAAGCACCATTAGTTAAAAATCCTCCCGCACCTCCGGCACCACTTCCACAGTTGGCTGCATCCGCACCACCATTTCCATTGGTACCTCCTGGCTGACAGTTTTCACCTTGTCCACCATTTGTAGTAATCAAACCTGGTTGTCCCACTTGAGGACTTTGTCCACCACCACCACCAGCAACGATGAGTGGAGTAGAGGTTGTGTACGTTGCATTTCCTGTAGCTACAAAAGAGCCACCGCCTCCACCACAAGCACCACCATCGTTAGGACCATTTCCTTGTTGTCCGACCGCGATGAATAATTTTTGACCAGCTGTTAAACTGAATTCTCCTTGCATTCTTGCACCAAGACCTCCATTACCACCACCTTGTGCGCCATTCGCTTGGATTTGGTAGGTTCCTGTTTGAGGCACAATCCATTCTTGAATTCCTTGGGTATTGATCGTAACTTGATTGGCCAAGTTTGTACCCGCATAGGTATTTGTTACTTGTCCTTGGCTTGGTCCATATCGACCCGTTGCCCCAGCATTTGAGAAAGAATAATTCACTCCTGGTGCTAAACCTGTAGTTGATGCTACATAATAAGTTGTGTTTTGACCTAACGCAGGCGTAGTGAAATTCGCACCATTCCCTATGATGTTTGTTCCAGCTGCATCTGAATACCATGTATAGGTATTTCCACTTCCACCCACTGCCGTTAACGTAGCCGTTTGACCACAGTTGATGCTAACATTGGTTGAAGTAGGAGGCGTGATGTTACTATTTACGGTAACTGTTACTGGAATCAATGCCGAAAAACAAGCATTTGCGTTTACTGAAGAATGTGTACCATTTAGGTAACCAACACTTTCATCTGACCCACCAAATTGGCTACCACCTTCATGGTGATAGTACCATCTGCTGTGCCAAGGAGAATAGGCAATATTAGCCATGTCGCTTAAGCTGTTAAAAGATTGAACGGTAGACACTGCACCTGTTGTAAGGTTCAATCGGCTAATGGTTTGTGAATTGGTTACATAAACTACAGCGTAATTCGTTCCATTGTATTCTGCTATTCCCCATCTTGACCAGTTTTCGGTAGTGGTTGCACTTAATCCGTATGCACCCATATTGGTTACTGCGCCCGTAGGTAAATCTACCCTGAAATAGGTATTTGCTGGCGAACCACCATTACCCGTAAAAAGAATCACAAATCCCATCCCATTAAATACGGCAGCATCTTGACATGAACCCATCGTAAAAGATTGAGACAATGGAATGATCGTAGCACCTAATGAACAATCTGAATTTAAGGTTCTCACTGAATTCACGTTAAAACTTGTACAAGTACCCACTGGCTCAGCATTGTTGTTACTGTTCCATAAAGTATAAAGTGTACCTGTACCCGCCATGTCACTAAAAATTCCATCCCTCCTTGTATATGAAACTGGATTTGTTAGGTTAGGCATATCGTAACGAGCTACATTCTGGTCACCATTAACATATAAATATTGTTGGGTCAAAGCGATCCCTCCGCGGTCATCTCCTGTATATTGAGCATGCTCATAATAGGTAGCACCTGCGGTTGCTAAGCTGTTTATGTAAAACACATTCACGTTTGACCCTGTCGAGTTTTGCACGTAATACGTTGTATTTGTATTTAATACAGGTGTTGTAAAACTTGCACCTGTTCCAACTTGGTTGGTACCAGCCACATCACTATACCATGTATAATTTGTACCACCACTTGCTGTTAACGCGGCAGTTGCACCACACACGATGGTTGTGCCACTCGCTACAGGAGCAGGAGCCGCGCATTGGGCTTGAAGCAAGTGTGTACTTGAAGCCAAGGTCAATAAAAAGAGGGTTAATCTTTGAAAGTAAATTTTGAGCATGGTTAGGTTTTTTAATTCGTACCTAAATTCACACTATTTACCATATTTTCACGTTAACAAAAGATTAACATTTTTTCACAGCAATTAGAAATTGATTGAGGATTTAAATAAAAAAATCCATTTAAGGCTAGAAATATATAGGAACTTGACTTAACATTAAGTGAATATCACTTTATCCCCTTCACGTATTTTGTTGATAAGTATTTTTTTACTGTTGATAACTCTGGACAATATTCTGGGTAAAAAAAGACTTCGTTTTCACCCTATACATTCCTTTAAATGGTTGGTTTTTAGAAGGATACAGGAGTTTATTTTTATCGCTCGTCAGGTTTACCAAAGAAGACAACATAAAATTTTTTAACCGAATCTAAATAAAGAATAGAAGTGAAAACCATTTTTCAGAGATCTAAAAAAAGCCCTGCATTTCTGTGAAGCAATTCTTGTGGGAGTTGAGGGGTTTACCGATGGTTATTTTCTACGATCATCCTTCACTTGAAAATATACATCGGCATAAACTTCTCACCCCAAATGGTATAAAACAACAAATCCCCAACTTTCGTTGAGGATTTTCATAGTGGGAGTTGAGGGGTTCGAACCCCCGACCCTCTGCTTGTAAGGCAGATGCTCTGAACCAGCTGAGCTAAACTCCCAAATTTGGAGTGCAAATATACAAGGTTTTTTTTATTTGAAAAGAACTTTGGAATTATTGATGCCTAAGCTCTTCAATTTTTGCCAAAACATCGTCCAATCCTTCCTTGAATTTTTCGAAATCTTCCTTGTATAAGAAAATCTTGTGTTTCTGAAAATTGTCAAAACCATCTTCGCCGTAGGTTTTCTTACTCTCTGTTAATGTGATGAATAAATCATTCCCCTTGGTTGATTTAATGTCGAAAAAGTAAGTCCGTTTACCAGCACGTACAACTTTTGAATAAATTTCATTTTGATCGCTCATAAACACAAAAATTATTGAATTCAAATATGACAATATAATTTTGATTTTCAAAGTTTTGGATTTTATACTTTTAATAATCAGTCAATTCACCGATATTTGTTTCGATGAGGGTACGTGTTTTTGTCGCCATTACAATATTACTTGCGATTAGCCTTGCATGTAATGATTCACCCAAAAAAGTACGTTCGGGAAAAACCCTGGCTCCAACAGCCCCCATTCAAATTACTTTTTTAAGTTACTCGGACTCACTCTTTTTATTAAAAAAAGAAGATGGGTTTACCGGATTCGGTTACCGAATTCTCTCGGAGTTCGCAGCCTCTTATAAATTGAAATTAATTGTTCGAATGTGTGCTACCGAAGCGGAGGTATATGAAAAGATGCGGAAGGGAGAAGGAGACCTCTGCATCACACGAAGAATGGTTTATGAAACAGCCAACCCAAACTTCTTTCATTCATCTGCCATTGTAAGCAGGGTTGACACGACATTTTTTAAGAGCAACTTTGGTTCAAGTGACTTGATTTATTCAAATTCATCTTTTTACCGAAATCAGATTGGTTTAAAAATCATCGATTCCTTACAACATTCATCCCACAAGAAAAAACGGGTTATGAAGACCAATGCTTGCTTTTCCATCGCCAAAAAGGAAATAATACTGAAGCATATGCTGGATTCTTTTCTCAATATTTACCTTAAATCAGATGCCTACCTCAAGCTGCAAAGACATTGGTTTGAAGAGAGGAAGCTTGTGAAGTTATTCCGCTTTAAAATCCCTCCAATGAAAAACGGGATGATTTCACCTTACGACCCTTTGTTTAAAAAAGTGGCCCAGGCCTATGGTTGGGATTGGCGATTGTTGGCAGCCGTTTGTTTCAAGGAGTCTCGTTTTAATCCAAACGCATTGGGAAGTGGAGGCGCATTTGGAATGATGCAATTCATGCCGAGAACAGGGAGAAGTTATGGCGTTCATCGACAATCTCCTCCTGAGGTGCAAGTTGCAGCGGGTATGAAACTGTTACATAAAATGAATCTTGGTTGGAGTGGCATCCCAGACATCGAGCAACGAACAAAATTTACTTTGGCCTCATACAACGCTGGAAAAGGCCACATCCTTGATGCGCAAAGGTTAGCTGCAAAACATGGTTACAATCCTATGATTTGGGATGGACACGTTCAGTTGATGGTTGCCAATCTTTCTTCCCCCACATATTACAATGACCCGCTTGTGAAATCAGGCGCCTATCGAGGACATGCAGACAGCTATGCCAATATAGTTTACCAGATCTACCAAAGTTGGAAGAAATAAATAAAAAACTACTCATTGTCATTCAAGGTCCTACCGCGTCTGGTAAAACAGGACTTTCCGTGGAATTGGCCAAACATTTAAATACAGATGTTATTTCTGCTGATTCCCGTCAATTTTACAAAGAGATGTCTATAGGAACAGCAAAGCCTTCCGCAGATGAGATGCGCGGGGTTCCTCACCATTTTATAGATTTCACTTCCCTTAAGAACCCAATCAATGTGTCACAATACGCAGAAATGTGCAGTCATCAAATACAAGCTGTTTTTGGAACCAAGAATTACTTGGTAATGAGTGGAGGTTCTGGTCAATTTATAGATGCGGTGATCAATGGTTTGGATGAGATACCTGTTTATCCTTCAATACAAAATCAACTTCAATCTTTTTTAACACTAAATGGGTTTGAAGCGTTGCGGGAGGATTTTTCAAGGTTGGACCCAATGGGTTTTGAGCGTACGGACAATCGTAATCCACGTCGGGTGCTTAGGGCGATGGAAGTTTTTATGGGTTCAGGTAAATCCATTGTTGAATTCCAGAAATCACCAAGGACAAATCACCGGTTTACGGCTGTGCGTTTTTCAATTGAATGGGAACGCGAAGATTTATACAATCGCATCAATCAACGTGTAGATGAAATGATTTCCATGGGATTAGAACAAGAAGTATTTTCCTTGCTTTCCCAAAAAGACAGCGCTGTGTTTAATACCGTGGGTTACAAAGAATGGATTCCCTACTTCGAGGGTGTCGCTAACAAAGAAGAAGTTATTTCCAGAATAAAACAGTACACGCGGAACTATGCAAAACGACAAACCACTTGGCTTAATAAATATCCTGACTTACAACCACTTAACCCTTATGCGAGCAAAAGTCTTTGTGAACAATTGTTAAAATATATAGGATTAGACAACGTATGGCGGGTATAAAAGGTCATCTAAATTCGTATTATTGTGCACTTGTAAATTTTCCAAGGTTAAAAATTTGTTAAAGTGAAAGTGTCAACAGAAAAAAGTATCAATTTTAAGCCACAAATAAAGTAAACATGAAAAAGCTAATTCTACTCGTTTCAATTGTTTTTGCATTTTCAAATGTAAATGCTCAAAAAATCAGGTTAAAAGTCACTGGGGAGAAAGACACCATTGTTCACCTAATCAAGTATTTTGGAAAAGGTCTTTATTATGCCGACACAGCCGTAATGAAAGGCGGTGAAGTTGTTTTCAACGGAGCCAAACAAAAAGCCGGAATTTTAGGTTTGTTGTTACCCGGTCAAAAGTATTTCGAGTTTATTTACAACAATGAAGAAATCTGGATCGAGACTTCGGGTCCTGATTACACTAAAAATATGGTGGTAAAAAAATCAGAAGAAAATAAGGTATTTATTCCTTATGTAAATTACATCACCGAACAAAAGACAACGGCGGGTAAACTGGGTGAAGATCGCGCTAAATTGAAAAATACGGATCCTGAGTACAAAAAAATTGGTGAACAAATCGACGTGATAAACAAAGCGGTTGTAGCTTACCAGAAAGACGTCATCGCCAAAAATCCAGACAAATTGGTAGGCAAAATTGTTAAGATGTCACTTGATATTGAAATACCAGAGGCACCCAAAGACGCTAAAGGAAAAATCATCGATTCATCTTTTCAATTCAATTACTTTAGAAATCATTATTGGGATAACTTGGATTTAATGGACGAACGCTTGGTTAACAATCCTATTTTTCATAACAAACTCGAATATTTCTTTGGCAAAAACATGATGATTCAACATTGGGATACCGTGATTTTTCATGCTTTCCAATTTTGTGATCGTTTAGACCCGAAATCCAGAACTTTCGAATATTGTGTGGGTTGGATTACACAATCCTTCGGAAAAAGCCAGCAAATGGGAATGGATAAAGTATACCACCATATGCTTCAGCGCTATTATTGTTCCAAAAACGCCGAAGGAAAACACCCCTCTTTTTGGGTTGATGAGAGCAAATACGAAGAATTATGCAAAGATTTAGATGTGAAACTTTCCCTCTGTATCGGTGAGAAAGCACCCAATTTAATTCTTAAGGATACTTCGGATACGAAATGGGTTAATTTACATGATTTGAAAGCTGAATACACCATCCTATATTTTTGGGATCCAGAGTGCGGCCACTGTAAAACCATCACCCCAAAACTTGCCAAACTTTACACCGAAAAGATGAAAGCAAGAAACGTCGAAGTGTATGCCGTAGGGAAAGCCATCGGGAAAGATTTCGAATCCTGGAAAAAATTCATCCGTGACAACAAACTCAACTTTTTAAATGTCGCGGTTACCGATAAGTTATACCAATTGGCAAAAGACAAACCAGAATCCCTTGTACCATTATACCCGGGTGACAAAGACAAGCCAACCACCCTTGAATCTTTGAACTACCAAACTACCTATGATATCTTTTCAACGCCTAAAGTTTTTGTTTTAGACAAAGACAAGAAAATCATTGCCAAAAGCCTATCTATGTCACAGATTGAGGATTTGTTGGACAACTTGCAAAACAAAAAGGATGCACCTAAAATCATAGAGGCGGATGCAAAAGAAGACGCTCAAATGCAGAAAAAGGAGTAATTTCGAGCATGCAGATTGAAATCGAAGAACTCAAGGCCTTACTTTCGCCAGATAAAAAGTATTTAATTGTTTCTCATAAATCACCCGATGGAGATGCCGTAGGTAGCGCTGTCGGGTGGTTTCATTTTCTAAAAACCTTTTCGAAGCACGTACAGATTGTACTTCCTGACCCACCTTCGGATTCGCTTTCGTCCTTTTTAATGGGAAGTGATTGTTGTTTTTTCAATGTCTCTCCCATACCCTCCAAAGAATATTTCTCTCAAGCCGAGGTTTTGTTTTGCTTGGATTTTAATGGTCCATCAAGGGTAGGGAGTGAAATGGAATCATCCATAAAAGATTTTAAAGGGGTTTCGTGTATGATTGACCACCACCCTGAACCCGAATCCTTCACGAATGTCAGCTTATCAGATGTCCAAAACTCATCGACTTGTCAACTTTTGTTTGAATGCATTCAGGAGATGGGGATGGGTGATCGTATAACCGTGGATTGTGCAAAAGCATTGTACTTAGGCATTATGACCGATACGGGCTCATTTCGCTTTCCTTCGGTAACCGCCAAGACCCATTTGGCACTGGCGTTTCTGCTCGAAAAAGGCTTGCGTGCCTCCGATGTTCATGAACAGCTTTCCGATAACAATCGCCTCGACCAACTCAAACTACGGGGATACGCTACGTATGAAAAGATTTCGATGCATTCAAAGTACCCATTTGGATTAATCACGTTGAGTAAGGCTGAATTGGATCGATTCAATTACCAACCAGGAGATACAGATGGTTTGGTAAATGCAATCCTTTCCATCAAAGGCATAAAAATGGCCATTTTACTACAAGAAAAATCTGACGGCGTTAAAATCTCATTTCGTTCAAAAGGCGAGATTGAAATCAACCAATTTGCTAAAAAACACTTCAACGGTGGGGGACATAAGTATGCCTCCGGGGGAATCAGTTATGACAGCATTCAAGAAACGGTACGTAAAATCAACAACCACATATCGGAAGTATTTGCATGAGAAAAGCGCTAAATTTCTTTGTATTATCGCTTGTTTTGATGTCTTGTGATGAGGAGCCAAAACCAACGAAACCTGCCAAAGAATGGTCAGAAGCACATTCCGTTTCTTACAACCAAGAGGTCAATGAGCGCGAACAAATTCAAATAGGACTGTTTCTTACACACCACCCAAGCTATAAGCCCATTGTTACAGAATCAGGACTCAGGTACTTCATTTATCAAAAAGGAAAGTCCAGCGAACCCCTTGCCCAAGCGGGTCAAACGGCTTCAATCGTTACCACCATATCCTTGTTGGATGGGACAGAATGCTATAAAACAGAGGATGGGTACATTGAAGAAATCATTATCGACCGAAACGACCAAGAATCCGGATTGAATGAGGGACTTAAATACATGAAAGTGGGGGACAAAGCAAAATTGATTTTGCCCAGTCACCTCGCACATGGTTTGGTTGGAGACCGAGAGAAAATACCTCCTTTGGCTATTTTGGTACTTGATGTTGAATTGGTAGCTTTGAAATAATTAAAACCATGCGTTACATACTTATCTTTTTTCTTGGCTTAACGCTTTTATCTTGCAATAACACCAAGGGTAAAAAGAGCGTAAGCGTCAAAAAACAAATTGCTTCAACCTCTCAAAACAACCAAAAAGGGGTAGGGTTAGATTCAACTCAATTTTCAAAAAACAACCTCCGTAGTTTTGAAAAAGGAAAGGTACTTACTTCAAAAATCACTGAAAATGGTTTGGTAATTAAATGGCTAAAACCCACCATCAAAAGCAATCCATTGCTTAAAACGGGCGAGGTGGTTCTCCTGGAATACAGAATGGCCTTACCTGACGGAAAAATAATCGATGGCAACAATCGATTGAACATGCCATTCATTCCTTACATGGTAGGTTATAACAACCAAACCAAGGGTTGGGATTTGGCCATGAATCATTTGAGGGTAGGCGATTTTGTAAAAGTTGAGATACCGGCAATGTATGCCTATGGCGAAAAAGGATTGAAAGGCATTATTCCGCCAAACACGAACAATTGGCTGTATATCAAAGTATTGGCAAAGGTATCTCCGGAACTGAATGAGAACGGAATTAAGGTTTGGACGTTTCAAAAAGGTATCTCATCTGCCTTGGATCTTTCAAAGGAAAAAGAGGTCAGTTACCATGCAATCGTGAGTTCCCAAAACAAAGCTTTGATCATGAATTCGTACAGAAATCGCATTGCATTGAAGTACATTCCAGGACAGAAAAACATTGTACCGGGTCTACGTAAGGTGTTAAATAATGCCAAAAAGGATCAAAAAATGTTCGTGCTAATTTCTCCTGAGCAAGCCTATGGCAACAAAGGTTATGCGAACCTCATACAACCCAATGAAACCTTGTTTTTTAACCTAACCATTAAAGACGTTCGGGCTATTTAGTCGGTTTGGTTATCTTTGTAGGTAGATGAAGCAAAAAATCATTTTCTTATCTCTTTTTCTAAATTCCGTTTTCCTGCAAGTTTTGGGACAACCTGGATTGGATACAGTGGATACGCAAGCGGGAAAATTGATTCTTCATTCCGACCAAACATGGAGCATTGTCAACGACGCTAATTTTGACGGCGTTTTAAATCCTAGAATTCACAAAATCGTTAACAGCTACAGTCCGGCTTTCAAGCAAAGTTGGAATAACAATGTATGTTTTACAAGTAAAGGCAATGACTTAACCCACTTGAAAGACACCATTTGGCTTTGTTTAAACGAGGCACGGGAAGATGCAAATGATTTTCATTTCCCATTGAAAAGAATTCAAGTAAACTCACATTATGGCCCAAGAGGAGGGAGGTATCACAATGGAACGGACTTGGACTTAGATGTCGGTGATACGGTTTATGCTACTTTTTCGGGAAAGATTCGATATGCAAAGTACAACGAAGGCGGTTTTGGGAACTTGGTTGTTATTCGACATTACAATGGCCTTGAGACGTTCTATGCACACCTTAGCAAGTTTTTGGTAGCTCCCAATCAAAATGTACAATGTGGTGATCCAATCGCATTGGGAGGAAATACAGGTAGGTCCACGGGTCCCCATTTGCATTTCGAAGTTCGATTTTACGATGCATGCATTAATCCGGAAGAAATTATTGATTTTGGGAATAAAAAACTAAGGAAGGAGAACCTGTTTTTACACAAAGCATTGTTCCGTCCCGGCGCACAACCCACTGAGTTTATTGAAGTCTTACCTTCGGATCAAATCGCTGCGCAAACCGCAAACCTAAATCCCTCTACCGCAACCATGGTGGCCACCCCAATACCAAAGCCTGCCATACCAAAAGCGCAAAAAAAATACTACCAAATCAAAGCGGGGGATACCCTTACGCGCATAGCAGCCATGCATCACACAACGGTTTCCAGCGTTTGTGCTTTAAATAACATTTCTCCATCGACTACTTTGAAGATTGGACGAAGTTTAAGAATTAAATAATACATGAAAACAACCAGCTTTATTTTACTCGTTTTGCTTTTTTGTGGATGCTCCTCATACAATGAAGTCTTAAAAGGGGATGACTTTAAAGCCAAATTCGCAATGGCAAACCAATGCTATGAAAAGGATGATTTTGACAGAAGCATTGTTTTGTACGAACAAGTTTTTCAAAATTCACCCAAGTCCGTTGAAGGTGAGTTGTCGTATTTTAAACTTGCTAAAAGTTATTATGAAAACAACGACTATTACATGGCTGGCTATTTTTTCGGATCCTTCGCCGAACGCTATCCCTACAGCTTACGAACCGAAGAATCTTATTTCATGAGTGCGATGTGCAATGTGCAAAATTCGCCTAAGTGGTCATTGGATCAAGCCGAAACCTATTTGGCATTGAATTCAGTACAGGCTTTTATTGACAAGTATCCAAATTCACCTTTGGTAGATTCTTGCAACCAAATCATCGATGCACTTTCCTATAAAATTGAATTTAAAGATTTTAACAAGGTGATGCTTTACGACAAGACTGAAAATTACAAAGCTGCCTTGTCCTACGCTGAGATTTTCACAGAGAAATACCCATTGTCAAAACACATGGAGCAAAATAGATTCATTGCCGTCAAAAATTCATTTTACCTTGCTTTGAACAGCATCGAAAGTAAAAAAAGAGAACGGATAGAAGAAACTATTCAAAGATATCGTAACTTTGTGTTCGATTTTCCCAAATCTGAATCAACAAAGGAATTGGATGCCTTGTTGAAAGTATGGGAAAACGACTACGAATTTTAAAGAAAAACAAATGATCTACAAAGGCAATAACGCTGAAAAATCAACCATTACAAGAGATGTAATTAGGTTGGAAGAGAAAACAGGAAACATCTACCAATCTTTGGTAGCCATCTCCAAAAGATCTAACCAGATAAGTGTCCAAATCAAAGAAGAATTGAATCAGAAATTGCAAGAATTTGCTACATCTTCAGATAACTTAGAAGAAGTTTTCGAAAACAGAGAGCAAATTGAAATTTCTAAGCATTACGAAAAAATGCCAAAATCTACAGCAATCGCTACACAAGAGTTGTTGGAGGATCAAATTTACATGCGCAATCCGGACGAGGATACTGAGTAATGAACGTTTTAATTGGGATCACCGCTGGCATTGCCGCGTACAAAATTCCATTCTTAATCAGAAGTTTTAGCAAAGCAGGAATGGATGTGAAATGCATCATGACACCTGATTCCGTTGACTTTTTAAGTCCATTGGTGGTATCTACACTTTCCAAAAATCCCGTTGGTATTTCGTTTTGGAACAAAGATTCCGGCGAATGGGCGAACCACGTAGCCTATGGCGAATGGGCCGATGTTTTTGTCATTGCCCCTTGCACCGCAAACACCCTACACAAAATGGCTTCCGGAGCTTGTGATAATCTACTGTTGGCTACTTATCTTTCCATGAGAAGAAAAACAATCATTGTCCCTGCAATGGATTTAGACATGTATCAACACCCTTCTGTGCGACGGAACATGGACCAAGTCACAACAGATGGCGTCACCATCATACCCTCTACGCATGGCGAATTGGCAAGTGGACTTGTTGGAGAAGGCCGAATGGAAGAACCCGAGAAAATTTTTGAATTCGTAATGGACTTCTGTAAGGTTGCTCAAGATTTTTCAGGAACCACTGCCATGGTAACTGCAGGCCCCACTTTCGAACCCATCGACCCCGTACGTTACATTGGAAACCATTCCTCTGGAAAAATGGGGTTTGCACTGGCAGAGGCCTTGGCGGAACGTGGCGCAAAGGTGATTTTAATCGCCGGACCTAATTCGTTGAATGTTGAAAACAAAAACATTCAATTGGTATCCATTGTCACTGCAGACGAAATGCTGAAGGAAGTGCAATTGGTTTGGGATTCAGTTGATGTGGGAATCTTTGCAGCGGCGGTTTCGGATTTTAAACCAAAACACCTTTCAACCCAAAAAATCAAGAAAGGCGACGTTCCGTTTACGTTAGAATGGGAACAAAATCCAGATATTTTGGCATGGGCAGGAACGCATAAAAAAGGGAATCAATTCATTGTTGGATTTGCGCTCGAAACCGAAAACGAAGAGGTAAATGCATTGGAAAAATTGAAAAAGAAAATGGCTTCTTGTATCGTTTTGAATTCCTTTCAAGAAAGTAACCCGGTTTTCAATGCGGATTACAATAAAGTTACTATATTCGATGAGTCTGGAAATAGAAGCGAATTGCCACTTCTTCGGAAAAACGAGCTCGCAAATGAAATTTTAGACCGTATCAAAAATCAAAGAAAATGAAGCGATTGTTTCTTGTTGTAAGTTGTTTTCTTTCTGTGATTGGTTTTTCCCAAGAATTGAACTGCAAGGTTACCATCATCAAGGAAGCGAGTCTTGAAGTCAACAGTACCGAGTTGGAAATTTTCAAGGAATTAGAGCAAATCATCACAGACATGATGAACAATACGCAGTGGACCAAAGATCCTTTTAAAACCGAGGAACGAATCAACTGTAATTTGCAGTTACAAATTAATAAAATACCATCCCCGGGGACGTATGGAGGGGCTATACAAATCCAATGCACCCGCCCTGTATTTAATTCCAATTACAACACTTTGCTGTTTAATTTTAGAGATGAAGACCTTGCGTTTACATTTTCTAGGAATACCTTGGTAACCTACACGCCCAATCAATTTAGGGATAACCTTTCCTCCATTCTTGCCTTTTACGCCTATTTCATCATAGGAATGGATTACGATTCTTTCTCTTCTAAAGGAGGAACCAAATATTTCAACGAGTGTCAACAAATTGTTTCCAACGCACAGAATTCTGGGGCGCCTGGATGGAAATCAAATGAACAAGGAAAAAGAAACCGGTTTTGGTTGGTTGACAACATTCTGCAACAAGCGTTCGAACCCTTACGGGAATGCAGTTATAGCTATCACCGAAAAGGAATGGATGTGATGTTTGACGATAAAGTGAAAAGCAAAAAAGCACTCTATGATGCGCTTTCTAAACTATCTCCTGTCGTACTTGTTCGTCCCAACTCACCCAATGTTGTCAACTATCTTCTTTGCAAACGAGACGAGCTCAAAAGCATCTTGTCCGATTCAGAATTGAAAGAAAAAACAGATTTTGTGTCCTTGCTTAAGAAACTAGACCCTTCCAATTCTTCTAAATATCAGGAAATCCTAGAATAAATGCTACGGAAGCTTTCCATTCAAAATTTCATACTTATTGACACCCTCGAACTCGATTTCGCGGAAAATTTCACATCCATCACAGGAGAAACGGGTTCAGGGAAATCCATTTTGCTCGGAGCGCTTAATTTGATCAAGGGTGACCGAGCTGATTACAATGTCATCGGTCCCAATGGCGACAAAAGCATTGTGGAAGCACATTTTGATATGCCTTCGGATTTAACATCCATTTTTGAAGAGTTGGACCTTGAAATTTGGGAGGAATTAATCCTACGGAGGGAAATTCAAAAAAATGGAAAATCTCGGTCTTTTGTGAATGACACCCCTGTCAACTTGCAACAACTCAAAGAGATATCACAGCATTTAATGGCCATCCATTCCCAGTACAACACTTTAGAGCTTAAGGAAAAAAATTACCAATTGTTTTTATTGGATGTATTGGCAGGCACAATAACCCTCGCAAACAAGTTTAAGACCGATTTTTTATCTCATAAAAACACCCTTCGGGAAATCAACCAATTAAAGACACAGTTGGACATTGACATGGCCAAACAAGATTACGAATCCTTTGTATTGGCAGAAATTCAAGCGTTGGATCTAGACAATACCTCGTATTCATCCTTGGAAGCGCAGTTAAATTTTCAAGAAAAACGGAAGGAATTACTTGGTCTCTGCCTCGATCTTTATGATTTTACAGAACACGAATCGAATGCCTCACTCCCTGGACTCAAAGCAAATCTTTCAAAATTGATTTCCCATGACGCAGATTACGCTTTTCTGCTTCAATATGTTGAAACCATTCAAACTGCGTTGAAGGAAATCGCATATCTGACAGCAAAGAAAATTGATGTGTATTCCGAGACTAACCAAGAAGTTGGTCAACTGCTCTCCAGTGTAGATGACTACAATCGTTTGCTGAACAAGCATCGGATGCAAAATCAAGATGAATTAAAGGCCTTAAAAAACACACTTGAAAACAATCGTTCAGGCATTCATGACCTAACTGAAAAAATAGCGCAATTAGAAGCATTAAGTCTTGAAACAAGCAAAACACTTCAGTTAGATGCAAAAACGCTTAACACAGCACGGGAAGCAGCGCTCCAGGTCATTCATGACGATTTCAGTACCAACTTGAACTCCCTTAAACTGAAGGATGCTAAACTCACATTTCACCTGTCGCCAATCGATACGTTAAATGAAAGCGGCGGGGTTGAAATGCAATTGCTTTTTTCGGCAAATCAAGGCGTATCGCCTGTACCCATCGAAAAGGCAGCGAGTGGGGGAGAGCTTTCTCGTGTGATGTTGGTGTTACAGAAAATCGTTTCTCAAAAACTCAGTCTCCCCAGTATTTTATTCGACGAAGTTGACACCGGTGTTTCTGGAGATGTTGCGGAGAAAATGGGAATCATGTTGTATGAGATGGGTAAGAATCGACAACTTTTCGCCATCACCCATTTGCCTCAAGTGGCTGCACAGGCGGAGCATCAATTTAAAGTGATCAAAACCCAAGTGGGTGGAAAAACCAATACACAGGTAATTTCCCTTTCATCCGAAGAAAGAATCCATGAAATCGCGAGGTTGATGAGTGGTGAAATCGTCACCCAAGAAGCTGTAAGCGCAGCAAAATCCCTCATGAGAAACACATGAATTATGAGCGCTTCTTTACCCAGGTAAAAGACCCTACGGTCTTTGAAAAATTCGATTTTTCACATTCCTATGGTTTTATTGGAAGCTGTTTTTCAGACCATATTTTTCATAAATTCAAACACTGCGGGCTGACGGCTTGGCAATCTCCTTTTGGAACTACATACAATCCGTTGTCTATTGAATTTCAAATAGATAGCTTATTAAACTTAGATAAAAAATACACTTATTTTCAAGCTGAATCTGAAGTTTTTTCTTGGGAAACCTCACATCTTCTAACCGATAGGTCAGAGGTAAATCTGGCCAAAACCCTGATGGATTTACGTAAAGCCACCCGCACAGCGTTGTTAAAAACGAATGTGCTTTTCATTACGCTGGGAACGGCAAATGCGTTTGAATTGGTTTCGAGTGGACAGGTGGTTGCCAATTGTCACAAACAGCCCGATTCACTTTTCAAGAAAACGATGCTGCCCATCGAGGATATGTACCGATCATTTGCAGCGCTTATTTTCAAGTTAAAGGAAGTTTGTCCGAATTTAACCGTAGTGCTTACCGTAAGCCCTGTTAGACATATCAGAGGGGGATTGATTGAGAACAGTAGGAGTAAGGCAAGACTTATTGAGTTATGCCATCGGTTGGTGGAGGATACGGATTGTTCGTATCTACCCGTTTATGAATGGGTTATTGATGAATTGCGCGACTATCGATTTTTTGAGGCCGATGGTCTTCATCCCAACGCTCAAGCCGTTGATTTTGTGTATGAAAAAATGATGGGATTGTTTTTTGAGAAGAAGACACAAGATGCTTTCAAAGAAATTGACGCTTACAGAAAAATGCAGCAGCATCGACCGTTTTCCGCGAAGAACAGCGAAGAATTTCAACGATTTGAAAAGAAGGTAGAAACCAAAAAAGCAGAAATCGAAAGTAAATTCGGGGTCCTTTTGTGATTAATTCTTAACGAATTTTAAAGGAGAAAGGGTTGCATTCGCGAAGCGTATAATGTACGTCCCTGCGGCCCATGATGTCACATCGAATTGATTGGAATCGCCTGAAAACATTAAGTTTCCTGTAAGGTCTAAAACATCGTATTGTGTGTTTACCGGCATTTGCGATACATGCACAAAATCAGATGTAGGATTTGGGTAGAGCGTGGCTTTTATGGGGGCTTGTTCAACTACGGAAGTATTGTCTAACGACCTTACTTGAATGTCATCTACATACAACTTAAAGCCATCAAATGTTCTGAGAACGAAAGCAATGAATACATTTTGATTGTCGAATCCCTTTTGGGTTAAATTCACTTCCCTGCTTTCCCATTCAAAGTTCTCAGCCGAAACAAAGAACAAAGTATCCACAAAGCTTGCGGTATGTGCATCTGTAGTAGAGATCAATACATAATACCCATCCAAGTATGAAGCGTCTTGTGATTTCGCATTCCAAGTAAGGTAATTACCGAAAGCGCCTAATGAAATGCTTGGCGTGATTAACCAATGGTTTGCGGTGTCGGATGTTGTGAAAAAAGACGTTGACGCGGCAACGGTATCCATAGGGTTTTCAGGGTCCGTTACAGAAATCCAAGGTTGCGTAAATTCAGCTACCTGAAGGCTTGGCGTATTTTGACCTAAATCGAACATGGTAAAAGCAACGGGAATTCCTTGCTGAAAATCTTCGTTGAAGATCACATTTCCTTGGGCGAAGCATCCGGAAGTGAAAGATAGAAAAAGGACAATGAACATGCGCATGTTGCAAAAGTACATTTAATCCATTAAAAGAATCAATACATCCTTGAATTCTTGGTAAAATGCATCGAAAGCGATGAGCTTCTCCTTCAGAAATGCATAGATTTTCTTCCAATCTTCTTCATTATAGAAATCATATTGCCCTGATGCCCATTGAATTCTATTGAATAAAAATCCTTCTGGGGACACTACGTTTGGCGACCAAATCGTTGGCCATTGCATTGCTTTTTCGAGTACTACTTTCAATTCCAAACACTGGTCCCAAAAAAGTTCTCGAATGGAATCGTCTTTCAATTGAATGTCATAATTCAAATAAGCGCCTGTTTCATCAGCATGGAGCCGTAAATAGACATGTTTTACCCCAGTAGGGTAGTTGAGCCATTTCACATTTTGCTTTTCCCTGCTGTTAAATTGACGTATTTCCTTTTTGAAACCGTCCCAAAAAAGTTGATTGAGTGCTTTTTTCTCCTCTTTCGAGTACATTATTTTTGCCCTTTCGCGTGGTCAGCCAAAAACTGTTGAAGTCCCAAGTCTGTAAGCGGGTGATTCGCCAAGGCCTTGATGGCGCTCAACGGTCCTGTCATCACATCTGCGCCGATTTCTGCGCATTGTATGATGTGCATAGGGTGACGAATGGATGCGGCAAGAATTTGGGTATTAAAGGCGTAGTTGTCGTAAATGGTTCTGATTTGGGAAATCAAGGATAGACCATCTGAAGAAATGTCATCCAACCTTCCCAAGAAAGGGGAGAGGTAGGTCGCGCCTGCTTTCGCTGCTAATAAAGCTTGTCCAGCAGAAAAAACCAACGTGCAATTTGTCGGAATGCCTTTTTGAGAAAAGTATTTGATCGCTTTGATGCCTTCGGTGATCATCGGGATTTTCACTACGATGTTCGGGTGTAATTCAGCCAAAGCTTCTCCTTCGCGAATCATGCCTGCCAAATCGGTTGAAATGACTTCCGCACTTACAGGTCCATCCACGATGTAACATATGTCAACATAGTGTTTCATGATGGCCGATTGAATCGTAATTCCTTCTTTTGCCATTAGGGATGGATTTGTGGTAACGCCATCTAAAATCCCCAAGTCATTGGCTTCTTTAATTTCGTCTAAATTCGCTGTGTCGATAAAAAATTTCATAGGATTATTTTTTCTTGTTTTTTTGAACTTCAATTGATTTACGTTGCATTTCTTCCAAACGCTCTTGAAATTTAGATTTCTTTTTTGGACCGGCATCGGTTTTAGCGCTCTGCTTTTTCGCCATCATTTTGACTTTCAACTTGTCTTCATTCACAAAGAATTTTTTGATCATCACCATGATTAGGATTGACATCAACGTGGAAATAAAGTAATAATAACTAAGTCCCGCCGAATAATCATTAAAGAAGAAAATCATCAACACCGGGAAGATGTACATCATTACCTTCATGTTTGGCATTCCCGGCTGGGTAGGCTGCTGAACGTTTCCACTGTTCATAAACGTATAGAGCAAGGTTGTACCTGACATCAACAAAGTAAACAAACTCATGTGGTCACCATAAGGCCAAAGGTTAATACCAAAATCCCAAACGGAGTCAAAAGAGGACAAATCTTCTGCCCAAAGAAAAGGTTGTTGACGCAATTCAAAGGAGGCGGGGAAGAAACGAAAGACGGCGATTAGAATGGGCATTTGAATCAACATCGGCACACAGCCTGCAAGTGGACTTGCTCCAGATTCTTTATACAAACTCATCATTTCAGATTGTTTTTTCAAAGCTTGGTCTTTGTCGGGGTACTTTTTAGTAATGTCTTCGATTTCCGGTTTAAGGATTCTCATCTTCACAGAGGAAACGAACATTTTCCATTGCACAGGCATCAAGAGCAATTTCAAAATCATGGTGAGAAACAAGATGGCCAATCCAGCACCCACACCATTGTGAATTAAAAAGTCAAAAATCGGGTGTACTGCATACAGGTTGATCCAACGAAACAATCCCCATCCGTAATTCAACATATCATCATAGTCCGCATGGAAGCTCAACAATTGCTTGTATTCATTTGACCCGAAGTACCAAAGACAAGTAGCCTTATTGTCGGGATTAAATTTCAAGGTAAACAAGGATTTCATCTCCTTGATGTGGGTATTGAATTTTTTCTGGCCCTCTTCAAAGTTTTTTACTTGTATGCTTCCTCTATCCTTCTTGAATCCCAAAGTTGGATGTAGAATAGAAGAGAAATAACTTTGTTTGTAGGCTACCCAATTTACATCGTCGCTGATTTTATCGTAATCGTCAGAGGATTCACTTAGGTAATCAAAACCATCATTGGCTTGATCGTAGCATACCGTGGAAATTTTTCGTTGTTCTTTCAATTTTCGTTCGGTTCTGCGAAGACTAGCGGTCCACTTAAGTTGCGCTTTGGCTTTAGATGATGCAGAGAACCCGTTAAGCTGAATGTCATACTTCAGTTGATTTCCTTTGTCCAATGCATAAGAAATCACGATGGATTTTTCTTTTTGGGTAGGAGAGGAAAGGTCGTAGGTAAAAGTGAATCCATTTCCCTTTCTTTTGGCTGTAAAAACTTTATTCTCGGTAGATACAATGCCGTTTTCCGTTGGAATGATTAGGTAATTCTGGGCATCTCCTTGTTTGAATAAGCACAGAGAATTGTCCTTTTTGTTGACGTAATCATCGTATGATTTGTATTTTTTCAAATAAACCTTACTGACCATCGCACCTTTGTTGTTCAAGGTAACGTGTAGGTTCTCATTTTGAAGCACAAAATCTTGGGTTTCAACACCTACCACAGGCATTGGGTATGTTGTGGTTTTTTTGGAAACAAAGGTTGGGTTAACCGCTGCGGCCTTGTCTTTTCCCACCTTGTTTTTCTCTGGGGAAGCTTTGGCTTGTTTCTTAGGTTCTACGGAGGCTTCCGAATTCGTTTTAGCGGTTTGTTTCGGGTTTACCTTAGGCTGATTAAAGACGGTGAAAAGCGTTAATGCAAGACCAATCAAGACCAATCCAATCGTGGTATTCTTATCCATTTATCGTTTATTTGTTAATGCCGCACCCACAAAAGCAGAGAATAGGGGGTGGGGGTTATCTACAGTACTTTTATACTCTGGGTGAAATTGAACGCCAACAAACCAAGGGTGGGAAGGGATTTCAACGACCTCAACCAAACCCGTTTCGGGATTTTTACCGGTAGAAATCATACCTTCATTCTCGAGTTCTCCCAGATAGGCAGAGTTCAACTCATAGCGGTGGCGGTGTCTTTCGTTGATAAAATCCGCATGGTATGCCAAGGAGATTTTAGAGTTCGGTTTGATTTGGCATTTATACGATCCAAGTCGCATGGTGCCACCTAAATTTCGCGTAAACTTCTGTTCTTCCATTAAGGAAATCACCGGATGTTGTGTGTCGGGAGAGATTTCCATGGTATGGGCATCATTGTAGCCCAAAACGTTCCTGGAAAACTCAATTACAGCGCATTGCATTCCTAAACATATTCCAAAAAATGGGATATTCTTCGTTCGTGCAAAGTGTACTGCCTCAATTTTTCCCGCAATGCCACGTGACCCAAAGCCTGGTGCGACAAGAATTCCGTCCATTTCACCTAAAATTTCACTGACATTTTTCGAGGTAATGGTTTCCGATTGAATCCAATGTACATTTACCTTGGTGTCGTTCGAAACGCCTGCGTGAATCAAGGCTTCAGAAATTGATTTGTAGGCATCTTTTAATTCGACGTATTTTCCTACCAATGCGATGTCTACTGAATATTTTGGGTTTTTAAGCTTGTCTAAGAAGGCTTTCCAGTGACTTAAATCGGGTGAATGTTTTTTAGAAAGGCCTAATTTTTCAAGAACTACGATGTCCAATTCCTCTGCTTGCATTAACAAGGGCACATCGTAAATGGTGGAAGCATCTTTGGCTTCGATAACTGCGTTAATGGAAACATTTGTAAACCTTGCTATTTTCTTCCGGATGTTTAAGTCCAATGGATGTTCTGTTCTGCAGCAAAGTATGTCAGGCTGTACGCCTAATTCAAGCAAAGCTTTTACACTGTGTTGCGTTGGTTTGGTTTTCAATTCTCCAGCTGCGGACAAAAAGGGAATCAAGGTTAGGTGAATGTCGATGCAATCATCCTCATATTCCCACATCATTTGACGCACTGCCTCAATGTAGGGGAGGGATTCAATGTCACCAACCGTTCCACCAATTTCTGTAATAACGATGTCGTAATTGCCTTTCTGTGCAACTTCCTGAATGCGGTCTTTTATTTCATCGGTAATATGAGGAATCACTTGAACGGTCATGCCAAGATAATCGCCTCGTCGTTCTTTTTCGATTACATTTTGGTAGATTCTACCTGTGGTAATGTTGTTGGCCTGAGAGGTGGCTACATTTAGAAATCGTTCATAGTGACCTAAATCCAAATCCGTTTCCGCACCATCGTCAGTGACAAAGCATTCGCCGTGTTCGTATGGATTTAAGGTTCCTGGATCAATGTTGATGTAAGGGTCTAATTTCTGAATCGTGACCGCATAACCTCTCGCTTGGAGCAGTTTAGCCAGCGATGCTGCAATGATTCCTTTTCCCAGTGATGATGTTACTCCCCCGGTTACAAAAATATACTTGGTTGAATTGGACATAAAATGTAACTACGGGTGTCAAAATTACAAGAAGTAAATGAATTGAGGACATAAAAAGTTAGCAAAGCTATTTTTTTTCCTTCCAGGTGAGGTAATTTTCGACATGTTGCGGTCGATTTACTTCGATTTCTGTTAACGGTTCAACCTCCCTAAGGCTTTCGAAACAAACGGCAGGCAAGGATTGATACAAGTGCGTACCTTCCGTTTTCCAAGAAATCATCTCCTCGGAAAGTGTTTTGATTATTTTCCCGGGATTGCCTGCAAACAAGACATTTTCGGGTACTTCTTCGCTCGATTTCACAAAACTCAAGGCACCCACAATGCTGTTTTTACCGATAACGGCACCATCCATGACTACTGCGTTCATACCAATCATGCAATTTTCCTTGAGATTCGCGCCATGAACGATGGATCCATGCCCCATGTGTGCGCCGGATTCAAAACAAATGGATTTGCCAGGAAACATATGCACCACACAATTTTCTTGGACATTGCATCCTTTTTTTAGGTGTATTTGTCCCCAATCCCCACGAATGGCAGCGCCTGGACCGATGTAACAATCCGCTTCGATGATCACATCGCCGACAATACTCGCTGTAGGATGAATGAAACTTGTCGGATCTATCACTGGAATGAAACCATTAAAAGCATAAATAGGCATAATTTTCAGTTATGTAGAATGAATTTGGGTAAATTTGCAAAAATAATTCGAATGAAAAATACGATCCTTGTTTTAATGTTTTTAGTGACCATTCTTCAAGCTTTTGGACAAAAGAAAATCGACCAGAAAACCTTTAAAGATTACATGAAGGATGACAAGGCAGTGGTTCTAGATGTCAGAACCCAAGAAGAATTTAAGGATGGACACATTCAAGGAGCCATGAATTTTAATTATTTCTCAGATTCATTTGTTAAGAATGTTACCGGGAAAGTTGGTAAAAGTAAAATTCTATTGGTCTATTGTGCAGCTGGAGGACGCAGTGCAGAAGCTGCCAAGGCACTTAAGAAAGCCGGTTACAAAACCGTTTATGATTTGATAGAGGGTTACGACAGCTGGCAAGACTGAATGAGATCATGTACCCATTGTGATGGTAATAGTTATAATGCTATTTAACATAATATTAATTATATTACAAAGTTGAAAGGGTATAAATAGTAGCTTTGCAGCATGAGACCCAAGTTTACGGATCAGCAAACATTAACAGAACTTGAATTTCCGCTAATTCTATCAAGATTGGAGGAATACGCTGTGAGTGAAAATGCGAAAAACATCTTGACAAACTTGGTTCCCACAAACCATTTTCAATCCATCATTTTCAATTTAGGGACGGTTAGCGAACGACTTGACATCAGGCAAAGCAACATGGTTTTTCCTGCCATGGATTTCGAATCGTTGGACGTTGAGTTAAAAATACTTGGCATCGTAGATTCTGCCATATCGATTGAAGGAATTTTCAGGATCAAGCGCGCCAGTGAATTGGTAAATGCCCTTCTGAAATTCTTTGAAAAAAACACAGCATTTCCAAAGCTACAATCGCTTGTTTCGAGCTGTCACTATACGGAAGAAATCATTCGGCCCATAGAGAAAGTAATGGATCCACGCGGAAAAATCAAGGATGATGCCTCGCCCTTGTTGCTGGAAATCCGTGCAGAAATCAAAAAAATTCGAAACCAAATCAACCGCAACTTTGAAAAAGAAATGCGCAGATTGGTTAAAGAAGGTGTTTTGGGCGAAACCTACGAAGGTTTTATTCACGAACGTCGTGTGTTGACGGTACAAGCCACCTACAAGCGCAAGGTTCCTGGGAACATTTTAGGCTCGAGTAAAACCGGTAGCTTAACCTACATCGAACCCCAAATAAACGCAAGCTTAAACAATGAATTGGCGTGGCTAATTGATGATGAAAAAAAGGAGATTTATCGAATTTTACAAGCATTGACAAAGGTTTTAAGGGGCTTTTTTCCATTGATTAACGACTATCAAAAAGCGTTGATTGCACTGGACGTGGTCAATGCCAAAGCCAAGTTGGCCGATGAAATGAATGCCATTTTACCAGAGATTTGTGATGATTTGACCTTGGACTGGAAAGATGCATTCCACCCTATTCTACGTTGGAACAACCAAAAAAATAAGAAAAACACGGTCGCTCAAACGCTCCGACTCTCAAATAAACAGCGAATGTTGGTGATTTCTGGTCCCAACGCTGGGGGAAAAAGCATCACCCTTAAAACGTGTGGATTGCTTCAATGCATGCTTCAAGCAGGCCTGCTCATACCGGTTGATAAAAATTCAAAAGCATGTCTATTTCAGCAATTGTATTCTGACATTGGTGACAATCAATCCATTGACAATGAATTAAGTACATACTCTTACCGATTGAATCGAATGAAGTATTTTCTTGAAGTAGCGAACCGAAGAACCTTGCTGCTTTTGGATGAATTTGGGACGGGATCGGACCCTGAGTTGGGCAGCGCTTTGGCGGAAGTGTTTTTTGAGGAAATGTATAAATCAAAAACTTTTGCAATCCTTACCACGCACTATGCATCCATCAAGCGAAAAGCAGCTGAATTGCCTGAATCTTTCAATGGTTCTATGCGTTTCGATGGACATAAATTAACGCCGCTGTTTTCCTTGGAATTGGGTCAGCCAGGAAGTTCCTTTACTTTCGAAGTAGCTTCAATGAATGGAATCAACGCAGAAATCATAAACCGCGCAAAATCTAAACTGAGCAAGGAAACCGTTAAATTCAACCAACTGTTGGGCTCGCTTCAATCTGAAAAAACCGCCTTACAAAAATCCATTGCGAAGTACAAAGAAAGTGAGAAAAGCATGACGGCTTCGCTGAAGGCAAATGAGTTAAAATCTGAAGAATTCCAACAGAAATCGAAGCAAATCAAAGGGCTCTTGGAACAAAATACAAGGTGGATTCAATTGGGTCAAAAATTCCAAAAATACCTGGAAAGGTACCATGCAGGCCCCCGAAAAAAAGCTGCCAATGACTTGTTGTTTGAGGAAATTAGAGGCTACATGCTGAAAGAGAAAACCAAATCACAACCCCAAAAGAAAGCGACCACCACACCTGTCAAGGAAAACGCGTCAAAAGAAAAGATTACGTTTCAAGTGGGAGACAAAGTCAGGGTCATTGGGTCTCGACAAGTAGCTGTGGTAGAATCACTTACAGACGACATTGCCGTTGTTTCTGTGAAATCCCTTAAAATGAAAGTGGACTTGTTAAAACTCACCCCCATACTCACGTGAAACCAGCGTACATCTCTTATTTAAACTCAAACGACGGTACGGCCCTGCTTGCTTATGGCTGTACAAAAGAGTGGATCATCGAATCAAGAGAATCTCTCAAAGATTTTTCGGAATACCTTAGCCATGGAAACAAAGATTATGTCTTTGGCTACCTGTCTTACGAACTTCGGATCCTTTTAATGGACTTGGGCGGAACAGAAAACACTTCCCTTCAACTGCCCAAAGCCCACTTTTGGATTCCAACCTTTGTTGCTAAAATTTCAGGAAAGGACTTTTCGTTGGTGCAGGGAGAAACATCTTCAGTCGACTACCCTGCATTTCTCGGTATTTACGAAGCGCTTAAAACCCCAAAACCCTTAGATTTAACCTTGTTTACAGCTCGTACCTCCAAGCTTTCCTACCTGGAAAAAGTAGCCCTACTTAAAGAAAAAATTCAAAGGGGTGACATTTACGAGACCAATTATTGCCAAGAATACTTTTTGAAAGAGGCAGAACCTACTGACCCCATAGCTCTTTACCATTATGTCAACCAAAAAACCACAGCGCCTTTTTCTGCCATGGTGGTGACCGAGAACCTTTGGCTTGCCTGCGGAAGTCCGGAGCGATTCATGAAAAAGTCAGGAAGCAAACTCATTTCGCAACCCATCAAAGGCACCGCTCCCCGATTCATCAACGAGGCCGAAGACCTTTCGTCCATCGAACGACTTAAATCGTCAAAAAAAGAGCATGCGGAAAACGTTATGATTGTAGACTTGGTAAGGAATGACCTTTCTAAAATAGCTGCACGGGGATCCGTTAGGTTGGAAGAGATGTGCGAAATCTATTCTTTCAAAACGGTACATCAGATGATTTCAACCGTGGCATGCGACCTCCCTGATGGAATTAGATTTGAGGATGTCATTGCCGCGATGTTTCCAATGGGTTCTATGACAGGCGCGCCCAAGCTCAATGCTGTTAAATTTTCTGACGAAGCGGAAGAATTTTCCCGAGAGATTTATTCTGGAAGCGTCGGTTATATTACACCGGAGCTCGATTTTGATTTCAATGTGGTCATTCGTTCTTTGGCTTATTATCCAGCTACAAAATACCTTTCCTGTGCGGTTGGAAGTGCCATTACCATGGCTTCAGACCCACTCGAGGAATATGAAGAATGCGTTGCGAAAATCGGGAAAATCATCCAATTTAACCATGATTGAAAACCTGAAAACCTTCCTCAAGCAATCCCAAGGAAAACACTTTTTTGTGGCTTGTTCCGGTGGCTTGGACTCCATGGTTTTGTTGCAATTGGTTGCTGCATCCAAAGTACCTTTTACCGTTCTCCATGTGAATTATCAACTCCGTGGAGAAGAAAGTGATGGCGATGAAACCTTCATTTCTGAACATTGTAAAACCCACGGACTTCCATTTGAAAGCATACGGGTTGATTTAGGAAAAATCCTGGCTGAAAACAAAGGAAATCTCCAGAACGAAGCTCGTAGAATTCGCTATGCTTATTTCAAGTCTCATGCCGACAAAACCCCCTCATCGTATTTGATTACGGCCCATCATTTAACGGATCAAATTGAAACATTTTGGCTGCAGTTGTTTCGTGGAAGTGGGATTTCTGGCATGGCCGGAATGACAGCGAAAAATGACTTTATCTTACGTCCCCTACTCCCCTATTCCAAATCGGAAATCCTTGCATTTGCCCAACAAAACGCACTTAAATGGAGAGAAGATGCCAGCAACCAAAATCCAAAATACGCTAGGAATTTTCTTCGGCAGGAAGCACTCCCCTTCCTTCGTTTACAAATGCCAGAAATCGATTCAGAAGTCCACTTGCTTCAACAGGTTTTTCAAGAAGAATTGATTGCTGCAAAAGTAAAAGCGGTCGAACTTTCCGACAAATGGCGCTCGACCCAACGAATTGAATTGGATGATACGAACAACAATTCCATTGTCTTTCACGAAGCGATGAAACTATGCGCCATTCCTTCTGTGCATTTTCAAGCCCTGTTGGATTTAACCAAAGCCGAAAAAGGAAAAAAACTGATCCTAGAAAACCCAAGCGCATACTTTAAAGAAATTGTCAAAGAATCCCGTTTTTTAGCGCTTGTTTCAAACGTTCTTCCACCCAAATTGTGCGTCAAAACCGAAGTCACTACCTCGCTGCCAGAATCATTCAATCGCGACGTTTGGTACATTGACGGCATGCATTTCACCCATGAAATTGAACTTCGACCTTGGGAAGCCGGCGAAAGAATGAAACCCATTGGATTAAAAGGATCGAAGAAAATAAGCGACATCCTTAAAGATTTCGGGATTGAATCAAATAAAAAAGCTTCTCATCCCATCGCAATCCTAAACGGTGAAATTTTGGGCATTCCTGGGGTATGTTTGTCCCAAAAATTTATGGCAACCCAAAACAGTAAACGCATAATAAAAGTTACTTTTGCACCATGCTGACCCCCCTCCCTATTCCCTTTGTTGAGCGGATTTCAAAATCACCTCTTTTTGGTCAAAAAGTACTCGAAGCATTTGATACATCAGCACCTACGTCGATTAGGGTAAATCCCAACAAATCAACAAACTTGGACTTCGAACTTGGAGAAGAAGTACCTTGGTGCAATCTTGGACACTACCTGTCAGAACGACCTAACTTTACTTTAGACCCTTTGTTTCATGCGGGGAGTTACTACCCCCAAGAAGCGGCCTCCATGTCGGTATACGCAATTGTTAAAAGCCTTAACCTTCCTGAAAATCCCATTGTACTTGACGCCTGCGCAGCTCCGGGCGGAAAATCAACTGCTTTGCTCGAAGCACTGCCTGCAAATGGCGTTTTGGTAGCCAATGAAATGAACCGTCACCGTTGCAACGTACTGGCGGAAAACATTAGCAAATGGGGAAATTCAAATGTCTTGGTCACCCACAGTGAAGTGCATACCTTTTCAAAACACAAAGCCCTTTTTGACTTGGTCCTCATAGACGCTCCTTGCTCTGGAGAGGGCATGTTTCGTAAGGATGTAAACGCACGAACGGAATGGTCGTTGGACAATGTGAAATTGTGTGCTGAAAGACAATTGGATATCGTAAACCAACTTGCAGATACGGTGAAAGAGGATGGGTATTTGATGTATTCTACCTGTACTTTAAACCAAGAAGAAAACGAGAAAATCATTCAACACTTGATTGAAAACCATGCGCTTGAACCCTTACCGCTCCCCTTTTTAACCAACGCTTTGCCCAGCGAACAATCCCTAGGTTACTATTTTGCGCCGGGCATATCAAAATCAGAGGGATTGTACATTTGTTTGCTTAGAAAAATCCAAAACGACAAACCTTCCTTGCGAAAAAACAAACAGCACCCCCCCATTAAAACAGCGGTTTTACCGGATTACATTCAAATCAATGCTAATGACGGTTTGGTACAAGAGGATGAGAAAACGTACTTGATGTCGCAGCAAACCCTATCTGTTTACGAACAGCTAAGAGGAGACTTCAGGTTTATGAAAAAAGGAACTTTGTTGGGTGAAACCGCCATGAAAGGATTTGTTCCCGCCCATGAATTTGCGTTAAGCACCGCACTTATCAACACACTCCCTCGCGTGGAACTCTCGCTTCTTGATGCCAGGAAATACTTACACGGAGATACCTTTCCCTTGGTTGCAGAAAAAGGATTTGTCGTTGTAACCTATCGAGACAGTGTTTTGGGACTTATTAAAAACCTTGGCAATCGCTTCAATAATTTATATCCGAAGGAATGGCGAATTAGAATGGCAGTATCATGAATGAAATGAACGCGAAATCCCAACTTATTGATTACATCGGAAGCAGGATTCTTTTGTCAGATCAAGATGCCTCATTCATTAAAGACAGGTTTCATTTACGATCCATTTCCAAAAAGCAGTTTTTTCTCAAAGAAGGCGATGAGGGCTTTGAACAAGGTTTTATTGTGGCAGGCGCGTTTAGGGTTTTCTACACCGATCCAAAAGGGTTGGAACATGTGCTTTATTTTGGGTTCAAGGATTGGTGGGTTGGGGATTTGGGAAGCTTTCTTTCCTCCACGAAGTCACAATTGAATGTGCAAGCGCTTGAAGATGGTTATATCCTCGCATTTAACCACGCTGACATCGAAGCGATTTTTACAGAAGTACCTAAAATGGAACGCCTTTTCAGGTTAATGGCTCAGCGCACACTTTCCGTTTTGCAAAAACGATTTTTCTTAACGGTCTCCGCAAGCGCAGAGGATCGGTATTTAGATTTACTGAAACGACATCCCAAAATTGAGCAAATGGTCCCACAGCACCAAATTGCTTCGTATTTAGGTATTTTACCAGAATCGCTAAGCCGTCTCAAAAAACAAATGATTCAACGCATTAAATCCGCAAAAGCCGGTACAGATGAAAAGTAAATTAAAATTGATAATTTAGGGCACTTAAAATTTATGAAAATGATGAAACTTAAACGTACTTTATTTGCTGTTTGCATGTTCGTAGGCTTGTTTGCCCATGCTGACGAAGGAATGTGGTTCTTGATGTTTATTGAACGTCTGAATCACAGAGATATGGATAAATTGGGACTGCAATTGACGGCTGAAGAAATTTACAGCGTAAACCATTCAAGCTTAAAAGACGCAGTGGTTCAGTTCAACGGTGGTTGTACCGCAGAAATCATCTCCTCTCAAGGCCTTGTGTTAACAAATCACCACTGTGGGTATGATGCCATTGCAGAACTTTCTACCCCAGCAAACGATTACCTAACCAACGGTTATTGGGCTAAAACCAAAGGCGATGAATTAAAACCCAACGCTTTGTTTGTACGCTTTTTTGTACGCATGGACGATGTGAGCAAAAGGATTCTAGGAAAAGTAGACGCCTCTATGTCCGAAGCAGATCGCGAAAAGAAAATCAAAGAAGAAATCGCATTGATCGAAAAAGAAAACAGCGAAGGCGGAAAATATGTAGTTAGCGTACGTTCGTTTTTTCAAGGGAATGAGTTTTACTATTTCGTTTACCAAGATTTTAAAGATGTTCGATTGGTGGGAACCCCTCCCAATTCAATTGGAAAATTCGGCGGTGATACAGACAACTGGGAATGGCCACGTCACACTGGCGATTTTTCCATGTTTCGAATTTATGCCGATGCCAATGGAAACCCAGCTGAATTCTCTTCGCAAAACGTTCCCCTTAAACCCAAAGTTCATTTACCTGTAAACATTCAAGGGGTAAAAGAAGGTGATTTCGCTATGATCCTTGGTTTCCCTGGAAGAACCAACCGTTGGTTGCCTGCGGGAGGCATTGAGCAGAACGTGAAATTCGCTTATCCAGCTTGGGTGGAAGCTTCCAAAACAAGCATGGATGCCATGAAAAAACACATGGATGCAGATCCAAATGTACGATTGAACTACGCTTCAAAATATGCACGCCTTGCAAACTATTGGAAAAACCGTCAAGGAATGATTGATGCGTTAACCGCGTTTCAAACAGCCAAGGCTAAAGAGGAAAACGAAGCGAAATTCAATGCGTGGGCAAACAAAGGCAAAAACAAAAAGACCTATGGAGATGTGATTGCCAACATCAACGCTTTTTATGCTGCAACCAATGAAAAATCCAGACATGACAACTATTTGTCCATCCTACTTCGTTCTTCTGAATTTGCAGGCATTTCTAAATCCCTCGGTGCAAAACTTATGGATTTCACAAAAGCAGACGATGCCAAAAGAAGATCAATGACCCCAGACATGGTTAAAGCCATCGATGAGTTTTACGCTTCCATAGACCTACCTGCAGAAAAAGAACTATTGTTAAATGGCTTGGACCTTTACCTTCAAAAAGCCAAATACAAAATGCCAGATATGTTGAGCGGACAAACCAATGCATCTGAAATCGTTTCGAACATTCTGATCAATTCCATCTTTTCTTACCCCGAAAAACTTAGGGCGATGGTCTTGAACAATGAAAGCACTGACCTTTCAAGCGATCCAATGATGAAGTTTTCAAACGCTTTGTTTACCCATTTGAGCAACACAACCCCTGAACTTATGAAGTTGCAAGCATCTTACGCTTCGTCGTACAGGAAATTGGTACAAGGAATGAGAGAATCAAAATTAAGCCCAGTGAAATATCCAGACGCAAACAGTACCATGCGACTTACCTACGGAATCGTAAGTGCACTTCCAGCAGACCAAAGAAACGACGCAGCCCAAAATTACTATACAACGTTGCAAGGGGCCATCAAAAAATACAAACCAAAAGATGAAGAATTCGACCTTCCGGAGCGTTTGATTTACCTGAATCAATCTAAAGATTTTGGTGAATATGCAGACAAACAAGGATACATGCCTGTGTGCTTCCTAACCAACAACGACATCACCGGAGGGAACTCAGGTTCGCCCGTGTTGAATGGTAAAGGCGAATTGATTGGATTGGCTTTTGACGGAAACATCGAAGCAATGGCAGGAGATGTAATCTTTGATACCAAACTTCAAAAAACCATTAATGTGGACATCCGTTATGTACTTTTCATCATTGACAAGTATGCTGGCGCGAAACACATTGTGGATGAAATGACCATTATCCGATAAGGTTATTTTGACATTCGATTTCTAAAGCCTCAATTTGAGGCTTTTTTTTTAGTTCTTCGCTTCTGCCAACAACGTCAAATACAGAAGGGCATTCCCCATCTCGGCAGTGGTGAAAATGGCATCGATTTGTGCCTGACCGATTTTTTCCAACAAGACAAAACGCAGTTCATTCTTCACATTTTTCTTGTCGTTGAATGCAAACCCAATGATTGCTTCTATCGCATTTTCGGGGATGACAATCATGGGAAAACTTCGAATGATGGTTTTTTCAATTTCAACATACATCGCTTCTGGTAAAATTCCCCTTCTGAAGGAAATAAAACTTTCTGCGATGATCCCAAGCGCTACGGCATGACCATGCGAAATGGGCGAAGTTCCCAGAAAATAAGATTCTAAAGCATGTCCAACCGTATGACCAAAATTCAGAAGTTTACGAAGTCCTGTTTCGTTAGGATCCTGGGTTACAATGGAAAGTTTCAGTTGTATGGAATGAGAAATGTTTGCTTGCGTGGTCAAGTCTGTTTCTTGAAGGATCTCCTTGATTTTATCCCAATGGGACGAATCCAAAATCAAGGCATGCTTGAGCATTTCTGCATAGCCATTATAAATTTCTTCGCCTGGAAGTGTTTGAAGAAAGGCTGGGTCAATGAATATGGCTTTGGGATTTGCGAAACTACCTATGACATTTTTAACATTTTCCAAATCCACTCCTGTTTTTCCGCCGATGGAAGCATCGACCATACCTAACAAAGTAGTGGGAATGTGAACAAAAGAAATGCCTCGCTTATAAACCGAAGCGATAAAACCTCCTACATCTGTCACAACGCCTCCACCCAGATTGATGATTAAATCAGACCGACCGACTTTGTATTCTAAAAGCGCCGTCCATACTTGATAACATATTTCGAGAACCTTATTCTCTTCTCCCGCTGGCAGCAACATGATTTCAGCGCTTTCCAATTGCGGAAAATGGGTAATCAAATAATCCAGGCAACAATCGTGGGTATTTTCATCGACAACGATGATTATTTTCTGGTTGACATATTCATCAAGGAGGTTAGGAAACTGGCTTTTCACTAAGGATTCAATTTCGATAAGATACCCTTCGCCTTGGTGAATCATGCTTTTTTTATTCAAAAGTAATTAATCTTTGTGAAGAATTTTCAGTCGGAAAAAGTCTTAATTTTGCGACATGGTGGATTTTACAAATACAGAAATTGCCTTTCAAGCAAAAAGCGGCACGGACATCAAAAGGGCACAGTGGCTATTCAAGGCAATGGCTTATCCACGCCTCGTGAAATTCGGTAAATGGGCGATCCATTGGGCGATAAAATGTAAGCTTCCCATCAAAGGAATCATCAAGGCTACGATTTTTAAGCAATTTTGCGGAGGGGAAAACATTACCGAATGTGAGTCGACCACGCAAAGACTTTCCGCGTTTAAGATTGGAACCATTTTAGATTATTCTGTGGAGGGAAAAACCTCTGACGAAGATTTTGAAACCACAACCGACATCATCATTTCTACCATTCTAAAAGCAGGCAATCAACCCAACATTCCTTTTGCGGTGTTCAAAATGACCGGAATTGGACGATTGGATTTACTGGAAACAGCCTCTCAATCACCTGAAGTTGCAACCGAAGGACAACGCGAAGAAATCCATGCGATTAAGAGACGTTTTGAACGAATTTGTGAAGCGGCTGGAAAACACCAAGTCCGCCTGTTTATTGACGCAGAGGAAACATGGATACAACCGGTATTGGACGCTTGGACCTTTGAAATGATGTGCAAATACAACCAAGAAAAAGCCATCATTTACAACACGGTTCAGATGTACAGGCACGATCGTCTTGCTTTTCTACACGAACAACGCGACAATGCGAAATCAGAAAACATTGTTTACGGAGTTAAACTGGTACGCGGAGCCTACATGGAAAAAGAGCGCGAACGTGCACAAACCATGGGTTATCCCTCCCCCATTCAACCTGACAAAGCCTCCACTGACAGAGATTACGACGAAGCGCTGCGTTTTATGGTGGAACATTCGGATTGTTTTGCGCTGTGCGCAGGATCTCATAACGAAGAAAGTTCCATGCTGTTGACCCAGTTAATGTCGCAGAAACAACTGTCTGCAGCGAACGAAAAATTCTTTTTCGCCCAACTTTTAGGCATGAGCGATCACATTTCATATAACCTAGCAAATGCAGGGTACAACGTGGCGAAGTACGTCCCTTTTGGACCCGTTAAAGAAGTCCTCCCCTACTTACTTCGTCGCGCAGATGAAAACACTTCGGTAGCAGGTCAGACAGGAAGGGAATTGGGATTGATCAG